>NZ_JBVJYZ010000024.1:0-97238 GCF_055600045.1 Streptomyces sp. NPDC038280
GTTCCCACTCAGCATCACTCAGATCACCCCGCCCCATGTCCACATCAACGACCTGGACACGAAGTAGTCACATGATCGACCGGACAAGTCCTAGGTGTACTGACCCGCAGGGTTGTTAACGCGGCTGATGGGTGGGTGTCCGCCGAGTGCGGTGTGGCAGCGGTGGTGGTTGTAGGTCGTCGTGGATCGCCGCCCAGGGGCGCCCGAGATCACCATCAGTGCGCTGCGCTGTGCGCTTTGCCAAGTCTCCCCGTGGCCCACAGGCGTCGCGGGAGGCGGTCGGGTGGGTGAGCATGCCGCCCACTTCGTTGAGCCGGCCCACGACGGCCTTGCGCTGGAGCCGGCCGCCGCGGGCGGCGTCCCAGGCGCGGAACACTTCGACGGATCGTTCCAGTGCCTCTTTTGTGGAGCCAGTCGTGCATGGCGCTGCTGAGCGCGGAGCCTGCGGCGAGCGCCCACGCCTGCGGCGAGGAACGGCGCCGCCCTCACCCCTCGAGTGCGGCCCGCTCTTCGTCCGACAACGTCAACTCGGCCTTCGGCCGCCCCGTCCGCGCCATGCCGCAAAGCCTATAAATCTGAACAGAATTCCTGACTCAGAAGACTAAGGGCTGTCCCGTAACTGATCTTTGAGAGGGTCGAGGCAGGATCGGTCGGCCGTGCTACGCGGCCTGGACCAGGTTGTGGAGGCGGGCGATGCCGAGCATGGCATGGTGGGCTCCGTCTCCCTTGAGGCGGCAGTCGCGAAGGATCTTCCAGTTCTTCATACGGGCAAAGACGTGCTCGACGCGGGCGCGGACCTTCTTGTGGTCCCGATTGTGCTCGGCCTGCCACTCGGTGAGTTCACCGCCCTTGGGCCGGCGGTGCGGAATGACCAGGCCGGTTCCCGGGTAACCGCCGTCGGCGATGGTCGTCGTCCTGCCGACCGCGGCTTTGGCGCCGGACTCTGCCCAGGCCTTGCAGTCGTTGCGGTTGCCGGGCGGGGGCTTGCCGACCGCCACGACCAAGCGGGTGTGAGCGTCAACGACGACCTGGTGATTCGTGGAGTACCGATAGTTCTTGGACTTCTGCGCGATGGTGTGGTCGCGAGTGGGGACGAGGGTCCCGTCGACAATCAACACCGTGCCCTTGGCGAAGCGCCGCCGAGGCTTGAGCGCGCGCAGCGGGCCGACGTGGTCGATGATGCGGTCGGCCGCTGACTTGGCGCGCGGGCTCAGCCCGGTGAACGGGGCTATCCAGGACGGCTCCGACGCGTGATCACACCAGCCACGTGAAGAGATCGTTCCACACCTGTGGATCTCGGAAAGCGCGACTCAGCCGCAGCAGCTCTCCCGGGGCTCCACGGAACCTACCTATTCCATGCGCCGGATCTCGCGCTCCGCCGCTTCCAAGTGCACTGGCGGGCCAACCTCTGCTGCGGCAGTTGGCGCCGCTGTTCGGAGTGTCGAAGTCGGCCGTCGGCCGCATCGCCCCGGCGATGGCGCCGCAGCAGCGAACCGGTGGGGGCCACCAGCGCGGTGGCGGCCAGGTTCGCGGGCAGCTCAATGATCAGTGCCACAAGGGCGAGTTGGTGCCGCAGTGAGGGGAGCAACCGCTGGATGCCGCGTCGCTCACGATCATCCACAAGGCGATGAGAGCCAGGACGATCAAAGCTAAGACGATGAGAGCCAGGACGATCACAACTACATGGCCGACCCAATCGTTATTGTCGGGTGGGGTTTTCGGAGCGCTGCTCTGTGGGACCTCATTGTGGCTCTCGGGCTCGCCACTGGGTCCGTCGTGTCCCTCTGCCGCCATCGTTTCATCCCCCGTTGCGGTGTGTCCTCTCATGGCACGACGTCAGATCTCGTCCGTCAAGGCCTGCGGCGGGTTGCTATCGAGAAGCCGCGCCGGCTTGACGGATCGTCGCGGACGGGGCGGGGTTGGACGCTGCGCTCTGGCCGGCTCAAGGGCGACGGCGTCCACCGCGCCATGCTCGGCATCGCCCGCCTCCACAACCTTCTCCAGGCCGCATAGCCCGACCCACCCGCGATCAGCCCGCCTTGTCCCGGCCATCTCAACGGTCAATTATGGGACAGCCCTTAGGGCGATCAATGCCGAATTCTTCCTGCCATGATCCGATTTCATGGACGACGACGCTCAGCGGGCTCGCGGACTAATGGCAGGGCAGCGACCTTCCCCCGCTGGCCCTCTCTACCCCCAAACCAGGAACCCAAAAAATCGGCACGATCTCTACCCGCGATATGTCATGACGGCCCGTCGGTTTCTATAGCGGCCGTTCCGAGCCGGCGGTGGACCCAGGGCTTCGGCAACGGCGGCGGGTGTCCGGTTCGGATGGTGTCCCGCCAAGTGGTGTAGGCCGTGAAGATCTGGCAGCGGGGCCGGCCTTGGCGAGCGCCGTAAGGTTCCACATAACCGATCGACACTCTGATCGTGATGGCGTTAGCTGGCTGGCATGCCAGAACTGCGTACCGATCGTCTCCTGCTGCGCCGGTGGCGGGAGTCCGACCTCGAACCGTGGGCGGCGATGAATGCCGATCCCGAAGTCCGAGAACATCTGGGGGAACTGCTGACGCGGGAGCAAAGCGACGCCGCGGTGGCACTCATGCAGGCCGGGTTCGACGAGCGAGGTTTTGGGTGGTGGGCGCTCGAAGCACGGGAGACTGGTGAGTTCATCGGCCGCGCCGGCTTGGACGAGGTGGACGAGGGCATGCCGTTCGAGGGGGTGGATATCGGGTGGCGGTTGGTGCGTCCGGCGTGGGGCCACGGTTACGCCACCGAGGCCGCCCTGGCCTGCCTGGCCTTCGGCCTCGAGGCCCTCGGGCTGCCGGAGGTCGTTGCGTCGACGACCGTCAACAACCGTCGTTCCCAGGCAGTGATGCGCCGGATCGGCATGACCCGCAACCCGGCCGACGACTTCGAGGATCCCAGCGTGCCCGAAGGGCCGCTTCGCCAGTGTGTGCTGTACCGGACCCCCGCAAGATGCCCACGGGCCGCACCACGCGGCGGGACACGACCCCCGGTTCGGATCACGTGAGGCCCAGGAGGGCGAAGGGGCGTTCGGGACGGGGGGCGCTGCGCCGCAGCCCGACAGCGATGTTCCTGGCCCCGGTCAGTCGGAGAGCGCCAATGGCGAGGTCGCGGCACTGGCCATCGATCGGGATGCATTGCCGGTTCACAGCTGAGAGGCGTCCTCCGCGAACGTGGTGTCCCTGACATGATGCAAGGCCTCCACCGCCTAGTGATCGCGAACGAGCCGGGCGATCACCTTGGCATCGGCCCGCTCAGCGGTGAGGCTGGTGACGGCGCACATCGTCTTGTGGGTGCGGCACGGACTCCCGGCCGGGGCTTCACACTTCGGACAGTCGTTTCGTTCTACCGCGATTGCAGCCGGATCGGGCGTCAGATCCACCCCGACAGTGCGTCAGAACCATCTCGCACAACACGCCGGTTTTGAGAGGACTTCCGCGAACGGCGACCTGCGAAACGTGATCGACTCTGGGCCTCTCACAGAACTCGCGTAACTGTTCAATTGTGAGAATGACCGTGCGTGAACCCGTGGCCGGAGGTTGCTCGGCGGGTGGCCGTAGCGCGGGTTTTCGTTCCGATGTGCCCAGCACGCTCCTGTTGAACGCCGTGCGTTCGAACCCAGCCGCGGGACCATCGTTCTGCGCTGGCGTCATCCGCCCACTCGGGGCCTACCGCACCTGGTGCGCCCGTGCCGCGAGCCCACGCTGACCGGATCCCATGGCTGCGGTGTGGTTGAGGTGGAAGAAGGGTCGCGCCAGCGGCATCCAGCGCCGCAGCGCCACCTTCCGTACGGTGACGTGTTCGGTGAAGAGGGCCACGCAACCGTTGTGCTCGTCGGGTTCCACGGTCCAGCGGACGCTTCCCGCGATGTCACCGTCCACCGCTGCTTCCAGAACGCGCGCGACCGGATCCTCCACGACTGGCGTGAGCCGGGCCGTCAGCCCGTAGGGCAGCAGGGACCGGATGACGACCTCGCATTCGCGTTCTCCGGTTTGTCGCACCGATCGGAAGGCCGACCACCAGGAGGGATATGCCCCGACGTCGGCGAGCGTCGCATACACGGCATCCGGCGAGAGCGGTGATCGCCAGGCGCCGGTGAAGCGGATGTCGTGGCGGTTCACGCGGTTCACGTGGTTCTCCCTGTAGGCGGTGTGGCGGAGGGCGTGGGGAGGTGGTTGCGGGTCCGGGCGAAGAACGCGGCCATGCCCAGCAGCCACGTGGCGAGGAACCAGGCGGGGCCGAGCAGCAGATGACCGTACGGAGTGACCGAGGGCGTGAAGCCGGCGGCGACTGCGACCTGTGTGGGGCCGTACCCGGGAAGGAACTGGAGCCCGCCCTTTTCGGCTCCCGTGTTGCTCATCGGGTTCTGCAGCATCGTGTCGAGCAGACTGGCCATGATGATGACGAAGAGGCCGGCCAGTTCATTGTGCAGGAACGCGCCGAGCATGATGCCGATACCGCCGTAGCTCAAGGCGGCGGTGAACAGGCCGAGCGCGAGGAGGACGGGCCGCACCGGGTCCCAGTACCAGCACACCACGACCGTGGCGTACGTCGCGATGAGCGCGGAAGCGATCACCATCGCGACGATCTTGCTCGCCAGGAGACAGGTGCGCGGGTATCCGGCGAGCGCGAGCCTGCGATCGAAGGCGAGGGCCTTGAAGGTCGGCATGAACATCATGAACCCGACGACGAGCGTCACCGTGTTGATGGCCCCGGACACCATGGTGAGGTGATTGCCGTTTACGGTGACGGTCTGCCCGGCCGCGCGCAGCAGGAAGCGCAGCGGCGTGGGGGTGACGAACCAGTGCTCCAGCGTCAGCCAGAGAGGGATGTAGCCGACGACCAGCACGAGGGCCAGGCGGTTGCGAGCGTGTTCCAGGAGCGCAAAGCCAGCACCCGTACGGAACGCCTCCCACGCCCGGCTCACCGCACCGCTCCCTCGACGACGGTCGGCTGGCCTTCTCCGCTCCACGGCGTCGCCACGCCGTCCCGCAATCGGTGGACGACGTCCATACGGCCGGCGTCCCAGGCCAGGTGCGACACGACCAGGATGCAGCGGCCCCGGTCGCGCAGCCGGGTCGAGACGTCCCAGAACCGCAGGTACGTCTCCCAGTCGAAGCCCTGGTACGGCTCGTCAAGCAGCAGGACGTGCGGGTCGTGCATGAGCGCCAAGGTGAGGTTCAGCTTCTGCCGGGCGCCTCCGCTGAGCTGTTCCACCCGTGTGTGCCGGTACTCGGCGAAGTGCAGCTCCTCCAACAGCTCCTGCCCGCGGCCGGTCCCGTCCAGGCGGTAGGCCGTCCCGAACCACCGCAGGTGTTGGTCGACGGTGAGCGCGTCGTTGAGCACTGCCTCCTGCGGGCAGTACCCCAGCGAGCCGCGGTACTCCACCTCTCCCGTGTCAGCGGCCATCTGCCCGCACAGAACCCTCAGCAAGGTGCTCTTGCCCGAACCATTCTCCCCCACCACTCCCGCCAAGGTGCCAGGCTCGAGGCTCAACGAGACACCCTTCAGCACGCGGCGCGACCGGTAGGCCTTGTAAACGTCGTGCACGCGCAGGGCGTACGGGGTGGCGGGCATGGCGGGCCTCCTCCTGCGTGGGTCAGCGCCTGCGGCTGGACAGGCAGTCGATGAGAGAACGCCACTGCTGCCGCATGGCCTGGGGAATCGCCGCCTCGTCCAGCGCGGCGACGGCCGACGTCACGTGGTGGGCGGCGGCTTCCTCGGCGAGTTCCCGGCAGCCCGTGGCCTCCAACAGGCGCATGACTTCGACGACGTCGGCCGGTGCCAGCCCGGCGGTGCCGATCGGCACGGCGTCGAGCAGGGCCGCAACCCGCTGGCCGTCGGCCGTCCCAGACGCGGCGGCAAGAACCAGTGGCAGGGTCTTCTTGCCGCGCGTCAGGTCCGTGCCGACGGGTTTCCCGGTGAGCGCGTTGTCGCCCCACAGACCGAGTACATCGTCGAGGATCTGGAACGCCACGCCGAGGTCGCAGCCCGCGCTGCGCAGCGCGCGCACCACGGCCGGCGGCGCGCCCGCGAGAACGGCACCGAGGACAGCCGCACAGCCGAAGAGTGCCCCGGTCTTACCGCGCGCCATGCGCACGTACCTGCTCACGGACATCTCACGAAGGGGCTGGCGCTCCAGGGCAAGGTCCTCCGCCTGGCCCTCCACCATCCGTTCCACGGCGGTGATGAGTTCTTCCATGGCGGCGCGGGCTCCGGGGGCCGGCGCGTGGAAGATCGTGGCGACAGCCTGGACGACGAGAGCGTCACCGGCCAGCACGGCGGCGCCGGTACCGAACCGGGCCCACGCGGCTGGCCTGCCCCGCCGCTCCATGTCGGCGTCCATGATGTCGTCATGCAGCAGGGAGAGCTGATGCAGGAGCTCCACCGCCGTACCGGCGACGGCCGCGAACTGCTCCGAGGCGCCCACGGAGCGGACCGAAAGCAGCGCGAGCGCCGCGCGGACCCGCTTGGCCACCTGCCGCACTGTTCCTTGGGAGCCGCCGGAGTCCCAACCCAGGTGGTACCGGCACACCGTGGCCATGGATGGATGCAGCCGATCCACGGCCTCCCGCAGCGGGGGATCGACGAGCTCCGTCCCCCGCCTCAGAAGCTCCTCACCGTCCGCCCCGTTCACGGGCGCGCTGAGCAGCCCGGTGTCGTACGGCGGTGTGTGTGTCATCGATCCCTCGTCCTGCCCCATCGCGGCTCGCGGTATCGCGGCCACTCCGCTCGCCTAACGACGGCGACGGTCAGCCGGATCCACTCGGCTGGCCCAACGAGCCAGTCGGTCAACGGCAACGGCCCAGTTCAGGAACTACTTCGTTCTTCTTTCGGCGAGTGCTACAGAGACCCCCACAGACGCTCAGCCTCGCGGTACCCGCCATGCAATGCGTTGGTGAGGTTGTGTCGGCTGGTCAGGGTATCGGGGTGGTCCGGGCCCAGCCGATCGGCTTCTGCGCGCAGCAGGCGCTGGCGGAGAACGCGCTGAGCGGTATATGCACCAGCATCATCCAGAACGCGGGCGAGGTCGGTGAAGCAGTCGCGAACATCCGTGAATGCGCAGGCGGTCCGGCGGTCGAGGAGGAGGGGCAGGTGGGGGGGCAAGCAGGGCGGCGGCGGACCAACCTGAGCGCCCAGCCCTGACCACTTCGTCGACGGCTGTCGTCAGGCGACAAGCTAGTGCATCGTGCCATGTTGCGAGGTCGGCGGATTCAGCGAAGTGACCAAGGACGGTTACGTCCCGGACGAGGGGATGCAACACGAGTTGAGCAACACCTGCATCATTTCCTCCGTCCGCCCCGGTGCTCGGTAGCGGGGCGTCGAGGAGCCCGTAGCGGTACAGGCCGGCGAGGGCCGTTTCTAATGCGGCCGCCCTCACTTGCTCACCGGCGACTTCAGCGAGCAAGTGAGGGCTTATTAGGGCCAAGGGAACTGGCGCCGGAGCGAGTTGGGCAAGAAGACGCAGCAGGGTGCGAGCCAATGTCACGCCATCGCGTGCAAGCTGGTCCAGCGAGAGGTCCCAGGTATGACGTACCACCTGTCGGGCCGTGTCGGGGTTATCGGCGTTCGGGTGGGCAGCGCCCAGCAAGTCAGGTAACTCCGCTCGTAGAGCCTGCTGGTAGGCGATGAAGGTGCGGTAGCGGCTTGTGGGCATGGCGAGATAGGCGCCGACTGCCTTAACGCCAAAGGCAGTCCGCCGAGCCGCTCCGCCAATTCCTGCGCTTGTTCGGCGGAGCCAGCACCGGGCGCCAAGTCGCGGAGGACCTGCCCGGCCGGCACAGCCGGAAGCGGGGCAAGCCGCAGCAGATACGCGCACGGACCCCAGGTGGTCGCGCTTGTGTCCCGCGTAGTGATCAGCAGGAGTCAACCGCCGTACGGACGGATCCAGCCGCGATAAGACGCCACCGTCTCACCCTCGGGTCCGATCGTCTCAGGTTCGTCGGCGTGAAACACGGTAGCCCGCCGCCTCTGCGAGGGCAGCGAGCTGCGCGGCGACGGTGGTCTTACCGACCCCGCCAGCGGCGCAGACCGCCGGGAACCGCGCCTGCGGACGCTTCAACAATTCCTTTAGCTGCTGTAGCTCAGCCACACGGCCTCGGACTTGCCCGGCGTGCGGGGAACGCAGCGATCCATGATGGAGATCAGCCAGCCTCCCCATCGTCGGTGATGACGCCGCGCGACCCCGTTGTCACGGGCTGTCGGCTGCGGCTCCCTCCGGGACCTACCCTGGTCGCCTTCCGCGCCAACTCCGCGGCAAGCGAGGTCCGGTAGTCCTCACGGGTCGACATCAGCGCCCAGGTGGGCACGCAGGCAGTGCAGGCAGGGCCAGATCCGCCCTGGTGTCCGAGTATGAACGTACACAGGCTCGGAATGAGAGCTCAACTACTCGCTGCTGGTGTACCCCTGTACGTTCTCGGGCCAGTCGCAGACCCGGAGTTCGGGGTGGAACACCAGGTTGCTGGGGCACTGCTTGCGGTGCGTTTCGATCGTTCCACTCGCGCCATGGGCGCAGTGGTAGAAGCTGTGCGGGTCGTAAGGGTCGGCATGGAGCTCCCCGTACTGGTGACCGTGGCAACCGATGGTGTTAGGCCCATCGCCGGCCTGTGCGGTGGCAGGGAGGGCCAAGCCGCCGAGAACAGCCGCGGTGGTCAAGGAGCGGGCTCCGCTTACGTACCTGCCGCGCTGTGACACTTCAGCCGACTACATGGTGAAGCGGCCCATGCTGCCGTGCCGACGGTTGCGACACGGACCCTCACCTGGCCTCACACGCGGCTACTCCGCTGCCACTCCAACACTTCCCGGCGTCCATCCCGTGGAGGGTGAACCCTGGCAGGGTCTCCGCCGGGCCTCCTCGTCACGCACCAACTCACGCAGCGCGGCGAAGTGCCGCTGCCACTCCGCCGGCTCCGGCGCGACCTGGGCACCACGGGACCCGGGCACGGCGACACAAGAGCACTGGTGGCTTTCCACCTGGACACATGGAACATGCGTCTGGCGGGTCGCCCGAAGGGTGATCTTCCATGCGCAGCTGGTGTGGCTCGGTCACGATCTCTCCGGGGAGAGGGGCGGGCCACCGGCCCCGGTCTCGAAGCGGCTGATGATGCCGCTGGAACGGTAGGTGGCCGAAGGGGAGGACGGCATGCCGTACGAGAGCGGACCGGCGCGCGGGGCACGACCGAGGGACGCGGTTCTGCTGGTCGCGGGACTGGCCGATATCGCGGTCACCGCGGTGAGCAGCGCGGTGGAGGAGGTCCGGGGGCTGTTGGGCCGCTCGGACGTGGCCGGGCTGGCGGACGAGGGGCAGCAGGAGATCAAGGCACGCGGGCGTCTGGTCCTGGACCGTTATGCCGCGGTTCCGCCAGCACATATGGAGCTGCTCGCCCGGCATGTGGCCGCCCGGCACAGTGGACCGGGCGATGCCTGAAGGCACCGGGCAGGTGGCTCTCAAGGCCCGTGTGGACCAGGTGCTGCAGCACTTCGTCGAGCAGGAGACCGACGCGCTGCTGGACATCGACGCGGACCTGGCTCCGGTGGCCAACCAGCTCAAGGTCGCCACGGCTCATGGGAAGCGGTTGCGGGCGGCGTTCTGTTACTGGGGATGGCGGGCGGCCGGGCAGCCGGACAGCGACGCCCTGGTCCTTGCGGCAGCGGCGATGGAACTCGTACACGCCGCGGCCGTCGTGCACGACGACCTCATCGACCACAGTGTTCAGCGCCATGGCCTTCCGACCCCTCATATGGCGCTCTGCTCTGCCACCACCGCGAGTCCGCACCCCAAGGCGGCTGCCCGATCGCTGGCCATGCTGGTGGGTGACCTGCTGATGTCGTGGGCCGGGCAGCTGTTCACCACCTGTGGTCTGCCCGGTGCCTACCTTTCGCGGGCACGCCCACTGTGGGCTGTGCTGGCCCGCGAGCTGGTGGCGGGGGAATGCCTTGAGATCCTGCGCACCGGAACTCGCCCGGATCCGCACGCCTCCCTGAAAGTGATCCGCTACAAGACCGCCAAATACACGGTGGAACATCCGCTGCACATCGGCGGGGCCCTGGCCGGTGCCTCCCCAGGGCTACGCGCGGCGTTCTCCGACTACGGGCTGCCGCTGGGGGAGGCGTTCCAGTTGCGGGACGACCTGCTCGGGCTTTTCGGAGACCCGAAGCTGACCGGTAAGGCGAACGCGGACGACATCACCGCACACCGCCCCACCGCACTGCTGGCGCATACCTGGCAACACGCCACGGCCGGCGAGCGGCGAGCACTGGAGCAGATGCTGGGGCAGCGCGAACTCGACGAGGACGGTGTGCGGCGGGTGCGGGAGATCATGTACCGCACCGGGGCGCCCGCTCGTATCGAGGGCATGATCACTGAGCGGATCCATGTCGCCACCGCCGTCCTTGAGGACACGGCGCTGCCCGTGGAAGCGGCCCGAACGCTTGCCGACTTGGCACGAATGGCCACCGTCCGCCATCACTGAACAGCCTCGCGCCCGGACCACCGTTCACTTTTCCTGCAAGGAGCCCTCTATGGCTTACACCGAGCAGTCCCTCCAAAGCCTGCGCCTGGCGGGTGACGAGCTGGCTGACGCCACCGTGGCGACTCTTTTCGAACGCGGTGAGATCGGCAAGTTCAACACGCTCATGCGCTACGTCTCCACCACGGGCCAGGAACTTCCCGAGGGGCTGCCTGAGGTGGCGCGCGAGTACCTGAAGGAGACCAGCGCCCCACCGTCCTGGGTGGACTGGGGCGAGATGGAAAAGGCCCGGTTGTTCTTCATCGACAACAACGTCCACATCTCCACCGCGCTGTCATTCGCCTCGATGCCTGCCTGCTACGTCCTGCCTCACGTCGCCAAACTCCTCTCCGCCACCCATGGGCTGAAGTACCCGTCCAAGCGGATGGCGGAGACCGGGCAGTTCACCGTCTACCTCATGCGACCCGACGCCTTCGAGGCCGGCAGCCGGTTCATCCCCGCCGCCCAGAAGGTCCGCCTCCTGCACGCTTCCATTCGCCACCACCTCCGCCGCGAAGACCGCTGGGACACCGAGAACCTGGGCACCCCGATCTGCCAGGAGGACATGATCGGCGGGCAGATGATGTTCTCCATCCAGGTCTTGGACGCCCTGCACCGGCTCGGCATCCACATGAGCACCGAAGGCGCCGAGTCCTACTACTACGCGTGGCGCGTTGTCGGCGCCATGCTCGGCATCGACCAAGCCCACGCGCCCCAGACCTTGGAACAAGCCCGCCAATTCTCCGACCTGTACATGACCCGCCACATGGGACCCTCCGAAGAGGGCGCCCATCTGACCCGTCAGCTCATCGATCTCTTCGAAGAAGTCGTCCCCGGCACCTTCTTCGACCCCCTCGTCAGCGCCCTCATCCGCTACCTCGTCGGCGACACCTGCGCCGACTGGCTGCAAGTCCCCCGCAGCCCGTGGGACACCGCGGTCAAAGCCGCACCCGCGCTCCTCGGCATCCTGGAGACGATCGAAGACAGCTCACCGCTGGGAGCCTGGGCCCTGGACCGCCTCGGCCACCTGACCACTCTCTTCGAACTCAGCTCACTGACCCGCGGCCGCGTCATGCACTACGCCATCCCCGAACACCTCAAAAAGGACTACGACGTCCCCTCAACCATTCTCCGCACCCGCCGATGGACACCCCCTCCTCCCACCATCGCTGCACCGTGACCGGTCAGGAGGTGAGCGGGAAAGTCCGAGGAAGGCGGGGGACCCGACGCCCGGAGGGCGGGCGGCTGAACCATTGGCCGGACGGTTGCCTTCAGCGGGGGACCAGGGCGTGACGGCAGGTGTGAACCCCCGAAATCACCAACCGCCTGTGTACCGTGCTGCTCACGAGTCCTCTGTGGCCGTAGGGGCGGCGCCCAGCGGTCGAGGCAAGCCGACGCACTTATGGCCTTTCGGCCAGTGGTTCTTTCCGGCCGTTCCGCCAGGGGGAGGCCCGCTGTTGTTTGCCTGTTGTTCGGGCGGGGGTAGCTGTCGGGGCATGCGCGACTTAGTGCGGGAGCAGTACTACCGGCATCGTGCCCCGGTCTACGACGAGACCAGTTATCGCGGCGACCCCGTGGTGAACGCCGGCCTGGACAGGGAGACCGCGGACATCGGGAAGCTGCTCAGCGCACTGCCCGCGGGGCGGGCGCTTGACGTGGGTTGCGGGACCGGGGTGTGGACCCAGTTCCTCCGCGGCCCGGTCGTTGCCCTGGACCAGAGCGCGGAGATGCTGGAGCTGACCCACACCCGGGCGCCGTGGGCGGAGCGCGTGCGGGCGCTGTTCCCGCCCCTGCCGTTCGCCACCGGAGCCTTCGACCGCATCGTCACCGCGAACTTCTACGGGCTGCTGCGGCCCGAGGAGCGTGCCCTGTTCCTCGCCGAGTCACGTCGTACGGCGCGCGAGCTGATCGTGATCGACCTGCGCAGCGACGGCGACGTGCACGAGGAGAAGATAGAGCTGCGCTCCGTCACCGATGCCACATATCCCATCTTCCGGCGCCGGTTCACCCCGCAGAGCCTGTGCTCGGAGCTGAACGGCGAGCTGATGTACGAGGGGCTGTACTTCCTCGCCGTCCGGATCGTCACCGGGCCAGCGGCGTCTCGAGGGTGATCAGGTGCGACTCGCCCGCCGTGTCCCCGTCGTCGGGAACGGCAAACATCCGAAGGACGTGCCCGTCGGTCTCGAGGTGCACCGCGTTGTACGTGACCACTCGGCCGGCCTGTGAGAGCACGGTCACCGGCGCTTCGTGCTCGATGCGGCCGGAGGCGATGTCGACGACTGCGATCCCGCCGAGGCTGAAGACCCCGCCCCCGGCCAGCGGGTATTCAGCGATGCCCGTGCACACCATGTGGCCGCCGCCCGCGCTCACACAGGTCTGGTAGTCGACGAAGTGGCTCTTGTTCTCGACCCGGTGGGTGAGCTTCCCGTCGGCCGTGAACGTGAGCAGCCGCCGCGAACCCCAGGTGACGGCGTGCAGCAGGCCACTGTGGCGGTCGCGCACGATCCCGCCGATGTGGTCGTCGAACCGGAATGCCTCCCGTACCTCCAGGGTGTCGGGGTCCAACTGGTAGACGATGGAATGAGAGTCGGGCCGGTACTCCGCTGTCGGCACCCACAGGGATTCGCCGTCGAAGTCGATACCACCCGGGTGGTAGATCGTCCCCTCACCCACGCTCACACGGCCCAGCTCCGCGCCGTCGGCGTCCGTGACGAACACATGGCCCTGCCCTCGGCCGGGAGTTCGGTCGTAGCCGTCGACGGGACTGTCATGGAAGCGGGTCGCCTCGGTGATCTCCGCCGTTGACACGTACAAGCGGTGGTCCTGGCCACGCGTGACGCCTTGAGGGTGGTGAGCGGGGAAGTCCAGCGGCACCCGCCCGGCCACCGTCCAGGGTGTGCTCCGGGTCAGCTGCCGCACTGCCGCGACGACGGCTTCGTTCGAGTCGTCACACACACCCGTTGACACTGCGGAATCAGAAAGGCTCATAACCCGGTGAACGAGATCTTCCCGGCCCCGTAACGGGGACCATGCCCCGCGCACCGGTCCGGCAGCAGCTCATCGACCAGCCGGCTGCGCCCGATCGGCCGCACCGTCCCGCTCAAGCCGGACGCTGCCCTGATGCGGATCTCGAATTTTCCCCAGGGCTGCTGTTCGTTCCCCAGCCGGGTGCTTCGGCAACTGGGGTCTGGGGAGTGTGCGGCTGTGCCGAGTTGCGCAGGGCGCTTGTGGCGGTGTTTCGCTCATCCTGGGCTGCTCGGCCCTCCCTTGGTGTCACTGGCCTGTTGAAATTCTCCGTGGCCAGTCAGCGGTATCTGACTGGCTGCGGATGGTCACTCTTGTGATGACAGTCATCTGGCAAGCGGGCCGCGTCTGAAGCCAGTACGAGCGGGCCGCGATGATCAGGGCGATACCGTAGACGGCGAAGGCGACCATCCCGATCCAGCCGACCAGCAGTGCGTCGCCCGGGGAGTGGAAGTCGCCACGCCGCATCGTCACTACGCCGGCCGTGGCCAGGGCCAAGTATCCGACGCCCACAACGCCGTACGGGGCGAGCGTGGCAGCACCGAGCAGAGCCGGGGCGAGCGGGAGCCAGCGCGGCACCCGTCGGCCGCGAAGGCACAGCGTCCAGCGCGGGAAGACCTGCCCCCACGGGCGGACCAGGCCCCAGAGCAGGAAAACGCCGAGCACGGCCAGCAGCGCGGTCGGGTCCAGCCCCCAGGACTCCAGGGTGAGGAAGATCTCCGGGTTGCGTATCCGGAGGAGTCGGAACGATGCCCGTCCATACATCGCTCTCTTGATCGTTTTAACGCGATTGACGTGGCCCTCGACGACGCCGGAGCTCCATTCGAGGGTCAGCCCGGCGGTGACTGCGTCGAGGTCCTGACGGAGGAACGCAGCGAACTTCGCGACTGAGACTGTGCCAGACAGTTCAGCCTGGCGAACCCAGTCGGTAAGCAGCTGCCCCCGGCGGTTGCGGACCAGGTCGGTAAAGGCTCGGGCGAGGTCGCAGACCCGCGCGATGTCCGGGCAGGCGAGCCGGACCTGGTCGAGTTGGTCGACCTCCTTTGCGTTGAGGCGGTCGCGATTCCGCGTGATCCATGCGGTGATCCGGCGCGGGCTGGGGATCTCGGTAGGTGCGGACGGGGCGTGCCGGCATGCAAGGTGCCTAAGGGTTGTCCCGTAAGTGATCTCGCCGTGCAATGATCTTGATCGTGTCAGGTGTGATCACGGCGTCGGAACCGTCCTGGATAGCCCCGTTTACCGGGCTGAGCCTGCGCGTCTTCGGCAAGTTGCTGACCGCGCTTCGTCGCGAGGGCGCCAGCTCCCCGGGCCAGGGGCGGCCGTGGGGTCTGCCGCTGGAGGACCGGGTGCTGTTGGTAGTCGCTTACTGGCGCACGAACCTGACGATGCGCCAACTCGCCTCATTGTTTGGCATCTCGAAGTCGGCGGCCGACCGCATCATCGACCGGCTCGGCCCGCTCATCGCATTGCAGCCTCGGCGCCGGTTCGCCAAGGACACCGTGCTGGTAGTCGACGGCACCCTGGTGCCTACCCGGGACCACAGCATCGCTGAACAGTCAAAGAACTACCGGTACTCCACCAACCACCAGGTCGTCATTGACGCGGATACCCGCCTGGTCGTTTTGGTCGGTGAGCCTTTGCCCGGCAATCGCAACGACTGCCGGGCATGGGAGGAGTCTGGCGCGAAGGCCGCCGTGGGCAGGACCCTCACGATGGCCGACGGCGGCTATCCGGGCACCGGCCTCCTCATGCCCCACCGCCGCACCCCGGGCGAAGAGTTGCCGGGATGGAAGCGCGAGCACAATCGCTCGCACAAACAGGTCCGGGCCCGCGTCGAGCACGTCTTCGCCCGCATGAAGACCTGGAAGATCCTCCGCGACTGCCGTCTCAAAGGCGATGGGGTCCGACACGCCATGCTCGGCATCGCCCGCCTGCACAACCTCGCTCTCACGGGATAGCTCCTGCCGCATACGAGACCTGAGAGGTCCCCGGGAGGCGGCTCCCCCCTCGCAGCCTCGGAGGAGAATCAGGCGAGGCAGAACTCGTTGCCCTCGATGTCCTGCATCGTGATGCACGACTCGTTGACGCCATCGGCGCGCTGCGTCAGCACGTGTTTCGCGCCGAGCGCCATCAGCCGTGCGCATTCGGCCTCGAGTGTGGCCAGGCGCTCGTCACCCACGAGCCCTGTGCCGACCCGCACATCAAGATGCACCCGGTTCTTGACGACCTTGCCTTCGGGAACTCGCTGGAAGAGCACGCGCGGGCCCACACCCGAGGGATCAGCGCACGCGAAGTAGACCTCGTCCTCAGGCGGCAGCGAGTGGTGGTACTCCTCCCACGTGGCAAAGCCCTCCGGGACTGTCGGTACGACGTACCCCAGCACCTCGCACCAGAAGGCGGCGAGGCGCGCAGGTTCCGCGCAGTCGAAGGTCACTTGGAACTGCTTGATCGTTGACATCGGCGCACGATAACAGGGGCCCTGCTCATCTCCCCGGGCGGGTGGATCCACACGTTGCCGGGAGGACGGCCCCTGCCATCCGCTGCTGTGTCGTGCGGTCACAGGGGTGAACCGAGGTCGGCGCCTCTTCCAAAGGGTGGGACCCAGGATCCGATCTCAGCCGACCACTCTCGTACCAAAATTAGTTACGGGACAGGCCTTAGGTAGGCGGTGAGTGTTGAGTAGCCGCCACAGAATCCGCGCTCGCGGATCTGCTGGAAGAGTGTCCGTCCGCAGGTGACACCTGCGGCGAACTGCTGCTGCAGGTACAGCTTGAAGGTATCCAGTTGCTCGGGGCGGCGGTCGCGGGCGCTGTCGAGTAGTTGGTTCAGGCTGGTGTCGCGGTAGCGGCGGACCGTCTTGCGGTCCAGGTTGAGACGGCGGGCGATGTCGCTCAGTGGGTAGCCGGCGGCGACCATGCGTGTGACTTCGGCGTGGTGGTGCAGGACGCGCTGGACGATGCGCGTGGTCGGCAGTGCGTCCAGCAGCGGCATCTGAATCGGGCGCTCGCTCACCCGTTCTGCGTGCTTCCTCAGGCAGGGCCGGTGCTGATGGCAGGTCTTCTCCACCGCGGCGGACAGGTTCTGGAGCAGATGCCAGCGGTCCGCGATCTCCAGGGCTTCCGGGGCGGCCTCCTTGGCGGCCTTCGTGTAGGCGCTCGCGCGGTCGCGGCAGATGATCTCTGCGCCGGGGTGCGCGGTCAGCCAGGTGGCGAGGGTCTCCGAAGTGCGGTCGGGCAGCACGTCCACGACATGGGCAGTCTCCACGTCGATCAGGATCGTCCCGTAGCGGCGCCCGCGCCGGAACGCGAAATCGTCGACGCCGAGCACCCTCGGCGCGCGTTCGGGCACGTCCGGAGCCTCCAGGAGTTTCAGCAGGCTGGTCCGACCGGCCGCGAGACTGAACTTGCGGCACAGACGCTCGCCGGCCCGGCCGCCGAGCTCCGTCGCTATCGACCGCAGCCACCGCTTCAACCGGACGCTGGACCGCCGACGGCGTTCACTCAGACCCTCCACCTGCTCGACGAAGGTCCGGCGCTCGCATCGGTTCTGCTCGCAGAAGAACCGCCGAACCCGAAGCCGTACCAACGACTTTTTCCAGCCAGGGGCAGTTCTGCGATTCCGCGCCAGTAGGTGGAATGGACCCCACGTCCCCGGTCTCCGCAGTCCGGACACCGCGGCCGCCGACTGCACGCTGTCGCCTCCAGGACTACGGGCTGCGGTTCCACGATCAGCCGCTTCAACTCGACTTCGAGACCGGGAAATGCACATCCTTGGTCGCGCAGAGGTCCATGAGTAGGAAATGCCGCAGCGAAACGATCCTGCATGCAGGGCACTGACCTGGGCATTCATGCAAGCGCGGTCAGAGCCTTGAAAGTCCCCACCGTGCTCAGGGGTCTCACCAAACCTGCTCAGTTGGTCTCCCCATCTATTGCTCGGCCGAGTGCCGCAACACGGCCCGCACCAGCAAAGACGCCCTGGAAGAACGCGCCTGCCCCTCCTGCGACGGCGCCTTCGAAGCCGCCCGCACCATCCGGCAGGTCTACTGCTCTCCCACCTGCCGCCGCGACGCCGACCGCCCCCGCGGCCAGGTCCGCGACGAGGAACGAGCCCGCCGCCTCGACGAAACGCCGCCTGCGCCGCTGCCTCCCCTTCCTGAACCACCACCGCCACCCAAACCCGCCCACCGACCCGGAGCGTCCCGCCAAGTGACTGCCGAACGCGACCCGTTGGAGCCCGCCGCGACACGGAACTGCCCCCACTGCCAGCAGCCCGCCACCATCGTCGCCCTGCTGGCAACCCCCGAAGCCGCCCGCCCATCCATGCCGGTCCACAGCCCGGACGTCATCCCGCTGCGGAGGACTCCGTGATCAGCCTCGTGAACAACGGCCAGCTCGGCGAGCTGGTCACGCGAACCCGCAGCGAGGGCATCACCGACCTGGCCGCCGCGGCACTGATCGAGTACAACGGGAGGTTCCTCCTCATCGAGGCCGCCGCCCCCGACTTCGACACCCCGCCCGCCTGGGAACTGCCCGCCGGCAGCGTCTGGGTCGGCGAAACCCTGATCACGGGCATGCACCGCGTCCTGGCCGAGCACTTCGGCTTCTCATCCGCCGAGGTCGAGCGATACCTCGGCCACAACGACCACATCCACGACCACGGGAAGATCACCCGAGTCTTCGTCTTCGCCGTAACCGTCGAACACCCCGACAGCATCTGCCAGAGCGCTCACGTCCGGCACCTCTGGATCGACAGCATCAGCATCTCGACCATCGTCAACGACATCGACGGCATGCTCCGCGTCTACTACGCCGACAACACCGTCTGACCGTCACCGATCCCCAGTGGTCGCCGACCTGACGGTCGGCGACCACTCAAATGTGTCACCAGGTAAGCCGAAAACGACCCGATTGAGGGCAATCCTATGGGGGCTGTTCTCAGGCACGGCACTACTCAGGTCGCCGCAGGCCCGAAGGAGGTCGCGGAGGCGTCGCAGCAAGCGAGTCGATAACACCGTGCCAGGTCCTGCGATAGCCCTCACGAAGAGGCCCGCCGACCAGGTTGAGGATCCCTGTTGTCGCGTCGATCATGAGTTCCGGATCTCCCGACTTGCAGAGGTGCAGGTGCCCTTCGAGCAGGGCGGCCCCACGCTCTGCGTCCGCCTCCAGAAGACGCCGTGGCAGCCACTTCCCGCCGCCGATCCACGCGTGGTGGTAGTTGCAGAGCAGATCGGCCGCGGCGTTGAGAACGAACCCGGCCACCGCCAGGCGCTCGACGTGGTCGCCCGTGTCGGCGAGATCGTCCAGCGCGTCCGTCAGCCCATATCTCTTCGTTTCGACCGTCTCCGGTTCCAGCGCTGGCGGACCTTTGCGGAGGTCAGCTTCGGCCAGGGCGCGGGCGCGTCCAGCCTCCCCATCCGTATCGACCAGGACGAGACCGGCGGCATACATGCTCTGCAGCACCGCACGACGTGCGGCAACGCCCGCAGCGAAGAGATCCACGAGACCGGCACGAGTGTGGATGAAGAGTTCCACGACACGTCCCTCGAACCGGATCGTCTCCCGGCAGGTCTCGCCACCGTCCCCGATGAGCACCGCGATGTCCAGGTCACTGCTGGCAGTGGCTCGCCCCGCAGCCGTCGACCCGGCAAGGATCACGGCGAGCGCATCGGGGAAACGGTCACATACGAGACGTCGAGCCTGGCCGACGGGATCCGGGGTCATACCTGTCAGGCTTTCAGGAACCTTGATCAACGGCGACTGGGTTTCCCATTTCCCTGCTTGACCGCTACGAAGCGTGACGGAACCGAGATCGCGGACGACGGATACAGGCCGGCCGAATAACGATCTCTACCAGTACAACATGCTCTTGCTCCCCACCCTCACCACGTCGTTCAAAACCGGAACGAGTGAAGAGAGAAGCAGCTCTGGCCGTTTTCAAAGAGTCTCCTCGATCCCGAGGCCGCGATGGTTGCTGATGGTGGTGGTTTGGTCGGTGCTGTGCTGCGTCCGGTCGTGGGTAGTGGGCGGGTCGCCGAGTACTTGGTTCATTTTGCCGGCAAGGCCCCTGGGTTGATGCTTCTGGAGCGAACGGTCAATGGTCAGCCGGGGCTGGTTGCCCAGCGTGCCGGTGTCACGGTGACGGTGGCGGCGTTCGGCCTTGCCGGCGGTCGTGTCGCTCGGATCTGGGCGGTTCGTAGTCCGGAGAAGCTGCGTGGGTGGATGGAGGTGGGGGAGAGCTGACCCGGTGCCATCAGCGATGTGGGAAGGGCTGCGTGCCCGGGTGGGCTGGGGGGTGTGTGCGCGGGTGGGCTGGGGGTTTGTGTCCCGGGGGTTGGTGGTGTGGTGGGGGTGGGGGTGGTTTTGGGGTGGTGTCAATGTTCGACACGAGGTTTTTGTGGGTTGTTGGGGTGGGGTGGGGGTGGGTGGGTGGTTCACCGTTGTGGTCTAAGGGGTGTGGTCAAGGGGGCTGGGTTTTAGGGGTTTTTGACGGTGTTTCAGGGGTGTGGGGGTGGGGTGTGGGGGGTGTTTGTGTGCGTCCGGTTGGCGGTTGTGTGTCACCTGTTCGTGATCTTCGAAGTGCCGGTGGATTTGTGTGTCAGTAAGTTCGTGGGCAGATCGGCAGCTGAGCCGATTTACCTGCAAGAGGGAGAACTGAAATGCAGACTCGTACTGTCGCTTTGATCGCGGCGTCTGTGGCGGCCGCGGCGGTGACTGTCACTGGTGTGACTTATGCCTCTGCTTCTTCGCCGGAGGCTGCGCCGGGTGTGCGGCCGGTGTCGGCTCCGCTGGGTGGGGACAGTGACTGGGGTGACGATCACAAGAAGGACGGGCGTAAGAAGGACGGTCACGGCAAGGACGGTCACGGTAAGGACGGGTACGGCAAGGACAGCTACGACAAGGACGGCTACGGCGACCACCACGGGCGCAACAAGCACGACGACGACGACATCCAGATCAACGAGCGGACGTACTCGGACGACCCGGGTGCGTGTGTCGCGGTGGTCCGTACCGGCCCGAGCTTCAACATCACCAACAACAGTGACGAGACGGTCCAGTTCTTCTCCGGCAGCGACTGCGACAACGGCGCTCCGCTGGCCACGGTCGGTCCTGACGGTTCGAGCTTCGGGATCGTCGGTACTCCCACGAGCAGCTTCCGCGTCATCGACGAGGACTGAGCGTTCGGTTCGCAGGAAAGTCACGGTGGGATGTGGCAGTTCCGCCGGTGCGTGATCTGGAGCCCCGGCCCGCCGTAATCGGGCCGGGGCTCCGGCGCGCGGGTGTTTCCTTCCGGGGAAACACCCGGCTGGGCTCGTTTCATACTATGGGGCCGCCGTGTGGTGATCGCAAAGGGACGCGGGCATACGGCTGATTGGCGGCCGGTGAGGTTTACGGCCACGAAAACGGTGTTTGCTGTGGTGAGAGTTGCCGGTGCCGGTGCCGGGCCGTTGTTTTTTCGTGGCGATGTCTCGCGGGGCGTTGTGTGGTGGCAGCGGCTGGGTAGCGGGCCGGGCTTTTCCGGTGAGAGGTGCGCGCTGCCCTGGAAGGGGTGGCGGTGTGTGTCGCCGGTGCTGTCACTGCCGGCGGTCGGTCGTGGAGCGCTCCCGCCGGCCGGCAGGTTGGCAGGGTGCCGGCGCCCGAGACGGCGCTCGGCTTCGTTGACCGCTGTGGCTGTGGCTGTGGTTGTGGTTGTGGGCCGCAGTTGACCGGCATCGGATGCCGGATGCCGGTTGTCGGTTGTGGGTGTGTGGGCGTTGTCCGGGCGTCTGTGTGGCCGGTCCCGGTCCCGGTGACCGGTTTTCGGGAGGGGCGTCGGTATCGGCAGCGCGTCCTGCCCCCGTGCCGGTGATCCCGTTCCGGTGGGCCCCGTGCCGGTGTGCCCCGTGCCCCGTGCGGGTGTGCCCCGTGCCCTGTGCCTCGTGGCCTGTGTGGCTTCCGTCGCAGTGAGCGCCGGCGGCTTGTGGGTGTGCTGTTCGCCGTCGAGCCGGATTGTGGGGGAGGGGCCGGGGGAGGGGGGATCGGCCGTGACGTGGGCGGTGTGTGTGGCTGGCGTTGTCGCCGGTGCGGCCGGTTTCCGTAGCTGGGGCGAGGGGGTGCGGGACGGTTGTGTTCGTCCTGGACGCCGTGGTGGAGGGTGAGGTCCGGGGGTGAGGGCGGGGTCGGGGGGCCTGGGTCGTGGTGATCTTGGTGTTGTGGATCGTGGCGTGCAGTGCGCGGGTGGCTTGGGGGCCGGGCGGGGTGCCCGCGTCGCGGGCGGGCGGGGCGATTCTCGGCGTGGGGGTGGCGCAGAGGTTTTGGCCGGTCAGGAGCGGTGGGGGGTGGGGGAGTTCGCGGTGGGCGGCGCCGGGCTGGTGGAGGCGGGTGCGAAGGCGCGCGGGGCCGGTGGCCTGAGGCGCGGCTGCGTTCGTCTGCGCTACCGAGCGCTGTTTCGGCTCCGGCCGGCGGCTTCGTACGCGGCGGCGTGTTTCATCTCGACGGTGGATTGGCCACGCATCCCCCTTTTGGCCCGGTGGTGGCGCCCAGGGCGGCCGGCCGTTTCGGCAGTGGCCGGGCCGGCGGGCAAGCCCCCGGCCGGCAGGCCGGGCGACCAGGCGGGTCACGTGCACAGGTGTGCCGGGCGGGCTTGGTGCGCCACAGCGTGCCGGCCGGCCGGTGCACTCCCGCTCCCGCTCCCGGGTGCCGCTCCCTCTCCCGCTGCCGGGCCCGTCCTGCTCCTGCTCCCGGGCCCGTCCTGCTCCCGGGTGCCGCTCCCTCTCCCGCTCCTGCTCCCGGGTCCGGGCCCGTTCCTGCTCCTGCTCCCGCTCCTGGGCCTGCTCGCTCTCCCGCTGCCGGGCTTGCTCCTGCTCCCGGGTTCGGGTCCGCGCCCTCCTGCTTCCGCTGCCGGGCCTGCCCCCGCTCCCGCTCCCGCTCCCGGTCCCGCTTCCGCGCCCGGGTCCGCGCCCGTTCCTGCTCCCGCGCCTCGGCCCGTGCCCGTTCCCGGTCCTGCTGCCGGGTCCGGGCCCTCTCTCCCGGGCCCGGCCCCGTGCCGGTTCCTCCTTCCGGGCCGGTTCCTGCTTCCGCTCCCGGGGCCGTTTCCGTGCCTGGGTCCGGGCCTGGGCCGGGTTCCCGGCTGATGGTCTGGCCGGCCTTGTTGTGCTCCGGCCGGTGGCTGGTTGCCTGGCAGGTCGTGTCATCTGGTGTGTGCGCTGTTCCCGCGCCTGTGAGTGTGGCTGTTCGGCTGAGGGCCGCCTGGCGGGGATATCCGAAACGGTGAACGTTTGTTGTCTGTGGGCAGGCCGGTCTTGTGCGTGAGCCGGCGGGCGCTTGTCATCTCTGCCGTCTGGTGGGCTTGTTGGTTGGGCCGGTTTCGGAGCGGTCCTGCATCGGAGCGGTCCTGCTACCGGTTGGTCAAGGCGGTGGCCGCCCGCCCGTGAGGCAGTTGCGGTGGCTGCCGGCCCGTGAGGTTGTTCTGGGCTGCTGGGGAAGCGACACGCGTGTGGGGGTGTCGATCACCACCCTCGCATCCTGATTGTCATAGTTTCCGATTACTTGTTGTCTCTCCTCAGGAATACCGAGGCCCGCCCCGCCATGCCCGATGGACGGAACCGGACGCGCACGAGGCGCGGCGTTCGCGCGTACGCACTGAGGCTCTGTGCCGCTTGTACCGCTACCGCGGTGGTGGCGTCGCTGGCTGCTTGTTCGGCTACTGGCGTGCCCGATGAGGCGCGGGCGGCGCCGGCGCGGGTGGCGTCGGCGCGGGTGGGTGCGCGGGCCGGGGGGCCGCCTGCGGCGCGGGTGCGCGGGAAGGTGGAGGTGGCTGTTCCGCGGGCGTTCAGGCCGCTACGCCGGGGTGAGCCGCGGCCGGGGGTGGCGGTGGGTGGGAAGCTGGATGCGGCTCTTGCGCGGGGGCTGGGGCCGCTTGTGCCGGACGGTGAGACGCGGCTGGCGGTGGCGGTGCTCGACCTGGACAGTGCCGGTCAGCAGATCGCGTCGTACGGGCAGGACGCGACGTTCGAGACGGCGAGCATCATCAAGGTGAATGTTCTCGCGGCGCTGCTGCTGCAGGCGCAGGACGAGGGCCGTGAGCTGAGCGTCGCGGAGCGGCGCAGTGCCGAGGCGATGATCACGGCGAGCGACAACGAGGCGGCGAACGTGCTGTGGCGGGCGATCGGTAAGGCGGAGGGTCTGGACGCGGCGAACCAGCGGCTGGGGCTTTCCTCGACGCAGGGCGGCCCCGGGGTGAGGTGGGGCCTGACCCGGACCACGGCGACGGATCAGGTCAGGCTGTTGCGCGCGGTCTTCGGCCAGCCGGTGGCCTCCGCCCGTTCCCGTGATGACGGGCTGAACCAGGCCTCGCGTGCCTACATCCGGGGCCTGATGGGGGAGATCGCGCAGGGCCAGGACTGGGGGGTGTCCGCGGCCGGTTCCAGGGGTTCCCGATGGGCCCTCAAGAACGGCTGGCTGCAGCGGAGCACGACCGGTCTGTGGGTCATCAACAGCGTCGGCCAGGTCGCGGTGCACGGGCGCCGGTATCTCATCTCGGTCCTCAGCGGCGGCAACCCGTCGATGGAAAGCGGGATCTCGCTGGTCGAACGGGCGGCGCGAGTGGCCCTGGCCGCGGCCGGCGCGCACCTGCGTCCCCATCCCCAGTGACCGCTCCGGCGCGGCGCGAGCCCGCCCGCCCGCGAGCCCGCCCGCCCGCGAGCCCGCCCGCGAGCCCGCCCGCGAGCCCGTCTGCATGCCCGCCGCCTGCCCGCCTGCCCGCCTGCCCGCCTGCCCGCCTGCCCGCCTGCGCGCCTGCGGGGGTGCGGGCGGTGCCCGTGGTGTGTCCGGGGTGCTGTCTTTGCCGGTCTTGGGGCCGGGGGAGTCAAGGTGTTGCCCGGATGCGGTAGTTCTGCCGTGACCCTGCCCCCGTTTCTTCCCTGAAGGGTGGCCCTGCCGCAACGACCCGCGGCGCGGCGTTGGCCGAAGGGCCGGTGTACGTGGAAGGCCGCGGTGGATGTCGAGGGTGTGGCCGGCGCCGTGCGGGAGCGCCGCTATGCGAGGGTGCCCCAGGCGCGCGCGAGGGTCAGGGCCCTGTTCCCCTCTCCCGGACAGCGCGACAGCGCACCCTTTGCCGCCGCCCGCACCAAGAGCCGGCCTGCAACTGACGGCCCGTGTGCGCAGGGCGCCCGCACCGGGAGCCGGCCTGATCGACGGCCTGTGTGCGCAGGCTGTCCGCACCGGGAGCCGGCCTGTAACTGAGGGCCCGTCTTTACAGGCCGCCCGTACCGGCCTGTAAAGACGGGCCGTGTGCGCGGTGAGCCGGCAAGGGCTCGGGGCGTGCGTGCGCACGCCCGCTGGTGCGCGCCGCGCCGCGCTGGGCAGGCCCGGGCCCGTGCTCGGTGTCCCGCACGGCAAGGACGCGGCCCGCTCCCTTTTTTTCGTACGCGCCTGGCGGCTGCAAGGGTGTTGCCCGGCTGCGGGGCCATCCCGGGGGCAGGGTGTGCGTGATCGGACGCAAGCTCGCAGGGCGGCCGCCTCATGCGGACCCGGGGGGCCGCGGTTGCGTGCCGGGCCTTGCGCACTGCGGGAAGCCGGCTCCTTCATGCTGCGGCTGTGCCGCACCGGGCTGCCGGCCGGCGCTGGGCCGGGCCTGTCCCGGGCTGGCCGGCGAGGCCGGCGCCCGTGCCGCTGGCGGCCGCTGACGCCGGATCGGGCTCTCCTGTGCGACAGGACGCGCGCTGCCGGCGGCCGGTGTGCCCGGGGCGCCGGCAGCGCGCGGCGGCGGGGGCTGCCTGGAGCGCGCCTCGCTGTCCCGGCCCGGCCCCTTTGCGTCTGACAGCGCATCCGCCGCAGGTCAGCGCGGCCGGTTCGCTCGCGCCGCAGCCGGCCGCAGCCGACCGTAGCCCCGCACGAGCCCCGGACGTGCTGGGGCCGGTTCGCTCGCGCGGGAGCCGGCCGTAGCCCCGTGCGGGCCCTGGAGGTGCTGCGGCCGGTTCGCAGCTGGCCGCTGCCCGTGCGGGCCTGGGACACGCCGACGGGCGCTGCGGGAATGGCTTTGGTTCTTGACATGCGGTCAGGAGTGGTTCTGAGGGGGTGTCAATGGCCGACACGCCGCCTCGTTGTTCCGGCGGGGTGAAGGCGGCCGGTTCATTCACGCCTCTGGTCTAAGCCGCTTTTCAAGCATCCTGAACCGTCAGCGATTTGACGGTGTCTCAGAAAGACGGGGGTGCTTTCCGGGCGTCTTCGTGTGCGTCCGGTTGGCCGCTGCGCGTCACACGTTAGTGATCTTCGGAGTGCCGCCGGAAATTTCTCTCAGTAAGTTCGTGGACAGATCGGCAGCTGAGCCGATTTACCTGCAAGAAGGAGAACTGAAATGCAGACTCGTACTGTCGCTCTGATCGCCGCGTCTGTGGCGGCCGCGGCCGTGACTGTCACCGGCGTGACCTACGCCTCCGCCTCCTCGCCCGAGGCCGCGCCGTCCGTCCGTGATGTTGTCCCTGCCTCGGCTCCCCTGGGCGGCGACAGCGACTGGAACGACGACCACAAGAAGGACGGGCGCAAGAAGGACCGGCACGACAAGGACGGCTACGACAAGGACGGCTACGGCGACCACCACGGGCGCAACAAGCACGACGACGACGACATTCAGATCAACGAGCGGACGTACTCGGACGACCCGGGTGCGTGTGTCGCGGTGGTCCGTACCGGCCCGAGCTTCAACATCACCAACAACAGCGACGAGACGGTCCAGTTCTTCTCCGGCGACAACTGCGACAACGGCTCTCCGCTGGCCACGGTCGGTCCTGACGGCACCAGCTTCGGAATCGTCGGTACTCCCACGAGCAGCTTCCGCGTCATCGACTGAGACGGCGGCAGCGACCGGCAGAAAAGAAAGTCACCGCAAGATGGTGTGACAGGCCCGCCCATGCTGGAACCCCGGCCCGCCGTAATCGGGCCGGGGCTCCGGCGCAGGGTGTTTTTCCTTCCCCGGAAAACACCCGGCTGGGCTCGTTCATACTATGCGCCCGCCCCGTGGTGATCGCAAAGAGACGCGGGCATACAGCTGATTGGCGGACTATAAGGTCCGGTCGCGCGAAAACGGCGCGTCGCGGGGGAAAGTACGATCGGCCGGCGTCACTGTGGAGCACTACCGGACGAGTGCGGGAGTGCCATGGGAGTGTTGTTGACGTTGGTCAGAGGACTGAACGGTCCTGCCGGTGAACCTGCTGGGACACCGCATATCGACGGCGCGGCGGTGCGCCGGCTCGACGCCGCCGCCGCACGTGCTCGGTACTGGGTGAAAAGAGCCCCGGAAGAAGCGGTTCATCTGCTGCACAGGGCCCGCCTGTACCACATCGCCGCGGCCGCGCTCAGCGTCATCACCGGCCTGCTGGCCGGGCCGCTGATCGCCGACGGTTCCCGTCTGACTGCCCAGATCGTGGTGTCCACGCTGTCGTGCCTCGCCGCGGTGGCCATCGCCGCGCCCTACGCGAGCGGCCTGTACGACCGCAGCGAGGAATCCATCAAGCTCTGCGGAGCGTACGGGGCGATCTACGGTGAACTGCTGCGCGCACGGGGCGGGCTCGGCCCGCACGCCACCACGCGGCCGCGCGTCGGAGAACTCATCCAGCGCCTCGACGACGTCGACACACGCAAGGACGCCCTCGGACTCAACCCGCCGGCCGCGGACTTCGGCCAGGCATCCGGTGAGCATTCCGCATCTGTCCAGTGAACGATGCTGTGAAGGTGCCTTGAACGATGCTGTGAAGGTGTCAGGGTTCGGCGATTCCTGCGGCTGAAGATCCCGGCTCGTGGGCAGCGGCCGCGGCCTCAGGACGCTCCGTGTCTTCCGGGAGGGACGGCGGGCGGGGAAAGACGAAGTCCTCGAGCATCCCCAGGGCGAGCGTCAGTCCCATCATCAGCACGGGCACGCACAGAGCTATGAGGGCCACAGCACCTCCCAGGGGGACCGGCTGTCGGACTCCCGGACCGGCTCCCGCCGCAGGCGGCGGGAGAGGCGGCGGGAAAAACGTGCGGGAAAGCGGGCGTTTCCCTGCCCCGCGGCTTCGGTCTCTGGGGTGTCCGTGCGGCGGCCAGGCCACAGCATTCAGTGTGGAGCCGAATGCGAAACGGCGCATGCCCAGACTCCTCTGGCCCCTACGAGCCGGCGTCCGGGGCCGTCTCCTTCGAACAGGACGGCGGCATCCCGGCGCCGGACGGGCCCCGCCGGCGGACTGGGCGCCGGCGGACTGTGCGCCGGCCGAACTGGGCCGTGTCGTCGGCCTCCCCGCCTTCCGCCGTCACCCGTGGGCTGGTGCTGTTCGGTTCATGCGGCGGCGTCTCCAGGTCGTGGGGCGGTGGCGGTGGGTGAGGTGAAGAGCTGCCAGAGAGCTGCCAAAGAGTGAGGACACCCGCCGGCCGGGGCTGCCTCCCGCCTGGCGGGCATCCGCAGCGTGGGGCCCCTCGCTGCTCCCGCCTGGCGGGACGTACGGCTGACCGTACTTTTCCCGCACGCCAGGACCGGTGGTGCGGGCTCTTCGTGAGGGACACCGCGAAGAGCCCGCTGGGCGGATGCGCCCGCTGCTTGCCGCACCAGTCGTCGCCGGCGAGGGCCGCCGCCCGGCCCCGTACGCCGCTTTGCGAGGCCCGCAAGGAGGCCGGTGTCCCGGCCCGGCCGGTGGACGGCCGCGGGCTCGTGCTCGCTCTGACGGCCTCGCTCTGACCGCCTTGCTCTGACCGCCTCGCTCTGGCGGCCGGGCAAGGACGGCCTTGCTCTGACGGCCTTGCTCTGACGGTTGCTCTGACGGCCGGGCAAGGACGCCCGGCGGCAAGGGCGGCCGGGCAGGGAAGCCCGGCGGCAAGGACGCCCGGCCGCTGGTGGCATGCTCGGACGGCCGGGAGAGGCAGCGCGCCCGGCGGCGGCGCGGGTGCGCCGGTGTCAGCGGTCGCCGGGCATGGTGCGGCGCTCTCGTACGCCGGAGCGGCCGCGAGGGCTGCGGGTGCGGTCCCGGGCGGCGGAGGCGGCGCCGAGGGCGAGGAGGGTGGCGATGGCGCCGGTGATGAGGTTGCTGGTGATGGAGCGGGTGTGGGCGACGTCGCCGGCGACGACCCAGGGGGCGATGCAGGTCCAGACGCCGATGGCGGCCGCGGCCCAGGCCATGGAGTGCGTGCGCTCGTAGGAGTTGCCGAGACCGCCCAGGAGCAGCATGTAGGCGAGGCCTGCGATGAGGTTGGTGACGGCGAGGGTGGTGAAGCCGCTGAAGCCGGCTATCCAGGGGGATGCGGCCAGGTACAGGCCGGTGATGAGGGCGAGGGCCTCGATCATCTGGGCCTGTGGGGTGGTGACGGCGCGGTCGTGCCGGGCGCGCAGTTCCATCAGGTCGGGGTGCTCTTCGATGGGTGCGCGGTGGGTTGACGCCATGATGGCCTCCGTAGGAGGGGTGTTTACCCACCCCCTACCCACAAAACCGGCATAAACAGGTAAAAGGGTAAACAGGTGCATGGGTGAACGGGGCGGTGTCGTGGTCACGGCTATCAGGGTCTGCCGTTGAGGCGGCCGTGACCTTGCCCCTAGCGGGTCGGTCCCGGCGGCGGCCATGCCGAACGCCGAGGACCTGGCCGCCGCCCGCGCCCGGCGCTCCCTCTGCCCCGCGGGGACATCCGGGCCCGGCGGCGCGTTCGCCTGGGCCGGCATCCTTCACACCGCCACGCACGCCGCGCCACGGTGGGCATCCGGCGCTGCGCGGGGGATGGCTGTGGGCAGGCGATGTACGCAGTGGTCAGGGATTCCTTCGTGAAGGGGGTGTGCGTGTGCGGGCGCCGTGCGAGGACACCGTCTGGGGGCTGCTGGTTTTGCTGCGAGGCTTCCTCCCGGGTGCTGCCGGCCCCTGGCCTGCTTGCTGTGCCTCTTGCTGCGCCGCTGGGTGGGAGCACAGTGGCCGATGCCGGGCGTTGGACCGTTGAAGGGAGCGATCTTCTTGCACGCACCGCACTGCCCGCACGATGAGGAGGACCCGATGAGCGCGGCCGACGAGCAACGGCAGTGGCCGGACGAGGTCAGTCTCGACAACGCGAGGACGACACTGCTGCAGCTTCTCGCGCGGGCGGGGGTCGCCATGGACGACGCGCGGGAACTGATCGGGCTCGTCGAGGCCGGGGCGCTGGCTCGCGCGTACGAGGAGCTGAGCGGCGCCGGGACCGCGCAGGGCGACAAGGAAGGGGCGTACGCCTCGGGCCGGCTCGATGGTGCCGGGGACCTCCTGGACAGGCTCGGCGCCCTTGCCGAGCAGAGCGTGCTGCGGGCCGTGGGCGCGGACGGGCAGCCGGGCGGGGCCGGGGTCGGACCGCGGGCCGGGCGCATGGAGGTGGAACGGGTGCGCGTGGCACTCACCCCTCTGTACCTGTCGTTGACCGCGGTCTCGGAGCTGGATCCGGAGGTGACCGAAGAGGTGCTCGCCGCCGTCCTCGCCACGATGGGCCGCCGGCAGCGGGCCGGCTACGCCGGGCGGCTGACGCGGTTCGCCGCCGTCCACCACACCCGCCTGGAGCGGCTGTTCGCGGCATTCGGACCGGGCAGCACCATCACGGTGCACGGCCGGTACTCGCTTCTGCACTCCGCCACCAGCATCGCCGTGCTGGAGCGGCTCGTCGCCGCGCCGCAGGCGCTGCGCGAGGAGTGGGACGCAGCCGAGCTGCCGCCCGCGTGGCTGGACGGGCTCACGACCGCCTGGAACGCCCCGGCGTGACCGCGCGCCTCCCGCGCCGACGGGGGCACCTGGCGGACAGCGCCGGCGCCGGCGCCGGTAGGGCGTACGGCGACGCGAGGTCGCCGAGCCGGCGTCCGGCCACCCGCGTGCGGCGTTGTGGCAATTCCCAAGGGCACGGACCAGGTGACCGCCGTGCCGAGCCCGAGGACTGCCTCGCCGGCCGGTCACTGGCCGGCTTGGTGCCCGGGCCTTCGCCACGCGGAGAACATCCACGGCCGCACGCCCCCGCCACGTGGCCGTGCGGCCGCCTCGCCGGCGGATCGCCCATGCCCTACGGCCGGTTCACGTCCATGACGTCGACCAGTTTCGTGATCACGCCGGCGTTGACGCCGCAGACGCGCAGGACGCTTCGGGCAAGTGCGGCGGTGGCGTCGGTGAGTGGCATCGTGCCGGCGCTCACCGCGTGTGCGGCGGCGTGGCCGAGGGAGATGACGGCGCCGGCCAGCCAGGAGGTGTCGAGATCACCGGCGAACTCGCCGGTCTGCCGGCCGCGGGTCAGTACGCGCTCGAGGTGGCCGGACACGGCGTGGTGACGCCCCTCGCCGGCGCCGGCGCAGGTCGGGGCGGCGGTGTGGGCGAGCAGCCGGGGGTAGCGCAGAAGTGTGCGCCAGCCGGCGTCGAGCAGGCGCAGCAGCGCTTCCGCGGCGGGGCCCTCGTCCAGGTCGGCGGCGTCCATTTCGGCGACGGCTTCGGCGGTGATCGCCTCGATCACCGCACCGATGAGTGCCTCGCGGGTCTTGAAACGGGCGTACACGCTTCGGCGGCTCACACCGGCGGCCGTGGCGATGTCCTCGACGCGCGCATGCGGGTCCCTGGCCAGGGTCTTCCTGGCGGCCGCGAGGATCACGCCGACGCCGCGGCCGGCCTCAACACGGCCTGGCCTTGGCCGCGGAGCAGTCGCGAGCGTTGCCGCCGCGCTGTCGAGCAGCATCTCCAGGGCGCTCGGGTAGGCGCTGTCGTTCATGCGGGCGACCAGCAGGGGAGCGGTGGCTGCGATGTTCGGATGGCTCTGGGGGGACAGCCGGGCGTAGGTTGCGCGCCACACTGCCTCGTCGGCTGCCCGGGCCGCCTGCGGGAGGGCGAGGCTGGCGGCGTCGAGGGCGGCGAAGGCGAGGGCCAGGTCGATGAACGCCTGATAGACGCGTACGACATCGGGATCGGGCAGGCCCGCGGAGCGCAGGATGCCCAGGATCGCCTCGTCGGCGGCGATCTCATGGGACCGCCCACTGACCCGGTTGGCGGTCAGCACGGCCGCCTCGGGGTGGCTGAGGTAGGCGCTGTGGATGCGAAGACCGACGCCCCGCAGGTCGGCGCGCCAGTCACCGGTGGCCCGCCAGCCCAGCATGGCGCGTCCGATCAGCTCGTCGGCGATGGCCAGCGTCAGGTCGTCGGTGCCGCGGAAGTAGCGGTACAGCGTGCTGGGATCGGCGCCGAGCGCCACGCCCAGACGCCGCACAGTCAGCCCTTCTGGGCCGTGTTCGTGCAGCATGCGCAGTGCGGTCTCCACGATCAGCTGCTGCGTGAGGACCACGCCCTGCTTGGTCGGTTTCCTGCGGCGCCGGTCCGCCTGCGGCACCACCTTCTTGGCCATGACCGCTCCCTTCAACCGCCCGCCCGAAGCCGGCGGGTGCGCCGGGCCGGCACCGGCCGGGTCGCGGTCACCGGCCCCCGGAGCCGGCGGCGGCACCAGCTTATGCCAACGCCGTTGACGCATTTTGGGGCGGGCCCGTTTCATGGCGCACCCAGGGCCTCGGCCTTCCCGATGAAAGGCTTCTTTGCCATGCGAGTACTCCTTGTGGGCGCGGGCGGCGTGGGCACCGCGATCACCAAGATCGCCGCCCGCCGCTCCTTCTTCGACCACATGGTCGTCGCCGACTACGACGCCTCCCGCGCCCAGGCGGCCGTGGCCGTACTGGGCGCGGGTGAGAGGCGGTTCAGCGCGGCACGCGTCGACGCCGGCGACCAGGCCGCGGTCACCGGCCTGCTCCGGCAGGAGCGGTGCGATGTGCTGCTGAACGCCACCGACCCGCGGTACGTCATGCCGCTGTTCGAGGCCGCGCTGGCAGCCGGCGCGCACTACCTGGACATGGCGATGTCCCTGTCCTCCCGGCACCCCGAGCGCCCGTATGAGCAGTGCGGGATCAAACTCGGCGACCGGCAGTTCGACCGCGCCGCCCAGTGGGAGAAAGCCGGCAGGCTGGCGCTCGTCGGCGTCGGCGTGGAGCCCGGCCTCTCGGACGTCTTCGCCCGCTACGCGGCGCAGGAACTGTTCGACGAGATCGAGGAGATCGGGGTCCGCGACGGCGCCGACCTGACGGTCGACGGCTACGGCTTCGCGCCGTCCTTCTCCATCTGGACGACGATCGAGGAATGCCTGAACCCGCCGGTGATCTGGGAGAAGGACCGCGGCTGGTTCACCACCGCTCCCTTCAGCGAACCGGAGGTCTTCGACTTCCCCGAGGGAATCGGCCCCCTCGAGTGCGTCAACATCGAACACGAAGAGGTGCTGCTCATCCCGCGCTGGGTGGACGCCCAGCGGGTCACCTTCAAGTACGGGCTGGGCGAGGAGTTCATCGAGACCCTCAAAACACTGCACAAGCTGGGCCTTGACCGCACCGGGAAGGTGACCCTGCCCGGCGGCGTCGAGGTCTGTCCGCGTGACGTCGTCGCGGCCTGCCTGCCCGACCCGGCCACGCTCGGCGACCGTATGCACGGCAAGACGTGCGCCGGCACCTGGGTGAAGGGAACCAAGGACGGCCGTGCGCGCCAGGTGTACCTGTACCACGTCGTCGACAACCAGTGGTCGATGCGCGAATACGGCTCGCAGGCCGTGGTCTGGCAGACCGCCATCAACCCGGTCGTCGCCCTGGAACTGCTGGCGGACGGTACCTGGAGCGCCGCCGGCGTCCTTGGCCCCGAAGCCTTCGCCCCCCAACCCTTCCTGGACCTGCTGAGCGCCTACGGCTCCCCCTGGGCCATGCGCGACCAGTAGGACCGACGCGGCGGTGCGCCCCGGCCACCCAACGGGCCGGGCGCACCGCCGCACCCCTCCCCTCTCCTGCCCCCCCCGGCACCCCCGGGGGCACCCCGCACCAGCCACGCCGACACCGAAGCGAGGGAGAATGAACGACGACATCGCGGGCGCCGACGCGCCCCGGGGCCTGAAAACCGATGCGATCGGCTTCACCGACGCGCTCGTCATCGGCCTGAACTCCACCTCCCCGGCCTACTCACTGGCCGCCGCCATCGGCCCGGTCGTGGCGCTCGTGGGCGTCCACGCCCCCGGCGTCATGCTCGCCGCGTTCGTGCCGATGCTGCTGATCGCCTCGGCGTTCTTCTACCTCAACAAGGCCGACCAGGACTGCGGCACGACCTTCTCCTGGGTCACCCGGGCGATGGGACCGTGGGCGGGCTGGCTCGGCGGCTGGGCCGTGGCGATGACCGGTGTCCTGGTCGTCGGGTCACTGGCCGACGTCGCGGTCACCTTCGGCCTGCTCACCGTCGGCCTGGACAGCTGGGCCGAGAGCGAGCCGGTGCGCCAGACACTGACCGTGCTCCTCATCGTGGTGATGACAGCCGTGTGCGTCATCGGTACCGAGGCGTCGGCCAAGGTGCAAAACGTCCTCATCCTCGCCCAGGTCGCCTGCCTCCTCGCCTTCGCGGCGGTGGCCCTCTACCGCGTCCACGCCCAAACGTCGACGCTGAAGTCCCTCATCCCCGCGCCCGGCTGGCTGGACCCGTTCGGCGCCGGAGGCGCGGCGCTGACCGCGGGACTCCTGCTGGGGGTGTTCCTCTACTGGGGCTGGGAATCGGCGGTCAACCTCACCGAAGAGGTGAAAGACCCCGCCACCGCGCCCGGCAAAGCGGGCATCTGGTCCACGATCGTGCTCCTGGTGACGTACGTATCGGTCGCCTTCGCCGTCGTCGCCTACGCCGGCACCGCCTTCCTGGCCGACAACGCCGATGAGGAGGAAGCAATTTTCGCCCTGCTCGCCGGAGAAGTCATGGGCGGCTGGGACTGGATCGTGCTCCTCGCGGTCTCCACCTCCGCCCTCGCATCAACCCAGACCACGATCATCCCCGCCTCCCGCACCCTTTTGTCCATGGCCCGCCGCCACGCCCTGCCCGCTCACTTCTCCCGCATCCACCCCCGCTTCCGCACCCCGCACACCAGCACCTGGTGGGTCGCGGCCGTGGCCATCACCTGGTACCTGGCGGTCAACCAGATCAGCACCAACGCCCTGTTCGACTCACTGACCGCCCTGTCGCTGCTCATCGCGTTCTATTACGCCCTCACCGGCGTGGCCTGCGCGCTCTACTACCGCCGCCGGCTGACCGAGAGCCTGCGCAACTTCCTCTTCATCGGCCTCGGCCCGGTGACCGGCTCCGTACTGCTGACCTGGCTGCTCGCCGAATCGGTCATCGACATGTCCGACCCGCGCAACTCCTACAGCGGCGTCTCCTGGTTCGGCATGGGCCCGCCGCTCGTCATCGGCATCGGCATCGCGGCCACTGGAGTGATCATCATGTTCGCCCGGCGCCTCCTGGCGCCCGCCTACTGGTCCGAGCGCCCCGGTGTGTTCACCCCGGGCGCCAAGCCCGCAAAGAAGCGGTGACACACCGGCCGCCCCTGGACACGACGCATCGAGCGGCGCACGCGTTCGGCGAGCCGGCCCGGGCGCGTCGGCGCCCGTGTATCAGCGCCCGCCGGCCCCGAGGCCCCATTGTCACACCGGGGCGTTACAGTGTGCGCCGCGGTTAAGACGGCCGACCACCGTTCTCCTCGGGCAGGGCCCGCCGCAGCACCCTGGTGACATGCCGTCAGGGGTGTACGGGGGCCGGCCGCCCGGCTGTTCGGCGTGTCCCCGTTCGAAAACCGAGAAACAGCCGGGAGACCCATGAGAAAGAGAGCGCGGAGAGCGAGCATTCTCGCCGCCGCCACCGCCGTCGCGGCCACGGGTGTGTTCATGGCCGCACCGAACGCCAGCGCGGGCACGTCCGAGATCGTGAACCCCGGCTTCGAAAGCGGCAACGCGTCCTGGAACGAGAAGGTGACCCCGTTCGCAGGGCACCCCATCAACAGCTCCTCCGCGTGGCCGGCCCACTCGGGCACCGGCAAGGCGGAGCTGGGCGGCCAGGGCCTGACCGGCATGAGCCGCGTCTCGCAGCAGGTCACGGTCCCGGCGTACCGGGTTCCGGTGCTGTCGTTCTGGGTGCGCAGCGACGTGGTCCACGCCGGGACGAGCGGCTTCGGCTTCCGCCAGCTGGTCGTGGAGGCCACGGCGGAGGACGGCACACCCCATGAGCTGCACGACCGCATGAACAAGGCCGGGACCAGCGGTTCCTACGAGAAGGTGACGGTCGCACTGCCCGACGCCTTCTACAGCTCGTCTCCGCAGAAGGTGAACATCAGCTTCCTGGTGATCGAGGACGCGGCGAACCGGATGCCGTTCCTGATCGACGACGTGACCATGGAGTACCGCTTCAAGGCGATCGACCGGCCGGTGGTCATTCCGGGCGGGATCTTCCGGCCCATCGGGGGCTGATTGCCCCGGCCGGGCAGGGCGGGACCGTAACGCCGTGGACGCCCCGCGGACAGCCGTTGCGGTCAGAGCGTCAGCATCCCGGCCGGGTGACGGTCGTCGATCCGGGCATGATCAGCACGCTGCGGGCGGTGGGCCTCACTGCGGCCTCAGCTCTCCTCGCTGCGGCTGTGGCGCGTGCGGGCATCCTCCGCGCGGCGCAGCCTGTTGGCGGCGCTGCCGGCCTGAACGCCGGCCTTTTCGCCCAGCGTCCGCGAACTCGCCACAGGCGATGGCCCGCGGCGAACGGTCACCGGGTTGCCGGGCCGGGGAGCAGGATCGGCTTCAGCCCAGGGGGGATCACGGCCCGGTGGCGCAGGCCGGATGAGGGCGGGCTGCGCCCGCCCTCACACAGGCCTCAATAGAACCGCTGGGGGCTCCGGAGCCACGTACTGCGGGTCCGGGTTCCGGGCCCAAGCCTCAGCCGTGGGCCAGGGTGCGGTCGAGGAGGGGCAGCAGGCGGTCCCAGTGGCGCTGCAGCGCGGCGGGGTTGAAGGCGTCGGTGTCGGACATGGTGAAGCCGTGGACGGTGCCGGGGTAGATCTCGGAGGTGTAGCCGACCCCCGCGGCGTCCAGGGCCTGGTTGAGCTCGCCGAGGGCCTCGGGCGTCAGGTCGCCCTCGGCGTGACCGAGGTGGACCTCGGCGGTCAGCCCGGCGAGGCTGCCGGGCCCGTCGGCGCCCACGGGGCCGTGGAAGGCGGCGACGGCGGCCACCTGGCCGGGGTGGGCCGCGGCGGTGCGCACCGCCAGGAGGCCGCCTATGCAGTAGCCGGTCACCGCGACCGGCCCGGCGCCGACCCCGGGCCGGGTGGTGAGAAACCTGAGGTAGGCGTCGGCGTCGCTCAGGACACGGTCGGCGGTGTGCGCTTCGATCAAGGGCATCAGCTGGGCGAAGACCGCGGGCCGGGCCTCTTCTCCGATGTGCCCGGGAAGGTCGATCACCGGTGCCGGGCCGTGCCGGTAGAAGAGGTTGGGGACGAGCACGTAGTACCCGTGCCCGGCCAGTTCGCGGGCCATCTCCCGCAGCACGGGCCGGATGCCGAAGCCGTCCGCGTACATCAGCACCCCCGGGTGCCGCTCACCACCGTCGGGGAAGGCGGCGAAAGCGTCGGCCCGGCCGTCCGCGGTGGGAACGTGCAGCGTCGTGATGGGCATGAGGTCTCCTGTCGTGGTTGACGTGTCGAGCTGTGGTCAGCACGACAGGAGGCGGAGCCCGCGCAGCAGCGCCGGGTCCTCGGTCCAACAGCGGGCCGGCACTGGCCCGTACGGCGCTCAGAGGAGCGCCGGGTCACCAATCCGTGTGTGGCGCAATGCCGTCCCGGTAGTCATCGCCGCACAACGTAGCCCACCGCACAGGACCGGTGCCAACCCCCCACGTACGCAGAGCTGTTCACGAGAATGACCCCCGCTCAGCACCAGGATCCCGACCCGGTCGACGCGCTGCCCGGGACAGCGGAGACGCCCCGGAACGCCGCAGCCACCGCCACCACCAGAGCTGATGGGCCCAAGGGAATCCGGCCCCCCTTCTCATTCACTTGCCCCACCAGGTATCTTGCATCGCATGGAACCAGGTGAGTCGGCCAAGCAGGCCCGGGCAGCCGCCCAGCTGCGCAAGGGCGTCCTGGAGTACTGCGTACTCGCCCTGATGCGGGACCGCCCCCGCTACGGCGTGGAACTCCTCAACGCCCTGGAGGACTCCGGCGCCCTGGCCACCAGCCAGGGCACGGTCTACCCGCTGCTCTCCCGACTCCGCCGCGACGACCTGGTCACCACCACCTGGCAGGAATCCGCCTCCGGACCACCCCGTCGCTACTACGCGCTCACCGACAGCGGCCGGGCCGCGCTCGAGGAGTTCACCCGCCTGTGGCCCGGCTTCCGCAACGCCGTCGACGCGTTCCTGGCCACCCCGCACCCCTCCACCGGAGACCTCGCATGAAAACCTCTGCCGACCCCGTACGCGACTACCTCCGCGCCGTCGAGCGCGAGGGCTCCGCACTGCCCGCCGACCGTCGCCAGGAACTCCTCGCCGACCTCGCCGAACACATCGAGGTGGCCCGCGCCGAACGCCCCGACGCCGCGATCGGCGAGATCCTCGCCGAGCTGGGCGACCCCCGCACGATCGCGGCAACGGCGCTGGCCGAGGCGGGGAACGGGGACGGCGGGGCCTCGGCCCGCAGCGGTGCCGGCGCACCCGCCCGGCCCGGCAAGGTGCACCCCCTGGTCCCGCTCCTGATGCTCACCCTCTCGCTGCCCTTCATGATGGTCTTCCCCGACCTCCCCGGGCCGCTGTTCGGCGTCCTGTTCCGCATCACCGGCGCGGTACTTCTGTGCACCTCAGTGCACTGGACCGCCGTCCACAAAACCACCGGCGTACTGCTCACCGCCATCCTGCCGAGCGCCGTCATCACCACCTGGAACCTGTCGGGCGCCCCGGCCGGCACCCCGGCCCTCCTGGCCAACCTGATCACGCTCGCCCTGCTCGCCGGCACCGCAGCATGGCTCTGGCGGGTGCGCCGCGCCTGAGAAGCCGTGCGCGGCCTGCGGGTATCAAGAGCCGTTGGGCGACTGGCGCGGTGACCGAGGGCGGCCGCTCAGCGGTTGACGCGACGGGTCATGAGGGTGACGGCGGCCCAGGCGATGAGGGTTTGCGAGTGCTGGACGATCCTCCTGCACCGCGCGCTTCACCCCACGGTGACAGGCCCTCGCACGTCCTCTGAACGTGCTCACGCAGGCCTCTCGATCATGGTCGCCCCGCATGCCTGGCCCCTCAGCGCTGCTGTTACTGTCGCGCCCTTGTAAGAGGGGGAGGAACACTCTTTTGACGAACAACAGAAGAATCGTCACGGCGGCGGCGCTCGTCCCGGCCATGGCACTGGGAGCGGTCGGCGTGGGGGGCCTCGCCACGACCGTCCTGGCCACGGCGACCGTGGCGGCAGCGGCCCAGACGGGGCCGTGGAGCACGCCGGAGGTGCTGGCCGGGAAGGCGAATCAGAAGGTCGTCGTCCGGGACATGACGACGACGAGGGACGGCACCGTCGTTGCCCTCTGGCAGTTCGACGTCACCGCAACAAACGATCGGGAACTGTGGGTCGCCACCAGGCCTGCGAAGAGCATGGCGTGGAGCACCCCGACGCTGTTGGACACGACCTCGACCGCCGTCCGCGAAAGCCCCCGGCTGGAAGCGGGGGCGGATGGCAGAGTGACGGTGGCATGGATTCACGAGGCCACCACGGACCTTTCCCTGGTGAGATCCTCCACGCTGGCGAAGGGATCGACTGCGTGGCCCGCCCCGGTGGACGTCTCCGCCTCCCAGGGCCGCGTGTTCTCCTTCGACTTCGCGAGCAACGCAACCGGCAAGAGCGTGCTGGTGTGGCAGGCGGACTCCGCGCGGGTGTACTCGGCGCAGCGCACCGGTACCGGCGCCTGGTCGTCGCCCGAGCTCGTGACGGACGGGGCGGCCATGCCCCGGGTGGCCGTTGCGCCGGACGGCACGACGACGGTCGTGTGGGGCCGGGGATCCGATCTCGGCACGGCCGTGATGACCGCCGAGCGCGCACCTGACGCCTCCCAGTGGACCGCACCCCAGCCGGTCGGAACGCCCAACGAGGGCGGCACCCCGCACGTGGCCGTCGGAGCGGACGGCACCACCGTCGTGTCGTGGTTCCACCTCAAGGTCGGCGACGTCAACGACGTGGTGGACACCAAGATCGTCAACATGGTCCGTCCCGCCGGCAGCAAGACGTGGACCTCACCGACCGGGTGGCAGGTGGGCGACGCGGCCGGGCAGCTCCAAGAACCCCTGGTCGGACCGTTGGGCGAGGTCACGCTCGTGTGGAAGGAGTCTCCCGGCTCCGGGGCCGACTACCACCCGGCCGTCCGCACGGCGTCCCGTACCGCTGCAGGCGTCTGGTCGGCGGTGAAGACCCTGTCCACCGCGGATGCACCCACCGACGCGCTGGAGGACGGATACGACGTCGCCATCGGCGCCGACGGGACAGTACAGGTGGGATGGGCGCAGGTTGCCGGCGACGGCGGACTGCGGACCTTCCACACCTCCGCGCGCGTCAAGGGAACGTGGACCACCCCGGCTCTGCTGAGCACCGTTCCCGCCACGTACGCCGACGGCAGGGTTGCCGTCGGCCCCGACGGCAACGCGACCGCCATCTGGGCCCACGACAAGCAGGCGCCCACCACCGGCTACGCCACGGACAGGCAGTTGATGGCTGCCGGCACCGGCCTCACCTCCCCGACCCCGACGCCCACGCCGACGACTCCTGCCAAGCACCGCGACTACGTCGGCAGCGACGGCTTCCCCGACCTGTACGCGCAGAGCACCACCGGCGCGCTGACGGTCTACCAGGGCAATGCCAACAAGACCCTCTCCGCCAGGGTGAGCGGCGGTACCTGGCCGACCACGTCCACGCTGATCCCCTTCGGGGACCTGGACGGCGACGGCTGCAACGACACCCTTGTCACCACCAGTGCGGGCGAGCTGTACCGCTACCACCCCGTCTGCGGCACGCCGGTCACCCCGGCCGCGCCCCGTACCCGGATCGGCAGCAGTGGCTGGAACGGCTTCGACGCGCTCACGTACTCCGGCGACTTCAACGCCGACCGCGTCCCGGACCTGGTCGCCCGTCAGATCTCCACCGGGGACCTCTACCTGTTCGCGGGGACCAAGGCCGGCGGCCTCACCCGGGTCGGCAAGATCGGCAGCGGCTGGAAGTCGCTCACCATCGTCGGCACCGGCGATCTCAACGGCGACAAGCACGCCGACCTCGTTGCCCGTACCTCGACCGGCTACCTCTACCGCTACCTGGGCACGGGGCGCGGCACCATCGGTTCCGGCGTGAAGACCGGCTCGGGCTGGGGCGGCATGGTGAACATGGTCGGCATCGGCGACCTCACCGGCGACGGCAAGAACGACATCGTCGGCCGCACCACCGCCGGCGACCTCTACCGCTACGCCGGCACCGGCACCGGCACCATCGGCTCCGGCGTCAAGATCGGCACCGGCTGGAAGCCCTTCGCCACCATCAAGTAGAGCCGGCCGGAGAGCTCCGGGGGAGCCCGGTTGTGAGGTCATGAGGCCAAGGGGGACACGGAGGCGCACTCCGTGCCCCTGGGGCAGGGCCCCCCGTGTCGAGAGGCTCGGTCGCGAGGGCGACTCACGTACCGCACCAACAGCATCCAGGCAGCAAGGGCCCCGCCGGTCATCCGGCAGGGCAGCTCGGGCCGGCGGCATCCAGCCGGGACCGTTGGATTCACGTTCCAGTTCCAGGGGCTGTGGGAATCCGGGAACCCGGCGCTGTCAGTTCGGCCCCGGCCCACCCCGATCGCCACCGGCAGCCCGTACAGCGCCGGCTCCACCCCCGGGATCATCCGAGCCGGCTCCGCCGGACCGCGATCGAAGAACCGGACGCTGCCGGAGACGTCCGCCACCCCAGCAGACGGCGGCAGGGCCTGCACCGCCAGGGTGACAGCCGCCACCCCAGCAGACGGGGGCAGGGCCTGCACCGCCAGGGTGACAGCCGCCGCCAGGCCAATGCAGTAGCCGGTGGAGACCGGGATCCACGTCCACCGGGCAGCGCAGAGGGAGGATCGCGAACCGGCCCCCACGGCCTTGGACGCGGTCTGCCGGGCCGTGGCCGGCGTCAGCTCCACCGGGCCGCGTGGCGGACGAGCAGGTCGGTGACGGCGCTGGTCGTGCTGCCGGCCCACGGTGTCCCTAAGCCGGCGAAGGCTGATCAGTGACAGCAGACTTTCACCGACACGGGGGCGGGGCCAACGGGGCGCTCATCGACTGCGGAGCGGGAGGGGCAGGCAGACCCGACTCCGTTCGTCAGAGCGCTATGCCGTCGTTACCTGGATATTCTGGGAAGTGTGATCGAGTCCGTACGGCCGAGGCTGCGTCGACGCCCCGGCCCGGGAAGACTTGTGCGGCTGTCGCCGGTCATCCTGACCGTCGTCATCGCCAGCCTGGCATACACCACTCCGCCGGACATGGCCTTCAGCCGCCTCCTGCCCGCGGCGCCGGCCCTGGCCGCCGCCATGTGGCCGGTCCTTCCGACCGTCCTGCTCGGGACGGTCTGCCTCTTTCTCATGATCGGCCTCAGCCTCGTCTTCCCCGATCTGGGGACATGGTGGACGGCGGCGGGAATCATCGCGGTCACCGTGGCCGCCGCGTACGGAAGCCACGTCCGGCTCCAGCGGGAGCGCACCCTCTTCCAGGTACGGCTCGTCGCCGACGCGGCGCAACAGGTGGTGCTGAGCCCCATGCCACGCCGCTTCAAGAACGTCGAGATCGAGTCGCTGTACCTCGCGGCCGCGGCGGAAGCCCGCATCGGCGGTGACTTCTACGAGGTGGTCGACACGCCGTACGGGGTCAGGCTGCTCATCGGTGACGTACGCGGCAAGGGCCTGCCGGCAGTGGGGGCGGCCGCGGCGATCGTCAACGCCTTCCGGGAAGCGGCCTACGGCGAAAACGACCTGGTCAACGTCGCACGCCGGCTGGACGCCAGCAGCACCCGTTACAACGCCGCCTTTCCGCCCGAGGGGCCGATGGAGCGCTTCGCCACCGCCCTTCTCGTCCAGATCCCGCACGAGGGCAGACGCATCGACATCCTCAACTGCGGACACCCCCCACCGCTGCTCCTGAACCGCGGGAAACTCCGCCTCCTCGAGCCCGCCACCCCCGCCCCACTGCTCAGCCTCGCGGAACTGATCGGCGATCACTACCACGTCGACACCTTCGACTTCGCCCCCGCCGACCTGCTGCTCCTCTATACCGACGGGATCGCCGAAGCCCGCGCCCGCGACGGCGAGTTCTTCCCGCTGGCAGCATGGATGCGCCGACAGCCCCCGACACCGCCCCGCGAACTGCTCACGGCTCTTCACCGCGACCTCCTCCACTACAGCAGAGGACGCCTCGACGACGACGTCGCCGCCCTCGCCGTACGCCTGTGCGAGCCCGGAGGCAGGCAGTCCCAGTGAGCGGCCCGCACCACGCGCCCCCCGACGGCACCCGCGCACGGTTCACTGGCACAGAACACAGGGCGACAGCTCCCACCACAGCCGTACACGAACGAGAATCGAACGCGCATCGTCCGGACCACTCCGGCCAGGGCTTGCCCACCTGCGGTCACTGAGCGCCGTAGCCGGCCAGTGAACGCGACAGCCGAGCCGCGCTGAGCATTCAGCCGGCCGGGCAAGACGCCTCAGGCGTTGAGAGGGCCAGGCGATCGGAGGCAGTCCCGGAGCCTCACTGAAAGGGCCGTGTCGCAGCAGACTGAAGCGTCCTGGGCAAGATTTCGTGGCGCGGAGCGGCACACCCCCGGCGTCACCGGCCGGCGGGAGTGCCGGGGCCCGGCAGGGGCCAGGAGAGAGGGGCCGTCAAGGGTGCATCCGCAACACGGCCCCCACCTACCGGCGCTGTCCTCCCAACTGCCCCCCACCCGCCGCGACGACCACGTCCCCGACCTGATCGACACCCTGCGCGAAGTCCACGCCCCCGGCCCAACGCCCCGCGTCCTCGCCGACGTCCCTGATGGTTCGCCCCTTCGAGGCCCATGGTCGGACGGTGGTGGCGGATCTGCCGGTCGGCAGCGGCGGCGGCAAGAGCTCTGTGGGCACTCGGCTCACCGTCCGATACGAGGCGCACGATCCTCAGGTGGTGGCCCGTGAAGGCGATGTCGATGGCGGCGGGGCAACCGTGCTGGCCGTGATGTCGGGTGGGGCAGCCCTGTTCTTCCTTGTGATGTCGGTTACGACGGTGATCTTCATGGCGCGGCAGCGGCGCTCGACCCCCATACATGACTGAACTGTGAAGGCCGGGCAGCGGCAACCGGAAGAATGGGAGTTGGCGCCTTTCGATCCTCGGCGTCTTCCCGCGTCGCCATCGGCGACGCGAAGCGAAAGTGGAGTGACCGACGGGTCAGGGCCTCGCCGGCCGGACAAGTCGGCGGGAGCGTTGCGCCGAGGGAAGCAGATCGAGCAATTCCTCGGCGGCGAGCGATTCCTCGGCGGCCTCGAACACGAGGGCCGCCCAGCTCTTCGCTGGGTTGCCCTCGGCCCAGGCCGAGAGGGAAATGGCCGACAGCCAAGCCGCCTCGCCTGCGCAAAGGCTCACGAGGCGGACGCCCACCAGGCTTCGACCGAGCGCGGTACAAGAAACGCAACACCGTCGAGGGGGCCATCAGCAAGCTCGAACACGCCCGCGCTGTAGCCACCCGCCACGACACGGGCAGCCACGCCTTCCCAGGCACCGCAACGGCGGCAGCCCTCGCGATCTGGCTCGGCCGTACGTGCGACGTCAGCTCCCCAGCGCGCCTGGAGTCAACGCCAAGTCAGAGGCCTCAAGGAATGACGATGACTCCGCTGCCGCTGCCGTCGTCCCATGCGGTCAGGAGCTTTGAGAGGGGCCGGGCGGCTGAGGCTGCCCGGCCCACACACGGTTCACGGTCGGCCGGTGACCTGCGTCTGCTGGCGGGCAGGGGGTCGGATCACCGGGTGGTTGGGTTAGCGGCGGTGGTGGTGGTGGCGGCCCCAGGACTCGGTGTCGATGGTGCGGCCGCGGTCGTCGCGCAGGGTAGCGGTGTCGGAGTTGTCCCAGACGTAGTTGCGGCGGTCCTGGTAGAGGTCAGTGCGGGTGTCCCGGCCGATGCCGGTGTGGACGCGTACGGTGGCGTGGCCGGCGAGGCGCACCTCGCGGAAGCGGTAGCGGTTGCCGTCCGCGTCCTTGAGGGTCCAGCCATTCAGGTTCACGGCGCGGCGGCTGTTGTTGGTGATCTCGACCCACTCGCCGTTCAGTGACCAGTTGGAGCGGTTCTCGCGCCCGGGACTGTCGGCCTGCACGGCGCTGATCTCGACCCGCTGGTGGCGCTCGCGGTGGTTGCCGTCATGTGCGGAGGCCGGCACGGCGAAGGCCGAGACGACAGCGCCGGCGGCCAGGGCGGTCGCCGCGATACGGCGGGCGGTCGAAGAAGCAGACATAGGTGGTGTCCCCTTGTGAACAGCGCGTCATCAGCCGGTACAGCTGATGATGGGCGGTGCGGGTTCCCGGCACGGTGTGTGCCGAGGACGCCAACTCTGGAGCGCCGACGGGCCCGGTGACGGACCAAAATGTTCACGTTACCGATTACGGACATGTCCGTAACTGTCGCCTGTGTCGGGCATGCATATGCGTCGGCCGTGCCCCTGTCAGTCGGTGACCGCTACACCGACCCTTGAACGATCAACAGAAAGCCCTTGCTTGCTCCGGCACACTCCGGCTGCGCCACCCGGCGCGCCACCTCGGCGTCGGCCCTGGTCCGGGTAACAACGGTTCTGCACGTTTCTTCGCACACACGCTGCACCTTCGCTCACCACAGCGGCAAGAGAGAAACCTGCCCGCGAGGCGGATGCTGGCGGTAAACCCCCTCAGCGGCCTGGGCAAGGTGCGGCCGGCTTCCGGCTTGCTGGTGGGCGCACGTGCGGGACCTGGGCGGATGGCGTTCACCTCCCTCTTCGCGGATCCGCAGGAAAACGGACGTGCCGTTCCCCGCGACGCTGCTGGCGCGCATCGCGTACGCGGGACGCACGGTGAGTTCGGCGGGGTCGCGGCCGAGCCGCGTCATCTCCTCGTCGGTGAACAGCACCGGCAGTGCGGGGCATGCCCTTGATCCCGCGCGCGACGGCGAGGACGGCCTCGAACTGGGGCACACCCGGATGCGGGTGCTGATCTTCTCGGACAAGACCTCCCGCACCCTGCGGCAGCCGTGAGGGGGTCGAGCTGCCGGCCCACAGCGGCGGCCCGGCCTCAAGGGCTGTCCCGTAACTGCCGGTCGCTGGTGAGACGATCTTTCTGGCTGGTGTGATCACGTCGGTGACGATCACTCGATCCCGAGGGGCCCGATGCCCAAGTCCTCACGCATGAGGAGACGCATCTGCGCCATGGCCGTGCGCCGCCGCGCTATCAGGGGCGCTTCCTCGGCGGAGCCGACAGCCACCCCCCGGGCGTAGGCGTCGCGTATCGCACGCAGGCAGTGAAACGCCTCGTTCCCCGCCGCCACGACCTGCGGAGGGCCCACGAGCCAGAGGCGTTCACTCGCTGTAGGAAGGCCGGTGCCACGGACGGCTTCCCGTACGGCGGCGTCACGTGCCGACTCGGGCAGTCGATCGCCCAAGGCGATGGCCCGTATCTCCTCACCCGCGGCTTTGAGGGCGGAAGCGAACTCGGTGTACACCTCGCGCCGCACCTCCAGAGCGTGCCTGGACTCCTCCCGCTGCCACCGGGTGCGATCGGCAATCAGGGTGGCTGTGATGCCGATGACAGCACCGGTCAGTGTGGAGAGCAGGGGTATCCAGTCCATGTGCCGCAGTTTGTCCGAGCCAACACGCCCGCACCAGTGACTTCCCGCGGACGCAGGTACCGAAGTCCTTACCGGGTTCCGTCCCCGGGCGACCAGTCCCGGACAAAGCCAACGGGGCTATCAAGGTTCTGACCCGTGATCACACCAGCCACGGAGAAATCGTCTCACCAGCGACCGGCGGTTACGGGACAACCCTGGACCAGGTGGAGGCGCTCGCCGAATGACAGCCCTTGTCTTTGGCGCGGGCCCCTGATGCCCGCACGGATGCAGCCGGCCCGGACCGGCCTGCCCCGCACCCTCCCCTCTGGCCCCTGCCGGTACGGCACCTGCCCGCCGACTACGACTCCTTGAGCTCCTTCAGCCGGGCCGCGTAGACGGTGGCGATCCGCTCGGCTACCTCCGGATCGGCGGTCGCCGGCCGCGCCTGGTCGGCGAGCGCGGCCCGCCGGCCGGCCTTCAGCTCCCCGATCCGGTCCCTGGAGGAGTACCTGCGGCACGGCGGCCTCGCGGGGCCGGTTCGGCAAGGCCATGCCGCAGCAGATGCAGACCGCCCTCGCCGATGTCGCCCAGGCGCTCCTCCTGCCGCAAACCGTCGGCACAGCGGCCGGCCAGCTGGTCGCCTCCCTCACCAGAGCTCTACGCGTGTTGCCGAGTCACCCCGCATGCGCCCGGGACCCCTTCGGACGGACCGGTCCTGTTACCTTCTTCCCTCGGCATCCGTCAGAGGTGTGACGGCCGGACGGTCGTCACACCTCTGACTGAATCGAGAACCGGATGCTGACCAACATCATGTACGTGACGATCTACGTCACCGATCAGGACCGCGCGCTGGAGTTCTACACCGAGGGTCTCGGCCTGGAAAAGCGGATCGACTACCCCGGGCCCGAGGGACGTTTCCTCACCGTCGGCGTTGCCGACAGCCCGGTGCAGATCATCCTGTGGTCGCAGGCGGCAGGCGCGGGACAGCCGGCCGGCGGGCCCGGTCCGCTGATCCTCGAATCCGACGATCTGCGAAAGGATTTCGAGATCATGCGCCGGCGCGGCGTCACCTTCGACGAGCCCGAACCCCAGGACTATCCCTTCGGGCTCCGCATCGAGGCGGTGGACCCGGACGGCAACCGGGTCTCGCTCCGGCAGCCGCGCACGCCGTGACCGCCCACCCGCCCGGCCTCGTGACCGAGGCGTTCGAAGCCCAGCGCGACCGGCTGCGCGCCGTCGCATACCGCGTGCTGGGCTCGCACGCTGACGCCGAGGACGTGGTCCAGGAAGCCTGGATGCGCCTCGTCCGCCAGGACGAGGCGACCATCGGCAATCTGGCAGGCTGGCTGACCACCGTGGTCGGCCGAATCAGCTTGGACCTTCTGAGATCCCGCCGGGCCCACCCCGAAATCGCCTACGAGCAAGAGTTCGCGAACCTCGTGGTGATACCCGACGACGGCCTCGCGCCGGACGAGCAGGTGGCGCTGGCCGATTCGATCGGTCTCGCCCTGCTGATCGTGCTCGACTCGCTCACCCCGAGCGAACGCCTGGCGTTCGTCCTGCACGACATGTTCGCGGTCCCGTTCCAGGAAATCGGCCAGATCCTGGGCAGATCCACCGACGCCACCAAGATGGTCGCCAGCCGTGCCCGCCGCAAGGTCCACGCCACAAACCGGCCGGCGGGCCCCGGCCGCGAGCACCGAGAGGCCGTCCAGGCATTCGGGGCCGCCGCCCTCAGCGGCGACTTCGAAGCGCTCCTGCGTGTCCTCGACCCGAACGTCAAGCTGACCGTCGACACCGCCGACGGCGTGGTCGTCACCCTCGGCGCCACCAAGGTCGCCGCCGGCGCCCGCATGTTCTCCGGCGAGGTCGCCCGCCAACGACCCGTGCTGGTCAACGGCAGCCCGGGCCACATGTCCTGGAGCCCCGACGGAAGCCCTCTCTCCCTCATCGCCTTCACCGTCACCGAAGGCCGGATCACCGGCATCCACATCGTCGTCGACCCGGCCAAACTCGCCTCGATCCATCTGCCCACCCCGAACTAGCCGGCGTCGTCAGGGTCTGCCACGTGTATGTGCACGTCATCCCGGCCCACCGAGCCCGACGAGCAGGCGGCTCGGATGCGGGGTCGGTCCTCGGCGGAGCCAACTCACCTCGTCGAGGCATCGGGTGGCCGCGTATACGGAGGGTTCGGCGCGGGGGCAGGTGGATCCGGTGGGTGCGCCGCCCGCCCCCGCCTTCTTCAGGGGCGGGCCGCTCCCCTCACTTGCTGTGGCGATGTTCAGGGTTGATGGCGGCCTGGGCAGGGCGGAGCAGGACGGCATAGGTGGCGAGGTTCATGCCGAAGAACGGCTGGCTGTCCGGCAGAACGAAGTAGACCGTCCCCTCGAAGCCGCGGGTGTTGTCGTTGTTGATGCGCGTCTCGCCGAGCTCGCGGAGAGCGTGACGGATGATGCCGCTGCCGTTGAGGAGCCCGGTGGGCAGGGCACCCCACCTGAGGTGGCCGTTGGCGTTCGCGTCGGGGTCGCTACCGGCCCGCGATGCGCCGGGCCGCGTTTGCACCGCACGTCGTGACGTGCCGCATCGCACGTCCGTGACGGGCTGTCTCGCCCGCTTCGCCTACGTCACGAGCTGAGCCACTTCTCGCTGAGGGCGATGGCCTTCAGCTGCTCCATGGTGAGCGCGGGCTCGGCGCGGGTGGCGCTCTCGTGCTGGGCACCGCTGTTGAACGCGGAGACGACGACCCGCAGGCCGCTGGGACGCAGGGTGTCGACCGTCCACCAGACCACCCCCGCGGCCCCCTTCTCGCCAGGCTTCTTCTCCAGCTTCACCTTGGTGCCGTCGGGAAGCGTCGTGATGTCACCGCCGCCGAAGAGGTCCGCCGCGACGTCCTCCATTCCGGGCTGCACATTGATCTGGATCATGCTCTTTCCCCTGCCGTCGTCCACGACGGCATAGGCCCAGTCGTCCTTGCCGCCCTGCGCGGTCACCGACAGCCGCCGCGGCAACAGCGAACGCAGCGTCGACTGCACGGCCTTGCCCGACGGCACCTGGCGAGGCCGGCCCGCCGAGCCGGGCGCGGTCGTGTGGTCGGGCTCCGGCGTCCGCGGCAGCCGGGCCAGCAGGGGACGCCAGTCCGCCGCGGTGACCAGCGACTTCAACTGCGCGAGGGTGAAGGGGGGCGTCTCGCGGGTGACCTCCGCGTCCTTCTCCGCCGCCGCGTTGTGCTCGGAGGCGTCGAGGAGGAAGCCGCCCTTGGTGATCAGTACCGCGCGCCAGGTCTTGGTGCCTCCGGTCCGGTGGGGGTACTCGTACCCCTTGATCATCATCAGCCGGGAGCCGTCGGCCAGCTTCTCGCTGGTGCAGCCGTCGTGCCGGACGAGGACCGTGTCCGGGCAGGTGATGTGGGCCTCGCCGTGCGAGGGTTCGTCGTCCGGGAGTCGGTTCAGGCCGACGGCGACGGCAGCCCGGCCGTGGCCGTCGTCGTAGATCCCGGAGACGTGCCGGCCCGTGCTCTGGGACTCGTCGATGCTCCACGCCCCCTTGGGGGTGTTCTTGACCAGCGCCTTGACCAGGTCCTTGCCGGAAGCCAATGCCTGCCCCTGCGCGGTCTCCACAGGCTTCGGACCGGCTGCCCCGGAGCCCCGACCGCCGCCCCACAGGCCACCACCGTAAGCACCCCCGGCCCCGACGATCGCGAGAGCCAGCACACTGCCGGTCACGGCGGCGGCCCGCCGCCGTGCGAGTCGCCGCCGGCCCCGGGACAGACCGCCGTCGACGAGACCGCGACCGTCGTTCGTGTCGAAGCTGTCGCCGGTGCGGTGCAGCGCGTCGCCAAGTTCATCTTCGAAGGGCATGCCGAATCAACTCCGGTCTGTTGAGGCTGGTCTGGTTGCGTGCTGTGCGTGCTGTGCGTGCCGAGTGCTGCGTACTGACCGTGGCGTCCGTGGCGTCCGTGGCGTCCGTGGCGTCCGTGGTGTCAGCGAGCGGCGAAGGCGGTGAGGCTGCCGCCGAGCAGCTCTCTGAGCCGGGCGAGCGCGCGGGTCGATCTGGTGCGTACGGCCGCCGAGCTGACCCGCATGGCGTCCGCGGTCTCCTCGATGCTGCGGTCCTCCCAGTACCGCAGCACCACCACCGCCCGGTCCTTCGGCGCCAGTCGGGCCAGCGCGTCAAGGAGCGCCACCCGCAGCGCCAGGTCGTCCCCCGCCGTGGGGGTGGTGTCGGGGAGTTCCCCGACGGGCCGCTCGGTGGCGCTGCGCCTGCGGCGATGGCTGAGGAAGGTCCGTACGAGGACGGTCTGCGCGTACGCGGCGGGATTGTCGATCCTCGAGATGCGCCCCCACACCGCGTACATGCGGCCGAGTGTGTCCTGGACGAGGTCCTCCGCGAGGTGGGTGTCGCCGCTGGTCAGTAGGCAGGCGGAACGGAAGAGATGCCCCGTTCGTGCCGCCGCGAACTCCACGAACCCGTCCGTACGGGACGCCCGCATGCCCTCCCCCTCGCCGTTCTCGAACAGACCGCCGCGCTCGCGGCCACACCCTTTTGACGCGATGGCCCGCGGAGAATGTTTCACGCGGCGACCGCGAGATTTCCGGACGTACGGCGACACCACCCGACGCCGCCAGACCGGATCGCGACAGAAGGGCACGCGACGGGCACCCAGGCCGGCGCGAAGATCATCGGACCCCCGGCCCCGAGTGGTCGGGGCATGCGAAGCCCCGGGCGATCGCGGCCGCCGGCACGCCAGGAGCTCAGCGGCGGCTCTTCAGCACCCGGTCCAGGGACCAGTGTCGCCGTGAGATGGCGGGGGAGGGAGTCGCGGTGCGGAGCGCGGTGGACGCGGGCGGCGGCGAGGACGCAGGTGGTCATCGTCAGCACGTTGGGGACTGTAGATGAGGGCGACCCGTCAACTGAACGAGTGGAGGCGGGAGTCGAAGACACCCTGTACCGCATAGCCCACCAGGAAGCTCAGCAGCGTCAGCGCCACGAGGCCGAGAGCCCACGAGCGGATCAGTGGGAAGAACCACTTGGGGCGTCCCTGGAACCCCCTTGTCTGCATGTGATGTGCTGGCGGCGAGGCCTGGTTGCTGCGCGTGCCGTACATCTTGTGCCTCTCTCCTTCCTCGGGGCCGCACACGCCTATCCCCGTCGATCGTGTGGCGATCTGGTCTCCGCCGGGCGCGAGGGGAAGCCCGGAAGTCGCTGGACGCGAAAGGTGAAGCAATGAGCGCACGAGGTCACGCCGGACGACAGGGTCGGCACGTCGGCCGCCGAGCAGTGCTCGGGGCCGGGGCCGTGGGCGTCGGAGCCTTTGCGGCGTGGAAGGTCTTCGGCGGCGAGGAGGACGCGGGCATTGCGGCGCCGCCCGAGCGGCAGCCCACCTGGACGTACGCGATGAACGGCGCTGCCGCCGGGGTGACTTGGCTGAGCAGTGCGGGCAGCTCTCTCTATGTCACCTCACACGGCCTGCTGTCCGTGCACGCCGTGAACGCCGGGAGCGGACGCGAGCGGTGGGTGGCCGAGGTGACCGGCGGCACGCAGGCGAACGCGGTGCTCGGGCCTGTCACCGTCGCCGAGGGAACCGTGTATGCCGCGGCCAGGGGCGGGCACGTCAACGCCTTCACGGACGACGACGGCAGCCGGCGCTGGGCGAGTGCGCCGCTGGGCGGCGGTTCCCCTGCGGCGCCTGTGGTGATCGGCTCCACGGTGTGCGTGCTGATGACGACGGAGAAGGCGGCGGACGAGGCCGGTTCCACCCGCACCATGGCCGAGGGTGTGCTGTGCGGGCTGGCTACGGAGACGGGGCGCGTCAAGTGGCGGACCGGGGGGAACCGGCTGCTGCTCGGGGACCCCTCCCGCGGTCAGGTGATCGCGCAGACCCGGGGCGGCGAACGGATCGTCGCACTCGACGCGGATTCGGGGAACGAGCGCTGGGCGCTGCCGAAGCAGGACAGCGTGGTGCTGGCGACGGATACGAAGCTGATGTACGCGACCGGGTCGGGGAAGGCCAACGAACTGGCCGCGTACGACCTTTCCACCGGGGAGCGTCGCTGGACGTCCCCCGCGCCCCCGAAGGAGAGCGCAGAGGGCCCGGGTGCGCGGATCACCCTCTCCGCCGACGGGCGTACGGTCTACGCCTGCGAGGGCGGGACCGGGGCCGTGTACTCCTACGACGCCGCGACCGGCGACCGGCGCTGGCGCGCCACGGTCGATTCGCCGGTGACTCCCGAAGCCGCGTCGGGCGCATCCGCCGTCTTTGTGGCTACGAGTGAGGGTTACCGGGGCGCGCACTCCGTGGACTCGGGCTTCCAGAACCCCTTCTCCGACGGGAGGAAGGAACCCGGCGGCTACGTCACCGCAAGAGCCGCATCCGATGGCAAGCGCCTCTGGCGTACGCTGTCCAACGGCTGCTCCTCCGCCCCGCTGTTGACGGTCAGTCAGTCCGTCCTGGTGGCCCACTCCTCGGAGTTGTGGGCCTACGACGCCCGTACGGGAGCGGCACTGTGGCGCGTGAAGGGCGAGCCGGGTGCGGATGGAGTCCCCCTGGTCACCGGCAGCAGCCTGTACGTGCTCACGGATGCGGGGGTCAGCGCGGTTTCGGCTTCGGCTTCGGCGTGAGGCCCTCCGCACCAGGGTGGTAAGTCCGGTTGTGCGATGGAGAGTTGGGCACGCGGGCCCATGCGTGGGCTGACGTCGCTCCGTACGCTTCTCGAACACCCACTGCCTTCTCGCCCTTGCTTATTTCTGGCGTTGTCAGCTCGTGCCGAGTGGTTCGGTTTGCTCAGTGTCGAGCTGGTGGTCGGCCCAGATGTAGCTTTCGGGAAGCAGGTCGGTGATGGAGACGGTCCGGAGCCGGTCGTCGGCCCCGACGATGACCTTCAGGGCCGGGAAGTAGTCGAGAAGGGCCTGACGGCACCGTCCGCACGGGGGAACGCCCCCCGGTCGCGGTCGCCCACGGCGACGATCATGTCCAGCGTGTGCTGCTCGGGGTCGTACTGCGGCCGCACCACGCAAGGGGTGGCAGACGGGGCTTGAGTGAGTGTCAGGTCCATCATGCCTGTTCAAAGGCGGTTTCGGTAGGACGCAGGGCACGTCCGTTCGGTCTTGTGGCAGCTGGTACCGCGCGCCAGACTCGTCGTCATCCACTCTCCGGCCAACCTGTCGGCAACCTTTTCTCGGTTGTCGGCGTGTTCGCCGTGCTGTTTCGCCGTGTGACGTGCACCGGCCGGGGGTGGCGGGACGAAGGGGATCGATGGATCAGGACATGGTTGTGCTGGCGAGGGTCAGGCTGCTCAGTGCCAACCGGCGGGTGGTGCGGGGTGCCGAGGGGCTGTGGATCTACCGCCTTCTGGCACAGGTCGAGCCGGAGGCGTACGGGTCGAAGCTGGCGTACGTCCTGGTGGAGGCGAGCGCGTCACCCCTGGTGCGGGAGTTGCCTGAGCGACGGTTGGCCCTGTTGGACGAGGCCGTGGAGGTGGCGAAGGCCCTCGGTACGTCGAACCCCTACCGGGCGAAGATGCTGGCGAGGGCCCTGGCCGCCAGGCAGCGGGAATTGGAGGGCCGCCCGGCGGAGCCGCTCGCCTCCGATGGCCGGGAGCATCGGGCGGCCCTTCAGGAAGAGCCGCAAGAACGGGCATGACCCGGTGGGTGTCGGGCGTTGACTGCCTGGACGGTGAAGAAGGGGAGGGCCCAGCCCCGCTGTCTGGATGGAGCGGCGCCTGATTCCTCGGATGTACCGCCCGGAGCGTGGTCCTTCGACCACGGTCGGGGCCCACGCTCCCGGTGCCTGGCACGGGCTACGGGCCGTCCTCACCTATCGGCAGGTACGGTTCGATCAACGTCCGTTGCTCGTCGAGTCCTGTGGCGCGGCTTCCGCCGTCCTGGAAGTACATCTCTTTGAGTCCTTCGGCGATGATCTAGTGCCGAGAACGATCCCGTCGACGCCGTACGCGCAGCCGTCACCGCCCAGGACAGCGAACGGGCCGTGCGGAAACCTCGGCTCGGCTGCCGGCTGCGCCGCCGTCACCTCGGCCGGACGACGCGATGCCGCGGCCGGCCGGGTGGTCCAGCCCGACCTGATCATCCCCACCGGCAAGCGCATGGGCCGGGCGCCCAGCGTCGCGAGCATCTACCGCGCGCTCGCCGAGTGCGAGAGGGAAGAGGCGTACCCCGAGGCCGTCGCCCAGGCGCACCCCGACTTCGGCGTCCTCCAGGACGCTGCCGACGCCCCCGCCCCGTCCGGCCCGCATCCTCACGCCGGACACCGAGTTGTAGTGAGGTTCTCAGCGCCCCAAGATCACCCCGTGGCGGGTTTCTGGCGTATCTGGGTCATGTCCCCGACGGCCCAACCGGGACTACAAGATCAAGTACTGGCGGCTTCTGGGCTCACCTCGGCGCTACCCCCAAGGAGACCCGCTGCCGGGCCTGTTGACGACATGGAGAGCGATAGGAGTGCCCGCTATGTAGGTCCGGGTCCCGGGTGGCCGGCAGACAAGGCACTCGGACGCCGGCTACCCCACGGCGGCGTCGGAGCCCTGCTGGCCCGGACTGTCCAGCAAGGTGGACAGGTATTCGGGGCGCTCTTCGACTACGAGGTGTCCGGCGTCGGAGACCACACCCAGCTCAGCGCCGAGTGTGCCGCGCACTGCCGGGCTGAGCCGCCGCGGAGGGAGAAAGACGTCGTGCTCCCCAGTGACGACCAGGCGGGGAATTGACCGCGCGGGCAGGATGGCAGCGCCGGGCGCCCCGCTGGATCGCGAGTGCCGGGCGACCAGCGTCATCCAAGTCACCAATTCCTCACGGGGTGGATGGCCAGGCGCGAGCATGACGCGCAGGAGCCGGGCGCTGTGCGCCGGTGCGGGCCGCAGGAGCCAGGCGGCCGAGGCGGCCAGCACAGTGGGGGTCAACCTCAGCCTGGTCAGTCCACCAGGGGAAACCAGGACGAGCCGGTCGATCCGGGGGGAGTCGCTGGACAGGGCAATGGTGGCACCGAAGGAGTGGCCCATCACCGCTACCGGCTCGGATGAGATCTTCTCGATCACCTCGCTCAGCCACGCCCCGTACCAGGACAACCGGCCGCCGGAGAGACCACGTTCGCCAGAACTGAGACCGGGCTGGCCCGGGACGTCCACCAGAAGGACCCGGTAGCCGGTGGCGACCAGGGCCGTGGCCAGCGGCAGGGACGCGGCGGCGTTGAAGTTGGTGCCCGGGACGAACACCACCGTTGTCGCGCCGGAGCCCGCGAGGACCACGTGGGTCTGTGCGCCCTTGGCGGTCACCGTCTTCCGTTCGTGCGGCACGGGCCATGCTTCGAGCTGGTCGATGCACCACCGTCGGATGAGCTCCTTGCCCGTCGTACTGCGGTAGATCGAGTCCACTGGTCGAGTATCGCGCCTCGTCCCGGGCCGTGACGTGGGAAGGATTGCACGGGTTGGGCAAGTTGTGGCACCAGCCTGGGCCCGTGCGGCCTGTTCCCATCCCCTGCCCTGTCCGGCATCTCTCGTTCACACTCGGCGAGTTGCTCGAAGAACTGGCCCCGAAGCGGGAAGCGGCCCGAGAGCCGGCGCTCCACGAGCGCCGCGGCGGGGACCGGCGGCGGGCCGCCGGCGCGGGGCCCAAGCAGCGGCTGGTATTCGTGGATCGGCTCCTGGTCACCCTGGTGCACATGCGGCTGGGGCTACCGCACGCGGCGCTGGCCCAGCTGTACGGGGTGGACCGCTCCACCGTGTCCGGAGCGATCCGCGAGGTCCGCCCACTGCCGGCCGCTCGCGGCTTCGCCGTCCCCGGCCGTCCAGGTGTGCGGCTGTGCACGCTGGAGGACCTGTTCGCCTACGCCGACGCGGAAGGCGTTGAACTGCGGATCGACGGGACCGAGGTGCAGGTCCGCCGTCCGCGCGCGGGCCGCCCCGCCCGCAAAGCGTTCGTATCCGGCAAGAAGAAGCAGAACACCAGATCAAGACGACCACCTTCAGCGACGGCCAGGGCCGCACCGCTGTTCAGCGGAGCCGCTCGGCCGGGCCGGATGCGCGACCTAACCGCCGTGCGCACCGAGGGCATCGCCGAGCAGTTCCGCTGGCACCCGAAGGTGAAGGCCGAGGTCGACGAGGGCTACCGGGGCCTGCCAACGAGTTCCCCGTCCAGGCCGGCGCCCCGCCGAAGAAACCGAAGGACGATGAGCCGCTGGGCGAGCACCACGTCTGGCGCGAACAGCGGCGGCTCCAGTCCTCCCGCCGGATCTGTGTGGAGCACACCAGTTCAAGCAGTGGCCACTGCAACGGTTCACCGGCCGCCACGAGACCTACGCCGAGACCCACCTCGCGATCACGGCCTGGTCTCCGACCGCTCCGCCCGCCGGGCGACCCGCCGCAAGACCAGCACCGAACTGGTGCTCGCCCGGCAGGCCGCCTGCTCATCACCCACCAGCCGACCGACCAGGTCGGCACGCCACGATCTCAATCGCTCCCAGGCCGTAAGTGTTTCCGGGCAGCCCAACTATGGCAACTGTCATAGTTGGTGTAGGTTGGGGGGATGGAGACGAAGACGTACACGACGATCGACCTGCGCAAGGGGATGGGCGAGATCCTCGATCGCACCCGGATCGCGGGTGAGGCCGCCGCGATCACCCGTAAGGGCAAGACTGTCGCCTACCTGGTGCCTGCTGAGTGGTTCGAACAGTTCCAGCAGATGGCGGCGCGCTCGTCGGGCTCCGAGGCTGAACGGGACGCGGCCTAAAGGGCCGGGTCGCAGATCAGGAGTCTTCTGTCATGACTGCCCAGCCCGTGCACTTCGACGGCCCTGGTGGTGACCGGCCCCGCCGGGTGCCGCCGATGCCCGAACGCACCCCCCAGGCTCTGCGCCTGGCCATTCAGGAACACGCCCCGCATCTGCTGCCGGACTTCGAGGCTCACTGGCGCCGCGCGATCGGCGACGCCTTCAACCTCACCCCGGTACCGGCCTTTATGCGCCTTTGGTGGACCCAGTACGCCATCGCCCGCGATCCCGGCCTGGAAGCACATCTACGTGACCTCGAAGCCCGCGCTGCGAAGTCCGAGGACCCCGAAGAGTCCGCCCGGCTTCTGGCCGAGTACAGCAGGCTGCGCCGTCAGGCGGCCACCGTGGAGCCCGGCCTGTGACCGATGAGCTCCCACGCCCGCCCTGGAAGATGGACTGGACGGCAGAGGCGCTCCAGGAATTCGAGCACATGCCCGAGGACGGAAAGCAGCTGGTTCTGGCTGCCCGCGCCGAGCTGATCACAGCCCCAGACCCCTACTACCGGGGCATCGACGCCGACGTGTCCCTGCCGCACTGGATCACCGTCCGCCCGCTCGCCTCGACCAGTCCAGGCGGCCTGCACATCGCCGACCTCGCCGGCGGTCGCGGCTGGCTCATCTTCACCTTCATCCGCCGCCACATCGATCCCCAGATCACCGTCACCGACGCCTTCTGGGCCTGACCAGGGGTTCACACGGGCACTGATCGAAGTGATTGCTCGGCAATCAGGGCTCTGGGCCACGGAGCCATTACCACCTGGCACCGTGGCGGCGGTGGACGGTGACCGCCCCGGCCGTCGCCAAGGCTGGAACCGCGGGCGCCGTCCGTCGGACGGGACGGGGCTGGGGCGGCGGGGTGTACAGCGGCGGCCCTCCCCGGGGTGTGTTCGGGGAGGGCCGCCGTGTCTTGTGGTTGCGGGGGGTCAGTAGATGTTGGTGATGGAGGTGGCCCAGCCGGATGTGCCGACGAGTTTGGGCAGGCGGTTGGCGCCGCCGGCGGCCCAGCCTGGGTAGAAGAGGAGGCAGCCGTTGGGGCAGGTGATTGTTTTGGTGGCGCCCAGGTCGTCGGCGTAGGTGACGGTGCGGCTGTCGGCGGGTGTGGTGGCCCAGATGTCGCCGTATCCTTCGCCGGCGGTGGGTACCAACTCGCTGTAGACCAAGGGCTCGTTGGGGTTGTCGGGGTTGGTGACGCTTCGGGGTTCGACCTTGGCCTGAATGTTGCCGGGTGAGGTGAGGCGGGGCCTGTTGGCGCTGTCCCAGCCGCTGGTGCCGTAGACGGTGTAGGGCTTGAAGGAGTAGGCGTCGTTGACGATTTCGCCGGCGAAGAGGAGCAACTGGCCCATGTTGGGGTTGCGTCCGACGATGTCGGCGATGCCGTCTCCCGTCAGGTCACCGACGGAGAGGTTGGTGTAGGAGGCCCAGCCGCTGAAGCCGATCTTGGTGCGGCCGCTCAAGTTGAACAGGGCGCTCTGGTCAGGTGTTTTGTCGCCGTCGAGGATATTTCCGCTGTAGAGCCACACTTCGGCGTTGGAGCAGGTGTCGTCGGTGCATTCGATGGTGACCAGGTCGTTGCCGGGCTTGCCGTCGATGTTTCCGGCGGAGACGATCTGCTTCAGACGGTTCCAGTCCTTCTCATTGTCATAGGGGTGCTTGATTTCCCGGCGGCTGTCGACCATGGGGACGCCGAGTCCGTTGCTCGGGTAGAGCCAGAGCTTGTTGTCGGGAAGGCGGACGAGGTAGTCCTCGTAGCCATCCGGTAGGAAGGTGGGGTCGACGAAGTTGGCGAAGTCGCCGCGGTGGGTGACCAGGGCGCCGTTCCATCCGCCGTCGCCGATCTGCTTGCCGGTGGAGCCGATTTTTCCGGTGCCGTCGCCCGCGTACAGCAGGAGCTTGGCCGCGGAGGTGGTGGCGACGAGGTCGGCGTAGCCGTCGCCGGTCACGTCGCCGGGGATGTCGTGCCGGTATCCGGGGGATCCCGGGTCGGTGCCCGGGCCATAGACGAAGCCAGGCGTCGTTGTCAGCAGGTCGACGGTGTCGAGGCCTCCGTCGATGGGGGAATGGTTGCCTGCGTCGTCGTAGGCGACGACGTGCAGCTTGCTGAGGGGTCTTCCGGTGGGGGCGACGGTGATGGTCGCCGTGTTGCTTGTTGCGTCGGCGTCGACCCAGGTGCCCCTGTAGCAGCGGGTGCTGGACGTCGACAGCTGGTAGTCCATGGTGTAGCAGAACCCGGCGAGGTCGCTCGCCGTGTGGTGCAGCGTGAGATCGGCTGGCTCGCGGGCAGGGAATGTCACCGCGTCGCTGGGCAATTTCTGCCCCTTCGTCGCGCTCACGGTGACAGGCGTGTCGGGCCCGACGCGGTCGACGTTGAAGGCGCAGGCGCCGGTGACGGCGCTTGCTGTGCCTTCCTGGTCCTTCGCCTGGACCGTCCAGGAATATGTTCCGTTGGCCAGCTGGGAGTGCGGCATGGTGACCGAAGCGGTCTGGCCGGAGGCGACCGTGTCCAGCGAGGGATTTGAGCCGAAGGATACGACGGTGCCACTGGAGTTGCGGACGGTGAAGTAGGCGCCGACGTTGCCGCCGTCCTTGTCGGTGACCTTGGCGGTCAGGGCGAGACCGTTGTTGCCGATCACGCCGCCGCAGGCGACCTGCTTGTTGCCGTCGCCGCCAGGAGCCCAGGTTCCTTCGAAGGCGGCGGAGGTGTCGACGGTCGGCTTGTAGTTGTAGTCGATCTCCAGGACCGGGTTGTTGCGGAACCTTTTGAAGCTGTCCACGTCGCCCTCGTGGCTGGCGTCGGCGCGCATGCCGAAGGTGAGGTATCCGAGGTTGTTGTTCGCTGCCATCTGCACGTAGCTGGTCAGGGCCGCGCTTTGGTAGTCATGGCCCTGGACACCGGGGCAGTAGGTGGGGTTGCCGTGGGCGTAGGCGTCGGCGTCCAGCTTGCTGTTCCAGAACGAGGTGGTGTTCTGGCTGTTCCATGTGGGGGCGGTGTTGATGCTGTCGGTCGCCCACAGCTCCGTGAGCCCTGCGGCGGATGCGTCGCAGCCCCAGGAGTGGGTCTCCTCGACCGCGAACGTGGCGTGGATGATGGTCGAGCCTTCCAGCCCGGTTGTGTTCATGGCGAAGAAGGAGCGGGTCTTGCCCGTGCCGTTGTAGCCGACGCGCGGCTCGTCCGGCGGGTTGTCCGAGTGCCAGCCGGATCCATTCACGTAGGACTCGCTGGGGAAGGTGGAATACACCACGGCCCATCGCTCCCGGTACCCGCCGGTGAACGGCGGATCCACGATCAGCGGGAACTGGTCCGCCGACGCCAGAAGCTCCGGGTCCGGCGTCAGGGTAAGCGTGCTGCCGGAAACGTCGGCGCCCACCACAGCGGTCTGCGGCTGCTCAGCCGTCTCCTCTTCCCCCACCGCCCTCATTGCGCTCATCTGGGGAGCAAGGCCTGACGCAGTGTCGGGTGTGGCGGGCTGCTCCCACATCTTGGGCTGCGGCGCGCTGAAGACGATGTTGCCGGCCGCGTCCTTGGCGAGCAGGTTGTCGCCGGCATCGTCATCGACGGTGACACCCTCGGTGTGGATGCCGAACTTGATGCTCTTCAGGGCCGGGTTCGCCGCTGCCTCGGCGGTGTGGATGACCAGGTGTTCGGCGAAGCCGTCCACCTCGGCGATCACCTTCAGGTCGACACCGGGAAGCACCGAGTGGTAGAGCGCGGTGTTCTTCTCAAGGACCGGCTCCGGCAGGGACGCCGGCCAGGTCAGCGAAAGCTTCTTGCCGCCCTTGTCCATGGTCGCCAGCGGCGTGGTTCCGCCGCCGGAGAAGGTGATGCCGAACGAAGGGGACAGGGGCGCGATACTGCCGTCGGCCCGCTTGGCGAGCGTCGGATCGGTCCTGCGCCACACGCCCTCCAGCTTCGACCACACGGGCGTGGTGTAGGAGCGGCGCGTCGTGGTCCCGTCCGGATTCGCAAAAACCTCGAGGGTCTCCTCACGCCGGTCGATCATTTCCACCCGCTGACCGGTCCTCGCCGCCTCCGCGTAAGCAGTGGCCTCCGGACGCGCCTGCGCCGCAACCGTGTTGCTCTCCGCGGCAACGGCCGGTACGGAGGTCGGCAAAGTGGCTATTGCCGAGAGGGGAAGGCTGAGAGCCAGGAGCGCCGCAATCCGGCGCGGTCTTCGATTCCGCGTGAGACCGGGGATTTTCATGGGGATTCCTTTCCGGGGCCGGCCTGCGCCATCTCCGAGCCGCAGACTACGTACAGCGCCCGCCCCAACATCACCGGTGACTCTATCCACCCGGCCCCTGCGGTGACTTCACCCGCCCTATTCCTACCAACCCCCTTGGAGAAAGCCACCAGCATGACGGTTCTGGCCTCCCCGGGGGAGAGAACCGGCCCTCCGGAGTGGCCGGTTCGCCACGCCACGGACACGGATGGCGCGATGTAATGCCTGATGAGAGGAGGTAAGGGGGGCGATCGATCCCCACATGTGAGGTTTTGGTGCCCAAGGTGACGGCCTGTTGCCGGCATTGGCCAGCAAGTAGTTGCCGCGCAGCTGGTTGATGCTGTTGGATGCGGGAGTTCTTCTTGTTCAGTGCTTCCTCGGGGTGGGGTTTCTTGATGTCGTTCCGCCGTGGCTTTGCCATGCCCTTTTACGCTCGGCCCGGCAGACAGTCGGGACGGCGTCTGCGTATGGGCATTTCCGGGGCGATATCGATGGCGCTCAGTGTTTCTCTGCTGTCCGCGCCCGCCTGGGCAGCCACCACAGGCGAATTCAAGCCCCCCGCTGTTCCGAAGACGAAGTCAGTCGAGGGCAAGGACCTGCCTCAGCCGAGAGCCCGTTTCGTGAAGCGGAACTCGGCCGGCTGGAAGCCGGCTCCGGTGACCTGGCCGACAGCAGGACAGGCCGATCTGACACTGCCCGACTCCCCATCCCGTTCGACTTCCGCGGAGATCGGGGGACTGCCCCTGAGGCTCACCCCCGCCGCCCCCTCGAAGAAGGCAACGAACAGGCTGGCGAAGGCTGCCGCGGAGCGCCTGCGCGTGAGCGTGAAGGACCGCAAGTCCGCCCAGAAGGCAGGCATCAAGGGCCTGCTGATGTCGGTCCAGGACGTGGACACTCGGACCGCGGCAGGCCCCGTGCAGGTCGAGGTGGACTACAGCAGCATCCGTGACGCCTACGGCGCCGGCTGGTCCTCCCGCCTCCAGCTGGTCACCCTGCCGGCCTGCGCACTGACCACCCCGAGCAAGCCCGCCTGCCGCAAGACCACCCCGCTGGCAACGAAGAACAACAGCAAGACCCGCACCCTCACCGCCACCATTCCCACGTCGACGGCGAGCCCCGAGAAGACGTCCAGCACCTCGAGGATGGCCGCAACCACCAGCGGCGCGACGGTCCTGGCGGCCACCGCCGGCACCAGCGGCGACGAGGGATCGTTCAAGGCGACCTCACTTGCCCCTTCCGGCTCCTGGTCCGCCGGCGGGAACTCCGGCGGCTTCGGCTGGAGCGTGCCCATCGACGTACCCCCGGCTCCGGGCGGCCTGTCCCCGAAGGTGCAGCTGTCGTACAACTCCTCCTCCGTCGACGGCCGCACCTCCTCGACGAACAACCAGCCCTCGTGGATCGGTGAGGGCTGGGAGTACTCGCCCGGCTTCATCGAACGCCGCTACGCGCCCTGCGAGAACGACAAGCAGGGCGGCAACAACACCGTCAAGACCGGTGACCTGTGCTGGAAGTCGGAAAACGCCACCCTCTCCCTCAACGGCTCCTCCAACGAACTCATCTGGGACGCGGCCAAGAGCACCTGGAAGCTGGAGAGCGACGACGGCTCGCGCGTAGAGCGCATCTACGACACCCCCGCCAACAACGCCGGCGACACGGATGCGAACAACTCGGGCGATGAGGACCACGAGTACTGGAAGGTGACCACCCTCGACGGCACCGAGTACTGGTTCGGCAAGAACCGCCTGCCCGGCTGGTCCAGCGGCAAGAGCGAGACGAACTCCGTCTACACCGCACCCGTCTACGGCAACCACTCCGGTGAGCAGGGTCACGCCAGCGACTACGCCTCCTCCGCCGAACAGCAGGGCTGGCGCTGGAACCTCGACTACGTGGTCGATCCGCACGGCAACGCGATGGCCCTGTACTACGCCAAGGGAGTGGGCTATTACGCGCAGAACAACAAGACCGACGCGCCCACGTCCTACACGCGCGGCGGCTACCTGAGCCGGATCGACTACGGCCTGCGCGACGGCGCCGTGTACTCCACCACCAACCCGGCCGGCCGGGTCACCTTCGGCGTGTCCGACCGGTGCCTGTCGGACTGCACCTTCGACGAAGCCCACGCCACGAGCTGGCCCGACACCCCGGTCGACCTGATCTGCACCTCCGGCAGCCAGTGCCTGCATTCCTCGCCGTCGTTCTGGGATCGCAAGCGCCTGACCAGCATCAACACCTACTCCCTGGTCGGCACCGCGCTGCAGCCGGTCGACACCTGGACGCTCACCCAGTCCTTCCCGGCCACCGGAGACACCTCCACCCCCTCACTGTGGCTGGACTCCATCAAGCGCACCGGCAAAGCCGGAGCCCTCGGCGACATTGCCCTGCCCGCCACCGTCTTCAGCGGCGAAATGATGGCCAACCGCGTGGACTCGGCAGAGGGCCGCCCGCCGCTGTACAAGAAGCGCATCACCAAGATCACCAACGAGACCGGCGGCCAGACCCTGGTCACCTACACCCCGGCCGAATGCACCGCCGGCACGCTCCCGGCCGCCGACACGAACACCAAGCGCTGCTACCCCTCTTGGTGGACCCGCGACGGCGCGGTCGACCCGGTCAAGGACTGGTTCCACAAGTACCTCGTCACCAAGATCGTCGAAGACGACACGACCGCCGGGACCGGCTCCGAGTCCAAGACGACCACCTATGAATACGTCGGCGGCCCCAACTGGCGCCGCGACACCGGCGAGTTCACCCTGGACAAGCACCGCTCGTGGAACGTCTTCCGCGGATACGGCACCGTCCGCACCTACGTCGGCACGACCAACCGCGTGAAGACATCGAAGACCTACTTCCTCGGCATGGCCGGCGACACCCTCGCCGACGGCACCGCCCGTACCGTCGCGAAAATCAACGGCATCACCGACCGTGAAGACTTCGCCGGCCGCACAGCAGGCGACTGGACCTTCGACAAGGACGGCAGCAGCAAGGTCGTCGCCAAAACCCTCTACGTCCCCTGGGAATCGGCCGCGACCGCAACCCAGACCGTCAAGGGCATCACCGACCCCGACACGCCCACCACCCCCGCCCCCACCCTGCCGTCCAAAACCGCCCGCTACTCCGGGACCGTCACCGAGAACGACTACACACTCCTGGACGACGGCACATCCTGGCGCACGCTGAGCACCACCCGCGGCTACGACACCACCTACGGCCTGGTCACCAGCCAAGGCGACAACGGCGCCGGGAACGTCGAGGCGAAGTGCACCCGCACCGCCTACGTGACGCCCGACACCACCAACTGGCTGATCTCCTACCCCAGCGAGGTCACCACCAGCAGCCAGAGCGACTGCAAGGCCACGCCGGCGAACAGCGAGATCACGAGTAAGACCCGCACGTACTACGACAGCAAGGCCTCCGGCGCCGCACCCGCAGCCGGCAAGGCGCAGGTGACCAAGGTCGAACAGGCGTCCAAGTTCGGCGTCGACGGCACACCGGTGTGGGACATCACCGCGCAGAGCACCTACGACCAGTACGGCCGCGCCCTGACGAGCAAGGGCCAGGACGGACAGACCACCACCACCGCCTACACCCCCGCCACCGGCGCCCAGCCCACCACGATCACCGTCACCAATCCGAAGGGACACGTCGCCAGCAGCACATTGGACGGCATACGCGGCCTGACCTTGACCACCACGGACGCCAACAACCGCACCGCCACCAGCGAATACGACGCCCTCGGCCGCCTGACCAAGGGCTGGAGCGCGGGCCGCGCCACCACCGAACAGCCCAACGCCACCTTCACCTACAACCTCTCCTCGACGTCACCCTCCACCGTGACGGCAAAGAAGCTGTACGAGGACGGCACCTGGGGTACCTCGGTCACGATCTACGACTCGCTGCTGCGCAGCCGCCAGACCCAGACGGACGCGATCAGCACAGCGGGCCGCGTCATCTCCGACTCCTTCTACGACAGCCACGGCCGCGCCTACCGCACCAACGCACCGTTCTTCAACGGCGACGCCGTCTCCGGAACCATCCTGTCGGTCTTCGACAACCAGATCCCCAGCGCCACACTCAACGAGTACGACGGCCGTGGCCGCACCACCGCCTCCATCACTCTGTCGCTGAACGTGGAGAAGTGGCGCACCACCACCACCTACGGCGTCACCGACGGCACCACCGATGCCGTCACCTGGACCGCCGCCGTACCCCCGGCCGGCGGAACAGCCAGCCTCACCCTCGCCGACGTCCGCGGTCGGACCACAGAGCACCGCCAGTACAAGGACCGCACCCCGCTCATCGGCGACGCGGCCACCCAGTACGACAAGATTTCCCGCGCCTATGACCAGGCGGGCAGACTGGCGAAACTCACCGACGCCACCGGAATCAACGCCTGGACGTACGCCTACGACCTGCGCGGCCGGCAGACCTTCGCCACCGACCCGGACAAGGGCGAGAGCACCACCGTCTACGGCACTGACGGCCGCCCTCAGAGCGTCACCGACGCCCGCGGCAAGACGCTGGCCACGACCTACGACGAACTGGGCCGCAAGACCAGCCTGCGCATCGGCACCGTCACCGGCACCAAGCTCGCCGCATGGACCTACGACACCGCCCCCGGCGGCAAGGGACTTCCCGCCACCTCGGTCCGCTACGACTCCTCCATCACCGCGAACGCCGCCTACACCACCGCCGTCACCGGCTACGACACCGCAGGCCAGTCCACCGGCACCACCGTCACCATCCCCACGGTGACAGGCGAAGAGGAACTCGCAGGCACCTACTCCCTCGCCACCACCGCAACCGCCGTCAGCGGCCTGCCCAAGACCACCACCTTCAGCACCGGCAACACCAACGCCACCACAGCGCTCCCCACGGAAACCGTCACCAACCGCTACGGGGCCCAGGACCAGCTCGCCATCGTCGACGGCAACCTCTCCCAGGTCTACCTGCGCGGCGCCGGCTACACCCCCTTCGGTGAACTCGAGCAGGCGCAGCTCGGCAACCTCGGCAAGATCGTTTATCAAACCCTCACCTACGAGACCTCCACGCGCCGGCTGATGCGATCGGCTGTGGACCGCGACGTCGCCGGCCCCTCCAGGCTGTCGAACAGCTCCTACACCTACGACGACGCGGGCAACATCACCCGCATCCGGGACGACCAGAACGACGGCAGCATCGTCGACGACCAGTGCTACGCCTACGACTGGGCCCGCCGCATGACCGAGGCCTGGAGCACCGGCGACGCCTGCGCCACTAAGCCGGTCAACGGCTCCGGCACCCCCACCCTCGGCACTGTCGACCCGTACTGGACCAGCTGGGCCTTCACCAACACCGGCCAGCGCGCCACCGAAACGCTCCACAAGGCCGGCCCCATCACGGCCGACACCACCCGCACCTACACCTACCCGGCCCCCGGTACCGCCCAGGCCCACGCCGTACGCAGCGTCACCGCAACCGGCGGAGCAACCGGAAGCGACACCTACACCTACGACGAGGCAGGCAACCTCACCAAGAAGGACCCCGCCCAGAGCGCCGTCCAAGACCTGACCTGGAACGAAGAAGGCAAGCTCAAGACCTCCACCATCTCCGGTGCCGTCACCTCATTCCTGTACGACGCCGAAGGCACCCGCACCCTCAAGCGGGAACCCGCCACCACCACCCTGTACCTCCCCGGCGGACAGGAACTCGCCCTCACCAAGGCAACCAGCACGCTGGCCGGCACCCGCTACTACACGGTCCCCGGCGGCTCCGCCATCCGCACCAGCACCGACGGCAGAGTCCGCTTCCTCGTCGCCGACCACCACAACACCAACACCCTCTCCGTCAGCGCCACCACACTCGCCTTCAACCGCCGCAAAACCCTTCCCTACGGCGGACAGCGCGGAGCCACCCCTGCCTTCTGGCCCGGACAAAAGGGCTTCGTCGGCGGCGACATCGACACCACCACCAGCCTCACCCATATCGGCGCACGCGACTACGACCCCAGCCTCGGCCAGTTCATCAGCGCAGACCCGCTGCTGGAGATCGACAAGCCCCAAACGCTCAACGGCTACGGCTACGCCGCCAACAACCCCGTCACCTTCAGCGACCCCACCGGCCTCGGAATCGACGACGGAACCGGCCACACCGAACGCACTGACGGCAGGTCGGGCCAAGGCGACGGCAAGCCGCGGGGAGGCCCCATTTCCAGCCCGCCCGCCAAGGGCACCAATGGCGGCGGTAGCGGCGGTGGCGGTGGCGGCGGTGGCGGAAATGCAATGTGCTCAGGGCCCGGCGGTCCTGGAACTGTCGGAGGTATGGTGCCTTGCAGCCAAGTTCCCGCTCTGAAGGAAAACCTGAAGGACTTCGGCCCCAAGTACGTCCTTAGCTTTTGGTGGGAAGCAGCTACTCAGCCCTTCGTGGATGCAAAGGACTGCGCCGTCAACCATGAGCAGGATGCCTGCGCGTGGACGGCTCTGGCCCTCTTTACTATGGGCGAAGGCGCGGTAGCCAGGATTGGCGTTGGCGCTTCATCAACCGGCCGGGCGGCGATGGGTGCAGCAGAAGCCGCTTCAGGACCGCGGGCTCTGACAGCCGCACCCCCAGGTATCCCAGAAGTGCCTACGCTGTATGGGCCGTATCACCGGCTGGGCTCTCCCACCCAAACGAACCGTGTGGCAGAGCAAATATTCGAAGGCCAAGAGTTGTGGGGTACGTACTCGAGGTACGGAGGTGCCCCGATGGCCCAAGCGCACCAAGGTCCTCTGCCTCTTGACGCGATATCTGGGAGTCTTGAATTTTACACTCCTATCGCTCCCAAGCCGGTTAACGTTGCGCGAAATCCTATCGCGACGTGGGAGGACGGCATGCCCGGCGTAACTCCTTTCCGGCTTGATGGGACGGATTGGGCCAAAATACCGATCGTTGTAACTGAGGTGAGAAAGTAGAATTCTTACTCGGTACCGGAGCGCCGGAGCGCCGGAGCGGCACGTGGTATCTGATCACGTGCCGCTCAGATCCTCTCCCTTTCCGGCCTTGAATTTTGGGATCTCACTGAAGTGGTAGCCCCATTCGGACGGCCTCATGGTCTAGTTTATTCGTACCGAGGCGTATAATGCCCATAAGATAGGATCCGCCTAAGCGATTAAGGTGTCAGTATGACATTTACTGCCGTACCGGAGCCGAATCCGGAATGGGAGCCCGCTCCCGAGTATCAGGGAGGGAAAAAGAACCCGGCCCTCCAGATGAGCTCCTGGGAATATGCGACGAGAGATTTTCGGGTGATTGGCCGCCTGAAGCCCCAGCTGCCTGAATTGGCCAACCGACTGAAGCTGCGAATCGAAGAAAGCTGGGAGGATCTGGGGTACGTCGAAGTGGTGATGTTTGCAGTCGGTGGAACGGACTTCGCGCTAAGCAGTTTTGTCGGCGGCGCCCCGGAGACTTTCATTTGGACTCGGCGCATTGGAACGGACGACCAAGCCTTGCGACTTTTGCTGGAATCTCTCGGATTGGGATACGAATCGCTCGTCCAGTGATCGTCGCCAGGTCGCCCGCCATCTCATCAGGCGCCTCAACTGCGACGGACGGGGCGCGCGAGTGCAGAGCCACCCGCTCAACCAGGCCCAGGAGCCGCAGCCGCTGCACCGGGTGGTACGTCACCGGCAGGAGCAACGGCTAGGCCCACAAGACGCGCTGGAACAAGGAGATCACCGCCGGTCGTGCCGAGTTCGCGGCGGCCGAGCACAAGGTGCGTGCACAGTTCGGCGCCGCGTCGGTCGCCGTCACCAGCACGCCGGTCCGGACACCGCGTGGGCCCCTGTGGCGCACGGCGGCGCTCTCGTCGCGTGCGTGGCGGTGAACAAGACCGCCATCGACGTGGGACCTTGCCGGAACAGCGAATTGGCCACCAGCGGCTGGACGGGGACGACCGGTATTCGCAGGGCCGCGTACACCCAGAGCATGCTGGTGATGACCGTCCTGAACGTCCCCGCCAGCCCCGGACAAATGTCCGTCGCCGCCAAGACGTCATGGCCTTACGAATTCGACGGGACGCGGTACACCGGCAGCTGAGCACGACCGACAACAGCCGCACCCATGACGCGATGCGACGCCCACCCGCAGGGTTCGGCCGCAGACGCTGCACGAACATCTCGGCAGGCGGGAGTAGCGGATCCTGGTTGGCGATCAAGCCGGACCGTGCTCGAGGAATGGGCCTACCAGCGGCCCTACACCTCAGATCACCAGCGCCAGGAAGCATTCACGGACTGGATCGACTGGTACAACTACCACCGACCCCGCAGCGGCATCCAGTGGGGTGCCGCAGGACCGATGGTGGCTGCATGCATGACGTGAAGCTGTCGGATGGGGTTGTAGTTCTGTCGCCTCTGCGCCTGGATGACGTGGACGCGCACCTGGCGGGCGAGGACGAGCTGCTCGTGCGGTGGCTCAGTGGGGAACCGGCGACCCGGGCCGGTACCGAGGTGTACTTCCGCCACTGCATCGAGCAATGGGCCACCCATGGACCGTTGCATGCGTTCGGGATCCGTGTGGGCGCCCAGTCAACTCTGGCGGGCTACATCGATCTGCGATTCGAGATGGCAGGTTTGGCGCCTGGGCAAGTCAACATCTCCTACGTGCTCTACCCGGCCTGGCGAGGTCAGGGGCTGGTGACGCGCGCTGTCCGCCTGATCTGCCGGTACGCCGCAGCCGAAGGAGCGACTCAAGGAGTAATCCGGGTGGATCCGGAGAACCCCCGGTCGGCAGCGGTCGCGCGACGGTCAGGATTCACCTACGACAAGCAGCTTGCGGACACGGATGGCAACCGCACCGACTGCTACCTCCTCAGCCTGTCTGGCGGAGTCGAGTTGCCGATCATGCGATGACTCCCTGTCCGGGTCGTTGAAGTGGTCGTGGGGCGGGGAGATCTGACAGAGGCGAGTGGGAGCGGCTGCCGCCGGTCCTGCCGGTCAGCGACCGGCGTTGTGGCAGGTGGCGGGACCTCCGGCAGGTGCGGGATTCTGCCCCCGGTGCGAACCGGGGTTCAGTTGCGTGACCTGCCCGAACGATTCGCGCCCTGGATCGAGCAGCCTCTCGCCCCATGCTCCGACCGGTGCGGCCAGTACGGTCAGCTCCTGGTGCTTCACGCCAGTGTGGGCCAGGGCGTAGTCGACGAAAGCCTCACCCGGCTCGCAGCACAAGTTGAGGTCGGCGGACTGGCCGCGCTCGACATTCCCCGCACTGAATGGGAGCGGAACTGCTGCGCGCTCTGGACCGGGCCGTGCACTTCACACCGCTGTAGGCGGTAGGACCACAGGCCCGATCGGGTCGCGGTGAGCGGTGCTACGCCGAGCCGCAGGCCGGCATCGTTCATGCGGGACGATCACCGCGCAGGGGGAGTCGTGGGAGTTTCGGGGGCCCCACGAGCACCGGGCCTCGAAGACGATCAGACCCGCCAGAGGCCGGGTCTGTGGGGGCCGCGAGGCGCAGAGAAAGTCGTCGCCGAAGCGGAGGCCGCGCAGGAACTGGGGCACCATGTGGGCGTTTTCCTTCCCCCTCCCCTCGCCGGCACCCCGGTGAGGGCGCGCATGCCGTGGTGTCAGTCCGCGGTTCGATGGCCGCCTACGCGCGCGGGCTGTACGGGTTCCTGCGCGAGCTCGACCAGCGGGGGTGCGACCTCATCGTCGCGTCCTTGCCGGTGGAGGAGGGGCTGGGACCGGCGATTGCCAACCGGCTCCGCTGCGCCGCGGGGGCCCGGCCTTCGGTGCCCAGGCCGGGATCGTCCTGACCGCGCCGCAGGACAAGGTGCGGCTGCTGTTCATCGAGGTCGACAACTGCCGCGAGACTGCGGAGGAGCTCGCCGACAAGCTGGAGAAGTACGCCCGTTTCTTCAAGAAGACGATGCAGGACACCGACGGCAAGATGCGCCCGATGTGGCGCACCGCTGGAGGGCTCCGGCCACCTGGTCCGGCGATGCGGTGCACCCGCCCGTCCTGCTGGTGTTCAACCGCATCGGCGAGCGCAACTGGGACCGCACCGTCCCGCGCCTGGCATAACTCACCCGCTGCGGTCCACGGTGACTCCAGTACGGTCCGGTCGTCATCGAGGGCCAGGAGCAGGAAGCCCGGCCAGCCGTACCGGTCCACGTCCGCGCGGTCGATGCCTTGCAGGCTGGGCTATCGCCAGCAGCGCGGTCTGCTCGCGGGTGACCCCCTCGCGCGTCCAGCGAGTGGCCTTCTCCTTGCGGTGGGCCATCGCTCCGTACCCGAGGGCCTGGTGACGACTGTCGTTAGTCCAGGATCGTGGCGATACCGCGGCGTAGAAGGTCGGCCAGCCCGTCCTGCATAGCCTTGATCTGCTCGGGGGAATGACCGACCCAGCCTTTGAGCTCCGAGATGATGCGCACAGGATCGCTGGTGCGATAGGAGCGGGTCGGGTTGCCGGGGAACTTCTTGTCGGTGACGTTGGGATCGTCTTCCAGAACGCCGGTCGGCTCCACTATGTAGATCCGCCCCGGTCCGTCGCCGGCCGCGAGCTCGGCGCCCCAGACGGCGGCATCCAGGGTCTCGGAAAAGTAGACGTTGCGGGACACGCGTCCTTGCTCATAGTTGGATGTGTAGCCGGGAACCAGTAGATCCCCCGGAGCGAGGTCCGCTTTCGTGCCGTGCAGGTACGTTCCTGCCTCGTACACCTGGAAGGGAACAGGGGCGCTGGTCATTGGCTACTCCTTCGGCCTGGGCGCTGGGTCAACAGACAACCACAAGAGCCGCCTCCCGCGCGGCCAGGTTCGCCGTCCTCGCCGCCCGCCGCCCCTGCATGTACTGCTCCCGCTGGTGCACCGGGCGCGCCGGCACGTGGGGTGCGCCGGGCAAGGGCGGCGCACAGGCCGACATCGTGCTCACCGCCCCGCAGGACGGGATCCCGCTGTTGTGCTCGGACCGGCCCGCCCTCACGATCGCGGCTGCCGGCACCTGCCCGAACTCCAGGAGTCCATCGGCGAGCCCTTCCTGCGGGTCCTCCACACGTTGATTGCGCTTCAGCGCAGCGCGCCGGTGTCGACTCAGGAGGCCGCTAAAGCCGAGGTACACCTCGCCGACATCGCACAGGCACTCCCGGGCCTGCACAAGGGTTTTCTGGGACGGCTCCCCGAAATCCTGCGGCTGGAGCCGAGTACACGAACCAGGTCCAACGCATCGTCATGGCCCGCAACCTGCCGTAGGAGCCTGACCCCGCCGGACGCGAAGTCTCCCGGTCCAACGGCCAGGGGACCTCGCGTTTTCCGATCGCCGGCGCACCCCCTAGGCTGTGCGCCGGTCGGCTCCAGGCACGGGGTCCCAGGGGGCGGGGAACAGGATGTCCGTAGAACGTCACATAGCCGGGACGCTCCAGCAGATCGCCCGTCAGCAGACCATCGTCGAGATCGCCCCCCAGGGCTCCACGCCGAAGGCGGCCGCCCTGGCGCACGTGGCGGAACAGTACGGTTACTCGTACGGCATGGCGTACAGGACCGGGTTCAAGAACTCGCTCGTCCAGGTCCGGATGTACCGGGACCCGCAGCCCGACGCGCGCGTCCGCGAGGCGGCCACCATCACCGCCCATCCGCAGGCGGGCAACGGCGGGACGGTGCCGGGGCTGGAGCAGGGCTCGCTGAAGCCGCTCCCCGAAGCGGCCGGTGCCGTGGCCGTGCTGAAGGACCTCATCACCTTCGACGTCATGGCCCTGTACGTCGCCGACCGGAGCCAGAAGGTGAAGGGCTACCTCGCCTGCGCGGTCCTGACCGTTCTCCTGCTCATCGACAGGCCGCCGGTCGAAGCGGTCGCGTCCGGCGGAGCGGTCGCGCTGCTCTTCACCGCGGCGTTCAAGGTGGGCGCGATCCGCCGCAGGAAGATCGCACAGCGGCTGACGGCCGCCGGGTTTCTCGCGGTGCGCGACGAACAGGGCAGCCAGCGGTTCCTGCGCCCGGGGCAGCAGTTGCCCGGCCACACCAACCCGTTCGCCGCCTGAGGCCCTGGCCTGCGGCGCAGGCAGGACCGGGACACCGCTGGGCAGCTGCCGCAGCGCCCCAGGCGGAAGCCTTCGCCCAGTCCCCGACGGCCTGCGTGATGGCCGCTCTCGCCTCCTTGGTGGCCAGAGCGGCGAGGGCGAACCTGCTGACGGCCAGATAGGCGCGTAAGAAGGCGGCGAGCGTCTCGGATTCGACGGCTGCGGTAGGTTCGTCCAGCCCTGGCAGACTTCCCACACACCTACAACCACCACCGCTGCCACACCGCACTCGACGGCAAGCCACCAATCAGCCGAGTCAACAACCCTGAGGGTCAATACACCTAGCAGCCCCTTCCGGCTGACTGTGTTTCCACCCGACCCAGAAGGCCGCCCCCCCCTCGCACCGGTTGCCCTCAGGGTCGGCGTCCGGCCCAGGCCACCAGCCGGTCGATGGCCGGGGCCTCGGGGTCCACGGCCACCACCTCTGCGAAGGGGATCCGCCCGCCGCGGGTTTCGGCCGGCAGCGCGCGGCGTACGACGCCGATCACACGCTCGATGAGGGCCGGGTCCCAGTCCGGGTCCTGTCCGGTCGCCCTGGCCAGGTCCCAGGTGTGCACCGTGAGTTCGTGGGTGTAGACGGCCGCGGCGGCCGCGCCCGGCAGCACGCCCATCGGCAGGCGCAGCTGCCGGCCAAGGACGCCCGGATCCGCCCATACCTCGGCGACCTCACGGGCACCCGGCACCCAGGCCGCCGCCCATGCGCCGTCGGCGATCTCGTCGGCGAAAGACGGGACGCTGAACGGATCCTCGCCACGCCCGATCACCGAGATCCGGCGCACGACAGCGACGAGGTGGCTCGACAACCGCCGTACATCGAACTCCTCGCAGGGAGTCTGGGCGTCGTACTGCTCGGGCCGGACAGCGGCCAGCGTACGGCCCGCCAGCTCGACGGCCGCGGCGAGGTCGCTCCGCGGATCGAACGAGAAGGGGGCGGCGACGGCACCGGTGGAGTCCGACGGGGTCTCGATGAGCTGCTCGGTCTTGTTCATGGGTTCATCCTGTAACCAAAAGTGGCCACCCTCTGGCCAGTTTTCCGAAGAGAATGAAAGGCGACGACGCGGCACCCCCGAAGGAGGAAGAAGGGCACATGAGAGCCGACCGGCTGGTGGCGACCCTGCTCTTCCTCCAAGAACGCGGCCGCACCACCGTCCCCGAAGTGGCCGCCGAACTGGAGGTGTCCGAGCGCACCGCGCGCCGGGATCTGGAGGCCTTGGCCGCGTCCGGCATCCCCGTCTACTCGCAGCGCGGCCGCGGCGGCGGCTGGTCCCTCGTCGGCGGGGCCCGTACCAACCTCACCGGGCTGACCGCCGACGAGATCCGGGCGCTCTTCCTCGTCACCGGCCCCCTGTCGGCCACCCCCGAGCTGCGCACCACCCTGCGCAAACTGGTCCGGGCCCTGCCACCGACCCTGCGGGCGCAGGCCCAAGCCGCGACCCGCGCGGGGGTCGTCGACGCCACGGACTGGTCCCGCAACGCCGTCACCGCCGACGCTGCCCACCGCTCCGTGCTTCAAGGCGCCGTCGTGGACGGGATCCGCGTCCGCCTCGGGTACGCGGGCGTCGGCAAACCAGCCGGCGAACGCACCGTCGACCCCCTCGGGCTGGTGGCCAAGGCGGGCGTGGACTACCTGGTCGCCGGTACGGACAAGGGCCTGCGCACCTTCCGGCTCAGCCGGGTCACCTCCGTCGAGCCGACCGGCGAACCGGTGGCCCGGCCGCCGGACTTCGACCTCGCCACGGCGTGGCGGACGCTGTCCGGAGCTTTCCAGGACGGCATGCACGCGGTGACCGCCCGGGCCCGCGTCCGCCCCGACACGCTGGCACTGCTGCAACGGTTCCTCGGCGGCCGCGTGCGCGTCGGCGGTCCGCTGCCCGACGGCTGGACCGAGGTATGGGTCGACGGCCCGGCCGCCAAGGCCCTGGCAGGGCATCTGGCCGGGCTGGGAGCGCGGGTCGAGGTGCTGGAGCCGCCGGAGGTACGGCAGTGGCTGGCTCGGATCGCCGCCGAACTCACTGGGATGTACGCGGGGGAGGAACCGCACGCACCGCACGGTCGGTAGCCGATGGTGAACCGCTTTCGGGATGCCCATCGTGCTCGAGCCCGTCGACCAGGGCCACGGGGCAGTCCCCGTCCGCGATGCGGCTGAAGCCGTCCGCGTTCACGAGCAGGTCGTCGAGGGCACGCCCGCCATGGGAGACATGAGCGCACCCGATCGCGGTGCTGGAAGGGACGACTGAAGCGGCGACCGTAGCGGCGACTGAATCACCCCCTGTCTGGTGTGCCCGGGCGGCGGTCAGGCCGGGCGCGGGAGGTATGCGAGGCCGTGCGCGCCGGGCTCGCCGAGCTTGGCGATGTCCAGCCGGGCCAGGCGCTCCAGCGTTTCCAGGTCGATGATGTCGACGGTGGACGAGACGACGCAGGCCACATAGGCCAGCCGGCCGTCGGGGGACGAGGTGATGGTCAGCGGGAACAGGCCGACCTCGAGGTCGCCCAGCTGCTTACGGGTGTCGGCGCAGAAAACCGTGAGGCGCCCCGGTGCGTGGCGCCCGAGTCGGGAGAACGCGTCGGGCGCCATGCGCACTTCGCCCGCGAGCAGCCTGCCCGTCGAGGTGACGTGCACCGGCAGGACGATGTCCACCGTGGGCAAGGTGTCGACGACGGACGCTGTCCGGGCGTCGATGACCCGGATTCCGGTGGGCGGCCGTTCCTCGGCGGTGCCGGAGAAGTTGCCGTAGGGCGCGGCGACGAAGGCGTGCGTGCCGTCGGCGGAGACGGCGAGGCCCTCACTGCCCGGGACCTCGATCTTCGCGGTGAGCGTGCCCCGTTCGAGATCGACGACCGAGACGAACGGCGCTTCCTTGTTGGTGGCGTAGCCCGTCCGCCCCGCCGGATCGATGGCGAACCAGTGCGGGCCGGGCGCTTCCGTGTCGATCCTGCCCAGGGGCCGGCGTGTCTCCGTGTCGATCACCACGACACCGCCGGTCCGGTCGTCCGTACTCTCCACACTGACGTAGAGGCGACCGCGCACCTGGTCCAGCGCCAGTCCGTGCGGCCCGTGTTCCGGGGCGATGTCGATGACCTCGACGATGCGGCGGGTGTCCGGGTCGATGACGGCCAGTTCGGTGCGCCGGCCGCCGTTCGCGTGGTAGTAGCCCGAGTGGTACGTCAGGGTGCACCACAGCAGTCGCTGCGTGGGGTCGAAACACAACTCGTGGGGCTCGGCCGGAACTTGCACATCGCCGAGGTGCCGGTCGGAGGCGGCGTCGAAGAACGAGACCGTCGGTCCGCTCTGACTGACGACGGCCAGGACGTCGCCTTCCCGGCCGGCACGGGGGGACTGCTGCACAGCGGCTCCTTGAAAGAGGTGAAGGGAACACCACGCGTCTTCGCGGGCATCTCCACTCTCCGCGCCGGATGATGCCGCGACAATGCAAAGATCGGCACGCAATCATTGACTCGGGCGTAAAAATGCAGTTCAGGAGGCATCGGTGGATCTCAACCTGCTGCGAGCCCTGGACGCCCTGCTCCAGGAGAACAGCGTGACCCGCGCGGCGGAGCGCCTGGGCACCTCGCCCGCGGCGGTCAGCCGTACCCTGGCCAGGCTCCGCCGTGCCGTCGGCGACCCGCTGCTGGTCCGGGCCGGCCAGGGGATGGTCCCGACCCCGCGCGCCGTGGAACTCCGCGAGGAGGTCGGCGCGTTGCTGCGCGGCTGCGACAACGTCCTGCGGCCCGGTCCCGGTTTCGATGCCGTGCATCTCCAGCGCACCTTCACGGTGCAGGCCGCCGACCTGCTGCTGGTGGGCCTGGCGGGGAGCCTGAGTGAGCGGATCCACGCGGAGGCCCCGCAGGTTGACGTCGTCTTCGTGCCGGAGGCGGTGGAGGGCGGCCCTGGGCTGCGGCAGGGCTGGGTGGACGTCGAACTGGGTGTCCTGGGACACCTGGACCCGGAGATCCGGACCCGGCAGCTCACGCGGATGCCGCTGGTCGGTATTGCCCGCAGCGGTCATCCCCTCTTCGACGGGCCGATCGACGCCCGCTGTTTCGCCGCGGCCGACCACATCGGCATCTCCCGGCTCGGCAAGCGCCTCGGGCCCATCGACAGCGCGCTCGCGGAACTGGGGCTGCGACGCCGGACCGCGGTCGTGGTGCCCAGCCATACGAGCGCGATGATGCTCGCCCGGGACACCGACCTCGTCGCGCTCAGCCTGGCCGACTGGCTCCCCGACACCGTCACCGCCATGGGACTGCGAACGTTTCCCATCCCTCTGGACCTGGCACCCCTGGACCTCGGGATGGCCTGGCACCCCCGCAACTCGACCGATCCGGGGCACCGCTGGTTCCGCGAGCACCTGGCCGCCGTCGTCCTGGCCCCCGCGGAATCGGGGGCGGCAGCCGCCCGCACTGCCAGCTGACCTCGTCTGCCCGACCGGTCACGACCAGAGCAACCGCGGCAGTCACCGCATGGACGCTGTGCTTTGTCCGCAGCGATGTGGGCGGGACGCCGGGAATCCGGTGCTCGGGCCGCTTCGCCGATGTGGCTGCGCCACCCAGGTTTCTGCTGGGCGGCGCAGGTGTTGGTCTGGGGGTTGCCGATGGCGCGGGCAATCCTCCACGGTGATTACGTCGTTGACGGCGAGGCTGACCTCGACGAGGACGGGCCGGACAGGGTGGGGCGCAACGACCGGGCGGGAAATCTGAACGACACACTCCTGGTGCTCGGGACGCTGGCGCGCCGGCTGCGCGCCGGGGGCCGAGCGGCTGGCTGCGCAAACTGCCCGACGGCCGGTTCACCACCCGCCGGCGCCGCCACTCGGAGCGGCACGGCATGGGCGTAGCCTCCGGCGAGGGCATCGACCCCCCGTATGGCGCGATGGTCGACCTGGTGCGCGACATCCAGGCCGGCAAGACATCCGTCTACCAGGCTGCCGACCGTATCCGCACCTGGCGCATCTGACCGTCATCGAGCCGAGGCTGTGCCACGTCACTTCAGAACGATCTTCAGGCCGTGGCAGGTCGCGTCAGGAGGGTGGCTGCCGGTTGGCGGCTTCTTCGATGAGTTGGCTCTGATGTCGTATGTCCATGGCTTGATCGTGGGTGAGGTCGTACCGGGAGAGGACGCCGATCTCGGCACGGGCTCCCTCGATGTCGCCTGTGCGTGCCAGGACTTCGGCACGCTGCGAACGCAACCCGATGATCACGTCCTGCAGGCTGTCTTCCTCGGCTGCGAGCAGCATGGTGTCGAGGATCTTCAGTGCCTCGCCCGGGTTGGTGAGGCGAAGTAAGTCTGCGATGTCCTGTGCGGAGTTGATGGCTGACCGCGTTGCGCCTGAGACGGCGTAGAGATTCTGCGCTCGCACGGCCCAGGGGCCGAAGTTCATGCGGTTGTGTTTGCGGCAGACGACAACAGCCAAGCCGAAGCAGTCGGCGAGCCGTTTGAAGTCGTCGGGAGTATCGGTGCTCAGGCACTTCGCGTGCAGCTCGGTGTTCGGGGCCAGGAGATCGTCGTCTTCAAGGCCGAGGTGCTCCATGTAGGCGATGGCGACTGCCAGGGCCACTCGTCCCGCTTCCTCGTACTGCTCGGCTGCACAGAGTGCGGTTGCGTAGGCGTAACGCAGGCTCCGGTCGTACCGGGACGGGACGGGGGTCTGCGCTTGGGCCTCGGCGTAGGCCCTGGTGATCTGCTCAAGGTCGCCCGACGCGCCGTAGAGGAGGAGCTGCCTGACAGCGAGAAGCATCCGCTCCCGCGGGCCGAAGTCTGGATGCCCGGTCCCGTGGAGCGCTGCCATGGCCTGCACGTGCTGCGCGACCGCGTTCAGATCGTCATCCCTATACGCCCACACGGAGAGCGCATTGTGAGCGTCGAACCGAAGAGCTGTGTCCGCGTCGTGTGCGTGCGCTGTGTCGGCGAGCACTGCACGCAGCTCGCGAGGATACCCGCGTTCGAAGAATCCCTCCTGCTCGGTGAGGGCAATCAGTTCGTCTATCCGCCCGGTTGAGCCCAGCAGGCGCATCCAGCGGGACAGCCGGTCAGGGCCCATGTGACCTTCGAGCAGCCGGCGCAAGGTGTGCAGCACCCGGTCCACTGTCTCCTCGCCGAACTCCTCCACCATCGAGGCAGCCAAGGGGCGCACGGCGTCGTGGAGCTTGAGGTGGCCGTCGGCGAACGGCTGTGTTAGACCGTGGTCGGCGAGTTCCCGAAGGGCACGTGCGTTCATGGGGACGCGCTCCAGACCGATCTCCGCGGCCAACTGCTGCAGCTCGTTGAGCGTCAACGGCACTTCGGCAAGGGCAAGGAGACCGGCGAGCGTCGCAGCTCTCTCGGTCAGACGTTCGAAGACTTGGTCCAGGATGAGGTCCTGTGCAGTGGACGTGAGGTGTGTCCGCTCTTCGAACGCATCACAGAAGGCCGCTGCGTCCGCGCCGTACTCGCTGCGGGTGAGGGCGGCCGCCTGGCGGATGTACAGGGGCAGGCCGCCAGCGAGTGTGCAAACGCGCTGCGCCGTGGGGTAGTCGGTACTGCAGCCTTCGGCAGCGAATGCCTCGGCGATGGTGTCGACGGTCCACCCGGGCAGCTCTTGTGCGGTGATTGCGAGGTGGGCCTCGAGGACTGTCTGGTCGGGCCAGGGCTGCGCCAGCAAGGTCAAGTGCACGGTAGGCAGCGCGTCGACCAGTATTCGGATACCGTCCGTGGGAAGCCGATGGGCGTTGTCGAGCACTACAGCGGCGATGGTCGACGTTTGCGTGAGCCGCAGGTGGACGGCTCGCAAGACTTCCACGCTCGACCCGTGGGGCAGTTCCCCTCCCACCGGGCTGCTCAGGTGCCGGGCTGCGAGTTCGCGGGCCAATGACTCGGCGACGGCCTCAGTCGACACGCCGTCTGCGACGTCGCAGTACGTAACGGACAGAGGGCATCGCCTAGCCGCATGTGCGGCCCAGGTGGTCTTCCCGGCACCGGAGTACCCCACCACCAGCCGCACCCGCTGTTCTCCGACCAGCTCCGGATCGTTCTTCTGCGGCCGGTACATATCGGGGACCTCAGGGAATGCCTGCAGCTCCTCGACGAACTGCTCAAACAACGAGGGCAGGTCAGCTGCAACGAACGCCTGACCGCGAGCCCCCGTGGCCGCGTACTGCACCCGGGCGGCCAGCTTCTCCACCAGGGTCTGCGGCTTCAGCGAAAGGAACGGCACTCGCTCAGCCTCTGTTGTGCACCACTGCAGCATGCCGTCCAGGTCCCCGGCTGGCGGAGGCAGCCACCTGTCCTGCTCTGCCGGTCCCCCGGGCCACAGCAACTGGACGCCGCCCGGCCAGCCCGCTGTCCGGGTTTTGGCCACCAGGGCGGGGCCCGGCTGAGCGTTGCTGACCACGACCAGTACGGGGCTGCCGCTGCGCCGACCTTCACCGTGCTCCGCGCGGATCTTCCTCTGGAACTGTTCGACCGCGTCGCGAATGTCGCTCCACACCAGGACGCCGCCTTGCCGGGTCTTGACCTGGAGATACAGCTGCCGGCCCGGGAGCACGACCTCGAGGTCCTCGTCCCGCTCCACCAACAGCATCTGGGCACCCGCATCTCGCAGCCTCAGCAGGCATCCGACGGCATACAGATGCTGGTACGTGAATCCGCGATGGGTAGCCCGAATACGCAGCTGCTGCGCCGCATCGAGGGGGAGGCCCCCGACGAACTCCGGTGGCTCGTCGTGATCAGCACCCTCTGATACTGGCCTGTCCCCGCACATGACGGCAGATTATCTACAGGGCAGCTGCGGCACCTGCCGTGTTTCAAGGCTGGATGCGGGCGCCGTCGAGACGCCGGTGGACCATAGAGAGAGTGGTGAGCAGTTCGAGGAGTTCGCCGTCGGTGACGGTGCGGTGTAGCCGGGGATCGTGGGCGGCCGGGTTCCGGTACATGCTGCACAGGCCCTTGACGAGGTTCGCAAGGCCTTTCTGCCCGTCGAGTTCCGTCGGCGTGCTGCCCGTGTTGACGGACACCCGGGCGGTGCCGCCGCCGGGCATGAGGACAGCGTCGACAAGCCGCGCCCCGTCGAACTGTTCGCCGGTCAGCTGCCGGAGCCGGTCGGCGACCGACTTGACGGCCTCCAGGCTGGCGTGGAACGCGTTCTTGGCGAGGATCTCCTCGGTGCAGTAGCGCAGCACCTGAGGGTGCGTGCCGCGACGGCGCAGCTCGGAGCGGAGGGAACTCGCGTGCCGGGCCGCGTCGCTGAGCGTTGCGGCAGCCGGACCACGGGCGATACGGCCCTCCTCGTTGACGCGCAGACCGATGTGGACGAGGACCTCGTTCAGATCGTCACGGCGCCGGGAGAACACCTGCGGCTGCTGGGCGTACCGAACCGGAGCCATGGCATGGTTCACGAACACGACCACACAGTTCGCCGCCCGATCACGAGCCTGACGAGCCAACAGCGCCCGCGCGAGCCGGTCACGCTTGCTGGAGCTCTCCTGGTCCGGAACACCCGAGAGCGCCAGGAGGTCACCGATCTCCCGGCCCGTGAGCCCGTCCGCCGTGTCGGCGAGAACCCCCGCCACAGCCGTGACCACAGTCGCCGACCACGGCTCAAGCCTCTGCGTCGCCATCCCATCCCCCTACCACCCGCGCCACGCGCAACGGCGTGCCCAGGCCCGCGACCAGCAATGGCAGGCGGTCCATGCCCCGACTCCCCTTTTCGTCCGCGCCTGCCCCGGCGCCGGCAAGACCCGGGTTCTGGTCGACCGCCATTGCCAGACCCCGCCCGGGCGGCGCCGCACCGGGCGCGCCCTGCTGTCCTTCACCAACGTCGCCGCCGACGAACTGCGCGAACGCTGTACGGGTCAGGGCGGCCGTACCGACCTGACGGTCTTCCCGCACTACATCGGCACTTTCGACAGCTTTCTGTGGCGCTACCTGGTCCGACCTTTCCTGCCTGCCGCTCCGCGCTGGCAGCACGTCCTGTCCTGGGACCACGTTCCCGGCGCCATCGTAGGCCCGCGCAAAGTCCCCTTGCCCGCCTTTGAGTTCCGCTACGACCCCACTACCCGGCACACCAGCGTCGCCTGGCCCAACTCCGGCCAGTACCTGCACAACTCCCAGCTGACCGAGGACGACTACCTGGCCCGGGCCAGGACCGCCCGCGAACGGCTGTGGCAGACGAACGGCTACATGACCGGGCTCGAGGTACGTATCGCAGCGCTGGAGCACGCAGGCGACCCCGCCTGCACCGATCTGCTCGCGCACCGCTTCTTCGAGATCATCGTCGACGAGGCGCAGGACTGCTCCTCACTCGACCTTGCCATCCTGACCCGCCTGCACCGAGCCGGCATCCCGCTGGTGATCGTCGCCGATACCGACCAGGGCATCTACGAGTGGAACGATGCCCGTCCTGAAGATCTCCACGAGTTCACTCAGCACATCAGCGATCACCTCGAACTCACCGGCAACTGGCGCAGCAGCCCTCCCATCTGCCAGCTGGCCGCCACCCTGCGCCCCGTCGAGCGCAGCACCCCGGACATCGCCGTCGGTGACCACCACGACGCCACCCGGCCTCTGCTCCTGCTGCCGTATGGCAAACACCGCAAGCAGATCTCCGGGCTGACCAGCAGCACCGACGCCAGCGAAGCGTTCACTGCCTGGGCCGCCTACGCGGACATCGACGCCGCCGACTGCCTGGCCCTGGCCTACCGCAACACCGCGGTCCCCAAGGCCCGCACCCGGCCCGTTCCGCAGCTACCGAAGGACCAGAACGCCATCGCGTTGGCCTGGGCGGCCGCCGTTTTCGGCGACATCACCGCACTGCTGGACGCGCACGGCATCGAGCACCAGACCGAGACCGCGCCGCCCCCGCCCGCAACGCCCTGACGACCCCCGACCGCCTCCTCCAGACGTATCGACTGCCAGCTGCGTACCGCCCCAGGGCCGGTGTCCTTCGAGTGCGGCCAGGGTGAGGGCTAGGCACTGTCTGACAATGGATCTTGGGTGGGTTCGCGGAGCCAGAGGATGAGTGCGGCGAGGTGGACTCCGGCCGTGTAGCGGGCGGCGAGTTTGTCGAAGCGGGTGGCGATCGCGCGGAACTGCTTCAGACGGCCGAAGCAGCGCTCGACCACGTTGCGGGCCTTGTAGAGCTCGCGGTCGAAGGCCGGCGGCCTGCCGCCGGCCTGTCCGCGTCGCAGGCGGTTGGCCTTCTGGTCCGCCCGCTCCGGGATCACCGCCCTGTCCAGGACGGCGTCGAAGACGGTGGAATCGTTGACGTTGCCGGGCGTGACGACGACGGCCAGGGGCAGGCCCCGGCCGTCGCAGGCGAGGTGGATCTTCGTGGTCAGCCCGCCGCGGGACCGGCCGAGCGCCTGGCCAGCCGCCTCGCGTGCCGGATCTTCCAGTTCGTCCCCCGCCTCCGCCCCTTTTTGCGGGCGCCGGCGGCATGCTGGTGAGCCCGGCAGATCGAGGAGTCGACCGACACGGTCCATTCCACGGCTCCCACGGAGTCGTCGTGGACCTGGACCTGCTCGAGCAGGCGGGCCCAGGTTCCGTCCGCCTCCCAGCGGGCGAACCGTTCATAGGCCGTCTGCCACGGCCCGTAGCGTTCCGGCAGGTCACGCCAGGGAGCACCGGTCCGCAACCGCCACAACACCCCGTTGATCACCTGCCGGTGATCCCGCCATGGCCGCCCACGACCATCAACACCCGGCAGCAGGGGCGCTATCCGCTCCCACGCCGCATCCGTCAGCTCACCACGACCCACCACAAGATCAATTATCAGACAGAGCCTAGTAGGCCGCGTGCCAGCCTCGTTGTCCGCGAAAGAGCGTCGGCGGAGACAGCACGCTTCGGTCAGTGCCCGGTACTGGCCTGTCGACCTCGGCCTGCGCAGGGTCCGCGTCGGCGGGCAGATCGGCGGCCAAGAGGTCGACCAGACGAATCATCTGCGCGGTCCGCGGGCGGTGCCCCCGCATCGATCTCGGCGTCGCTCATCGCCGAGACGCGCCACCAGTTCTCCTCGGTCGGCTCGGGGAAATCACGCAGACTCTCCCCGTACACGGCGGGCCGGACACCCTCAAACAGCTTTTCCGGCCGATTGATGCTGGTCATCGGCACCGTCCTTCCTGGACCGCTCCAGTTCGGCGATCGTGCGGGAGACGGTCCGCACCAGGGCATCGAAGCGGTCCCGCTCGGCGAGCAGCTGGCCGCGGTGCCTGAGGACTTGGCCGGTTCCGGGGGGGCGGTGGGTGACGAACACGAGCCCGGGGGTGGCCCAGGAACAGGCAGGGCAAAAGTGTGCGCCCGCCACCGACCCTGGCAGTCACCGCGGGCGCGAGCGCTTCCGGGGAAGCCCGAGGCTCAGGATGTCAGGTTCCCGAGACGGCCTCGTACACGGCGCGCTCGACGCGGGCCCAGGCATCGCCCCGCACCGTGATGTGCGTGGCGCTGGCCGAGGGCAGTTGAGGAGCACGCGGTTCCGCTGTTCAGGACGGAAAGGGCTGTCTACGCTGTGGGCGTTCCGATCGGGGGCGCATGGGGTGCTGCCCTGGTCTGGCTTGGGATGAGGGGAGAAGCTGATCGTGCGTGCATCTCAGGTGATGGTGGGTGCTGCGGTGCTGGCGCTGACATCGATGGGGCTGGCTGGTTCTGCGCAGGCCAGTTCTACCGGTGCCATGACAGCCAGCGACTGTGATGGCCTCAGCGACAATGACGTGGTGGGGGATTCGGCGCACCAGACAGAGGGGCGGCTGACGGCGACGGTGTACACGGCGAAGGCCACTGATGCGTACGCGAAGGGGGCGATCAGCGGTGATGTGCAGCGGTACGACAAGGTGTGGATCGACCGGAGCCTGAACCTGTTCACGATGGGCAGCGCGCCGGGGCATCCGTCGACTGCGACGGTGCAACAGAACGGCGGGTGGAAGCAGTGCGGCCCGTTCGAGGCGACGTGGTGGAATGCGTCGTGGAACTACCTGGAAACGCCGACTGTCCGCTTGCAGTGGGGTGGCAAGTCGTACGCGGTGCGGGCCTGTATGCGGGCGCACGACTCGTCCACGAGTTACTGCACGCAGTGGTTTGTTGACCACACATGAGTAGGTGCGCCGGTTGGTCCGGCGCTTGAAGGTTATGGGGCGGCCCCTCCCTCGTGGCGTCCGTCCGCAGGTCAGGCGCCGTATGGGTGGGGAGATTCCCAATGCAGATGTCAAGCGGCGGCAGGAAGCGGTGGGACGGCGCATAGCACCGGTCATCTCGGATCAGAGCCCAGAGAACATTGACGCGCCGACGGGCCAGCGCGAGGACGGCCTGGGTATGGCGCTTGCCCTCCGCTCTCTTGCGCTCGTAGAAGGTCCGTGATTCTGGGCAGCTGCGGATGCTGGTGAGAGCGGACTGGTAGAAGACCCTCTGCACGCCCCGGTGATATCGCTTGGGGCGGTGGAGGTTCCCGCGTACTCGTCCCGAGTCCGGCGTCGCCGGTGCCAGGCCGGCGAAGCCGGCGAGCCGGTCCGGGGTCGCGAAGAAGGCCATGTCACCGCCGGTGGCAGCGAGGAACTCTGCTCCGAGTAGAGGTCCGATGCCGGGCAGACTGGTGATCACCTTGGCGTACGCGTGCTGGTGAAAGCGCTCCGCGATCTGGTCATCGATCTCGGTGATCTGCGTCGTCAGTACCTGAATCTCGTTCGCCAAGGAGTGCACGACCGAGGCGGTGAGCTTCTCCCCGGGGAGTGATGTGTGCTGGCGGTCAGCCGCTGCGAGGGCCGCGGCCGCCAGGTCCTCGGCGCTGTAGACCTTGCGGTTGCGTAGCCACATGCCAAGCCTTTTCGCACCGAGACGCCTGATCGCGGCTGGCGTCTGGTATCGGGTCAGGAGGACGAGCGCACCTTTGGTCCGGAGGTGTAGTGCTGCATCAGCCAACGTTTGCCCTGCATGTACGGTCGGGACATGGACGCCAGCGGCCGGCCGACGCTTGATGAGATGGTGTTCGTCGTGATGGCCCAGTCGAGAATTCGGAGGTCGGCAGCGTGGGCCGAACTCGATTTCGTCGAGCACCATGTCCCGAAGTACGGCCGGCCGCCGGAGACGATCGAGGAGTACCGGGCGCAGCAGCTTCAGGAGTAGGCGTCAGAGGCTTGACCAGCCGAGGAAAAACACAACCCCGTGGACGCGATGCCCACGGGGTTCCGCGCTGCTCGGCCGGCCGAGTGGGAGGTCGACGTCACTTCCCGCACTTGGTCTTGAAGCCGTCCAGCAGAGCCTTGCCGGCATCGGAGTTGTCACGTACGTACACGCTACCGCTGATGCTGATCGAGGTGTCACTGGTCGAGATGGGCTCGCTGCCGGTCCGCTTGTTGCGGCTGTCCTCTCCGGCGACCGTCCAGATGATCTGGGACTGATCCTTGTTGAACTCGCCGGTGCTGGTCACGTCCGGCTTCTCGTAGACACCATCGCAGTCGTACTCATGATGCGAGACGCTGTTGCCCTTGACAACCAACTGGCCGAGGTCGGACGTGCCGTTGACGTCCTTGATGTAGTAGGTGCCGTCGCGCTTGCTGCCGCTGCCGCTGTCGCTGCTTCCGCTGCAGGCGGTGAGTATGAGTGAGCCCGCGGCCAGGGCCCCGATGGACACGGCGATCTTGGCCCGCGTCCTACGAGCGGTCCTGGTGATGCTCATGGCGTTCCCCGTTCGTTCGTTCTGGATAGTCGGTTTGAGATAGAAGGCGAGTCAAAATATCCTATGGATAGGTGACTTTGACTGACCGGGACCGCCTGTCAGGCACCTTCTCGGAGGTTGTCGAGCCGATGCTCAGTCAGCGCCGGCGCGACCTCGGCCTGCGCGGCGAGGTCAGCGGGCTTGCGGATGCCTGTGGCGACTGGTGCTGCATCAGCCAACGTTTGCCCTGCATGTACGGTCGGGACACGGATGCCGGCGGCCAGCCGACGCTTGACGAGATCGAAGAGCACTTCGTTGCGCTTGTCGAGGGTCGTCTGACCCGAGACGAGGCCGACCGCTGGGCCGCGCGGTGGGTGGTCGACGACGGGCTTGATTGGGACGACATCTCCTCGTGGGCGCTGAGCCTCCTCCACGGAATCGACCTACCCGCGGACAAGGGCGGTACCTACCTGCACGACGACGAGCAGGTGCGTGCATGGCTCGCGGAGCTGAGGTAACGCCGGACGACGTGACGAGGCCAGAGCTGCCATCCCGGCGCCGATCACTGCCAGGCTGATGCGCATGGCCGAACGGGTGCGGGTGCGGGAGATCGATGACGACGAGGGGCGACGGCTGCTGCGGATCATCCGCAGAGGCACTGGCTCGGTCGTAACGTGGCGGCGCGCGCAGATGGTACTGCTGTCCGTGCAGGGCATGGCCGTGGCGAAGATTGCCGAGGTGACGTTCACGAGCCCGGACCGGGTTCGTAACGTGATCCATGACTTCAACGCCGACGGTTTCGAGGCGCTTTACCGAAGTACAAGGGTGGACGCCCCAAGACCTTTACCCTGCCTGAGCGACGCGAGATCAAGAAAATCGCCAGGTCAAAGCCAGCTGAGCATGACCTGCCGTTTTCAACCTGGAGCCTGGCCAAGTTGGCCGACTTCCTGGTCGCCGAGGGGGTGGTCGACGACATCAGCCACGAGGGCCTACGGGTCCTGCTCCGCGAGGAGGGCGTCTCCTTTCAACGTGTGAAGACCTGGAAAACCTCCCGCGACCCCGACTACGAGGCCAAGAAGGCCCGGGTCGAGCACCTCTACGCGATCGCCGACGGCGAGGTCATACCGGAGCCCGGCGAGCCTGAAGTCGTTTTCTGCATGGACGAGTTCGGGCCGCTAAACCTCCAACCACACCCCGGTCGGCAGTGGGCCGAACGCGGCGGCAAGCACAAGGACCCCGAGCGTGAACCCAGGCCGAGGCGGCGGGCGACCTACACCCGACCGCACGGGGTGAGGCACCTGCTCGCCGCCTACGACCTGGGCAGGGACAAGCTCTACGGTCACATCAAGGAGACCAAGTCCCGCTCGAAATTCTTAGAGTTCTGCCGCTACCTGCGCAGCCTCTACCCGGCCGGCGTGCGCATCGCCGTCGTCTGCGACAACTTCTCCCCGCATCTGACCACCAAGCGCTGCCGGCGGGTCGCAGACTGGGCCGAGGCCAACAACGTCGAGATCGCCTACACCCCGACCAACTCTTCCTGGCTCAACCGCATCGAGGCCCAGTTCACGGCCCTTCGCTACTTCGCCCTCGACGGCACGGACCACGCGAGCCACAAGGAGCAGGGCAGCATGATCCGCCGCTACATCATCTGGAGGAACAAGAACGCTGCCGACGAACGGCTACGCGATCTCGTCAATAGGGCGAACGTTGCCTGATGTGGCACTAGGTCCTGTCCGATGGTCAGGTAACTCACCTGGGCAACCATCGTTGCGCTCGGTGTGGGACGGGGTGATCTTTCTGATGACGAGTGGGCTCGGCTCGAAGCGCATCTGCAGAGGAACGTGGGGCGTGGTGGACGGTGGCAGTGTCATCGCCGAGTGATCAACGGGATTCTGTTCCGGCAGCGGACGGGTCTGCCCCGTGGCGGGACCTGCCGCCGCGTTTCGGAAAGTGGAAGACGGTGCATGACCGTCATCGCAGGTGGTCAGCGGACGGCACGTGGGAACGGATTCTGCGTGCCGCCCAGGCCGATGCCGGTGATGAGTGGCAATCGAACGTCATGTGGGTTGCTGAACTGGAAGCTGAACGCCGAGAGAAGCCCTCCGTCGCTGAACATCGCAGCAGTTCGGAAGTCACCAAACACTCGTGAGCAGTTCGCGAGCTCCAGCGCGATGACGGCGGAGTCGACCTGGGCGCTGGCAATCTCGGCGAGCTTAGGAGTCACCTGCCTGAGCCGGCCGGAGGCACTGGCCGCGTCAAGCAGACGTTGGCGCAGCACGCGCCTCGTGGGCGCATAGGGCAGCGCGGCGAGGAGGACTTCGGTGGCGGCCGTCGGCGTAAGCCCGTCGGTCAGGACGGCGCAGTCATCGAGTCCCTCCACCGAGGCCTCGTCAAGGTCGAACGGGCAGTCCCCGACCGCCGGGTGCAAGGCGGCGGAGCCCAGGCCCGGGCCGACGAACGCTGCGCCCGGGGCAACTTCCGCGCCTTCGCCCAGATCACCGCCCACGTCATCGACGCCGTCCTGACCGACCCCCTCGCGCACTCCGACAGCGCCCTGGTCGAGGCGGCATGCCGCAGACTCGGGGGCATCTGAGAGGCCCCCGGCGCCGCTGGAGAGTCCATGAGGTGCAGCGTCACTGGCGTGGTGCGACACCTGCGCAACTGTGAAGGCGTGGGCTGGTGGACATCGGTGGCGGCGCCCGGCACGTCATGTGCGTCGACGAGGTGGGGTCATGGCCGGCTATTGCGGCTCGGGGTCGGGTTCGGAAGGGCCGGAGGGCAGCCGGGCGGGAGGCTTGTCGCCGATGCGTTCCCACCACAGGCCGGCACGGTCACGAAAGTGGACCGTCAGCGCCTGGCCTGTGGAGTCGTGCGGGAAGAACCCCTCGTGTCCCTCGCCGTCACTCAGCAGGACGAGCGGCACGGAGAGCTCGTCTCCTGCTTGGAGGGCTCGGGAGGTTTTGCTTTCGGGTGTGCCCCAGAGCGGCTGGATGTGATGGCGGCCATCGTGGGTGTAGGTGGCGCGAATGATCCGTACTTCGGTTAGGGGGTCGTTGCTGCTGTTGGTGACGACAGCGTGCCTGTGGTCGAGGTGGGAGCTCACCTGGATGGCCTGTGCTGCGGCACGGGTGTAGTCCGCCGCCCCGTCTCTTAGGTACGCGCGGATGCTGCTGCAGAAGGCTTCCAACTCGTCTGTCGGGTTTGCGTACCACCCATCATCGAAGACCTTCTGAGACCAGAGCGCTTTGTCGCCTCGGGGCACCTGACGCACCCAGGACTCCAGCTCACCGCAGGGCACCACGAACAGGCCGAAATCGGCAGCCGCCTGCAGTAGGCGCATCGCAGCGTTGTAAGGATCGCCCTGGAGACCGCCCAGGCCGGACTTCTTGAGATCCCCCCACCGGTTACCGCCCTTGGCCAGCTTGGTGAGCTCACCGAGTACCCGCTCCGGAAGCCGGTCACTGGCCTTGGCGCCCTTCAAGAGCGCGTCCATCTCGGTCTTGAAGCCGCCTGCGGAGGCCTCGCTCCGGGATCCGGCCGCATGCTCTCGGAGGCATTTGAGGTCCGAGTCCAGGTGTTCGGTGACGCCGTCAAGGCTCGTGACGGCTCGGGCGAGACCATCCCGGAGGTAGTCGAAGTCGGCGATGACCGCGGTGGGGATACCGCACTGCCGTAGCCGCCGCGCGGTGTCGGCCAGGGGCGCCTTCCCACTGGTGTGGAGGAAGAGGGTGTTGTCGTGTGCGGCCCCTGCATCCTTGGTGGCGTCGAAGGCCGCGGCGTAGAACTGGCAATCACCGGCGGCTTCGCAGAGCACGACCCGGTCGTAGAACAGACCCGAGGACAGATTCGAGTACCGCAGCAGGGGGGTGCGCAGCAGGCCCTGCACGGCGTCCGGGTTCAGCAGCCGGGCGGCAGAGGTCCCTGATGACCGATCGAGGCGGACGATCGACACCGGGCGGCCCTGTTCCGCTTCAAGGACTCCGGCGAGGAAGTCGGCGCTGTGCGTGGCGACGAACATCTGAGTCTGTCCCGGCAGCTGCGCCAGGATCCGCCCGAGCAAGCGCGCCTGTGGGGGGTGGAGGAAGGCTTCCGGCTCATCGATCACGATGACAGGGGTAGGCCGGAGCACGGTGTTCAGGAGGATCTCCACGAAGGCCCGGAAACCGTCCCCCTGAGTCACGAGCGGGGGGAGGCGGCGGTAGGCGGCAACCAGCTCGGGCGTGGGTGGTGCCATGTCGGGTATCCCGGTTGCGCCCACCCGCAGCTGGAGGCCTGGCACTGTCCAGTCCACGGAGATTTCCTCGCCGAAAGCCTCCCGGGTGTACGCGGCAAACGCCTTCAGGAGAGCGGGGTCCTCATAGAGGAACTGAACGGGTTCCGCAGCCGGCTCGGCATGGTCCCACCGTTGCGAGTCTGAGCGCCCTTGAAGCCGCCTGTCGGTCCACTGCGCGGTCACCAGCAGGCTTTGCAGGTAGTCGTACTCGCCTAGGGTCCACCAGTTCTTGGCGTCCGATTCCGACAGCAAGCCCGCGGCGTTCGTCCCCCCACGCAGATGTGCTTCGCCGTAGACATCAAACGAACGGTGACCCCGCCCCTTCGCCCACAGCAGGAAGTCCTCGGCCGACCCTTCATGCGACGAAAGGACCTGCCGGATCCACAGCGGCGGATGTTGGAGGGCGGCTGGGTTGGTGATCCGGGGCGAGAGTTCGCGCAGGAGCGCCGTCTTGCCGCAGTTGTTGGGTCCGATGAACAGGGTCATCCCGTTGGCCGGCGGGGCCATCACTGTTCCGTCGACGAACGTGATTTTTGATACGGCGAAGGAGACTGCCACGGGACCCCCAAGAATCTCCGGGCGCCGGCGTTGCACGGTGCCTGTAGTGCGGCAGCCTACCGACCTTTAGGTACGCGCGCGGCTGGGGGATTGGGAGGGCCTCACGGCAGCGGCCCTCGATGCTCCGGGCCAGGCCGCGAATCCTCGCGTGCGTCATCACGGCGATGCTGACAATGAAATCGCACGGTGCATCTTGACGGCTTAACTGCATGAGGTGTCTTTCCCACGCGATAGCCGAGGGGAAGAGGTGTCGTCTGTCAGGGCCGGGGCCGGGGCGCTCAGGTCGGCTGCACTCGAGGCCCAGCGAGGGGAGAGCGCCAGCCCTTCCAGGTCACGCGGGTCATCCCAGGACCGTCCGCCACTGCGCCAGAGCTTCAGTCATGCGCCGCGCGGTGATGCGGTACTCATTGGAGATGATCGCGGCGTTTTCATCGGTCTCCGGAGAGGACGCGTACACGGAGATCTGGAAGAGGGCTTCCGAATCCCCGTCGTCCGGGTCTTCGCGCTCCTTCAGCCTCTCGACCTCGACGTACGCGCCGTTCGGGTAGTCGAACGTCAGGACATTGCCGTGGTTGTCGGCGGGATCGTAGATCTTGATGACCGGGATGCTGTCGCTCATCCGGCAGACGATAGGGCACCAGGACGCCCGGACGAGTGCCCTTATCGGCGAAACAACTCCCTTGTTGTCACTCCGGCGCTGCTTCGGAGGCGCCCGCAGGGGAAAATCGTCCCGGTGCACCACGACCTGGCGACCGGCGTCGTCCGGGCGGAGGCCCGCGTCACCGCGCCCCGCCAGCAGGAGCCGCGGCTGGCCCTGCAACACGGGGCTGCAACGCGCCTGCGAGTTGCAGCCCTGACCTGCACAAACAGGGCCTGCAGCCATCAGGGGACCATGTTGCAGTCCGTGCCTTCCGGCGCCGGAAGGACAAGACGAAGGCCCCGGGAGTCACGACGTCGACGTCCCGGGGCCTCCACTTCGCTGACCTCCCGGCTCAACGACGGGCGAGGCGGCGTGTCACGCCCACTCCACCCCCAACTCCTTCAGTGTGACCCGCTGTTCGGGGGTGAGCTTGTCTCGCCTGGCGCGGGTGTTCGATGTCCATACGCCCAGCTTTACGGTCACCGGCTCGTCCTGGCCGTCGATGGTGATCTGTTCGCTGTGGCCGCGTGGTACTGGCCGGTGGCCTTCTCGTTCGACCCACTGTGCGAGGGCCGCGAGGCCGCGTCGGAATGCCTGCTGCGCCTTGTTCGGGCCCTTCGTCGAACGCGGGGCCGCCGGGGCGGGAGCTGGCGCCTCGAGCGGTTTGATGCCCAGCGCGGTGAGCCGTTCCTGCTGCTTGGTCGACAGCTGCGCCCAGGTGCCCGGCTTGCGTTGCTGTTGGAGCCATCGTCCGATGTCGTCGCCGTCCATAAGCACGCCGGGCTGGATGTCGGGCAGGCTGCCGTCGGCGTCGACCAGGTCTGCGAGCACCCGGTAGTGGCGTTGCCAGTCCAGCGGCCAGGGGCAGTTCCAGTCCGGGTCGATCGCCGCGAGCTGCGCGGCCCGGGTCTCCGCGCGCTGCGGGTCCTTCCCGAGGCCGCCCTTGCGGCGGAGGTTGGCCAGGTGCTGGCCCACCGGCACAGGGCCCCCGCCAGCCGGGTCATCCCAGACGGCGTCCTGGCGGGGTGCGAGGTGCCCGTGAGCTCGCCGGTAGGAGCGGAGTGCGGCGAGTTTGGTTTCCCATGCTTCGTCGCCGGGTTCCCAGACCATGCCGGCGTCGTCGAGGAGTTCTTTGCGGTGGGGGTCGAGTTCACCGGCCCGTAGTGATTTTCGCTGCTGGTGGACCCATCGCCCGAGCGGAAATGCCTTCGTCGTTCCGACCTCGGTCTCGGTGTCGTAGGGGACGGCGTGCAGGCCGGTGATCCCGTGTTCGGTACGCCAGCGGGTGAGGGCTTGGTAGCCCTCGAGCCAGACGAGGGACTGGGGGCGGATGACGCGGCAGCGGGTCAGGGCGGCGATGTCGGCGGCGTCGCGGGGGGAGGCGAAGTTGACCACGAGCGAGGTGACCCGGTCGACCTCCTGCTGCGCCTCGCTCGTCTCCACCTCGTCACCGCCGTCGATACCCGCTGCGCCGGCGGGGCGGACGTGGATGCGCCGCCGTTCGGGGCCGCGTGTCAGAGCGCGGGAGGCGAGCTGGTCGACCATGCGCTCCGAGTGCGAGCGCAGCGCCTGGAGGATGTCGACCAGGGGCTGGTAGCTGGCCGAGGCGACCATGTCCTTGGGGTCCTCCCCGGGCTGGAGGAAGATCGGGATGATGATCCGCGCCGTCTTCACGCTGCCGTCCGGGTTCGGGCGCAGGGCGCGTCCGATGTTCTGGACGATGTCGATCTGGGAGCTGCGGGAGCCGACGATGCATACCGCTTCCACGCCGCGCAGTCCGGTGATGTCGACACCGACCCCGAGGGCCCGTACGGAGGCGAGGAACGCCCGGTGTACGCGTCGGTTCTGGGCGTTGATGCCGTTGGCGAACCGGTGGATCACCTCGCGCCTGTGGTCGATGGGGTGGTCGCCGCACAGCCAGTCGGCCCACACCCGCTCTGGGGGTACGTGGCGGCTGCCCTCGAGCTCGTACAGCCGCGCGTCGATCGATGACGCGGGTAGCTCCTCCGCCCCGGCCAGCGCCGCCGCGGAGGCCTCGGCGGTGTACAGCTCAGCGGCCGTCGACGGCATCTGCTCGGCGAACGCACGGGCTTCCTCGACCCGCTGGTGGAACGTCATGACGGTGTGCAGATTCTGCTGCGCCGCGTGCTCCAACAGCGCCGCCTGGAGCAGGGCCATGCGCCGGCCGCGCAGCGCGTCCTCCGAAAGGCCGAGGATCGGGTCCGGGTCGCGGATCTCCAGTACGTCGATCTCGAAGCCCGCGAGGATCGACCGCTCCACCGCCTCCGCCAGCCCAAGATCGAAAATCCTGGTGCCGTAGGTGCGGGAGTCGTCCTCCATCGACGCGATCACCAGCTCCCGCCCGTCCCGGCCGCGCTGCGGGCTGGGCGCGGCGAGGATCCGCGGGGTCGCGGTCAGGTAGAGCCGGAAGTCGACGGGAATGCGGCTGTTGTCGTGGATCGCCGCCCACGGCCGGCCCATGTCCCCCGCCGTCATGTGCCCCTCGTCCAGAATGGCCAGGTCGAACGGCGCCATCCGCTGCCCGTACAGCCGCTCCCCGCCCGCCAGAGCCGCCTCCAACGGCCCGCGCACCGTCCGCTGGCCCGACGCGCCCTCCGGGTCCTCGCGGTCCACCAGCGAGGCGTACGTGGCGAACACGACCACCGGCCCCGACCCCGCCCACAGCGCGAACTGGATCGGGTTCGTCGTGGTGCGCACCCCGAGCTGCTCCAGGACCTCGTCCTTGTCCACCGAGCAGACCGCGACCATGGGCGCGCGGTGCCCGACCCGGCGCCAGGACTGTGCGCTTTGCACGATCAGGTCCAGGGTGGGGACCATGACCAGGATCCGGCCCTCGGGGAAGCACTCCAGAGCGCTCGCGGCGGCTGTGATCGTTTTCCCGGACCCGGTCGCGGACACGCCCATGGCCCGGGCCCCCTCAGCGGGCACGAATGATCTTGCAGAGAATCCTGCCCATTTACGGAAGGCAGATTTCTGGTCCAATTGGTGTTCTCGGAGCTGAATCACCCGGAATTCCTTTTCCCTTTCCCACGCCGCGCCGGAAGGCTTCGCCACCCGCCCGCTCCTTCCCGCGACGAACCGCCAGAGGCGGACGGCAAGGGGTAGCGCTCGCTCCCACCGCGGGCCGGCAGTTCGTCTTCGAAGTCACATGCCGCCATGGCCTTCCACCTCCCGCACCACAACAGCTCCAGCACGTCCCCGACCGCGGCCACCACCGCACCGGGCTCCGCCCCTGCAGGGGCTTCGCACTCCAGCACGGTTGACCACTCGAGGAAGTCGCAAGGATGCGCCTTCCGGCCCGTGGAGTAGTCGTTGGAGGCGCCGGCCATCCACAGCGGCCCCACGCGCAGGGCCTGACCCCCATCACCTTGACCGAGGCGTTCACCAAGCCAGGTGATGACCGTCGAGCTGTCCTGCGCATCGACATACACCGAGCAGTCCTCATACCGGACCCCGGACCTCCCCGACACCATCCCCCTCCTCCCTGTACCGCCGTTGAAGCGCACAGGCCGCAGACGACCCGAGCGGGCCACGCAGCCGCCCTACTTCACCCGCCTCATTCTCGCTGGCCAAGGACACGGCGAGCGATCCCTCAGGCGAGATACCGCGCCTGTTGTTCCTCGTGGGGGCCGGACCTGGACGTGCACGGTGCCGCCCGAGGCCGGCCCGCGGCGAGCGTCGCCCCGGACGCACCGGCGGTCGCCCCTCGAAGCCGGGCGGACGGTACGTGGACGCCATGCCGATTAGCTGATGGGACCTCATAGCCGGCCTCTCGGTGACAGGCCACGGTCTCCTCCAGAGGACTGCCGTAAGGAGGAAGGCACTTCACACCCCGTCCGTATGATCATCAGCATGATTCACCCCACCTCCGGACCCCCTACATGGAGACACCTGGCCTCAGCACTGGTGCTCGTAACGCTGATCGCGATCTGCTGGTACGCCACGCAGCCGGTATACGCAGACTGCGTATACTTCGGCAACTATTCCATCGAAGAAGCAGTAGAATCCGGACAATGTGATCCTCCCCAGATGCGATGGAGGACATGGATAGGATGAAAATGTGACCCGTAGGGTGCCCCGAACTTCTGCCAACACTACATGTTGCATCACCTGAGGTAGCCCCACGCCAGAAGCCCGACACAAACGAGCCCCCCACCCTCGCAGCCCCCCGACCCGGTCCGCGTCAGCATCCCCAAGGAACTCACGGCGCAGCTGGGCGACCGTCAGACCGTGGACGCAAGAACGCTAGGCGGGAGAACAAGGCGTACTGCTGGTGGATGGTGCGGATCGGGGTACACGGGCCGGCATGGCACCGAAGACCGAACACCTCATGTCCCTGCGGGCCGTACGGCAACTGCGCCGAGTCCGCAACTTCTACACCGCAGGTGTCCTGCTGTGGGCGGCCGCCGCGGCCTGGACGGGATGGACTCATCCCGGGAGCCGGCAGATGTGGGTCTCCCTGCTCCTTCTGACGGTCTTCACCGCCCTCCTCGGCACTGCTTCCCTATGGCTGCACCGCCTCCAGACTGCCCCGGGGCACAAGCCGGCGCATCACGCCGCACCCCGACGAGCCATCACCCCACGCAAACGCCTGAACCCCCGCAAGCCCAGAGCAACCTCACCCCGTAGCCAGCCTGGCCCGCGCCAGCGGGCCCAGGGACTGAAGGCGCAGCCGAAAGTCCCCCGCGGCGGGGGAGCGCAGCGGACCCGCCACAGCCGGCCTGAAGCGAAGCGGAAGACCGGCCGTGGGGCGAAGCCCCACCAGCTCCGGGAGCGCAGCGAACGGAGCATCAACCCGACTGCGAAGCAGTCGGGTTGAGTGGGACGCGCAGCGTCCCACCAGCGCTCCCGCTCCGCGGGAGCGCAACACCCGCGCGCAGCGCGGGTGTTCGCTTGCCCATCGCGCAGCGATGGGGTACCCGCTCCGCGGG
>NZ_JBVJYZ010000025.1:0-88209 GCF_055600045.1 Streptomyces sp. NPDC038280
GTGGTGTGTTCCTAGACAGCTCCACCACACCGGAGGTCTTCGCCATGATCAAGACCCGCGACTGTCAACAACGCTCGTGATCAATACAGCTAGGGCGTGTCCGGTGGGTGTGGGACCGCCCACCTTCCAGGCTTGATTACTGGAGATCTTCAACGCCTGCGACTAGGCTCCGGGTTGCTCATTCGAGAGTCACAAGCACTGGCGACGTGTCCGATGGGGGACAGTGCTTCAATCTCGACAGGCAATGAGCACGATGAGTCTCTAATCGTCGCAGAGCCTCAGCAGGCCATCCGCTAGCGGTGGTCGAGCTGAGGCTGCCCGCCGACTGGTCGATCACCTTCGTGAAAGGGATTGAACTGGTGAGGCTGACCTTTACCGTTCAGGTACTTCTCGCACTTCTGTCCTGCGTATCGTCGCTGCTGGTAGCGGTGGTGGCGGGGGTACTTTCGCATGAGGCTGGGGCGCCCATAGCTGGTGCGGTGCTGTACGGCGGCGGCGCGTTCATCGGCTGGATGACGCTCTGCGTCACTGTGCTGACGGCACTCGGCCTGCTCGGGCGTCACAGCCATCCCGGCGAGTGAGGGTGCCCGGTACTCAGGAATGCAGCCAGAGCCGGATCGCAGCGAGGGTGACGGTGCCGTGGAAGATATACGCTCTCTTGTCGTACCTGGTCGCCACAGCCCGCGACGCCTTGAGGGCATTCATGGTTCGCTCGACTTCGTTCCTGCGCTTGTAGAGCGACCTGTCGAAGCCGGTGGGTCGACCGCCTCGGCTACCGCGGCGCTGCCGGATAGCCCGCTGATTCTTCGGTTCGGGGATGGTGTGCTTGATCTGGCGCCTGCGTAGGTAGCGGCGGTTACGACAGGATGAGTACGCCTTGTCGCCGCTGACGTGATCAGGCCGGGTGCGCGGGTGACCGCCGCCCGGCCGTGGCACGTGAACGCGCTCCAGGACCGGAATCATCTGAGGTGCATCGCCCCACTGCCCGGGCGTGACCAGCACTGCCAGGGGCCGGCAGCCGCCGTCTGCGGCCAGATGAATCTTCGTGGTCAGGCCGCCCCTGGAGCGGCCAAGGGCCTCGTCGGGGTCGCGCTGAGCTGACCGGATACGTTTCTTCGGACTCCGGGGCGGACGCCTTCGAGCCCCGGCGGCATGCTGATGGGCCCGGCAGGTAGTCGAGTCAATACCGACCATGCTCCAGTCGACGCGGCCCTCCGCGTCTGCGTCGGCCTGTACGGCGCGCAGGACTCTCTCCCAGGTGCCATCCGCCGACCAGCGTCGATGCCGGTCGTGACAGGTCTTCTACTTCCCGAAGCGCGTCGGCAGATCCCGCCAAGGGAGGCCTGTGCGCTGACGGAAGAGAATGCCGTTGATCACCTTGCGATGGCACTTCCACCGCCCACCTCGTCTCGCGTTCGTCGGAAGATGCGGCTCTAGCCGGGCCCACTGTGCGTCAGAAAGATCACCCCGTCCCATACCGACCGGAACGATCCGACTACTCGCCCGTCACACGACCCGTCGGACAGGCCCTAGTCCGCGGATGAGCGCTCTACTTGGCGGAGCCGAGCATTCTGGTCGGCGGGTCCGGCGTCCCCTCCGTCGGGACCGGAGGTGGCCTGTCCCAGGCCCCGGCGGATCGCGATCTCCACGGGTGAGTACGCGCCGTCGGCCCGCTCCAGTTCGTACGGCGCGGCCGGCATCAGCGGCGGCTGAGCCATGAAGCGCGGCCGCACCCCGTGGTGCGGCTGTGCCGCGTGCACCAGGAACGGATGGCACAGAAACACGTCACCCGGGGAACCGGTGGCGAGGGCGAGCGGCCGGTGGGCGGATGCAGCTACGAGGTCTGGCGCGATGGCCAGGCCGCTCGCGCCCTCCTCCCCGTACGGCTCCAGCACCTTCGGCACGTCGAGGTGGGAGCCGACCCGGATCCGGGTCGGGGCGTCCTCCTCCCCCACCTCGCTGAACAGAAATAGCATCAGCAGGGCCCGGCCGCGTGAGCGGAGATTGGTGAAGGGCCAGGTCTCGCCCTCCACCGCATAGCTGCCCTCGATGTGCCAGCCCGCGTCGTCCGGCTCCTCCTCGTGCGGGAAGCGCAGCGGGAAGGTGCCCAGCGAGTAGCGTGGCTCCCAGCGCCCGGCGCCGACCAGCAGGTCGTACGCCCGGCGCAGAGCCGGGGAGTTGGGCGCGGCGGCGAACGGGCCCTGTGCCATACCGCCGACCCAGTGCACGGGCTGCGTCCACGTCTCCGGGTCGTCCGGGTCGCAGCCCGTCTCCCGCCACAGCAGCCGCGCGCAACTCTCGGCCACGCGTGGCGCGACGGCGCCCTCCAGCTTGGCGAAGCCGTCGCGGAGGAAGCGGGATACCAATGTCGTGTCGTCCATGCCTCCATCGTGCGGCGCCGCCCGTCCCGGTCACCCGACACTTGCCGCACCGCTTTTCTGGGGTGCGGCGTGCAGGGCCGCGCCTGGTTGAATGGATGGTCGGGATCTTGGAGGCGAGCGTGCTGGAGCGGCTCAATCAGGCCATGGAGCACATCGAGCGGCAGCTCGACAGCTCCGTCGACGTGGGCGAGCTGGCGCGGGTCGCGGCCACCTCGGAGTACCACCTGCGGCGGATGTTCTCGGCGCTCGCGGGGATGCCGCTGTCGGAGTACATCAGGCGCCGGCGGCTGAGCGTCGCGGGCGCGGAGGTACTGGCCGGTGAGCGGACGCTGCTGGAGATCGCAGTGCGGTATGGATACGGCTCGGGCTAGGCATTCGCGCGGGCGTTCCGCGCGGTGCACGGCGTCGGGCCCGGCGAGGCGCGGCGCACCGGCGCGGCGCTCAGCTCCCAGCCCCGGATGACCTTCCGCCTCATCGTCGACGGGTGCAGCAGCATGCGCTACCGCATCGTGCGCAAGCCGGAGTTCACCGTCGTCGGGGCCAAGGCCCGGGTGCCACTCGTGCACTCGGGGCCGAACCAGGCGATCATCGATTTTGTCCGCGGGATCGGCGACCAGGCAAGGGAGGTGCTGGAGAAGCTGTCCGACCAGGAGCCACACGGCACCCTCGCGGTCTGCGACGACCTCGATCCCAGCAGGGCGGATGGCACCGACCTCGACTACTACCACGGGGTCGTCACCTCGGCGTCCGCGCCGGAGGGCATGGCCACGCTGCCCGTACCGGCCGGGACATGGGCGGTCTTCACCACCTCGGGGCCGGCGCCGGAGGCAATCCAGGCGCTGTGGCGGGATGCGTTCACCGAGTGGTTCCCGTCGAACCCGTACCGGAGCCGCCCCGGGCCGGAGATCCTTCGTACGCGCATGTCGGCGGCCGGCAGCCACGCGGATGCCGAGCTGTGGCTGCCGGTGGAAAGGGAAGCCGATTGATTCTGGAATCCCTCCCTGGCCCTGTTCGCCGGGGCCGGCGTGCTGGTCCCGGCGAGAAGGCGGACAGCCACCCGGCCCGCCACCGGAACGCTCAGCTCCGCCAAGTACAGTGCTCATCCGCCAACTGGGCCCCGTCTTCAAAGCCGTTCACGACCCCGCTTTCTGCTTCCGCCAAGCCGGTGGGCCAGCCCTACCTGCTGTCTCGTGCCTTCTCGTAAGCGGCCAGTTCTCCCGCATTGCCGATGAAGGCCGGGCAGCAGCGTGGCGGCAGGCGATCGATGACCATCGCTACTGCGGCCTGCGAGCTGTGCCTCCCGGCGATCCGAGGGCTGCTCCGATGCGGTCCTTCGACGGAGTACGTACAGGCGAACGTGCCCAGGTCGCCGTGCCCTGCACGGCCGGCGGCGCCTGGCTTCGGCACTGCGGGTCGGCAGTCGATCAGGCCTGGTGTGGGATGCCCAGGGCCCGTACGAGCTGGGTCAGTTCCTCGTGGAAGAGCTTCTCCGGGCTGATGGTCTGGTTGCGCATGTGGCCGTAGACCTCCAGCGACACCAGGCCGTGCAGGTGTCCCCAGATGCGCAACGCGAGGGCGACGCCTGCCGGCGGCAGTTCCGGGAACGCCGGGCGAACCTTGTCGAGAAGCCCGGCGTCGAAGTCGGCCCACTCGAACTCGCTGCCTTCATAGAACCGTTCGGCGTATGGCCAGGCGACTGCCGCGAGTGCGGTGAGCCCTGTGCAGACCCGGCGGGCGGCATCCGGGGCGGCGCCCGGCTCAGGTGCGCGATAGCCAGGGACGGGGTCACCGTAGATAAGCCGGAAACCCTGGGGATTGACCAGGGCCCAGTCCCGGAAGGCGCCGGCCCATGCCTGGATCCGGGTGGCGGGATCCGCGGTTGCGGCAGCACCCCAAGCCGTGTCCACGGCATCGGCCAGGGCGGTGTACACGTCGTCGATGAGCGTGGTGACCAGGTCGTCGCGGGTGGCGAAGTACCCGTAGATGGCGTTGGCGGTCATACCCATCTCGCGGGCGATGGCACGGAGCGTGATGGCGTCGGGTCCGCCCGAGGCCATCAAGTTCAGTGCCACGTTCTTGATTTCCGCCGTTGTCTCGGCGCGCAGCCGCTCGCGCCTTCCCCTGCTCGCAGTCCCTGTCACGAGGCCACTCTACAGCGTCACTTAAGCTGTTAGCCGTATTGAAACTTCACGGCGTATAGTTTCCGCACGGCCGTTGACTTGGGCCGCTTTCGACAGAGGGAGAACCATGCGCATCGGAGTCATTGGAGCCGCAGGAATGATCGGCAGCCGGGTCGTCGCCGAGGCCATCGGTCGAGGGCATCTCGTCGATGCGTTCAGCCGCGATACCTCGCAGGTCAAGAGCAACGAGCGCCGGGACAACGTCAGCTGGGCAAACGTGGATGTCCTGGATCCGGCGAGCATCGCCGCCGCGCTCCCGGGTCTCGACGTGCTGATCAGCGGGTTCCAGCCTGGCAACGCCGCCAGGGACATGGCGGACACCGTGCGGCGTTCGATCGCCGATCCCACGGTCTACGCCACCGCGGCACGCGCCCTGCTGAAGGCGCTGGAGAGCCACCCCAGAACCCGGCTCATTGTGATCGGCGGCGCGGGCAGCCTGGAAGTCGAACCCGGAGTGGTACGCGCCGACTCCGACGGGCTTCTGCACGCCACCCTCGACCAGCTCGGGCTGCCTCGCGAGTACGCGGCCGCAGTGCGCGGCCACCGAGAGGCCCTGAACGTTCTGCGCACCTCCAACCGACTGTGGACCTACTTCAGCCCGGCCGAGGACATCGCCCCCGGGGAGCGCACCGGTCGGTTCCGGATCGGCGGTGACCAGCCGGTCCTGGACGCCAACGGTCTCAGCCGCATTTCGGCGGAGGACGCCGCTGTTGCCTTGATCGACGAGGCGGAGCTGCCGCGCTTCGTCCAGCGCCGTTTCACGATCGGCTACTGAGGTCCGACAGGGGATTCCGCCACGGGGCGGGAGGCGGGGCACGCACGCGTTCCCCCGACGCACCACCGTGGCTTCCGGGCCTCAGTCTGGTGCTACACCGCGCCTGGGGACGAGGGCGACGCCCTGGTCGTGTCCCTCTCGGGTCAAGCCGACAAGCCAGTTCGGAAGAGAGGCGCCGGCATGGCAGGCGACGGTCCGCGGACCGTCGTTGCCCCCGACCCCGGACAGCAGTATTCCCCGGCCCACCGATGCCTGGCAGCTGCCGCGAGGCAAGGGGGAGCGGAGCAGCTGCCGGGGCGGCAGAGCTCGGGCGACGGCGGCCAAGAGGCGGTGGCGGGCGGGCTGACGGTGCCTTTGCCGGCCGGGCAGTCTTGGTCTCGCGATCCGCGCGGCTGCGGCCAGAGCTCCGTACCGTCCTGTTCGGGGACCAGGACGGCGTGTTCGGTCAGCCTGGGGTTGCTCCTGTACTTGGTCCAGCCGGCCGGCCCCACGCCGAGCTCGGCTGCGGCTTCGTGCCGGTCCAGGAGGTCCTCGTCGTCGGCACCGGGAAGCGCCGGTCGGGCCGGGCCGTGTGGAGGCCTTCGTCCGCTCGTCGTCCCACAGCAGGGCTCTCGAGGTCGGCGAGTTGATCGGAGCGGGGGGTGGGTTCGGGGGCCGGCCCTGGACTACCTGGCCGCGCGGACGGCAGGTCTTGCATGGCAGGCGGGCCGGGTGGCTCTCCGGCTGTCGCAGGGTGCCGAGGATCCTGGGGTATTGGCCGCGTTCGACGACACACGCAGCTCTCTGGACCGGGCCTCGGCTCTGGGGCGCCTTGACGCGTCGGCCGCGAATCTCGCGATGTCCGCATTCCCGCTGGCGTTGCCGGTCGAACCGGTGCAGACCACGGCGGACGACCCGACCGAGTTTGTCACCGCGCGCCTGTCGGAGGACTCCGAGCGGCTGTCCCGTGCGGCCTTTGAAGCCCTGGGCGGCACCTCCGACCACGCGCTGAGCGGGTCGGACCTTCAGCAACTGTCCCAGTGGACGGCGATGAGCCGGCTGCTGTCCGGCCGCGTGCTCCTGCGAGTCGCCGAGCAGCACTCCGACGACGGCCTGGCGGCCGTGCTGCGGGAGTCGGCCGGAAGACTGCGCGAGTCGGCGCAGGCATGGAGAGAGGCATCAGCCGCCTGGCACAGGATCGTCGACGCCGCCGACCCGCGCGCCCACCCCAAGCTCCCGCCGCCCGGCTCGAGATTGTGCGCCGTGGCGAGGTCGTCCAGCTGCCGCAGGTCGTCCCCCATCCGGCGACCGTCATCGCGCACACGTCGGCGGTCCGGGTCGGGCAGCTGCTCTTCGGATCGCAGTGGGACCCGGCGGAGGGAAACAAGCCGGGCGACGCACGGGCTGGGGCCGCGATCGTGGCGGACGCCGGCGGCGAAGGGCCGCTGGCAGCTGCGCTATATCGACTCCCCGCCACAGGGTGGCAGTTGGCAGTGGCCGCGCCGGTGGCCATTCAACGGATCAACGCAGGTCTGGTGACCGACGAGATCGAGCGTCGGCCGAAGGACCTTGATCAGCGGCTGCGCTTCTATCCGGTCCACCCTCGGCAGCTGGAGTCCTTGGCGGGGGCGTACAACGCCGTGCTGAACACCGAACAGAAAGCCGCCATGACATTGCTATCGGCCGCGCAGCTCATGGGCACAGTCGTTCCCCGCGCAGCTCTCGATGCCGCCGCGCACAGGATGCTCGCCGAACACCGGGGGTGGACCGGTCAAGCGGCCGCGACACCGCCGCACACCCCGCAGGTCGCCCAACCGACCGCGCCGCAGGCGTCTCGTCCGGGAGTGCACCTGTGAGGTGACCGCCTCGGCCCCTCTGACCACTGGGAGAGGGTCTCCTTATCCATCCGAGGCCACTTCTGGAGCCAGCCCTCGGCATACGCGTCGGAGGAGAGCCGGAAACGGTTGTGCAGTCCGGTCGCTGTCGCCGCCCAAGTCGTCTTGTGGTGTAGCCACCCGAACCGGAGACGTCGTCCCGCTTCTGGTGCGGCTGGCCGCACTGGATCTTCCGCTTGTTGCGCCGGGACTCCGGGACGACGTACGCCTCGATGCGGATCATCGGCGTCACGCCCTTCTTCTTGGCCGAGTGGCAAAAGTCGTACGCCCCGTGGAGGTTGCCGTGGTCGGGCGTGGCACAGCAGCGCGTCGTGGGCGGTCGTCCTGTGCGAGTCGTTGGCGGCCAATGGCGGGATGCCGAGCGGTCCCAGACCGGGGGTTCAAGGTTGCTGAGCGACCCGGTTATGCCCGCAAGCGTACGGAGATCGTGATCTGGACGCCGTCGGCGGTGGCCCTTGCTGCGCTGATGATGCGCTCAACGTCCGAATCTTAGACACTCAGGACGCTTCTGGGCCTCAAGTTCTAAATTCAATCGATGACCAATCAACTAGCTCGGAGGGCACGGAACATGCTCCCCGCGACTGCGCCAGGCAGCGGTTGCTGCTGCCCTATAAGCGGGCGCAGAATGGTTTTGGAGAGCGGTCGGCTCACTGCGGCGAGTAGAGTTGTTGCCCCGTCAATCACTAGAGATGCTGGGCACGTTGACAAGGCGTCCGCACATAGCAACCACTCCTCCACGGGAGGACCAGATGGGAAATCTTCATGTCACACTTATGAATCAGGCCGGAGCCCTGAATCTACACAAAGGGGCAGCGGAACTGCAGGACGGTTCATGGGTAGTAGCCCCTCCCTCTAATGATCGGCGACCGAGGCGAGTGGGAAGCTTCCGACGATAACACCATCTTCGACGCCTACATAGACTTTTCCAAGATCGTCGGCTTTGCGACGTATCACATATATGATCTCGATAACCAACGTCTAGGCGAGTTCACTCTGAACTGGCGCGTCAATCACAGCGACGGCGAGTTTTCCGCGTCGGAGAGCGCGTCACCCGGCTTCAAGGTAACGAGAGGGGGCAACTATTACCACACTACTTGGACGCTCGGGCGCGCCTGAACAGCAACAAAGGAGTCATACCAAGGGGCACGGGACCCGGCGAATCGGCCGATCAACCGCAGGCGCTAACCTCTTTACCTTCTCCCATTTCAACTGCATCGGGAACTGGTCAGGAGTTCGGGCGATCTAGGAGTGGCACCAGGGCCTGGCATGATGCTTCAGCGCATTCGAGGAACGACTGTGGCGCCTGGGGTGGTCGGGCGGTAGGCAGTTTCACTATCCGGGAGACTGTTATGAACGATCCCCTTTACCACGATGGAGTGGCCAGGGAAGGGCTGTACCCAACCTCTTTGCATATTCGTCAATCGCATGTCGAGTTCGAATTTCTACTCTACGGGTTGAACGGCCTTCAGGGCTTTAGGTTCAGGTGTCCCGACCCATTGAGCTTTGGCACGACAGGTGAAAATGATCAACTCATCAAAAATCCGCATAGACTCAGGGCTGTCGAGGTTTATATCGCCGCTATGAGCGACCTCGCTCGACTCAGGACAATTACGGAGCCTCCTGCCATTTCTCCGATTCAGCGACTGCAGCTTTTGTTCGAAGGAGTCGCAGTGCAGGAGTGGGATATTCAGTTCCCCTCCGACATTGTCACTTTCGACATGAGGGGCACCTGGAAGCAGATTTAGACCCGCAGAACATTCGCGATGGACGACGACTGAGAGATGGCCCTACTCGGACTAGTCTTCAATGGGCGGGGTTTGTAGGGGTTTGCCCGAACGTCTCTGCGTCGGGTCGGCGGACGCCAGCCGGGGATCTTCCGCCCACCTTGTATCGCTTCACCTGAGGCTGGGGAGGCGTTGTTCGTCCCAGCCGGCTTCGATCTGCATGTAGCCGAGCATGGAGCGGGAGTGACGGCCCAGCCGCCCTGATCGGCGATGGCGATGCCGTCCTTGCCCTTCTTGCGGCCGCCGGAGGCGAGCCCTATGCGCAGGGAGTGCCCGTCCACGCGACGGGCGCTCCGACTTCGAGGTCCCGTACACGGAGGTCGAGGAGCTGCAGCGCAGCTACGACTGGCCGGCAGGACATCGCTATCGACTGCCTGGGCCGTGCCGTCCCCTTCTTCCTGTCCGACTGCCTGCAGGAGTGGGATCCGAAGGGCGGCCGGAGCCTGAATGGCTTCTTCCTGCACATGGCCCTGCACTTCTTCCGGGACGCCTACCGCCCGGTGGGCGACCAGTTACCGACGGCGTATGCGCGAGATCCTCAGGCTCGACCGCATGCCGGTGTACGACGAGGAATGGGACTACTGGGAGGTGGTCCCCGTGCCCAGCGCGGAGAACCAGACCGTGCTCGGGAGACATTGGCCATCATCCTGGCGGAGGCCTCGACGGAGGAGCGCGCGGTCTGCGAGGCGATGCTCACCACCGGGGCCACCCAGGAGGAGATCGCCCAGCAGCTGGGGACCACGCGGAAGTCGGTCGAGCGGCGCCTGAGCCGAATCCGACGCCGCGCGAAGGGCCTCGCCGCGGCCGGCACCATCATCGTCCCCCCGGTCAGCTCGGCGTTGACCCGGTGAACGGCGCCCTCGATCTGCGCGTCCTCGTCCTGCTGCTCGCCGGTGCCTTCGCCGCGTACATCGCGTACACGCACCCGACTATCGGAGTCGCCGTGCTCGTCGCCGTGTTGGTGGTGACGCTGCTCTACCTGCTGATGGGGCCGGGCGGGAACGGATCGCCTCCGAGGATGACGACGTCGGTCCCGCGCACGTGCGGAACCTGGACCGGTTGAACGGGGCAACCCGTCATGTCTTGGCGGCGCAGGATCACAGGCCCAGGCTGGGGCCCGCCTGCTGCGGTCCGCCGAGGCGCGGGCCATCTCTGCGTGCGGCTGGCGGATTCGTCTGGGTGGCGGCGAGGGCCTGAAGGTGGCCACGGGCGAGATGTTCGGCGTGCTGCTGCTTCGGGTCGAGCACGGTCCGTCGCTGCTGCTCGTTGACGATGGCGTCAAGCAGCCGCTGGGCACCTTCGGTGATCGACGAGATTCTGCGGGCGGATCTGGACGCGCCGCGCAAGCAGCGGCACACGGTCACCCGGATCTTCCACCGGCTGGTCGAGGAGCACGGGGCGGACGTCTCCTACGGGGTGGTGCGCTACTACGTCGCCGGCCGGAAGCCTGTGATCCTGGTCGAGTCAGGCAAGGCGCCGCTGGAGGCATTCGTCCCGCAGACCCACCTGCCCGGTCACGAAGCGGAGGTCGACTTCGGTGACGTGACGGTGCGCCTGGCCGGCGAGTTGGTGACCTGCTATCTGTTCTCCTTCCGGCTGTCGTACTCGGGCAAGGCCGTCCACCGACCCGTTGACCGCACTATCGGCGTGTCCTACGTGTCGGCTTGCTGAGGGCGAGGAGTCTCCGTTCGAGAGGTACCCGATGAGACGGAGACGCGATGGACCACGGTGTGGTGTTACCCGAACGCGACGTGTCACGTCTGGTGGTGGCCCGGGTCGGCAGGGTGGCGGCGACCACGGCCACCACCCTGCCCTGGGTAGTTCTCGACGGCGCGGGGCGTCCGATCACTTCGGCCAGCGAGTTCCTGCGGGAGCTGCTGGCGTGCGGCAACACCCCGGCCTCCTGCCGCTCCTACGCCTATGACCTGCTGCGCTGGTTCCGCTTCCTCGCCGCAGTGGACGTCGAATGGAGCCGTGCGAAGCGCGTGGACATCCGCGACTTCGTCCTGTGGCTCCGCACCTGCCACAACCCGGCCCGGGACCGCCGCCGGCCGGATGCACCCACGCCGGGGTCTCTGAACGCGCGGACCGGCAAGCCGTACCTGAGGTCGGGCTATGCCCCGGCGACCATCAACCACACGGTGTCGGTGCTGGCGGCGTTCTACGACCACCATCTGCAGACCGGGCAGGGGCCGCTGGTCTCCCCGGTACCTCCGCAGTCCCGTGACGGGCGCCGACTGGAGGCGCATCACAACCCGCTGGAGCCGTTCCGGCTGCACCGCCGGGGCGCCTACCGCCAGAAGCAGGCCGACCGCAAGCCCCGCGCGGTCCCCGACGATGTCGTCGAGGACCTGTTCACCTCGCTGGGATGCCACCGCAACCGGGCGCTGTTCTCCATGTTCTTGTCCAGCGGCGCGCGGGCCGCCGAGATGCTGGGCATGACGATCGGCGACCTCCACCCGGGCGAGGGCCGGATCTACGTGCAGACCAAGGGCCTGGGTGGGGCGAAGGAACCCTGTCCGGCCTCTCCGGAAGCCTTCGCCTGGCTGACGCTCTACCTCGGCGAACTGGCCCAGGACGGCCACCGCCCCGCCTCGGACGAGCCGGTGGGGTGGACGCTGCGCGGACCGACCCGCCCACTGACCTACACCGCCCTGCGGGCGGTGCTGAACCGGATCAACGCCCGGATCGGGGCGAACATCACGCTGCACGACCTGCGGCACACCCTGTGTCTGCGTCTGATCGAGGACCCGGCCATCACCCTGGTCGATGCCCAGCAGGTGATGCGGCACCGGCGCATCACCACGACCAGCACCTACCTGCGGCCCAGGATCGACGAGGTCATCGCCAAGGTCCACGAGCACTACACGCGTCCCAAACCGCCGCCGAAGCCGCTGACCGGCTGGACCTATGACCCGGACGACCTTGCCGACGTGTTCGGGAACCGCTGATGCCCCGACACGGACGCGTCGCCCGCACCCCAGTCAGCCCCCGCGACCCCGACCTCCTCACCACGGTGCTCCCCGCACCGAGGAGCACGACCGGCAGCATCGAGCAGGCGACGGCGTCTCGTGACGAACTCGCCCGCCTGGCCGCGACCTTGCTGAGCGAGCCGACCGTCCGCAACCTGTGGCGCCAGCAGCTCTCACTGACGCGCATCTTCGACTGGCTGGAGGGATTCCCCGCCGACACCTGGCAGGACCGCTGGCTGCTGAGCGGTTCCGACGACCTGGGTTCTGGCTGGGGACCGCAAGGGCTCAGCGCGAGCACCCGGTCGCGGTTCACCGCCGGTCTCGGCACGCTGATCGTCCTGCAGGCGATCCGGCCTTCCTACGGCTGGCTCTTCGGCAGCCGCCTCCTGGGCGTATACGACGCCTACCGCCGCCGCAACCAGCCGGCGCTGTTCGCCGAACAGGGGCAGCTCATCGGCGGACAGCGCTGCGACGAGCACACGACCGAGGCCCTGAACGTGCTCACCCGCATGAGCATCGTCACCGGCAAGGACCTGCTGGCCTTCGACCTGGAAGACCTCTCCGACTACGCCCGGGCTCGTCGGGACAATGGACGCACGGTGACCGCGCTGCCCCTGGCCTACGACATCCTGCACGCCGTCGGTGGTCTCAAGGACTCGCCGGCGACCCTGCGCGAGGCCCAAGCCCGCGGCCAGCTCACCCCCGCCGAGCTGATCGACCGCCACCCGATCAGCAATCGCGCGGTCCGCGACGTGCTCGTTCACTACATCGCCGAGCGTGCCGCTGTCCTGGACTACGGCTCCCTGGTCAACCATGCCCAGATGCTGGCCGACCTGTTCTGGGGCGACCTGCAACGCCACCACCCCGCGATCTCCTCGCTCAATCTGCCCGACGAGGTGGCCCAGGCCTGGAAGCAACGGGTTCGAGTCCTGCCCGACGGGCGACCGCGCCGCACCGTCCACGCCGTGTTCCTGGCGGTCCGCTCCTTCTACCTGGACCTCTCGCAGTGGTCGATGGAGGACCCGGCCCGTTGGGCGGCCTGGGCGGCACCCTGCCCGATCAGCGAGGCCGACATCCGCGGTTACATCAAGGAGACCCGGCACCGGCAGGCGCGGATGCAGCAGCGCACCCGCACCCTGGTCCCCGTCCTACCGCAACTCGTCCGCGCTGCCGAGGCCCGCCTGCAGCACGCCACGCTCCTGCTGCAGGCGGCCCGCTCCACGACACCGGGAGAAGAGTTCACCGTCGAGGGGTCGCAGTATCGGCGCTCCGGCCGCAACGGCAGCAACTGGCGCCCCACCGCGTTGTTCCTCGCCCCCGTCGACAAGCCGGGTCCCCGGTTCGATGCTGAATGCGAGGAGAACAACGCGTTCTGGACCTGGGCGAGCATCGAGGTCCTGCGACGCACAGGGGCCAGGATCGAGGAGCTCTTGGAGCTCACCCACCTGAGCCTGCGTCAGTACCAGGCGCCGACCGGTGAGACGGTGCCGCTGCTGCAGATCAGCCCGTCCAAGACCGACCGCGAGCGCGTCATCCCCGCCGATCCGGACCTGGTCGCGGTCCTCGCCCGGATCATTCGCCGCATCAAGGGCACCGGCGAGCGGGTGCCGCTGCTGACCCGGTACGACGGCTACGAGCGGACCTTCGGCCCGCCAATGCCCCACCTGTTCCAGGGCCCCTCCCAGCATCGGCTGCAGGTCATCTCCCCCAACCGGATCCGTGAGCTCCTCACCGACCAGGCGCTGCGGGCCGGCATCGTCGATGTCGACGGGACACCGATGAGGTTCACGCCGCACGATTTCCGCAGGGTCTTTTCGACGGAGACGGTCAACGGCGGCCTGCCGATCCACACCGCCGCGAAGCTGCTCGGACATCTCGATCTCAACACGACTCAGGCTTACGTCGCGGTCTATCCCGAGGAGGTCATCCGCCACTACCGGCAGTTCGTCGACCAGCGCCGGACCCACCGTCCCAGCGAAGAATATCGCGAGCCCAGCGACACCGAGTGGCAGGACTTCCGTGACCACTTCAGCCTGCGCAAGGTCGCGCTCGGCACCTGCGACCGGCCCTATGGCACACCTTGCCAGCATGAAAACGCTTGCGTCAGATGCCCCATGCTCCGCCTCGATCTGGCCCAAGAGCCCCGGCTGCTGGAGATCGAAACCAACACCCGCCAGCGCCTCGGGGAGGCCCAGCGGATGCAGTGGCTCGGCGAGGTCGCCGGCCTGCAGGAGAGCCTGCGACACATTGCCGACAAGAAACGGCAGGCCGAACGCCTGCGAGCCCAAACCGACCGAGGAGAGGACGGGGTCGCTGCCCTTGGCTAGGCGATCATGCCTCCGCGATGATCCGGGCCTTCAGCCGGTCGTATTCGGCAACCGCGTCCGGCTCGTGATCGAAGTAGTCCTCCCAGAAGCCCGGTCGCTGCCACTCCCGGGGCGCAAGAGTCAGCCGACCATCCTCCAGCCCAGTGACCCAACAGGTCGGCATCCGATCGGACGCGATCTCGAACATGTCGGCGTCCCACAGGCCGGGCGAGTCGATCTCGTCTGGCCGCGCGCTGCGGTCAGGAAGCCGAAACAGGGTCCGCGACCGGGCGGCGAACACTTCGAGGACCGGATACTCCTCACCGATCCGCACGCCCGGATGCTCGCTGACGACCATCGAGGTCCCGGGCCGGATGATTTTGATGCATCGGACGATCACCGCTGCAGCCTACGCAATCCCCGTCTCCGCCAGCCTGCGGGCCGGCGCCAGGGTCAGCGCCACGAGGAATGCTACGACCTGGTGAAGTGCGGGTCAGCCAGAAGCACCACACGGTCCGCGTCGACATCGAAGCCGAGCACCGGGTGACCGGAATCCATCTCCGGCGCGAACAACACAGGCTTGCTCAATCGACGTCCGATCGCGCGCAGGAAGCCGCACAGTACGTTCAGCTGCACCTGCCCCTGGAGCTCCCGAAGGTCGACATCGAAGTCGATCGACTCGGCCGCATAGGGACGAAAGATCGCCTCCACTCCCGGCGCCGGCCAGACCCTCAACATCACACTGGCCTCGCCGCCGCGAGCCAACATGACCCCGGCTCGTGGCAGCCGGAGCACGGCACCGTCCTCGGAGTACTCACAAGCCCAACCCCGTGAGCGCACCAAGTCGAACACCGCCTGCCAGTCATCGACGGAGGTATCAGCGACACTCACGTCCGGCAGCGAGCCCATCGAATCTTGGTCGAAGAAGTTCTTTACGTCATTCCACAGCAGGTCAGCCCGCGGCCCCACACCGAGACCGTGAACATCGGGACCGGTGTCCCCACCAGCGTGCGGGAGATCGCGGACCTGGTCCGCACGCACTACCCGAAGACGGCCTTCCTGGACACCCCGCTGCCGGTCGGTGACCCTCTCGGCGGATACGCGGCCACCCGCCGGATGGAAAACGTTGGGGTGGAAGCCCAAGGTCACCGTCGCCCAAGGGATCGCCCGCTACGTCAAGTGGCTGAGGAACACTCCGGCTGCCACCCCGGGCTGGCTGAGAGAGACCACGGCGGCCTAGATGACCGGTGGCCTGCCCAGCTTGGACATCTTCCACACAGTCCGCCACCTGATGGGACGCCGATGGCCCCCGCTGGTCCGGATGCCCTCGGCGAAGCCACCGAACCAGGCCCGCAGCCCCATGGGGGACCTCGTGCGGGTCACGGTCAGCACCACCCACACCCCCAGATAGACCGGCACGAGAAGGGCGGGCAGATGCCGCTTGGCAAGCCACACCCGGTTGCGGGCCGTCATCCGGTAATAGACGGCGTGTCGGGCCGGCGAGGTCTTCGGGTGCTGGAGAACGAGCTGCGGCTCGTAGAGAACGTCCCAGCCCCGGTCGATCGCCCGCCAGGCAAGATCAGTCTCCTCGTGCGTGAAGAAGAACGAGTCCGGCCAGCCACCGGTCTGCTCCAGCATCGGCATCGACAGCGCGTGACCACCGCCCAGGAACGTCGTCACCAGGCCCCGCCGCAGCGGATCCTTGGCCCGCAGGCGGGGCACGTGACGCCGCTGAGTTTCACCGGTCTCGTCCGCGATCCGGAAACTTACGATGCCAAGCCTCGGGCTCACCTCGTACTGGTCTGCGATCCGCCGGAACACGTCCGTCTCGATCAGCAGCCCGTCGTCGTCCAAGTCCACAAGCACGTCCACGTCACCGAACTCGCGCAGCTTGCGCCAGGCGACGTTGCGGCCCCCTGACACCCCGAGGTTCTCCTCCAGTTCCACCGCGGTCACGCCGTCCGGCAACCCCGCAAGAGTCGTCCCGTTGCCGACGACGACAACCCGGACGGCGGGCTCATCCTGCTTGGCCACCGACTCCAGCAGAGCCAGCAGCTCGGGCATCCGGTCGCCCATGGTCAGCACGGCAACACCCACACGCGGCCGGGTCACATCCATCACCACTTCCTTCACGCCGGCATCAAGTGAACGGCGAGCGTACCCGGCCGAAGCCTGCTGCCGCGCCCATCCGAAAGGCCCATGCACATGGACCGGATCACCCTCGGCGACTACGTCACCGCCCCTGCTCTGGAGCCATTGCCACAACCGCGTACGCAGGCCTGGAGAAGTTCGGTCTGGCCGACTTCCTGGCCCAGTGGCGGGGCCTTGAGCGCGAGGCTCTGACCACGCTCGGGCAAGACCAGCGCATCCACCCGAGCGCCTACATCCACCCCACGGCAATCATCGGGGAAGACGTGATCATCGGTTCGGGCGTCAAGGTCCACGAGTTCACCACCCTCCGCAAGGGCAGCGTCCTGTGCGCCGGCGCCCAAGTCGGGTTCAACGGCGAGGTCACCGCAGCATTCGTGGGACAGGACGCCGTCCTGGGACACCGGATCGGCGTGAACCGGACGATCATCGGGGCCCGAGCCCCCCTCTCGGCGAGCGTCACCATGGCCGCCATCAACATGACCACCGACATGCGCAAGCCCGACCGTGAGGTCATCATCCGCACCGGCCTCGGCCGCTACCGCTGCGGAACCACCCAATTCGGAGCCCTCATCGGCGACGACACCCATACCGGCAACAACATCAGCATCGGACCCGGCGTCGCCATCGGCCGCCGCTGTCACATCAACAGCGGTGTCACCCTCGCCATCCGCTTCCTCTTGTGGCGGAATCGGAAGGTCGAGGACATCGCGAAGGCGGGTGATGCCTTGGCGCCATTTCGGCCCATCTGCGGCCTCGCCCCACAGCTCGGCGAGTTCAGACAGCTCAGCGACCACTTGGTCCAAGGCGTCGACGGCGAGCGTTCGAAGGTCTGCGGGCAACTCCGGCAACGGCTCCGATGGGCCGTAGTTCGAGCACGCGGCCTTGCCATCAGGGTGCTGTGCGGCCACCAGGGCTGCGGCGGCAACTGCTCGCTCGGCCTCCGGGGCATCCAGGTAGTCGGCAGGGGCGGCGGCGCGTTTAAGCAGGCGGCGAAGCGTGGATTCGCGTTCTTAACGCGCAGCACAGACACGGTCGCAGGAGATTCACGACTCCATCAGCAAACCCGCCGCCCCGCCCGGCCACCAGACACCCACCTCTTCGTACGGCTATCGCGTACATAAGAGGTGTCGGCGTCGGAAAACGGCTTGCCCGCAGGGCCTGACCAGCGCAAACGCCCGTGATCACGAAAGGGGGGTTCACACCTCCGGTAGTACCTCCGGTGTAACCCTGGGTGCACCTGTGCAGACAACGGTGCAGACAACCCTGGGTGCAACCCCCTTGGTGGTGTTCCCCGTGGGCACGCCGGGCCGGCGGGCAAGCCCGGCTGCGGGGGCATACCCACGGCCACCGCGTTCATAGCGCGGCGACGGCGGCGATGACGGCCACCACCGCAAGGAGCGGCCCGGCGAGGGTGCCGACGACAGTCAGCGGCGTGGCGAGCCTGGGATGCCAGTAGGCCAGGTACGGGGGTTTATCAGTCAAAGCCACACGTACGGTATGAGCGCTTTCAGCCACACCCAGGCACCCGGGTCTCCCGATCGTAGGAAGGACCGGGATCAACCCGCCAACAAGGTAAGGAGCACTTCAGTTGACACTGATCGCCAACTGAAGCGCACAGTGCGGCCGTCGGTGTCGGCGGCGGGGATCACTGCTGCGTGTAAGGAAGCCATACGTAGCCCGGGCTGAACGGAACCCAGGCTGGCCCGAGGGGAAGCCTGGGTACGGAGATGCTCGGCGAGGACCAGGCCGGGCAAGGTGCCGTGAGAGAGTTCCTCCGCCCAGTCCGCAGCCAGGTCGTGGACATCGAGGAAGCACTCTGGGTCCCAGCCGACCATCGCGGTGCGGTAACCCTCGAACCGTGCGAGCAGTCCGTAAAGGCCACGCCCGAGCTCCTCCAGTTCTGCCTCGGTGAGGTCGAACCGCGGCAGACTTCCATCGGCCGCGACTCCAAAGCCCACAGCCACTGGCAGAACTGCGACCTGCATGGATGGCCCGGCAGTCGACAGCATGGGCCGGTGCAGAGGGATCCGAAAGGCGCCGGCGCGGAGCGTGTACGGCCACGGCTCAACGCATGAGGCTGCCCGAGCGGCCCCCGCATGGTCGCCGAAGTCCACTACCAATCCGAAGCACAGTGCCGCGCCTCGCCCCTTCCCTCTTTCCAGTGCTGGGTATCAGCTGCTGAGGTCGAACACGCCCCACGCGGTGAACGGCTCGGCCTGGACGTAGATTTTGCTTCCCCGGCCGACGACCCGCCGGCGGCCGGGGGCAGGGCCATCGGGCAGGGTGAGCAGGCCGACGTCCGTCGGCTCGACGGACGTTTCGGTGATCTCTCCGTGGGCGAGTCGGTCCCGCTCCTCGCCGTAGCCGCCGTAGAAGGCGACCCGCTCGCCGTGGACGGCCACCGCATGGGCGCCCCGTACGCGGTTCGCCCACACCCTCACGGGCCGGTCGGTGCGGTCGGGGCGTATCTCGACGAGCGGGAAGTCCGTGTATGGGCACGCCCAAGCGGCAGTGCCCGACACGTTCAGGGCGTAGCAGTCGAAGAGACCGGGGATGCGGGCGCCGTCCGACGTCCAGGCGAGCCGGCCCGTGGCGCTCCAGCGGCGGATCCCGGCCGGGTTCTCGTCGAAGTGCCCGACCCAGATATGGCCGGACTCGTCCACGAGCAGGTGCTCGATGGCGTCCCCGACGGAGAAGGACGAGGTCTCGCGGCCGAACGCGTCGAAGACCTGGACCTGGTTCGCGTCCTCGTACCGGCGGGCGCGCGACGCGGCGACGACGAACCCACCCTCGGGCAGGCGGTCCAGGTGCGGCCAGCGAGCCCGCACGGCGCTCAGCTCGGTGAGTTCGACGCTGCCGCCCGCATCGACGGAAACGACCAGCGCGTCGAAGGGCCGGACATCGCCGCCGGGCTGCGGAGCCCGTTCGGCAAGCAGCCAGTGGGCGGCGCCGAAGACATCGACGGTACTGGTCAGGACGTGGCGGTCATGGTGCGCTCGGGGGAGGCGGGCGTAGGGAATGAGGGCAGTCTTCTGCACGGGCAGGCTCTCCTGGGTGGGCGGTCACGGCGATCGGCGCTGCGGTGAGCGGCGGTCGGCGGCGCGCGAGCGGTGGAGAGCGGAGCAGGGCGCCTAGACGGCATGGCCCTTTCTGGTCGTCATGAGGTGATCATCGTCGACATCCCACCTCATGACAAACCCTTTCGGCGCGCCGCCCCATTGTTCGAATCTCGATCATCCCACTCACATCGGTCGACATGGCGAGATCCTGCCGCCCCGAAGCGTCCGCATCTGCATTTCATCACCGCACCAGGCCTCCCAGCCCCGACAGGCACCCTCGACCAAACCGGGCTGATCTTGGGCCAACTATCAGGCTCGAAGGCCAACCAGCGTGCTCAAGGGCCAACTAGGTACTCAGCCGCGAGTCAGTGGAACCAGACGACAAGTCGTACGTTCTCGGCTCCGTGGACCTCGCTGAGGATGCGCATGACGCTCCAGACCTGGCCCCAGTCGGTGTCGATCCCTGCGGCTGAGGCACGCGTTCGTGTGCCTGAGGCGTCGGTCTCCTGCCAGTCCGTGGTGTCCAGCTCGGCCCAGGTCAGCCAGGTGGTCCCGTGCACATCGTGGGGGCCGCCGTAGCCGGCGAACTCACCTCGCAGCCCATCCGAGGCGTCATCCGGAAAGCCACGATCCTCCGCCAGGGGACGGAAGCCGAAGGAGTTTCGGACTCCAAACAGGCAAGCCAGGCCGTCGTAGGCGTTGCCCCTGTTGAGGAGGAAGAGATCGATGCCGACCTCCCATACGGAGTCCTCGTCGTCGGGGCCCCATAGGCGCGCCCCCGGTCGGCATTCGATCATTCCGCTGACGTCGGTCGGCGTGGAGAGATCCTGCCTGCGCAGGCCAGGAGCCAGCATCTCCTTTTGCTGCCCGTGTGTACGCGGCCTGGTCCAGACTCTGGCTCAGCGGGATCGGTAGACGTCAAAGGACGCCTCCTACGCGGTTCCGGCCAACTGCAACCCTCAGCGGTCAACTACACGCTTTGGCCCCGCTGACCGTCGCGCCCAGGGCTCGCGGTGAGGCGACCACGCAGCGGCGTGACGGCCTCGCTGTCGGGCCGATGCGGTGGCGCCCCTACGGAGGGCCCACCGCATCGGCCCTCGGCCGCCGTCCCTCAGCTCAGCCGGTCGAGTGCGGCCAGGATGTCGGCCGGTTCGGCGCGGGTGGTGTAGTCCGTGTTCACGAAGGCCCAGCGGATCGTGCCGTCGCGGTCGATGACGTAGGTCGCCGGCATGGGCAGGGTGCGCGGGTGGCCGGCGTTCGAGCGGTCCAGGTCGATTCCGAAGGCGGCGTAGAGGGCCGCGAGGTCGTCCTGCAGGTCGAAGGCGAGGCCGTACTGCTTGGCGGTGTCGCAGCCGAGGTCGCTGAGGACGTCGAAGGCCAGCTCGTTCTTCTCGGCGTACGACAGGGATTCGTCGGGGACCTGGGGCGAGAGGGCGACCAGCCGGGCGCCGCGTGCGGTGATGGCTTCGTGGTGCTGCTGCAGGGAGCGCAGGGCGATGTTGCAGTAGGGGCACCAGGCGCCGCGGTAGAAGGTCAGCACCACCGGGCCGTCGGCGAGCAGTTCGGTCAGGTCGACGGTCCGGCCGGTGGCCGAGAGCAGAGTGAATGACGGCGCCTTCGCGCCGACGGTCAGGGCCTGGTCCGCCTGGCCGGAGTCGGCCAGTTCCCGGGCTGCCCGCTGCATCACGGAGCGGACGTCGGCGGGGATCTGATGCTGGCGGCTGTCGAAGAAAGCGCGCAGCTCGGCGTTGAGGCTCATGGGTTTTCTCCCGTAGTCATCTTGGAACGTTCGTTTCAAGATAGCGATTGGAGTGCACTCCAAGTCAACGGGTGGAGCGGGTATCTTGGAATCATCGGTTCAAGATGGGCGGTGGAGCATGGCAGACGTCAAGCACTTCGATCCGGACGCAACCCTGGACACGGTGGTACGGCTGTTCTGGCGGCAAGGCGTGGCCACCACCGGCATCCAGGACATCGTCAACGCCACAGGGCTCAACCGGTCCAGCCTGTACGCGACCTTCGGCGGCAAGCAGGAGTTGTACCGCGCGGCCCTCGAACGGTACGTCCAAGACCGGTCACGGCTCGGCCGGCTCGAGAAGGACGACCGCGGGCTGCCGGCCATCACTGACTTCTTCACTGGGCTGATCGAGATCCGCTGCACCGGCGAGTTCGCCCGATGGGGCTGCATGATCTCCAACGCCCACGCGGGCACCGAGAACGGCGACCCCGCCATCCGCGCCATCCTTGACCGGCAGCACCAGCGTCTGCGCACCGCCCTCCACGCCGCGCTCATGTCGGCACAGCAGCAGGGACAACTTGCCGAGGACACCGACCCGGAGTCCGCGGCCGACATCCTGGCCCTCTTGGCACACGGCGTGAACCTGCGCTCCCGCGCTGGCGAGGAAGCCCAGCAGCTGCAACGAACCATCGGGGCAGCGATCGCTCTTGCGGCAGGTAAGGCCTGACCCTCACCTTCATACCTCTCCGCCCGATCCGCCCCGACGCGCCGCCCTCCGATGACGATCGCGACGGCTGGGGCGAGGGGGAAGCCTCAGTCCTGCCGGGCACGCCGCGGTCACTCCGGTGGCCCACGGTGCATGATGCGCACGCCGATTCTGGAATCCGGATGGGGAATATCGCACGTTTGGAATGACGCTCTCTGCCAGCTGGCGCATCGTCATGGTCCGCATCCCGCCGTGAGGCGTACGCGAACGACCAGGACGCGCGCCACCGGAGAAGACGTCGACGACCTGCAGAACCCCCAGCCGGCGAGGCCGAGGGCGACCACGGCGGCGACGACCACGTCGCTGGTCGCGGTGGCCGCCCGCACCAACCGGTCCAAGGCGGACCAGGACCCGCGCGAATGGCTGCCACCGCTGCCGGAGGCGCACTGCCGCTATGCGTCGGAGTGGGTGGCCACGAAGCTCCGCTGGGGCCTGGCGGCAGACGCGGCCGAGCTCGACGCCCTCGCCATTCTTGCCGGTGGACCCTGCCAAAACACGACCGTCGCCTTCACGCCCGCACCGTAGCGGTACGCGTAACGCCCCGCCTCGGCAAGCCTGGAGGCGCTGCATGGGCAAGCCGTACCTCTGCCAGCCTCATAGCGGCGGCTGCTTGCATCACCAGGCCCACTTGACACAGTGCCGCCCGCGAGCCTGCGCCATACCCTGGACTTCCGATCCCAGGGGGCTCCTGGAGGTAGTCGTGCCCCGCCCCATCTGGAGCGGTGCGGTCAGTTTTGGGCTAGTGACTTCTCTGAACTAGGAGTTGTCGTCAAAGTGTCAGGCCCACATCAGGAGTGATGCGAGGGTGACGGCCGCCTTGTAGGACTGGGCGGTCTTGTCGTAGCGGGTGGCGATGCCTCGCCACTGCTTGAGACGGTTGAAGCACCGTCCACGACGTTGCGGTGCTTGTAGACCTCCTCGTCGAAGGCGGAGGGCGGCCGCCGCGGCTGCCCTTGCGGGGTCGGTTGCGGACCTGGTCGGCCCGTTCGGGGATGGTCTGGGCGATGCCCCCTCGGCGGAGCCAGGTGCGGATCGCAGTCCGTGTCCCTTGTCGCCGATGACGTGATCGGGCCTGGTCCGGGGCCGGCCCGTGCCCGATCCGGGGCACCCGAATGGTGTCCATCACCGTCGTGAACTGGGTGCAGTCGTTGGTGTTCCCGCCGGTCAGGACGAACGCGAGCGGGCGGCCGACCGCGTCGCAGGCGAGGTGCACCTTGCTGTTCAGCCCGCCCCGGGACCGGCCGAGGGCCGGGCTCTGGCGCCCCCTTTTCGGGCACCGGCGGCGTGCTGGTGGGCCCGGACGATGGTGGAGTCGACCGACACCAGCCAGTCGATGTCGCCCGCGGCGTCCGCCTTCGCCTGCGCGGCCCGCAGTATCCGGTCGAACCTGCTGTCCGCCGCCCGCCGGCGGAACCGGGTGTGGAGCGTGGTCCACGGGCCGTACCGCTCGGGCACGTCCCGCCAGGGGACACCGGTACGGAACTTCCTCACGATCCCGTTCAGGACCATCCGGTCGTCCAACCGGGGCCGCCCCAGCGCAGGCCCGGGCAGCAACGGACGTATCAGATCCCACTCGGCATCGGACAGTTCATGGCGACGTATCACCACACCATGATCCACAACCCCAGATCACTTTGACGACAGGCCCTAGCGGAGACGGGACGACCGTTCCTCTGCCGCTGTCCCGGGCGTGCGCGCTGCGACGATGACCGCCGGCACGATGGCCAGCGCCAGCATGCCGCCGCCCGCGGCCAGGAGGGGATAGCCGACGGCGGTGACGACCACGCCCGAAGCCACGCCGCCGGTGGCGCCCGCGAGGGAGATGGAGACGTCGACCAGGCCCTGGGTCCTGGCGCGGGTGGCCAACGGGACGGCATGGGTGATGATCGCGGTGCCGCTGACGATGCCGAGGCTCCAGCCCACACCCAGCAGCGCGAGAGCAAGGGCGAGTACGGCGGGGGAACCGCCGGGGGCGTTGGCGGCGACGATCCCCGAGCCCAGCAGGACCAGCGCGGACGCGGCGGCGACCGTGAGCGGGCCGTACCGGTCGACGAGCCACCCGGACAGCGGCGCGGGCAGGTACATCGCCCCGATGTGGATCGCGATGACGAGGCCAGACGCCGCGGCACTGTGGCGTGGTCGTGCATGTGGACTGGCGTCATGGTCATGATCGCGACCATGACCAGCTGGGTGAGGGCCATGATCGACACGCCTGTCGGTACGCCGGGGCGGCGCCCCGCGAGCACAGGCCCGGCCCTGCTCCCCGGATCATCCGGACGCGCGGACGCCACGGCGGCACGTTCCGTCTCCATGGCGCGGGCCAGCAGCAGTGGGTCGGGCCGCAACCAGACGGCCAGCACCAGCGCGGCCGTCGCGTAGGCCGCGCTCGCGAGCAGGAACAGCCCGGCCAGGCGCGGGATTCCGACGGCGTGCGCGAGGCTGCCGAGCGGTGCGGCGAGGTTGGGGCCGACCACGCCGCCCAACGTGGTGGCGGCCAGCACAGTGGACAGGGCCCGGGCGCGGGACTCCGGAGCCGCCAGGTCGGCACCCGCGTACCGGCCCAGCAGGTTCGTGGCCGCGCCGGCGCCGTACACGAACATCGCGACGAAGAGCAGTACGGCGCTGTCGGCGACGGCGGCGGCCACGACGCCCGCGCCGCCGACGGCGCCCGCGAGGTACCCGGCGGCGAGTCCGACCCTCCGGCCGCGCGCTTGGGAGACCCGCCCGACCGCGACGGCGGCCAGCGCGGAACCCGCGATGGACAGGGCGCTGAGCAGGCCGGCCAGGGCGGTGGAGCCGAGCATGTCCTGCGCGAGCAGGGCGCCGACGGTCACGCCCGCCGCGAGTCCGGCGCCGCTCAGGATCTGGGTGGCGACCAGGACGCGCAGGACCCGGCGTTGCGCCTGATCTCGCGGGAGGGGCCCGGGGTGGGCATGCGCGGTCGTCGTCACCGGGTTCCTTCGTCGGCGGCGGCCCGGCCGGACGGTTCCGCCGCCGGTTCCGCCGGGCCGCGGTCGCCGAAGTCCAGGCGGTCGAGCAGTCCGGCGCCGGTGAAGGCGGCGACCAGCGCGTCTCGGCCCTCGGTGAAGTGCTCCCAGCTGTCGTAGTGGACGGGAACCACCCGGCGCGCGCCGAGGATCCGGGCGGCGTAGGCGGCCTGCGCACTGTCGAGGACGATCAGCGCGTTGTCGAACAGGACGGTGAAGCGGGGAGCCCCGGCGAACAGGATGGCGGTGTCGACGGGGCCGAACCGTGCGGCGATCTCCTTGACCGCGTCGAGCGAGGCGTTGTCCCCGCTGACGTAGACCGTGGGAAGCCCGTCCCCGGTCAGGACGAATCCGACGACCTGACCGGTGACCGGCTCGACGTCCTCGCGCGGGCCGGGCCCGTGGACGGCAGGTACGCCCGTGACGGTGACCGTGCCGCCGCCGGGCCGGTCCAGTTCGGCCGACTCCCAGTCGGCGAGCCCGCGGGCTGCGGCTCCCAGGCGCTTTCCGCCACTCGGTGTCGTGAGGGTCAGCGGGACGTCGGCGAGCAGTGCCCGGCCGGACTCGTCGAGGTTGTCGGGGTGTTCGTCGTGGGAGAGCAGGACCACGTCGATACGGCCGAGGCCGTCCGGCGCGGCGGAGGGCGCCGCTGTCTTGGTCAACTGGCCGCCGGGCACGTGGTATTCGCCGGGTGAGTCGAACGTCGGGTCGGTCAGGAATCGCAGCCCGCCGTAGGTGAAGAGGGCGGTCGGGCCGCCGAAGACGCGGACGGGGATCTGCTCGGTGGGCATGCTGGCGCCGGCCATGAAAAACCTCACGGATAGGAGTCGGTTGATCCGTGATGAACGCTAGAGGTGTGTCACGGATGAGCGCAAGCACTAACATGAGAAACATGAGCGAGAGCCTGACCGTCGGATCCATGCTGCCGCCCGCCCCGGGGGCGGACGAGTACCTCGCCCTCGACTTCGTCAACAGCGCGATCGCGCTGCCCGGAGGGCACTTCGTCGACTCCCTCGGCACCCCCGAGGACACGAACCGGTGGCTCACCGAGCACGGCCTCGCACCGGCCGACGCCGGGGTGCAGGAGATGTGCGCGACACAGCTGCGCTCGCTGCGCGAGCACATCAGGGCACTGTTCGCCGCCCGCGTCGCGGGGCTGCCCGCCCTGCCTACGGCACTGTCCGCCGTCAACGACGCCCTCGGCAAAGCCCCCACGGCCGAGCTGCTCTGCTGGGACGACACGAACGGCCCCTACCGCATGGCGCCGTGCCCCACCCACGAGATCCTCGACCGCGCCCTCGCGACCCTGGCCGCCAACACGGCCGACCTCCTCACGAGCCCCGACGCCGCCCGCCTCACCCGATGCGACTCGCCCCCCTGCATCCGCTACCTGCTGCGCCACGGCCGCCGCCACTGGTGCTCCACCCGCTGCGGCGACCGCGCCCGCGCGGCCCGCGCCTACGCCCGACGCACCCAACCGACTGCTGACTGACGGGTGTTGGGTCGCGCTGCCCCGAGGGGCGTGGGCGCCGGTTCGTGTCCGGCGCCGGGGCGGCATTCCCGGCGGGCGGGGGCTCGGCGTGACGGCGTGCCTGGTCGCAGATGTCCTCGGTGGCCCCGGCGGCGTGACGGTGCCCTACGCGTCGACCAACGTGACCACGCACAAGAAGGGCCCGAAAAGGCCTGCGTCTACCCCACGCCCGCGGCCGTACAGCCTACGAAACCTTCGCGGGCGTCCGGTCCTGCCAGGACTGGCGGCGGTAGGTGGTCGGCGGGAGGCCGTACTCGGCGCGGAAGACACACCGTCCTGGGCATCCGGATCACACAGTGGGCGCAGTCGGCGGCCTGGCCGCTGGCGAGGATGTTGAACTGGGAGGGGCCCAGGAAGTTGATGTGCCGGTCCTTGAGCGGCGAGAGCCGTGTGACGCCTCGTCCGTGATCTCGTAGCCTTCCGCGCGTAGGTGGGGTTCGCCGCTAAACGACGGCTAGAGGGCGAGAGCGGGTTGCTGGCTGCCGGTAAAGCGATCATGGGGTGGCCGGTCGCGGCGTCGGCATTCCCAGGAGAACCGACTTGCTGGAAGCCGCCGAGTCGACTTGGTCGAGCTTGGATTCGGCGCCGGCGAGGCTGATACGAAGCCCTTCAATCTCACCAAGCCAGCCTTCCTACTCGGCTTCGGCGATCCGGTTGATGAGGTAATCGCGGATCTCCACCAGCCGGCCGCGCTACGCGGGGTCGGGGCGGAGGAGGGAGCAACGCACGCAGGCGTGTTCGTGGACGCAGGCTGTGCCGTAGGCGCGGGCGCAGGTGCCGACGGAGAGTTTGCGGCGTCGAAGTGGCCGAGGAAATCCTCCCACTCGGTGTCGGTGGGGGTGCCGTATTCCTCTGCCGGGCGCAGGGCGCGGCGGCGGGCGATGAAGGAGCGGTGGGCCTCGATGGTCTCGGTGGGGTAGAGCGCGTTGTAGCCCCTGGTGGTGTTGATGTTCGTGTGGCCGGCGATGACCTGGGCGATGTGGGGTGGCAGGCCGGAGCGGATGGCGTCGGTGATGAACAGGCGCCGGAAGTCGTGGGGTGCGAAGTCCAGCGGCTGGCCGGTGGAGTCCGTCAGGCAAATGAAGGCGAGGACGCCCAGGGCGCGGCGGATGGACTCGCCGGTCATGCGGGAGGGCTCTCCCGCACGGTCCCACTGAAACAGCAGCGGGGCGGGAGGGTTCCAGACGCGTTCCTCGTAGTCGTCGGCGGCCAGCAGCGGGATGCCGCCGTACGCGGATCGCACACCCTCCGGATGATCACGGACAGGACGTCGGCGAGCTCAGGGCTGACCAGCAGGACGCGCTCCTGGTCGGTCTTGGACGGGGCGATCTGGAGTAGGGGGACGATCTCGCCGGTCGTGGGCAGGCGGTACTGGACCAGGCGTGGTGGCTGGTCTCGAGCATCTCCTCGATGCGGGCGCCGGTGAGGCGCAGGAACTCCACCGCCGCCCAGGCCCAGAACGCGCGGTGCTCGGCGTGGTCGAAGTGGAGCAGGGCCCCGGTCGCGTCGCGGGCCCCGGCGCTGGCCGTGCTCTTCGTACGGACGAAGACGGCGCCGTCGACCGTGAAGGTCGCGCCCGGCGGCACGGCGCGCAGGGCATCGAGGTAGGCCACGCGGTGGCGGTGGTGGTCGGCCGCGGCCCGGGCAAATGTCTCCAGAGCCGGTAGGCGTTCGCGGGTGCGTTGGTCCATGCGGGCCTTGACGCGCTTGGTGCGCTTGCCGTCCAACGTCTCGGCTTCTTTGATCGGGCACGGCGCAGCCCACGGCCCCCACCGGGCCGGCTCTTCCACCGCCCAGCGCGCGACGTCCAGATAGATCACGCGTACCGCCATCAGCAGCAGGGCTCGGTCGGCGCGCTCAACGACCGTCTGCTCCACGGTGCCGTCCGGCCGTCGTCGCCGCTGGATCCGGCTCCGCAGACGTTCTTCCACGCGGTGGCCACGTCGGGCGGCAGGTCGAGGGAGGAGATTCCGGGGTGGTGCCGTTCAAGGTCGGACCAGAAGTTCCGGGTCAGGTTGCGGGCCAGGTTGTCCAGCGTGCTGTAGTCCAGCCTGTGCCGGCGCTCCTCCAGGTAGTCGATCAGCAGCGCGCGGATCGGCGCGCAGGTAACCCCGTGCCGGTCCACCAGCTCCGCACAGGTCAGCTGCCCGGTCAGCCGGCCCAGGTGGCCATCGGCTGGCAGATGGCCGAGCGTGCGCAGCCACGAGTAGAACAGGGTGCTGTCCCCGCTGCTTGTCCGGCCTCGTTCGCGCATCACGGTGTCGTACTCGATCGTGTCGCCGACGGTGATGTCCGCCAGACCCCCGCCCTTGGCGAGAAGGATTCTGGCCAGCGCCAGGCGTGCCTTGCAGCCCGTAAGCGCCGTCCACCTCCTCGGATCGACATGCTCCTGTAGCTGAGCGAGCCCCGCCGGATCACGGACCTTTTCGACGAAGTCCCGCAGATGCGAGCTGCGGTGTCCGGCCAGCCAGGCATACGAGCGTTCCAACGGCGAGGTCATCGCCCTCCTGGTCGTCGCCCCCTCGAAGACCGAACGCGAGCGCGTCATCCCGATGTCCGCAGAGCTCTTCCACGCCATCGCCCAGATCGTCCGGCGCCAGACCCTCGACGGCCGGCCCATTCCACTTCTGACCCGCTACGACTCACACGAGAGGACCTGGTCAGAGCCCATGCCGTTCCTGTTCCAGCGCCACCGGGGCAGCGTCCGCGCGGTCATGTCATCCGCCGCCTCGCTCGAAATGATCGGCCGCAGCTGCGAAGAGATCGCCAAGACGAACCCCGCCTTCGCCGGGGCCAAGTTCACTCCGCACGACTTCCGCCGGCTCTTCGCCACCGACATCGTCAACGGCGGTCTGCCAATCCACATCGGCGCGGCCTGCTCGGACACCTGAACCTGCGGACCACGCAGGGCTACGTCGCGGTCTTCGCCGAGGACATCGTCAAGCACTACCAGGAGTTCCTGAACCACCGCCGGACCCTGCGTCCCGACGACGAATACACCGACGTCACCGCCCAGGGGTGGGCCGAGTTCGAGGAGCACTTCGACAAGCGCAAGGTCGAGCTCGGGAACTGCGCCCGACCTTACGGATCACCCTGCCAGCACGAGCATGCCTGCATCAGATGCCCGGTGCTTCAGGTCAACCCCAAGATGCTGCCCAGGCTCGCTGAGAGCCGGCGCGGCCATCGGCCTGCTCGGCGGGATGATCGGGCTGGGGGGCGCAGAGTTCCGCCTGCCTCTGCTGATCGGCCTATTCGGGTTCGCCGCCCTGGCGGGGGTCATTCTGAACAAGGCGATGAGCCTGGTCGTGGTCCTGGTCGCGCTGCCTGCCCGCCTCGCTGCGGTCCCGGCCGCCGAGGTCGCCGCCCGCTGGCCCCTCGCCATCAACCTGCTGGCCGGCAGCCTGCTCGGCGCCTGGGCCGGAGCGTCCTGGGCGGTCCGCATGCGCTCCGCGACCCTCTACAAGGTCCTCGCCGGGCTGATGGTCCTCATGGCCGCCGCTCTCGTCCTCAGCCACACCACCACCCTGGACAACCTCGCGCTGCCGCTATGGGCCCAGATACCCGCAGGCGTCGCGGCCGGGTTCGGCATCGGCGTCGTCGCCGCGATCATGGGCGTCGCGGGCGGCGAACTGCTGATCCCCACGATCGTGTTGCTCTTCGGCGAGGACATCAAGACCGCCGGCAGCCTCTCCCTGCTCGTCTCCCTGCCCACCATGCTCGTCGCCTTCGCCCGCTACAGCCGGGACAGAAGCTTCGCCGTCCTCGGCGCGAACCTCCGCTTCACCGCAGTCATGGCCGCAGGCTCCGTCGTCGGCGCGATCCTCGGCGGACAACTCCTCGGCGTCTTCCCTGATGGCATCCTCATCCCCGCCCTGGCCGTCATCCTGCTCGTCTCCGCAGTCAAACTTGCCCGCCACGACTGACCCCGAGCCCCCACACGACGCCCTGCTTGACTCAGTGCAGAGAAACTACCTGGTGGCCGACGGCGCCGTGTCCGCCAAGCCCTACACCCTGCTCAGGAAAGCGCTGGAACGGAACGCGAAGGTCGCGGTGGCCAAGTTCGCCCTGCGCGGCCGCGAGCGGCTTGGCCTGCTGCGGGTGAAAGATGACGCCCGACTCCTCCACTCCCTCCACTGGGGAGACGAAATCCGCTCCCCTGCCGAGCTCGCCCCGAAGGAGACGGCCCTGACCGAGGAGGAGATCGAGGGAGCGATCGCGCTGCTGGAGACCATGGGCGCCGAGCGCCTCGACGACCTGGACCTCACCGACCAGTACACGGAGGCGGTGGCCGAGGTCATCCACGCCAAGGCAGAGCACCGGCAACCGCGGCCGGTGGCCGAGGAACCGGAGACGGCCGGGACGGTCGTCGACCTGATGGCCGCTCTCACGCAGTCCGTGGAGAAGGCTAAGGAACGCCGCGGCGAGGGCGCGCCGGCGACCGTGCACGAGATGCCGGCGCCGAAGAAGAAGACGGCGGCCAAGAAGACGCCGACGAAGAAGCAAGACGCCAAGAAGACGGAGAAGAAGGCGCCAGCCCGGCGCCGGAAGTCCGCCTGACTCATGGCGTGTCATGGGCGGCCGGTCCCCCGTTGACCCGCGTGGAGACTGCTGCCCCGGTGACTGGCGACTACCCGACCGAACCCCGGCTGCCGCTGCTGACCGCGGCGGAAGCCCGGGAAGCCGTCGGATACATGAGCCTGCTGGAAACCCTCGACCTCACACCCCGCGGCGCGGCGGCAGGGCAGCTCGCCGCTGATCTAGCCCGACGCATCCCCTCCCAGTAGCAGGCCCGCGCCGTACAGCGGCCTGATCAGTCGAGGATGCCGAGGTCGGAGTCGGGACGGCAGACTTCGCACGCCGGATCTGGACGCTGGTGAGAGCGTGGCGGGCTTCGTCGCGGCTGAGGTGCTTGGTGTGGCGGCTGGCCAGGGTGCAGTCCCCGGTGTGGATGCTGTCGGCGACGGGGCGGCCGCGTTCACGCAGGTAGGGCAGGACCCAGCCGCAGTCCGGTAGTACACGGCGATCAGCAGCACCCGGTCAGCCAGCGGAAGGCACCACGGACGACCACCACCAGGCCCGTTCCCACCCCGCTCCCGGACCACCACCACCCATGCCCCGCCAACGCACCAACCACCCGACCGCTACGGGAGGTCGACCATCGACCTTGATCATGGCTTCGGAGCGGTGGGAGGTCTCGTAGTCGCGGGCGAGGCGGCGGTGGTGCATGAGCACCATGGTCGATGGCCTCGGTCCGGTAGCCGGTGATCAGTTCTTGCTCCGGTGGAGGCCGTGAGCTCGCCTTTACGCACATCGGCTCCGTTTGCGCCGAACGTTCGCCGGAGGTCTGCTGTAAATGTGAGGAAGGGAAGATGGTCGGCATGGTGGAGATATTTGACGCGCGAACAGAAGCCTGGCGATACAAGACCATGTATGAGTTTAAGGTCACTTTCAAGGCGTCGTTCGATCCGCCGGAGATGGGCGACACATTCCATCAATACGTGTCATTTCGCGAGCAAGACGCCATCGGCGAAGATGACTGGATTATGGAACCGATTTATCCGGAAGATCTAGGAACCATATTCATACCTAACGATCAACCCGACCTTCGGCCCGACACCAGACCCGGCCACCAGGGAATGACCGTGGTGGACCGGTGGGACGGAATCGGCGTCCTGGACACGATCATCAGCGCCATAGAGCCCGTGGGGGAATTCGAAGTCTATGCGCAAATTTGGCTGCGCTCATCCGGGAACCTTGATAGCAACGGACCCGAGGGGTCGGACAGCGGGCTGGTAACGACAAACACGGCCGTGATCGCCTAACAAGGCGACCGCCCAGCCTACTCAGGCAGCTCTTGCGGCAGAGGCAAGGGCGGGACGCCGAACCTTCTGCCTGCGTGATCGACGCGCAGAGCGTCAAGACCTCCACAGCCGAAGAAGAAGGCGGCGGCCAAGAAGACGCCGGCGAAGAAGCAGGCCGCCAAGAAGACAGCAGAAAGAAGACGGCCCGGAAGCGGTCCGCATAGCGGCTACTGGCCAAGCCCAATGGGGGCCCTGCGGTACGACGGCCCGGCTGCCGTTGCGCACGGGGATGCCGGGCCGTCGGCCTGTGCGTTACGTCCTGGTCTCAGGGGGGCTGTCGACCGTGCCCGGGTCGATCAGTGCGCCGATGTTGGTGATGGCACCATCCGGTGCGAGCGTCACGTTGACGATGACGGGCTGGATCCGGTGCGGCGGGGCGATCGGGATGATCGGGTCCGGCGGGAAGATGTTGTAGAAGGTGGGGTGGAAGGTCAGCGGGGTGACCGGGTCCGGCGGGTAGGCGACGATGTTGGTGTCGCTGCCGACGAAGCGGTAGAGATCGCCGCTGACCTGGCCGATGCCGGTGGTGCGAAGCAACGTGCTCGTCACGCGGGCAATACCGCCGCCTCCCGGCTCGGTCTCGGTGACGACCCGGACGCGGATGCTGCCGGTGACGTCGATCGGCTCCGAGCCGAACGTTCGGAAGGTGCCGCTGAGGGGCAGCACAACGGTCCGCCGGTGAATGGCCTGGGCGGGCTGCGCCGCGGCGGGGGCGGTGGCCACAGGCAGGGCCAGGCCCAGCATGGTCAGGACGAGGCAGACCTTCGTGGCGGCGCGCGCGAGTTGACCGCGCATGGATGCTCCTCTCGGTGAGGCGGGACGGCGTATCCACGCCCGTCCCGCAGACGGAAGTCCACCCTGTCCGGCCGACTGAACACATGTCGCGCCGGATCGGCCCGCACGAGTGAGACTTCACGCGGCCGGCCCTGGCGTGCGATCACTACTGGCCAGGGCGCCGTGGCGGCGGCTTGTCGAGACCGAGGCTGCCCCACGGGGCGCAGATGTCGCAGAGCTCCAGCTCGGGAAACTCCTCGAACGCGATCTTGACCTCTTCCATCCGGAGCAGCCCGACCTCTCCCTTGAAGAGCGGGCAGTTTCCCCGGTGCAGCACGGGGTGGCCTTCCACGGCTCGGGCGGGCTGGAGTTTCCAGGAGAGCTCACGCCTGGCCACCTCGCGGCGCCGGCGGTCCTCACGCTCTTGCTGCTCCAGCTCCCGGATCGTGCGGTCGGCGATCTGCAGCTGGTAGGAGAGCCAGTCCCGCAGCGTCCGCTGCTTCTCCAGACGCTGGGATATCGAGAGGTCGGGCATGGCGGCGCTCGCTACGCGGCGTCGGCAGTGACGGAGGGGTGGATTTTGAGCGCCATGCGGGCGCCCACCACGTCCGACCGGTCGAGGGTGGACCAGTGCGGATGCGTCGACACCTGGATCGACAGGTCCAGCACCAGGGTGCGCAGCCGGGTCACCTCGGCCTGCTGCTCGGGGGTGTAGCCGGGGCTGTCGTCGCGGCCGCCGGTCACGACGCCGGTGTGGGGGTGGGCCTCGCCGGGCCAGCCCTTGGCCGGCTCTGCGGACCACGGAAGGGTTGCGCCCAGGGCCCGGTACTGGGCCCATGCCTGGTGGAGGCGGTGCTGGGCGTCGATCCGATCTGCGGGGAAGGTTTCGGCCACGTCCCGAATGATACGCCTGTTCGAATACTCGGGAGGCCTGCCGGCCTCGCAAGTCGCGGCCTGAGCATCGCCGGGGACGCGGCGGGTGAGCGGAGGGCCCGGCCGGTGGCCGGGCCCGGCACCCTTACTCCTCGTCCTGGGCGCGGCGCTCGGCCCACCGGTCGATGCGGGCCAGTATGCTGGCGGCCCGATCAGCGGCCGCGCCAGTGAAGGTGACGGAGCCGCGCCCGCGGCAGGCCCAGCAGCCGGAGCCGCAGTCAGGTACGCGGCAGGTCATCACGAGCTTGTCCATGGGGTTCTCCTCGGTCCGGGCCGCTGACCTGGGGCGCAAGGTGGAGCGCCCTACTGGACGAACGACCTTGCGCCCCTCACAGGTTCGTGGCGCCCTTGGGCATCAGGTCAGCGGCTTTGACCGAGCCCAGCCACAACGGCGCGGCCCGCCCCCACCGGCCTCAAACTCGGTCGCCACCGGTCACCCAGAACGGCAGCCGGGGCCTGCTCCCGCACCACGCACCGCAACCCCGCACGATGGCGCACGACCACCAAGCCGGGGGCAGCCGGAAGAGACCCTAAGGAAACGGGCCTCAGGGCCCAGACATGATGTAGATGATCTCGACGCGACCGGGCTCGTCGACCTGAGGTGGGTGGCCGCGGTACAGGAGGGTGGTGGTGATGCGGTCCCCGTCTGGGGCCAGCACGGTGGTGACTCTTCCTGGGGTGTGCCCGGCGGCGGCATCGGCTTCGAGGTGAAAGCGCCGCCGGGCTCGTACAGAGTTGCACGCGGCACTGACAAGGACGCTGGCCGGCGTCGTGCGCAGCTCAGCGGTTCAGCTCGGGGTTGGTTCCCGGCTCGAACGCCACTGCCTCGCCCTTACGGTGCTGCTTGAAACCGACCAGAAGCATGCGGTGCCCCATACCGAACTGCTTGGGGCCGATCCACTCCCGCATGCCCTTCCAGTCACCCGCGTCCACGAGCTGCCGGCAACGTGGGCAAGCGTAGAAGCGGTCGCCGGAGAGGAAGGCGCCTCCGGCGCCGGGCGATCGTGCTCCCATCACCCGGGACACTGAGGGGCACCTCTTCCACGCCTGCGGGGCCCTGAAGGGCCCACTGCCCCATACCCCGTGGCTCAGGACTCTGTGTCCCAGCGTGCCCAGGGTCGTCGCTTGATGTCCCTGATGACCGCGAGGAATGCCTTCTCGTCGTACAGCACGCCGGAGTACTCCTGCGGAACGGGAACCTCGTTGATCACGGCGCTTGGGGTGCCGGGTCCGCGAGGGTCGTCCCCGCCGGCCGCTTCGTAGGCCTTCTCCGATGCGGTCACGAAGGCGCGGTACTTCATCGTTTTCACCGCGGAGTCGAACGTGGGGCTTCTCAGTCCCTTGACCTCGGAGGCGAGTTCGAGGAGGCGCATGTCGGTGTAGCCGTCGACGGATTCTTCCGGCTGGTTCTTGTAGAGAACGTCGTGATACTCGGCGAACTTGTGCGCGTCCAGGGCCGCGCGCAGCGCGTTGACGACTTTCTTCGAGCCGCTGCCTCCGAGCCTGTCGTCCAGGAATGAGGCGAGAACGTATTCGGTCTTCACCTGGTGGAGCTCGGTCAGCGTACGCAGAACCGGTCCCGCCCCGGTGAGTTCGAACTCCTCGCAGTAGGGGCAGCGCGGGTCTTCATGGAGGCGCACGGTCATCGGAGCCTCCGGGTCGCCCACCGTGATGGTGGTGCCGTCCGCACCCAGTTTCTCGGGCAGCTCTTCCGTGACCGCGTACGCGGGCTTTGCCGGTGCTTCCGCTCTCGCACCGCACCCGGTCACCGACAGCCCCACCCCAGCCGCTATGACCGCCGCAGTCAGCCGCCATCTACGTCCCACCAACACGTGTCCCTCCTAGATCAGGAGGACACTAGAACACGCGTTCAGGCGGCGATGCACCGGCATATCCCAACAACAGAGCGGCCCGCCCGGTACGACGTGCGAAGGGCGTCCGGACGGGCTCCGGCGTCCACGATGCCAGCCGGGCACCGCCGTCGAGCGGGACGCGGCCGTACGGCCGCGTCCCACGCGTGCTGATCCGTGTCGGCGGCATCGCGCCAGCCGGTGAGGCCGGTCGCCATCAGCATCGGGATGTACCTGGTCGCCCCCGCGGTGGGCCGCCGACCCGCACCGCTTTCAGGCCCTCATGGACGCTCTACTGCCCGACGCACCCGGCTGCGGCTCATCGTCAGCTCTCCTCTCCTGCACTGGCGTTGAGCGCCTCGCCCCTGGTGCTGTCGCGGCTGCTGGCAGCCCGCAGGGCCGCGGCGCGTGCCCGGTCGTTGGCGAGGCTCTGGTTTACGACATCGCCCACTTCATGGCCGACCGCTCTCTCAGCGGTGACTCCGCGGCGCGGTCTGGACGGCGAGCCGCCCACCCGCAGCCGATGGCGGAGGCTGGTCATTGTCCGGCGCGAGTACCTGCGTATCGCGTGCTGAGCTGTGCCTTATTGCCCGCGTGACTGACCGTTCGTTCGAGACGGCTGTTACGGTTGCGGGTTGTGACTGAGCTGCTTCCTGAGTTCCCGTACCACCCTGACCCTGTTGCTACGGGCGTGGTGGTTACGTCTGGTGCGACGTGCATCTGCTGTGGGCGGGAACGCGGGTACATCTACAGGGGCCCCGTATACGCGGCCGAGGAGCTCGACGGTCGGCTGTGCCCGTGGTGCATTGCGGACGGCAGCGCCGCAGAACGGTTCGACGCCCACTTCACAGGGGGAACGTGCCTGGGCGACGACGTGCCTCTTGAGGTCTTCGCGACCGTCGACAAGCACACCCCGGGGTTCGCCGCGTGGCAGGAACCGCGGTGGTTCTTCCACTGCGGGGACGGTGCCGCGTTCCTGGGCCTGGCCGGGGCCGCCGAACTTACCGCTCATCCCGACGCACTGGAGATGCTGCGAGAGGAGACGACCGGTTGGGGCTGGCCTCCGGACCAGGTCGAGCGCTATCTCGGCTCGCTGGACAAGGACGACCAGCCGACGGCGTATCTCTTCCGGTGCCGGTCCTGCGCAGTCCGCCTCGCCTACTCTGACGTGCCGTAGGCGCACAGCCGGTCGAACGGTCACTCACCCGGGAGCTTTGCGTACTGGCGCCGCCGGCTCCTGCGAGTGAGCCTGGACGCTCGATGCGGCGAACGGCTGCCGGTTGCCGTTACGCCGCGCCGCAGACTCGGCTGGTAGGGCATGCGAGAACAGCTGATCACGAGCGCCGTGCTGCCGGCAGCCAGCTTCCCAGGGCTGCCCGCCACCGCAGCGCCGACTCAGGCTTCAACAGCTGCGGCTACTACCCGACAACGACCGTCCACCTCCGGCAACGGGCCCGGGGCCGGCACATCTCCCAGGGGCTGCTGAGCCCCGACGACCCGGTCCGGGCGTACGAAGCGCGCGGCGGCTGGTACCGGGTGAAGCTGGATGACGACTCCCCCCCACGGCATCCGCGCCAGCCAGACCGGCTGGGTGTCCAAGAAGCACCTCAAGCCCGCGGTCTGCACTCAGGTGCGATGATGCGCGCCGCCGGCCTCGACTGGTACGAGCAGGGCGACGTCTGGGACAAGGTCGCCGCCGAACGTCCCGCCCCGCCGATCCTCGCCTCCGGGCTGGACGCGGCAATGTACTCCCTGCTGACCGTCGACGCCCGCAGCCTTTGCCGGGAGGACGGCCCGCTCCACGGACACGCCGACTGGGTTCGCGCCTTCGCACGGGCCGGGACCGCACTCGCCGTCCTCAACCACGAAGGCCGGCTGCGCCGAGGCCTGAGAGCTGTCCTCGCCCACCACGTGATCTTCCACTTCAACCGGGCCGGTCTCCCCCTGGAGGACCAAAGCGCCCTGTCCAACCTCGCCCGAAAGGCCATCATGGGAATGAGTGACACCCCCGCAACCACCCCCGCCAGCAACCCGGCCGCCGATAGCGTCGGATCGGTGAACACCGACACGCTCACCACCCCCGACGCCACCGCGGAACAGCTCCGCAACGCCCTCGTCGACCAGATCCGCAAGGAGGGCCGCGCCACCAACCCGGCCGCCGAGGCCGCGCTGCGCACCGTGCCCCGGCACCTTTTCGTGCCCGACGCCTCGCTCGAGGAGGCCTATGCCAACCAGCCGGTCCACGTGAAGTACGACACCGACGGCACGTCCATCTCCTGCGCCTCCCAGCCCGCCGTCGTCGCCCTCATGCTCGACCAGCTCGACGCCCAGCCCGGCGAACGCATCCTCGAACTCGGCGCAGGCACCGGCTACAACGCTGCCCTCATCGCCCACCTCGTCGGCGACACCGGTCAGGTCACCACCATCGACGTCGACGACGACCTGGTCGACGGCGCCCGTAAACACCTGGCCGCCGCCGGGTACACGAACGTCGAAGCCCTGACCCGCGACGGAGCCGTCGGCCACGCCGACGGAGCGCCGTACGATAGGATCATCGCCACCGTCGGCGCCCACGGCATCCCGAACGCCTGGCTCGACCAACTCGCGCCGGGCGGACGGCTCGTAGTTCCCCAGCGGATCAAGGGCAGCGTCTCCCGCTCCATCGTCTACGAGCGTCGAGACGGCCGATGGGTCTCCCTCAGCAGCGAGATGAACACCTTCATGCCGCTGCGCCGCGGCATCGCCGACGACGACCGGCGAATCATCCCCCTCACCGCGGACGGGACCGTACGCCTGCAGGCGCCGGCCGGAACGCCCATCGACGCCGAGGCGCTGGCCCGCGTACTCGAAGAACCGCGGGTCGAGGAATGGACCGGGATGACGGTCCGCGCCATGGAATCGCCCGAGTTGATGGAGCTCTTCGTCAGCTGCTCCTTCGACTCCGGCCTGATCCGGATGCTGTTCCCGGCATCCGCCAAGGGCACCACCCTTACCGAGGACCCCTACCCCTCCTCCACCGCGGTCATCGACAAGGGGGCTCTGACCTACCTCGCCCGGCGCCTCTCGGACCAGACCACCCCCGAGGGCGGCAAGCTGTGGGAGTTCGGCGTCATCGGCCACGGTCCCGGCAGCGACGAGCTCGCCGCCAAGGTCGCCGACGCGATCCGCACCTGGGACCACAACTACCGCAGCCGGAAGCCCGACTTCGAGCTCCAGTCCCTGCAGGCCCCGGCCCCCGAGGAACGTCCCGGCCGGTTCACCGTCGACACGCCCCTGAACCGGATCGTCATCGACTGGAACTGACCGTGCGCCCATGACCGTGTGGTGCCCGCCGTCCGTTCTTCGGCGGTGCTGTACGGGCTGCGGCCGGCGCTGCGGGTGCTGCTCTGGGCGGTCTGCGCCCTGGCCGGGATCACCGCGTTCAGCCTCCTGATGGATGTGATCACGCTGATGCTCGGTCAGGGCGTGGACAACGGGGCTTCCGCCACGAACAAGGCCCTCGCGGCGGTCGGGGCGGTCCTGCTGGCTGCCACGGCCCGGTCCGACCGGCCGACCGTCGGCACCTCCGTAAGAACGCCGTCCGCCGCACCGCGGCGTGTCCGGCTCGCTACGTGGGCGGGGACGCTGGCCTTCGTCCCGTACGCGGCGATGAAGCTGGTCTGGGCGTTCGGCGGAACGTTCGCTGAAATCACCGGTGAGGAGATGCTCGCGGTCTCGGAACGCAACGGCGCCTCGGAGATCTTCCTCACCCTGGAGTCCTGGGGGCTGGACCCGACCGCGCTCCTGGCCGTGCTCGGCGTTTTCCTGCTCTGGGGCCTGGTCCGCCCGTGGGGGCAGGTCTTCCCGCGCTGGACGCTGTGCCTTCGCGGCCGACGGGTGCCGCGCTGGCTCCCGCTCGCCCCGGCTCTGCTCGGTGCTGCCACGCTCGCCCCGTACGGCGTTGTGGGCGTCGGATACTTGGCCCTGGCCACGGCCGGCGTAGTGACGATGCGACGTGGCGACTTCCACTCCCCGGGCGACGCACTGCTGGTCGGCTGGATCGGGATGGCCGCCTTCGCCGTCTACGGTATCGCCCTGATCATCGCGGCCCGCTCGTACTGGCTTCAGACGCGGCCCGCTTGCCAGATGACTGTCATCACAAGAGTGACCATCCGCAGCCAGTCAGATACCGCTGACTGGCCACGGAGAATTTCAACAGGCCAGTGACACCAAGGGAGGGCCGAGCAGCCCAGGATGAGCGAAACACCGCCACAAGCGCCCTGCGCAACTCGGCACGGCCCCACACTCCCCAGACCCCAGTTGCCGAAGCACCCGGCTGGGGAACGAACAGCAGCCCTGGGGAAAATTCGAGATCCGCATCAGCTTCGCGCGACGAGCTCTTTCCAGGCTTCGAGCACTTCGACCGGTGCCAACAGCCCTCGTAACAGCCACTCAGCGGAATTGGCCAACAGAGTCACGGGCTTGTGTCAAGGGGAAACGCGGCGGAGTGCATTGGGGTGGATGCACGGCATCGTCGGTGGGGATCGGCAGCATCGGGTGCACTGCACCGGGTGGGTTCAGCGGCCGGGTTCTGGCCTACGGTGCGGGTCCGGCTGCTGGGGGCGGTGGGCCCGCTGATCGTCCTCGCGCGACAGGTGCGGTGCGGTGGCGTCCTCTGGGGCGGCGTACTTCCTCCTCCTCGCGCGGGCCCCGTCGCCAGCCTTCGTGCAGGCGTCCGTCACGCGGCGCAGCTGCTCGACGGTGAAGTCCAGGGCTTCCACGTCCGTACGCGATGCCCTCAAGGCCCGCAGTGCCGCGAGGTCGATCCCCGACTGCGGCCCGGCTTCGGCGCCTGGTCGTCGTGCTCGGGGTCGGCGGCCGGGGGCGCGAGCAGCTGCTCGGGCATCGCCGCCTGTTGGTGCGCGGCGCTGTCGTACGGCCCGGCCCCGCACGGCGGTCGCGGTGGTGGTGCGCAGCTTCTCCCGCACCACCGCACCGGCGAGGACAGCTCGCTCGTACTGCAGCGGGATGCCGGGTACTCCCACTCCCCCGCGTCCTGGTCCGGGGGCCGGGGCGCGGCCGGCCGGGGTTTGCTGGTCCGGGTCGGGCGCGGGGGTGGGCGGCGGCGGGTGGCGAGGTCGGATAAGGCCCACCGTGCGGTGCAGACACCTCAGGCGCCTAACTCGTGAAGCTGAGTGGCTATGGACGCCTGGGGACTCGAACACGTCGGCTCGCTGTCTTGACTTGCGTATGCATCTCCGGTCGCGCAAAAGTGCGATTGACGCGGAACTTGGGCCTTTTGCCGGCAGGACGGGGACAGCCAGGTGTGCAAGGCGAATGTGGCTGCCAAGGAGGCGGCGATCGATCGGTTCCTCACTGAGTACCCGCAGGCGGTTGATGCCGGCCGTGGCCATCCTGCCCTCCAGGGGTGTGAGGATGTCCGCTGGTCCGAGTTCCCAGAGTGCCCCGCCAGGATTCCGGTGCTGCTGCGCGCCCTCCTCGACTGGGAAGCAGCATCCGAAGCCGAACGGGTGCTCACCAACTCCATTCTCAATAGCATCACGGCGATGAACGTAGCCATGCCGACGGCACTGCCGTTCCTGTTGCGCTTGGCCAGTGACCCTCAGTTTCCTGCGCGGTAGGGTCTGCTGGACCTTCTGGTCACGATTGCAGGGTTCTCCGAGTCGATCGATGCTGGCGACGAGGTGTCGGTGCTCTGGTTCGGCAGTGACAGCGAACATCCCGAGCGTGAGCAGTGCCGGGCGGTGTTCACGGACCACGCGAGTGTCGTGGCGATGCTGGCGGAGGAACTGGCTAGCCCTGATCAGCAGGCGATTCTTCGGCAGGCCGCAGGGCTCCTGTGAGGTTTCCGTGTTCAGGCCACCTGGGCGACGGCGGGGGCTGCCGTCGGGAGGGCAACGGTCTCGTCGAATCGGCAGCCGTGGTGCATGCAGTGGTAGAGCTGGCCGAGCATGCGATTAATGAGGTTGCGCTGGGCAGCGGCGTGCCAGTCTCCGGCGTCGCGACGGTGCCGGTAGTGAGCTTTGGCGCCGGGCGAGGCGGTGATCGAGGAGAAGACCCATAGGTAGCGAGCATTGTTGAGGCGGTCATTCTTGACCCGTCGGCGGGTGATGCTCGACTTCTTGCCAGAGGCCCGGGTGATGGGCGAGGCTCCGGCGTACGCCTTCAGGCCGCGGGCATCGGTGAAGCGAGCCTTGTCGTCTCCGATCTCGGCCAGCACCCGGGCGCCGAGCTGGATGCCGAGTCCCGGAAAGCTCAAGATCACTTCAGCGTCCGGGTGCTGAGGGAAAGCTTCTTCCAATGCCTCGGCGAGGCCGTCGGCGGCGGTGCAGGCGGCCTCCAACTGGATCAGGAGGGCGAGCATCGGCGAAGGCCAGCGGCAGCGAGCTGACCGAGCCGCCGGTGGAGGCGGTGCCGGCGGTGGACCTGATGGCCGAGCTGGAGGCGAGCGTGCGAGCAGCGCGGACCATCGCGACCGTGGGTGACCGGGGCCCGAGCATCGAGGAGTACGCGGACTTGGCAGAGGCGCTGCACCCGTACGGACTCCGGCTCGACAAGTGGCATCTCGAACCTGCCTCGCGGAAGTTCGTAATCACAGAACTGCGTCTCCGCGGAGCGCACGAGATCGCCCAAGGGCTGGAGAGCTGAGGCGCGCACGCGTTGCGAGAAGGCCGCTGTCCGGCGGGCTGGCGATACAGAGAGGCACCGGGACTTTGGGTGCCCGGGGCTCGCCCTCGCCGTGTGGCTTCCGCGCCGGTCTGCGGCTCCGAGTCCAATCAGGTTGTGCAGCACCGGCACGCTGAGTCCGGCCGCGCCCAGGCCAGCGAGCAGAGCGCCGGGGACGTTGCCGGTGCTGTAGCCGGTGAGGACTCCGGCAATCGCCCCCACGAGGGCTGCCATCAGGAGGACGATGGCAGCGTGCGCGGTGAGGAGCGGGCGGGGCCTCGGGGCCCGGGGCGGGGGCGGCGAAGCGGCGGCGGTCGCGGGAACTCCCTTGGAGGACTGGGTGGTTGTTGGTACCGCTCTTACGTCCGCGTGAGGAGTCTGCTGGACGTGCCTCCGAACAACTTCGCCCCGCTGCCGAGGCTGATCTCACGCGAAGAAGGCATGCAGGTCAGCCAGCTTCTTGACCGCGCTCCTTCAGTAGTGGGAGCCGGATGAGGACCTCTACCGGGACCGGTGACCACCCCGAACAAGCCCTCACCGCGTGGCCATTCCGCAACTTCCGATAGCACGACGTACCAGCATCTCGCACGTCTTCCGGGGTGTGGTTGAGGTGGCGGTGGTGAGGCCGACCACGGAGCCGGCGTCGGGGTGGATCTGTTCGTGGAGGGCCGGGCAGCGGCCGCCGGGGTGCGTCAGGCCGCAGTGGCCCGTGCACTCGCAGCGGCCGCCTGCTCGCTCGAACCGGATCCGCGCGCTGATCTGGGGCCGGTCGCGCGGGTAGCGGTGCAGGTTCTCGGGACGGATGGGCACGGCGGCTCCGCTATTCGCCGCCGGCGGCCTGGCGGTGCTCGAAGGCTTCGAGCAGCTCGTCCAGGTCGTTCGGCTCGGTGCGGTGCCGACCCAGTGGCCGGTCTCGGTGAACACCTCCACGTCGGTGGTGTCGGCGTCGAACCAGCAGATGTACGGCCCGTACCGCTCGAGGACGGCCGTGGCGACGGCGACCGGGTCGGACATCAGCGGCGCGGACTCCAGCACGGACAGCGCGGTGACGACCAGCCACATCGGCTCATCCGGCGTGCGGGGCAGCCGGAGGTAGCCGGTGACGCGGAGCTTGTCGCCGGGCACCAGGTCGTGTGAATCACCGCGTGCGCCAGCTCCGAGTCGGCGACGCTGCACGGCAGGATCATCTCGTCCGTGCGCTCGTCCGTCGGGGAGACGGTGAGCCGGAACCGCGCCGTGCTGCCGTGCAGATCGCCTGGCACGGTCTCTTCGTCCGGGAAGCCGTCCAGGGCTATCGCGTCGGCGGCCATGGGTTCAGCCGGCCTTCCGGACCCGCGCCTCGTGGGCGGCGTCGTACGCCTCCACGATCGGCTTGGGCACCATCCCCGCGTCGGTGACCTGGTGGCCGTTGGCGCGCGCCCACGTCCTGATGGCGGCGAGCTCCTCCCGGGTGCGGCCGCTGCCCAGGCCCGTGCGGATCGGGGTGGGCGCGGTGGCGGCCGCAGTGGTGGTGCGGGTGCCGGCCTTCACGGCGGGCAGTTCCTCCTGCGCCTTCTCCAGTTCGGCCTTGGCCTTGGCGACCTTCTCTTCAGCCTCGCGCTGCGCGGCTTCGCTCTCGCGGCGCTCGGGCAGGTCGGCGGTGATGCGGGCGGCGCGGCTGCGGACCGAGGCAGCCGGGTGCACGAGCGTCCAGGCGACGCCGTAGCAGTCGTCGGGTCCGAAGCAGGCGGCCAGGGCAGCGGCCTCTTCGGACGTGACAGGGCGCGAGATCGCCGTCAACTGACGGTCACGCCGGTCGATCTCTTCCTCGGTCGCGTCCCAGTCGGGAAGCGGTCCGTCAGCGACGAACGTCTGCACTTCGGGTCTCATGACCGAATGATCGTCTCCCCTGCCGCCCCTGATAAATAGCCCCGTTCTGTTCATGCGGTGGCTGTTCCTGCTGGCCGGGGCTTTGGGGGGAAGGCGATCGCTTCGTCGAATGGGATGCGGGCCAGGCCGTAGTGGAGCTGGCCGAGCATCCGGTTGAGCAGGTGCCGCAGAGCCTGCATGTGCCAGTCCCCACCTGCCCCGCGGCGCCGGTAGTGGGAGATTCTCAGGCCTGGTCTTTCCATCTGAGCTAGGACGTTGACTTGGTCGGCCACCGGAGGCACCTCGAGAGTGCGGTCCGGTTCGGCTTCCCAGTCGACTGGATAGCGAGCTTGGGCGCCGCTTCTATGGCGGCGCTCGGTTGTTGAATGGTCCATGGCATGCTCGGTTGGGCTGCTGGCGCCGGATGAGTTGTGGCTGCTGTTCCGGCGTCGTGCCCCCGCCCACCGAAGTGAAGCATTCCCAGGTCGGAGGCGGCGCTGGGCTGTGATCGCTCCAGAAACGCATCATGGCCGGATGCGCCAGCGTCCCCACTGCGCCACCGAGCCTTCCTCTGGTCCGCTCGATGATTCGAAGGAGACCGTTTAGGGAACGAGGACGACCTTGCCGTGGTTGCGGCGCTGCTCGATGAGAGTGTGGGCTCGGGCGGCTTCGCGGAGAGGGATTTCCTCATGTACGGCGGCGCGCAGGGTGCCGGCGTCGCGCATCTGCCAGAGCTCGCGCAGCCAGCGGTCGTAGAGTTTGGGCTTGCCAACGGCGATGGCCCGCATCTGGAAACCGATCATCGAGGCGCCGCGGACCAGGAGTTCGTACGCCTCCACCGTGCCACCGCCGGAGCTGAAGGCGACCAGTCGGCCGCCGGTGGCCAGAGCCCGTACGGCGGGGAGGAGAAGGTCACCGCCGACGCCGTCGAGAATCACGTCGTACGGTCGGCCCCAGTCGGCATTCTCGTACAGGACGACTTCGTCCGCGCCCAGCCCGCGGACGAAGTCGGCCTTGTCGGCGCTGCTGACGGCGGCGACGACGCGTGCTGCCCCGCCGGCCTTGGCGTACTGGAGGGCGAGCGTGCCCACTGCGCTCGCCGCCGCCGTGACCAGGACCGACTCACCGGGTTCCACAGGCGCGGCTTCCCAGGCCCCGCGGGCCACCAGCCCGCTGCGGACCAGCGCCACCGCCTCCACGGCGGTCGCGCCGTCCGGGATCCGGGAAACCATGGTGGTGTTCAGGACCGCGAACTCCGCGTAGGCGTCGGCGAAGCACAGCCCGGTGACGCGGTCTCCGACACCGAAGGCGGTAACTCCTGTGCCTGCGGCGACGATCTCCCCGGCGACTTCACCGCCGAACGAGATCGGCTCGCAGCCCTCTCGCACCTTGCGCACGGTAGGCAGGGTCACCCCGACCGCCTCGACCCGGATCAACACCTCCCCGGCTGCCGCCTGCGGCAGGTCGACCTCCTCGGTGAACAGCACCTCGGGTCCTCCGTTGACCTCATGGCGAATGCGCAGCACAGAACCTCCCCGATCCGGTTTCATTGGCTGCCCCAACGATAAACAAACAATCATTGGGAAGTCCAATGATTTTCGGATAGGCTGAGCGCATGACCCCGGACCTCCAGCACATCCAGTCCCTGCCGAGCTGGCTCATAGGCCGTGTCGCGGCGCGCGGCCGGGGCATGGTCGCCGACGCGATCGCCGCGGAAGGACTGAAGCTGACGCACCATGCCGTGCTGGCCGCGACCGCCGAGTACGGGCCTATCGCCCAGGCCGATCTGGGCCGTCGATTGGCTGTCGACCCCAAGGACATGGTCGGCGTCCTCAACCACCTGCAGAAGCAGGGCCTCGTCCTGCGTGCTCCCGATCCCTCCGACCGCCGCAAGAACGCCGTCACCGTCACCCCGGAGGGCAGGGCCACCCTCACCCGCTGCGCAGCTCTGGCCGAAGCCGCCAACGCCCAGCTACTGGCACCGCTCGCCGCAGATGAGCGGAAGCAGTTGATGACCCTGCTGACCCGGCTCCACGAAGCAGCGGAGAACCCGGCCTGATCCGCAAGAAAACGACTCTCGGGGGCTGACAACTGGCCTGCGGCGGACGGTACAGGCGGCACCGGGGCACCCCAGCGGCCTGGCGGCACGCAGGTGGCCGGGAGTCTGGACGCCTTGCCGTACCGGACCTCCAGAGCGTCGACGCCCGTACTGGGGGCCCTGCCGTGGTACTCCCCGCCCGTCCCGCTGGCCGGCGGTGGCCACCGCGGTGACCGGGGCGGCCTCCGTGGTGGCCGTCGTCGTTCTCGGACTGGCGGGCACCCGCCCGCCGCTGGCCACTGCCATCGTGGCGGAGACCGGGTTCTCCTTCCCCTGCCGCCACACCACCGTCGTCACCGCACTCCTCCTTGCGATGGCCTACCTCCTGGCCCGCCGTACCCACTCCCGCGCCCTCGCCATCGCCTGGTGGACGGGCGCGCTCGCCCTGTCCGGCCTCGTCGCGTCCAGCCGGGCGTCCACTGGGCCACCGTCGTCAGCGCCGGCTTCGCCTCGGCGCCGCTGCGGCCCTCATCCTCATCACGCCGACCTCGGCCACGGCCTGTGGACCCGCCGCCACCACCGCCCCTGAGCTGCCTCAAACCACTTCGAAGTTGGCCATCATGGCCATGTCCTCGTGTTCGAGGTTGTGGCAGTGCACCATGTAGCGGCCCCGGTATCCGGCGAACCGGGCGAGGACTTCCACGACCTCGTACGGGCGCACGTCAACGGTGTCCTTCCAACCGGCGTCACAGGGATCCGGCGCCCTGTTCCCGCGGGCGATGACCTGGAACTGGGCCAGGTGCAAGTGGACGGGGTGATGAAAATCGCTGCTGAACCGCCAGCGTTCCACGCTGCCCAGCCGCGGGGCGGCCCACACCTTCGAGGTGCTGAACGGCTGCCGGTTGATGGTCCACATCTGCCGCTCCTCACCGTCGCCCGTACGCCGGAAATCGAAGGAGCGCACCGGCATCGCACGGGTCGCGATGAGCTTGTCGAAGGCGGACAGGCGGGCGGGTATCCGGCTGTCGTCCTTCTCGGCGCGCACGATGTGGAAGCGCATCACCTGCCGCATCCTGCCGTCGGCCGCCGTGTTGACCAAGGTGATGCGGGTGCCGACCGGATGCTCGGAGAAGTCGACGACGACGTCGAAGCGTTCGGCGGGCGCCATCGCGAGGGTGTCGAGGCGCTGGGGCGCGGCCAGCAGGCCGCCGTCGCTGCCGATCTGGACGAAGGGCAGGTGGGCGCCGTCCTCGGTGTCCAGACGCAGTTCATAGCGGCGGGCGTTGGAGGCGTTGAGCAACCGGAGCCGGTAGCGGGTCGTGGAGACTTCCAGTTCGGGCCAGGGTGCGCCGTTGACGAGCTGGACGTCGCCGAGCACCCCGTCCATGTAGGCGTCCTCGACGCCGGGCTGCCCGGTGCAGGTGGGGTCGAGGGCGGGGTAGCGGAAGGAGCCGTCCGCTTCGAAGGACCGGTCGGCGAGCATCAGCGGGATGTCGCGGTCGCCGCCGGGCAGGGGGAGCCGGTCCTCCTCCTCGTCGCGGACGATGAACATGCCGGCCAGACCGCGCCAGACCTGCGGGGCGGAGAAGTCCATCCGGTGGTCGTGGTACCAGAGCGTCGCGGCCCGCTGCGGCAGCGGGTAGTCGTAGGTGCGCACCGCCGTGGTGGTGTCTCCCGGCATCGGGTCAGCGTGCGTCGAGTGGGCCCCCGGTGGGATGGCGGTCGCGTCGCGGCGGTTCTGGCCGGGGGCGCAGCGTGTGGGCAGCACGAGGTCGGTGGGGTAGCCGTCGGATTCCGGCGGGGTGACGCCTCCGTGCAGGTGCATCGCGGTCGGTACGGTGAGCATGTTCCGTACGCGTACCACCGTGCGCCTTCCGGAGCGGGCGGTGAAGGTCGGGCCGGGGAAGATCCCGTCGTAACCCCAGACCGTGGTCGTGCGGCCCGGCAGGATCTCGACCCGGCCCTCCCTCTGGTCGAGTTCGTAGAAGTCCGCGCCCGCCTCCGTGCGGGCCGGGCGCGCCGCCGGCGGCACCGGCAGCGGCACCCGGAACGGTTCGGGCACAGGGCCCACCGTGCGCAGGATCCGTCCGGTGGAGGGCTGCGCGAGACGGGAGTAGCCGACCGAGCCCAGGGTGATGGCGGCACCCGCACCGGCGGTCAGTCCGAGAAACCCCCGGCGGCTCAGCCTGCTCGTACGCCGCGGGCTCATCGCGCGCCGCCCGCGACGTGAGCAGTCGGGCGGAGGGTGAAGGCCCAGCACGTCAGGGCCGTCGCGCAGCCGAAGACGGCCATGCCGAGCGGCATGTGCCCGGCCAGTACGCGCGCCTCGCCCAGCCCCTGCTGCACGGAGACGAGCGCGATGAGCAGGGCGCTTGCCACGGCCGGCCAGCCCGGCCCGCGCTGCAGCCGCCACACCAGCAGGGCCGCCGCCGTCTGCACGACGGTCAGTGCGCCCAGCACAGCGGCGTTCGCCGCGTGCCAGGCCAGCAGATCGAGGTCGCCGGTCACGAACAGGCCCGCGAGGGCCGCCTGTACGAGGGTGTCCAGCAGCACCAGCACCGCGCTGGCCCGAAGCAGGCGCAGCGGCCAACGCCGCCGGGGCAGGGGATCGGGCGGAGCGGTCGGGGCAAAGGCGGCGGTGGGGGCGGGTATGAACTCGGGGACGGTATGGGGCATGACTGAACTCCCTGTATTCCTGGCCTGGTCGTCTCTGGGACCGCTCAGCGGCGCGCTATCGGAGTCCGGCGGCGTGCGTGCGCTCGTACTCCGCGAAGCCGTCGGCGACGCCCAGGAAGATCTCACCGAAGGACAGGTAACCCTCGGCGATGAGCGGGGTGTCGCGCAGCGCCTCGACGAGGAAGTAGTAGGCGCCGAGGTCCTCGGTCTCCAGCACGGCGAAGTCGGAGAACCGGCCGTGGAACGCCTCGCTGTCGAAGAAGCGGGCCGAGACCCGGTCCGCGTACGCGGCGAACACCGGCTCGATGTGCTCGGCGCGCATCGCGTTGCGCTCCGGGCGCGACAGCGCCAGCCAGCGCGGGGCGAACGTGTAGGTCAAGACGATGCCGTACTTCATGGGTCCCCCCGGATCACAGCTGCGAGCCAATGCTAACGGTGTTAACTTTCGAGGGGTCAGCTAAAGTTACAGGTGTTTACTTTGTCAAGCGGGTCCACGCCCTGGACCCCGAGAAGGCACACACCGAAAGGCCGCCGTGACCAGCACAGGCAATCCCTCTCCGAGCCGTCGGCACCGGGTCCGCGAGGACGCGCTGGAGGAGATCCTGCGCACCGCCCGCCGCCTGCTCGTCGAACAGGGCCCGGCTGCCGTCACCCTGCGGGCCATCGCCCGCGAGATGGGCATGAGTGCTCCCGGCCTGTACCGCTACCACCCCAGCCACCGCGACCTGATCCAGGCCTTGACGTCCCACCTGTACGACGAGCTCGCCACTGCCCTGGCCACCGCACGGGACCAGGAACCTGCCTCCGAGCCAGGGATGAGGCTGCGGGCGGTGAGCCGGGAACTCCGCCGCTGGGCGCTGAGCCATCCCCGCGAGTTCGGCCTGCTGTTCACCAAGCCGCTCACGGACGCCGACACCGCCCCCGGAACCGCCGCCCACGACCCCAGCTGGCGTTTCGGTGGCATCATCCTGGGCCTGATGGTCCAGCTATGGCACCGCGGCGGCATCCAGCCCCCCACCACACTCGACACCACCTGGCTCACGCAGCTCGAAGAAGTACGGGAGCACCTGGCCGGCGAGCCAGTCCCTCTGGAGGTGATCTACGTCTTCGTCGCCTGCTGGACCCGGCTCTACGGAACCGTCGCCGTCGAGGCCTTCGGCCACCTCGACTTCGCCCTCACCGACCCGGAACCGCTCTTCGAGCACACCGTCAACGACATCCTGACCACCCTCGGCGCCTCCATGGACTGAACGCACTGCTGGAGTACGGGTCCCTCTGGGCGTGCGGCCGGGACAGGAACGCAACGGGCAGTGCCGCCTCTCATAAAACGTGTCGTTCTACCTCCTCGTCCAGGTGCACCGAGTCCGCGGACTGCAACAGCACCGGGCCGCCCGACCGGGCCGGAGTGAACAACAAGCATCGATAGCCGTCGAACTTCGCCTCGAAGGCATGGCCGCCGGGCAGCACCCCCGCTGCGGCCACCGTCTCACGGGCCTGGGCGAGCATCGGCTCCACCGGAGGACGCAGCACCTGGCAGCTGTCAGCCGGTCGGGGGGACGATCGCGTGCATCAGGCCTGAGGCCGCCGTTCGTCTCCTTCCGCCGGGCTCCACCGGGGCCCGCACCCTCGGGGGTAGCGCGGGCCCCGGCGATAAGGGGCAGCAGCCCTGATCCCGTCCTGCCGCCAAACCAGGACTGCGCCTGGTCCCTGTGTACGGGCCCGGCCGCACCCACGCGACCGGGGAGGAGCAGCACGCCTACCGCAGTCACCCGTCCGGGCGGCCGCGCGGCTGCCGGCGAACCCGTGCGCCGGGCCATGTCCTCGGAGGAGAGATGCACATCGACAAGCAGCACACAGCAAGGGCCCGCAGGCGCTCGCTACGCGCGCCGCTACCACGCCTGACAGCACGGCAATGCCCCGGGGCGATCCGTTCCGTCACCAGCCATACGGCCAGCCAGACACCCCGGGGCACCCCACCTTCGCACGTTCAAGAAGCCCCTCACCATGCGCCCCCGAACTCCCCCTCGAAAAACTCATCGGCTGCGAGAGCGCCGGACATGCGCCTGGTGGCGCAAACGCAGGACCAGGCTGTGACCGGAGCGGATCAGAGGCCGTTTCAGATTCGGGCCCTCGAATGAGGCAGGTCAGCGGCTTGGTACTCCTCGAAGGCAAACCCCCTCGACCGAGTGCCCCACGAGTATCTGGTCAAGGCCGTCCTCGGGTGGACCAGCGCCGCCGGCCTGGCACCCGCGGACCTCCAGCAGATCGCCCTGCAGCTGACCGGCGCCGCTCGCGCCTTCGCCAGCGACGTCCGCCGCGCCCCCGACCAATTGCCTCCCCGACCACGCCGCACGCGCCCTCGCGGACGTCATCATCGAGGACGCCGAGCGCCGCCCGGTGGCCGAACGATAGGGATGCCCTGCCTGCCTTACGATCTTGCTGCCATCGCCTGGGTCGTCGGTCTGTTGGACCTGTCAAGCGATCACTTCAGTCCATCCGTCGCCGGGTGGAGGAACAAAGAAGTAGCCGCCGCCGGCGGTGAGGAGATACTTGGTCATGGCTTCTCCTTCAAGGCGCTTCTGTAACGCTTCGAATCCAGCTGCCAGGTCGCGTTGGAAGCAGGAGAAGACGAGTCCGCTGTTGCCGTTGCCGTGGTTGTAGCTGTAGCTCCTGCGCACGATCGGCGGAGGGTTACGTCGATCTGGGGCGGCCAGACGGACATGGGAGTCCAGCGGGGTCAACTTGCCTGCCGGGTCCGCGGCGAAGTTCGGCGCCTCATTCGCCGGCGTGCCGTCGCCAGCCGGTCACGGGAGAGGAAGCCAAGGCGCTCGTCTCCTGCTTCGGCCCGGACGACTGCTACGGCGTCGCCTGGACCCTCCTGCACCTCATCGAGACAGGTCCAAACCCTGTTCTGGCGGCTGCCCCCGGACCGGACACCAACGAGTGGCACCAGCGCCTCTACGACCGCGCCGTGGACGGAGGACTCATCCCCTGAACTTGACGGCATAGCAACGTGAGGTGTCTGTTTTCTGATCTCGTGCCGGGCAGGTCTGCGGGCAAAAGTGGAAGTACAGGCAGGACCCACCCGTTCGCGGAACGGTCACGGTGACGCTTCCGTGAACGGAACCCCTGGGTGCCTCGTGGTGTCAGGTTCACCCCGGTGACCTGACCGCAGTGCGGCATAGACGGCCGCGTACTCGGCCCAGAGGGCCCCTGTTGCCGGAGCAGCGAGAGGCATCGGGCTGGGGATCAGAAGCAGGCACTCACCTTGCCTTTAACCGCCGAGCTGCTCTTGCATCGTCTCGTGGATGGCGAGTTCCTCTGGAGTGCCGAGGAAGGCCGGCCCGCAGCCGGCCGGAAGGCGCTCCAAGACCATGGCGATGGCGTGCGAAACCGTCTCCGCAGGCCCCACGGTCTGCGAACGGAGAGGACCTGACACCCAGTAACTGCCCCCAGCCGCAGGCTGGATGTAGGGGATGTCCCACGTCCACCGTTGTTCGGTGCAGCGGCTGAAGTGCAACTCGCCCATGCCGGTCCAGGGGAACAGCTGCCGCAGGCGCGGTTCGGCGTAGGCGGCTTCCAGCAGTTCCGGGCGCACGCGTCCGTCAGCGCGGACCTTGTGCCAGCCTGCTTCGACAGCGTCATCACTCGATGGTCCCAGTGTCATTGGGACATCATGACCGCCATCCCTCAGGCTCGCTGCATGGGGGCGGGGCTTGTTCGTCATTGCCCGACCACCACAGCCAGACGGGCCTGTTCACCCCTCCGCAGGGCAGCTTCTCGACCGTCAACCTGATCACGGTGCCCTCGATGATGGGCGATGGTCCCTAGTGGTCGCTCCAAGCGGCCCGGCGGGTGAGCCGGGGGTGAAGCCGGTCCCAGGATCGTGCTCGGGGTCGGCGGCCGGGGGCGCGAGCAGTTGCTCGACATCGCCGCCTGCTGGTGGGCAACCACGTCGTACGCCCGGCCCCGCGCGGTGGTGGTGCGCAGCTTCTCCCGCACCACCGCACCGGCGAGGACGGCCCGCTCGTACTGCAGCGGGATACGGGGTATCTCCCACTCCCCCGCGTCCTGGCCAGGGGGCCGGGGCACAGCCGGCTCGCCGGGATCGGCCGGGGGTTGCCGAGTTCGGGCCGGGCGCGGAGGTGGGTGGGCGGGGCCGGGCGGGGATGTCGGACAGGTCCCACCGTGCGGTGTAGAGGCGATAGCCGGCCTCCAGGCCACGCACGCTCGTCGGCTCGCTGACGTCCAGGCAGAGGATGGAAATGGCGGCAGCGACGATCCGGTCGTCCAGGCCCGGGTCGCGGCGGCGGCCGCGCAGGACCAGGGCGAGACGGCGGCGGGCTTCGGCGAGCAAGTGCCGGCGATGGAACCGGCCGCCGTCGTTCATCACGAACACCGTCGCAGCGACGTCGACGGCCGCCACCGCTATGTCGACCACGGCGGCGACCCGGGCCCTGATCGTCGCGGCCGCGGCGCGGGCGTACTCGAGGAGGGAGGTGATGACGTCGACGGCCACCCCGGAGGTGAGGATCGCGCTCGCCTGCCACCACGCGCGCAGTTGTGCGAGCGGCCGGGTCTTCTGCTTGGGCGGACGGGTCTTGCGGGCGGCCATCCGGTTCAGCTTGCGCGGGCCCGTTCGGAGACCACGGGCAGGAACTTCAGCTCGCCGTCGTCGTCGACGGCGGTGACGTACTCGTGCTCCAGCTCTGCCAGGCAGGCGGCGATCTGGTCGCTGCGCCGGGAGATCCAGCGGATCAGCTCGTGCGGCACCCCAGCAAGCTCCATCACAGGCCGGCGCCCCGGCGTGACGGTGCGCGGCTCGGTCGCCAGCCCAAGCTCCTCGCAGACCTCAGCGGCCACCAGTTCGTTGTAGAGCGCGGAGGCCGCCACGGTGTTCTCGTGCAAGGCCAGGGTGTGGATCGACCCCCACTTCCCGTCCAGGCGCTGACCCTTCACGGACAGAAGCAGATGGTCATGGAGCAGCGGCATCCCGGAGCGCGCCTCGTAGTGGCGGAAGCGGGCGGCGACCAGACCTCCGGATGGACGCACCCGGTAGATGCCGTCCTTGCCGTACCGGATCACCGCCGCCTCGTCCTCGATCCACTCCAGCACCCGCTCGATCGCCCGCTCGTGCGCGGCCTCGATCACCCGACGGGTCTCGTCATCCCCCAGCGCCCACAGGAGGTAGATCGTCGACTGTGGCCGGAAGAGGAAATCGACCCCGGTGACCGTCACCCGGCGTCCGAGGGCGGCGGCCTTGAACGCCTTCTTCGGGGAGTCGCCCTTGGCGAGCAGGTCGGCCTCGATCCGGTCTGCATCCGGGTGGCGGCCCCGCTCGCCGAAGAGGTTCCGCAGCTGCGCCTCGGTGACCACCTCCCCCGCCGACAGTCCGAGCACGGCCAAGCCGCGGCCCATCCATCGCCCGACCGGGACACCGGCTTGCTCCTGAGCCTCGCGCAGCGGCATGCGGGCCGGGCGTCGGCCGTCGCCGACAACGGTCTGCCGCAGGTAGTAGCGGTACATCTGACCAGCCCGGATGACCCTGATATCCACTGTCATGCAGACACGCCACACGGCCCTGACCTGCAAGAAAAGCCCCATCAGCGTGACGTCCCGCCAAGCGGGAGCAACGGTCGAACTTTCTTCCCGGGGCCCGTCAGCCGGGAAGCGGCTCCGGACGGTGGGCCAGTGTCATCGCTCTCCGGCAGGAACGCGCACCAACAACGAGGACCACCCCTGAGCAAAGGCGTCCGCACGGTGAGAGGCAACCTCCGTACAGACAATCAGGTCATGCCAGCATGGTGGTGCCCGCCGCAGCCACTGCACCGGCCAAGGCAAGCCCCCACCGTTCGCCGGAGGATGCGGGGGCCTGTAGCCAGCCGGCCCCCGACCACCACCGCCGCGATCGCCCTGCTTGGACGAGCACACGCCCGCGCCCCCGGGTGACGCCCCGGGGACGCGCGTCAGCCAGGCTCAGCGGGTCGCGGCCTCGCCCACCTGTCGGTGGACCCGCAGCGCGGGCCGGGGAAGAGGCCAAGGCCTGCCAGGAGGTGCACGAGGCGCAGGTGCGGCGCGCGGCAGAGCAGAAGGCTGTTGAGCGCGAGGCCCGTCGACTCGCCTTGGCCCGCTGCTGGACGAAGTTCACCACCGCCCGCTGGAAGGTCACCGAGGACCATACGAAGCCGGGACCGCGTTGGCGCCCCACGCTGTGCGGCGACTGCCAGGCGAAGGCCGTCGAAGCCGGGGAACAGGATGACGGCGCACCACGCAGGGCAGCTGGGCCGCCTCTTTCGGATCGAGCCGGACACCGCGAGCCCGGCTTAGTCCGGAAGACGGACTAGAGGGCATCAGGTCCGTTCAGCTGTTCCAGCGGGTGCGGGTCTGCCAGGATGCGTTCGGCGAGACCGCCCCGTACGGACGCCGCCGGGGAACTCTCCGGCTTGCGGGCGGCCTGGTCCCGGAAGCAGGCCAGGAACTCGTCTGCGAGGCCCTCGCGGGGGTATCGGGCCAGGACCTCCGCGCGGAACCCGGCGGTGAAGTCGTCCGCGTTCCGCCCCGAAATGTCCACGGCGGTGGCCCGCTCCAGTAGATGGCCCTCCGGGTCCTCCCGCACGTCCACCGAGTCCCACATGTGCCGCACGATGACCTCGGACAGCCGCTGCCGGCGCTCCACCGGCCACCCAGCCCCGGCGCCGAATACCCAGGCCACGTGTCCGCCGGACTCGTCGAAGGCGACGGTGTGGCTGTCGAACTCCGGGACCAGCCCTATGTCGTGGAGCAGCGCGGCGACGTACAGCAGCTCGGCGTCGTGCTCGATGTCCCGGTCCGCGGCGTACGCGGATGCCCACACGTAGGACCGCACCGAGTGGTTCAGCAGGGCCGGGGTGCAATAGGCGGTGGCGACTTCGAGAGCGGCGGCGCAGGCGGCGGTTACGGGGGCAGCGGGTACGGTCAGGGCTTCGAGGGGCGTAGGGAGTGTCATGGTGCCGAGTATGCCGATCGCCCCGGTCTATTTCGATCCATTTTGATCACCGGCGTCCCGAATACCTCCTGGACCTGGGCAGATCGGGGCGCTCGGCGAGTGGGAGACCGGCGCGGAGACCGTGCGGCTCGGCGCCTCCGTCCCGTAGAGCCGGATCATGGAGTATCTGCGCGGACCGCTCCCGGGCACACCTAGTGCTGTGACCGGGAACGTTCGCCGGGTTGGTGTTCGTGGTTCTCGTGCGGGTTGGACGAGGCCCCCGCCAAGAACCGTTCGGCGGGGGCAGTGGTGTTACGGAACTCAGGCGCGCAGCTTGTCCAGGGCGAGGCGGGCGAGTTCGGCGGCGACTAGGACGGAGACGGCGTTCCTGAGGTGAACGACGACCAGCAAGCCCTTGGTGTTCTCCTGGGCCTCGGCATAGCCGGTGGCGATGTACGGCGCGGCATCCTGCGGCTGAAGGAGGAGGTCCACCTTGCCGCTCGCGTTGACGTAGGCGAAGCCGCACTTGCCGGGTGCCTTGACGAGAACGTACGGAGTCGGCTTGTTCACGCTGGCGGGGAGGGTTGGGTCGGCGAGGAGACGGCCTATCAAATCTTCCAGGAGGTCCGCCATGGCGGGATCCTTCTTGCGGCGCGTGTCGAGGAACTCCGCGATCTCCTCGCGCAGCTCGGCGGGGTGGTGGTCTAGGTTCAGCATGGTCTTCTCCTCTCTCAGGGGCCAGCCAGCCCGATGAGTGGGGACTCATCGGTGCTGCCCCCTTTCTGTAGCGGTGGTCAGTAGTGGCGGCTGGTGCGCTTCGCCCGGCTGTAGAAGGGCCAGGCCAGACCTCCGGTGCACAGGATCAGGAACCACCAGCCCAACTTGCCGAAGAAGCCCACGCCGTGAACGGTGCGGGTCGGCTGGTTCGTCACGTACACCGGCTGGGGCGCCTGAGGCTGCTGCGGGTAGTACGGGGCCTGGGGCGGGTACTGCCCCGCGTACGGCTGCTGGGACTGATGGCCGGGGGCCTGGGGCTGGCCGTAAGACTGCGGTTCCTGGGGCGGGTATCCGTAGGGCTGCTGGGGCTGCTGCGGGCCGGGGGTGGTCATGCTCGGGCTCTCTTCCAGGTGATGATCGTGAGCCCGTACGGGTGCGGCCTGCGGGGCGTCGATGGACCCTACGCGCTGCGGCGTACGGACGGCTTTGGTGTCCAGGGATCGGGCGGCCGCCTATGCGGCCTGTGCCGATGGCGCCGGCGTCCTCCAAGGGCTGCGCGAGGTGCATTGCGGAGATCCGCCAACCGACTAGTGCTGTGACCTCGGACCTTCGCCGGGCGGCTCTGCTGCTCGTTGTGCTGGTTGGAAGTGACGACGCTTCCAACCAGCGTGGGGAGGCGGGATGGCGCAACCGGTCAGGGTCCCGCAGGCTGACCGAGCAGGAGGGTCAGAAGCTGCAGCAGACAGTGCGGAGGGGCAGTACCAGCTCGGTGCGGTTTCGGCGGGCGATGATGCTGCTGGCCTCGGCCGCTTTCTGAGCGATGAGCAGGCTGAGGCGTACGGGACGTTCGCCGAGGATCCGACGAGGCCCGAGCTGGAGCGGTTCTTCTTCCTGGACGACGTGGACCGGGACCTGATCGCCCTGCGGCGGACGGAGCATCACCGGCTCGGCTTCGCGCTCCAGATGTGCACGGTGCGGTACGTCGGTCTGTTCCTGGAGGACCCGCTCGTTGTGCCGTGGCCGGTGGTCGAGCACCTGGCCGTGCAGCTCGGCATCGAGGACCCCTCGGTGGTCAAGCGGTACACGAGCGGCGTCAGACGCTGTACGACCACGCGTGGGAGATCCGGGACGCCTACGGCTACCACCCCTACGAGGACGCCGAGTGGGGCCGGCGATTCCGTACGTTCCTGCACGGGCGGGCGTGGACGCACGCCGAGGGCCCGAAGGCGCTGTTCGACCACGCGGTGGGCTGGCTGCGCCGTCACCGGGTCCTGCTGCCCGGGGTATCCGTGCTGGCTCGGCAGGTTGCGGAGGCGCGGACGGTCGCGGAGAAGCGGCTGCACGCCACGGTCGCGGCCGCCGCCCGCCGCGCAGACCCGGCGCTGCCCGGGGATCTGGTGGCGACGCTGAAGACGCCGGAGGGCTCCCGGTTCTCGGAGCTGGAGCGGCTGCGCCGGCCGCCGACGCGGACGACGGGCACGGCGTTCGCCCGCGCGCTGGAGCGGTGGACGAGATCGGCGCGTACCGGCTCGGGCGGCTGAGGCTGTCGCAGATCCCGCCGAACCGGATGGCCGCGCTGGCCCGGTACGCGCTGGGGTCGAAGGCACCGCTGCTGGAGCGGGCGGCGGAACCGAAGCGCACGGCGATGCTCACCGCGGTGATGCGGCACCTGGAGGCGAAGGCAATCGATGAGGCCCTGGACCTGTTCCAGGTCCTGATGGCCACCCGGCTGCTGAACTCGGCGAAGCGGAAGACGGAGAAGGAGCGGCTGTCGACGCTGCCGCAGCTGGAGAAGGCGTCACGGGTGCTCGCGCGGGCGGCGAAGGTGCTGTTCGAGGAGCTGGAGCTGGTCGAGGAGCAGGAGGCGGACCTGGACGTGGCCGCGCTGTGGGCAGCCGTGGAGGAAGTCCCCCCACGCGCTGCCGTGATGACCGCAGCGGCCACGGTGGTCTCGCTGGTGCCCGAGGACGAGAACTCGGCCGAGGTCGCCATGCGGGCCGCGCTCGCGAACCGGTACGCCACGGTGCGCCCGTTCCTCGCGTTGCTGGGCGAGTCGAAGGCGCTGGACGCAGCGAGCGCGGGCAAGCGGGTCCTGGCCGGGGTGCGCGGCCTTCCGACGCTGGCGCGGTCGGAAGGTGGGGGTCAAGCCGCTGCTGCCGCGCGAGGTGGACGACAAGCTGGTGCCGCCCGCGTGGCGCAAGGCGGTGTACGCCAACCCCGACCTGCCGCAGGGCGCGGCGGACCGGGACGCGTACGTGGTGTGCGTGCTGGAGCAACTGCACCGGGCCTTGAACAACCGCGACGTCTTCGCCTCGCCCTCGCACCGCTGGTCCAACCCGCGGGCCCGCCTGCTGGACGGGCCCGACTGGGACGCGGTCGAGGAGGACGTACTGGCGGCCCTGAGCCTGGACATGCCCGTCACCGAGCACCTGGAGGAGCTGGTGCGGGGCCTGGACGCCGGGTGGAAGCAGCTCGCCGAATGCCTGCAGGAAGCGGGGCCGGCGGCGAAGGTCTCCATCGAGGTGCAGGACGACGGGCGGGTGAAGCTGAACGTCGACAAGCTCGGCGCCCTCGGCGAACCGAGGTCCCTGACCTGGCTGCGCCAGCGGGTCGAGAAGATGCTCCCGAAGATCGACCTGCCGGACCTGCTGTTCGAGGTGAACGCCTGGACCGGGTTCCTCGGCGCCTTCGTGCACCTGGGCGACGGCACGACCCGGATGAAGGACCTGTCCACCTCGGTGGTCGCGCTGCTGGTGTCCGAGGCGTGCAACCTCGGCCTGGCCCCGGTGGTCAACCCCTGCTACGAGGCGCTGACCCGGGCGCGGCTCGTGCACCTCGACCAGTACTACCTGCGCGCCGACACCATCGCCGCGGCGAACGCCGCGCTGATCGCCGCCCAGGCAGACGTCCCGATCGTGCGTTACTGGGGCGACGGGCTGCTCGCCTCCGCAGACGGGCTGCGCTTCCAGGTGCCGGTGCGCACCATCAACGCCGCCCCATCGCCGAAGTACTTCGGGTTCAAGCGGGGCATCACCTGGCTCAACGCCGTCAACGACCAGGTCGCGGGCATCGGGCAGATGGTCGTCCCCGGCAACCCCGCGCGACTCCCTGCACATCCTGGACGCCCTGCTGAACCCGGACGGCGGGGTGAAGCCGGAGATGGTGGCGACCGACAACGCGTCGTACTCCGACATGGTGTTCGGCCTGTTCAAGGTCCTCGGCTACAACTTCAGCCCGCGGTTCCGCGACCTGGACGACCAGCGGTTCTGGCGGGCCACGATGCCCGGCGTCCAGACCGAAACGTACGGCGCGGTGGAGGACCTGGCCCGCAACCGCGTGAATCTGAACAAGGTGATCACGCACTGGCCGGACATGCTGAAGGTCGCCGGTTCCCTGGTCACCAACCAGGTTCGAGCCTACGACCTGCTGCGCATGTTCGGACGCGACGGCCGCCCGACCCCGCTCGGGGCGGCGTTCGCCGAGTACGGGCGGATCGCCAAGACCGAGCACCTGCTGCGAGTGGTCGACCCGGTCGACGACACCTACCGCCGTCAGATGAACCGGCAGCTCACCGTGCAGGAATCACGCCACAAGCTGGCGAGGGACGTGTGCCACGGCAAGCGCGGCACCATCCACCAGGCGTACCGCGACGGCATGGAGGACCAGCTCGGCGCGCTCGGGCTGGTCCTCAACGCCATCGTGCTCTGGACCACGAAGTACATCGACGCCGCCGTCGCCCAGCTCCGCACCGAGGGCCACGACATCCGCGACGAGGACATCGCCCGCCTCTCCCCGCTCAAGCACCGCAACCTGAACCTGCTCGGCCGCTACAGCTTCACCGCCAGCGTCCCGGCCGCCGGCGCCCTGCCCCCACTGCGCGACCCGGACGCGCCGGAGCTGGACGAGGACGACGACGCGGGCCAGCCGGACTAGTCGTGGCCGACCAGTGCGGTGATGAGCTTGCGGGCCCTCGCCTTGGTCAGCCGCTTCGCGGCCGTCGCGCACCGCTGCCGGGGAGCGCGCGGGGCAATGTCACTGCCCTTGATCACCTTGGCGAACTCGGCGTCGAACCGCTCCTTGCCGACCTTCTTGGCGAACGTGGTCAGGTACTTCACCTGCGTGGCGATCACTGGCTTCGTTTTGTGGTGAACTAGGTGTTCTGTCCCGGGAGGTTGTGGACGGGTGAGCCAGGTCTCGGCTGAGGGATCTTGAAGGGGTGTGACCCGGATGCGCCAGAAACCCGCCAGAACTTGATCTTGGCCTGCTGAGTGCCTGACGCTGTCGGGGATCTTGGTGATGACGGTCGGCCATGTCCTCGACATCTCAGTCTCCAAGATCCCCGACCTCGTCACCCGCGATCAGCTCTGCGTCCCCTCCCGGCGTCCAATAGCGGCCGCATCGGGTACGAGGAGCAGCTTGCCGGTGGTACGCCGAGCCTCCAGATCGCTGTGGGCCTGGGCGGCCTCGGACAATGCGTAGCGGCCCGTTATGGTGACCTCAAGCGCCTTGGAGCGCACCCACTCGAACACATCGGCGGCCCGTCGGAGCAGTTCGGACCGATCGGTGATGAAGTGCCCGAGGCTGGGCCGGATCAGGGTCAGCGAACCGCCGTCGGCGAGCCGAATCGGATCAAACGGAGGCACGGCACCACTTGCCGCGCCGAAGAGCACGAGATGGCCGCGGGTTCGCAGGCTGGCGAGGCTCGCATCGAAGGTGTGCGCGCCGACGCCGTCGAAGACAACCGGCAGTCCCTGACCGCCGTTGAGCCGCCTCACCTCGGCTGCGAGATCGTCGACTGCGGAGGAAAGGATCACCTCAGCAGCCCCGGCACGCTTCGCCAGCTCGGCCTTCGCCGTGGTCGACGTCGTGCCGATCACCCTGCCGCCGAGATGGGTGATGAGCTGGGTCAAAAGCAGCCCCATGCCACCAGCAGCCGCATGCACGAGCACCGTGTCGCCCCCCTTAACCGGGTAGGCGTCCTTGACGAGATAGTGCGCGGTTATGCCTTGGAGGAGCACGGCGGCGGCTGTCTCGAAGCCGATATCGTCGGGCAGCGGCACCAGCCGGGAGGAGTCCACGACGGCCCGCTCGGCATACGTGCCGGGAATCTCCACCCAACCGACCCGGTCCCCGACTGCGACGTCAGCGACGCCGGGTCCAACTTCGACGACCGTGCCGGCGCCCTCAGCGCCCGGGGTGAAGGGCAGCGGGAGGCTGTACCGGCCTTCGCGGTGGTAGACGTCGAGGAAGTTGACCCCGGATGCGGCGACCTCCACGATCGCCTCGCCCGGACCCGGCCGCGGCTGGTCCACCTCGGCCTCCTGCAGCACCTCGGGACCGCCCACTTCGTACACCTGAATCGCTCTCATGACCCCTCCAATAACGGCTTTCCCCCCACCAACCCCGTTGATGGCGATCCGATTCCCGGCAAGCAGACCAGCCCGCCGCCCCCGCCGAGAGCTCGCCTGTCGGCAAACGATCGTTTGCCGACAGGCGACCGAAGCGTCCAATGAACCGCCGCAATCCGGGGGTTCGCGGCGCCGGAATCCAATCAGATCCGATGGTGATTGCTGACAGGGTTTGACGACAGATAGGGTCCGATCCTCCGTACGGAAGGGGCCCCTCGGTGGCGAACCTGGTCTACAAGCGGGTCTCGACCGACCAGCAGTCCACCGCCCGGCAGAACCTCGTCCTGGACGCGGCCGGGATCGAGGACCCGGTCGTCTTCGAGGAGGACCCGGGAACCTCCAGCCGCCTCCACCCCCTCCAGCGCCCGAAGTTCCGCGAACTGCTCACGTACGCGCGGCCGGGCGACACCCTGCACATCTCCGAGATGTTCCGCCTCGTCCGCGGCACCGGCCACATCCTCGACTTGCTCGATGTCCTCCACCGCGACCAAGTGGCGCTGCGCATCCACGACGGCGCGTTCTCCGCGATGGACCTCACCGCCCGCCACCCCCGCACCGGCGAGCTGCTGTCCACCGTGAAGTTCACGGTGCAGACCCTCGCGGCCGCCGGCGAACTTCAGCGCGACCTCCAGCGCGAGCTGACGTACGACGGGCTGCGCGCCGCCGAGGCCAAGGGCAGCAAGGGCGGGCGCCGCCCCGCGCTTGCGGCCACGAAGACCGACGACGTACGCACCGCGTACCTGGAAGGGCGCTCCATCGCCGCCCTCGCCCGCGAGCACCGGGTCAGCCGCGGCGCCATCCGCACGGCCGTCGCCGACCTCCTGCCCGACCACACCGCCAACGAGGAGGACGCGCCCGCCCCGGAGCTGCCGGTCACCCTCGACATGCCGGGCAAGGTCGCCGACTACCTCCGCACCACCGAGCTGGAGCCCGCCGAGCGTGCCGCGCTCGACCAGGGGACGACCGTACGGCGCGGCCAGGGCTACACCCTGCGCGTCAGCGCCGTCCCCGCCGTGCACCGAAAGCTCCTCGCCCGCTGCCAGCCGCTCGACGGCAGCCAGGACCTTCCCGCGGTCCCGGCCCAGCGCAAGGCCCGCCGCGAGTACGAGAACAGGGTCAGCGCCCTCACACCCTGAACAAGATCGTTCTCACCGATAACCGCTGTACCGATGTTCCCCGAGGCCGAACTCCACACGGATCGAACCGCCCGGAAGCTACGGTGGCCGCGGACGCCCTGGGCCAGGCTGGCGTGGCTCTCCCACAACCGAGCAGGAACCGTCCGGGGTATGCCTCCTCCAGGGTGCGCTGCGCGGCGGCGGCCGTGACCGGGTCGCGGGCGTAGATGTAGGTCATGCCGGAGGCCACGGTGATGTGCCGGGTGGCCGCCAGGAGGATCGCGGCCTGCGCCATGGCCTCCATTCCCGTGATCTCGGGGAACCACAGAGTGCCGAAGCCGAGGTCCTCGACCGCGCGGCAGCCTTACGGACCTCGGGTGCGGAGAGGTGGTCGAAGTCCGCCGCCCAGATCCCGACGCGCCCGAGGCCGTGAGTGCGGGCGCTCATGCGTCCTGCCCGGCGGTGCGCGCGGAGTCGAGGAACGCGGCGATCTGGGACGCGCCGGTGCGCTCCAGCCAAGTGCTGAAGTCCATCGTGCCGGGGTGGATCTCCCGGGTGGCGGGGATGTCCGCGCGGTAGCCGTGCTCGTTGAGCCACTCGTTGGCGTAGGCGAAGTCTTCGCTCAGGGCCCGGATCGCGTCGATCGGGATCTGAACGTAGGGCAGCGGTATGCCGAGTGCCTGCCCGATTGCCGCGGCGATCTGAACCGGCGTGAGTTCGTCCCCGGCCAGGGAGACGGCCCGGCCGATCCACTCCTTCGGCTGGGAGAACGCCAGCGCGGTGACGGCGCCGACATCGTCGACGGCCATGATCTGCTGGGGGACCTCCGGAGCAAGTCCGGTGGACAGGTTCCCGTTCCGCAGCGCGTATCCGCCGGTGAAGTTCTCCATGAAGGACACCGGCCTCAGGATCGTCGCGGGCAGGCCGAGCGCGGCGACGTGCCGCTCGATCCGCCACTTGCTGACCAGATTCACCGGCAGCTTCTCCTCAAGGTGCCGGTCCGCTTCGGCGACCGAGGTGAAGACGAAGTGCCCGATGCCCGCGGCGTGCGCCGCCTCGGCGACGTTTACTCCCCAGCGGACCTCGTCGTCGGCGGTGAAGTCCGGGGCGGTGCCGGGCGAGCCGACGGTGGGCTGGACGCTGAACAAGCCCCAGGCACCCTCGGCCGCGGCTCTCAGGGAGTCGACGTCCTCCATCTGCGCCCGGACCACCTGTGCGCCGGCCTGCGCCAGCGCCGTGGCCTGCAGCCCGTTCGGGTCGCGCGTCAGTGCGCGCACCTGCCATCCGCCGCGGAGCAGGTGATGTGTCACGGCCCTGCCCTGCAGGCCGGTCGCACCCGCCACCACGACGGTCTTCTTCGTCAGCTTCACAATCATCTCCATCGCGTCCATGCGGAGGGGAGGCCAACCCGTAAGTGGGGTGGCCCTCCGTTTCTCGTTCGCTACGATATGGAGGACCACCCCGTTTATCAAGCGTCAGGAGAGTCCCCGTGCCCAAGGACGCCACCGCCCCGCCCGGCCGGCCGATGCGCGCCGACGCCCGCCGCAATGCCGAGAAGATCGTCGCTGCCGCCGGGGCCCTGATCGCCGAGCACGGCGCTGACGCCTCCCTGGAGGAGGTCGCCCGAAGCGCCGGAGTCGGCTCGGCCACCCTGCACCGCCACTTTCCCTCCCGGGAGGCGCTCCTGGAGGCGGTCTTCAAGGACCGGGTGGAGGCCCTGTGCGCGAAGGCGGGCGACCTCCTCGCCGAACCCGACCCGGGCCAGGCGCTGACCACCTGGCTTCACGCCGTTGGCGCGCACGCCGTGGCCAACCGGGGCCTGGGGTCTTCGCTGATGCGGGACGGAGACCCGGCGCTCGGCGAAACCTGCCACGAAATGATCACCAATGCCGGAGACGCCCTCCTTGCGCGCGCCCAAGCGGCAGGCGCCGTGCGCGCCGGGATCACCATCGCCCAACTGCTCAAGCTCGTAGGCGCCATCGCGCTGGCCACCGAGCGGGAGATCGACGGCCCGGCCGAGGCCGACCTCCTGCTGTCGATCGCCATCGACGGCGTACGCGCACCCTGACCCCTGTCCTCACAAACGGCCCTTTGCGCCCTGAACCAGGCCGCCACCGAACACACCGACATCCGCAAAATCTGGGTCGATGTCGGCTACCGCCAGCACCTCGTCGAGCACGCCGCCACCCTCGGCATCGATATGGAGAGCCCGCAAGCCCGGGACCAGGGTTTCACCCCGATCCGGTCGAGCGAACCCACGGCTGGCTGATGCTCCACCGACGCCTGGCCCGCGACTACGAATCCCTGCCCAGCCGGTCCGAAGCCCTGGTTCACATCGCCATGACCGACCTCACGGCCCGCCACCTCACCGGCGACAACACCATCTCCTGGCGCGACCGAAGAAGGCCGCCAGAGGCCATATCGGGATGAAGCATCGGGCGAAAACGACCTCTCACAGCTTGTTCGGAGGGTTCTGTCTCACGAACGCGTCATTTCCTGCGGAGGGGACGGCGCATCCTCTCCCCCCCAAGTTCCGGGCTGTTCCCGGCGCGGCTTCGGACCGTCCTGGACCCGCCGCGGCCGTGATCACGGCCGTGACACCACCGCCCCCACGGCCGCCGGAGCGGGAACCACGCGTGAGAAGGACGGATGACCCCCGTCGGAGCGGGGGTCATCCGTCCTTCTCACGAGGATTCAGCAGACGGCCGCCTTGGCCGAGTTCCTCGGGGCGGCGGACGAGGTGATCGCCGGGGCCGGGTCCTTCCTCCGCCACAGCGTGCTGCGCAGATCGGAACCGCGGACGAGCTGTATGCGCCAGGGATCGATCCGCAGCACGTGGTAGACGGGATCGTCGGGACCGCCACGCCAGTAGTGGACCGGGTCGTAGCCCACACCCGGCGGACCGCCCCGCTTGTACAGGTCCCACGCATGAAGCCTGGATTCCTCGTCGTCGGCCCAGGTGGTGACGCTGTCCACGAAGACCGCGTTCTGACGGGGATTCCAGTACGCGTACGTCGTGTGCGGGTTGCCCGCGAGGTGCGCGCTCTTGACAGGGGTCCGGTACGCGGCGAGCCAGCCGATCGGCTCTCCGTCGACGATCTCCCACACGGGCAGCAGCACACGAGCGCGCGGGCGGTGCTGACGGTCGACAGTGACCATGGTCGCGTACTTGATGTCGCGGATGTAGTCGAGGAAGGAGTCCTGGATCTCGGAGAACTCGCTGACGGTGTCGGCCATGAGTCTGTCCTTTCGAGGATCAGCGGGAGACGGGGGCGTTGATTCGCTCAGCGGCAGCGTCCACCGCGGCGGACGGCTCGCCGCCGCGTCGGGTGCGCAGGCCGAAGGCGCTGATGACAGCGGCGGCGACCGATGCCGCGAAGGGGACGAGCAGACCGGCCCGGTAACCGTCCAGCAGTGCGGAAGGAGTCTCCGCGTGCGTGGCGGCCACGCTGACGGCGGTGACTGCGGAGAGCCCGAGGGCGGCACCGAGCTGGAAGGCGGTGTAGAGGAGACCGCCCGCGAGCCCCTGCTCCTCCTCCGCGATCCCTTCCGTGGCCACGATGGTGAGCGGGCCGTACGCCAGGGAGAACGCGAGGCCGAGAATGATCAGGCTCGGGAACATCGCCGCGTAGCTCCAGTCCGCTCCCAGCGGGAGGAACAGCCCGTAGGCGAGCACCGCGAGGAGGAGCCCCCCGAAGATCACCTTGGCGGTGCCGAAGCGGTTGACCAGCCGTGGGGTGAGGGTCGGCGAGAGAATCGCGTCGACCCCGATGACCAGCATCGCGAAGCTCGTCTGCAGCGTCGACCAGTCGCGCAGTTCCTGGAGATACAGCACGACCAGGAACTGGAAGCCGAAGAACCCGGCGGCGAACAGCATCGCCGAAAAGTTCGCCCGCGCCAGGGAGCCGTTGCGGAAGATACCCATGCGTACCAGGGGCTCGGGGGAGCGCCGTTCGATGACGAGGAAGGCCGCGAAGAATGCCAGCCCGGCCAGCAAGGTGCCGGCGCTGGCGGTGATCCCGGCGTGGGCCGCACGCTCGACGCCCAGCACGATCAGCACGAGGGCAGCGGTGACGGTGAGCGCGCCGGCGGCGTCGACACGCTTACCGGATCGGTCCGGGCGCGCCGACTTGGGGACGAACGCGAGGGCCGCGACGAGGATGAGGAAGGAGAGCACGACCGGGGCGAAGAGCACCCAGCGCCAGCCGACAGTGGTGAGCAGCCCACCGGCGACCAGGCCGATCGTGAAGCCTCCCGCAGCGGTGCCCGAGTAGATGAGCAGGGCCTTGTTCCGCTCCGGACCCTCGGCGAAGCCCGTGGTGATGATGGACAGACCCGCCGGGGTCATGAAGGCTGCGGCGACGCCCGTGATGAACCGCGCGACGATCAGCATCCATCCCTCGGTGGAGAATCCGCCGAGCCCGGAGAACAGCAGGAAGACGGTGAGCCAGAAGACGAACATCTGACGGCGTCCGAACAGGTCGGCTGCCCGTCCGCCGAGGAGCATGAAGCCGCCGTAACCGAGTACGTAGGCGCTCATGACCCACTGCAGCTCGCCGGTGGAGAGTCCGAGGTCGGCGCGGATCGACGGCAGTGCCACATTGAGCATGGCGACATCGATGCCTTCGAGGAAGATCGCGCCGCACAGCACGAGCAGGATGCCCCACTTGTGTGCGCTCAGCCCGCTCGAAGTACTCAAGGCACTCATGACGATGAACTCCTTCCGGAGTGGTGGGTGTTGGTGGTGCCTCAAGCTTTCGCCACGCCCCGGACGGGAACAACAGCGATGATCGCAACGTTCGGTCAGCCAGGCTTACCGATCCATGTCCCATGCGATCCCGGAGAAGTACGTGGACCAGAACGAGCTCGAATGCTTTCTCGTACTCGCCGAAGAACTGCACTTCGGCCGTACCGCCAACCGCCTGCGCCTGTCCCGCGCCCGGGTCAGCCAGCTCATCCAGAAACTGGAGCGCCGCGTCGGAGCGCCTCTGTTCACGCGCACGAGCCGCCGCGTGGCCCTTACCAGCCTGGGCAGCCGCCTCCGTGACGACCTCAAGCCGCACTACCGCGGCATCGAGAACGCCCTGGCGCGTGCCGTCGCCTCGGCACGCGGCATCGAAGGAGTCCTGCACGTCGGCTTCTCCACGCCCTTGGCCGGCGAGATGGTGATGAAGACGATCGAGAAGCTGCGCATCACCCATCCCGAACTCACCGTCGAGGTATGCGAGGTGCCGCTCTCCGATCCGTACGGAATGCTACGAAAGGGCGATTTCGACCTCCAGTTGACGGACTTCCCTGTGCGCGAGGACGACCTGACCCGCGGCCCCACACTCCTCGCCGAGGACAGGGTGCTGGCTGTCGCGGCCGGGCATCCCCTGGCCGGACGGGACACGGTGACGCTTGAGGAACTGGCCCGTGTGCCGCTGCTGACGATCGCGGGAGACATCCCGGAGTACTGGCTGGAGCATCAACTGCCGACGCGCACACCCAGCGGCAGGCCGATCGCGCAGGGGCCGTCCGTCACCAACTTCCAGGAGGCTCTGACACTCGTCGCCGGCGGCAAGGGAGCCTTGCTGTCAGGGGCCCACATCGCCCTCTACCACGGCCATCCCGGTATCTCCTACGTCCCGGTGGAGGGAGATAAGCCCCTCGGATACGGCCTGATGTGGCGGTCCGACGGCGGCAACCGGGCGATAGAACTCTTCGGTCGCTTAGCAGGCGAGATCGCACGGGATATGGCTCCGGCCGATCCCAGGAGAGCGATACCCGGCTGATCGGCCACCCCGGGGTGTCAGCCCTGGGTGATGAAGTCCTCGGCCGAACCGGCCTCCCCGTCGACCGGCTGACGAGGCAGTGGGAAAAGACAGGACAAGCTGCAGATGGCCGGTACTTCTGAGAGGTCTTTTTCACCTCGACGGACCTTGTATAGGACGATTCTCGGAGTGTGAAATTAGCGGTTGATGCGGTCGGTGTGGTGTTGGCCGGCCAAGGCGTCGAGGGCCTCGGCTCGCTCCCGCAGCCGATCGGCGATCGGCTCGGGGACGACGGGCGAGGCGGCCTCGGCCTTGAGCCGTGCGGCCTCCTCGCGCATCTGGTCGGCGTGCGAGTCGGTGCGGGTGATGTTCGCGCGGGTGATCTTCACGGTGCACGAGATGAAGCGCCTGGGCCGAGGCGCCGCCGAGCTCCTGGCCATTGCCGAGGACCTGCGCCACCTCGACGTCCAGCTCGAACTCCTCACCGGCCCCCTCCAAGGGGTATACGACCCCTCCGGGCACGGCGCCGCCTTGTTCGCGTTCCGCCGGGAGCGCGAACACATCCGGGAGAAGTCCCTCGAAGGCCAGGACTCCGCCCGCGAGCGCGGCCGGCACGGCGGACGCCCGAAAGTCGTCGACGACGACATGGCCGCCTACGCCCGCAGCCTGCGGGCAGGCGGCGTCCCCGTCCCCAAGATCGCCCGCAAGCTGGTCATCACCTCGGGTAAGAACCAGGGCAAGCGGCCCTTGGTCGCCAACGTCTACCGCATCCTCGCCGAGGACGCCGACGGCATGGTCTGAACATCACACACGGCTGCTTTGCGGGTCCTGTCCGAGATTGGCGAGATCGGAGTCCGGGGCCGTCCTGGCGGTGTTCCCCTGCGCCGCCGTGACTGCTCTCGTGCGTCCGGACTCACGCGGTGCCGTCGGCGTTGGTTCGTTGTCATGCGCCGACGGGACCACGGAGAGCGGGATCAGTGAGAGGATTGCGAGGGTGACGGCAAGAACCAGTGACATCGAAAAGGCAGCTGGTGTGCTGCGCGCCGGAGGCCTGGTGGCCTTCCCGACCGAAACCGTCTACGGCGTGGGCGCCAACGCAGAGGATCCCGCCGCCGTCGCGCGGATCTTCCAGGTCAAGGGGCGCCCGCCCTCCCACCCGCTGATCGTCCACATCGGCGGTGCGGAGCAGCTGGGCGACTGGGTCGAGGACGTGCCCGCGACCGCGCGCCTGCTGGCCGAACACTTCTGGCCGGGGCCGCTGACGCTGGTCCTGCGGCGCGGTCGCCGGGTGCCCCTCGAAGCGACCGGTGGCCTGGAGACCGTGGCCGTGCGCGTGCCCGACCACCCCGTCGCGCTCGCGCTGTTGTCGGCCTTCGGCGGCGGTGTGACGGCCCCGTCCGCCAACCGGTTCGGCTCGGTCAGCCCCACCACGGCGGACGACGTCCGTGCGGAGCTCGGCGATGGAGTCGACTTCGTGCTGGACGGCGGCCCCTGCGAGGTCGGCGTCGAATCGACCATCGTCGACGTCATGGGCGAGAGCCCGAGCATCCTGCGGCCGGGCGGGGTGACGCGCGAGGACCTCGAAGCGGTGCTGGGGTACCCGCTCGCGGTCCCAACGGCGAGCCGCGTCCGGGTTCCGGGCCAGCATCCTTCCCACTACGCGCCGCGTGCGCGGGTCGTCCTCGTCGAGCCCGAGAAGGTCGTCGCCGAAGCGGAGCTGGCGCAGGAACTGGGGCACCGGGTCGGCGTCTTTCTTCCTGCCGCCTTCGCCGACGCTGAGGTGAAGGCGCACGCGGTGGTGGCGGTCCCCGGTTCGCTGGCCGCCTACGCGCGCGGGCTGTACGGGTTCCTGCGCGAACTCGACCAGCAAGGATGCGACCTCATCATCGCGTCCCTGCCGGTGGAGGAGGGGATGGGACTCGCGATCGCCAACCGGCTCCGCCGCGCCGCCGGACCCCGGCCCTCCTCAACCCGCTAGCGTCCCTCGACAGTGATCACGGTTCCCACCCGTGGCACCCCTCGCAGTCCGCGGAAAAGGGCCAGGCTTGCACGAGGTGCGGGATAGGCAGCGTGACCGGCTCCGTGGGCGATGCACGGCGTGACGTGGCTGTGCAACGGCCGGCGGAGCTCCGGTCACGATGCGGAGTCGGCGGTGACGTCCAGGCCGCGGGTGGTGACCAGGTGGGCGCTGCCGTCGGTCAGCCGGTAGGACAGGCCCACCACGGCGGTCTGTCCGGCCTTCACGTGGTCGGCCAGCACCCGGGAGCGGTCCAGCAGCAGGTCGACGGTGTGCCGTACGTGCTCAGCTATGACGTCGCTGTCCTCGGTCAGCCCGTCGGCGCGGGCGGCCAGCACGCTCGGCGTGACCCGCTCGATGACGTCCCGCACATACCCGGGCGCGGCCACCCCGTCCTCCACCGCCGCGCGGGTGGCCGCGACCGCGCCGCATGAGTCGTGGCCGAGGACCACCACCAGGGAGCAGTTCAGCACGCTCGCCCCGTACTCGATGCTGCCCAACACCTCCGGCCCGGTCACGTGGCCCGCGGTGCGGACGACGAACAGGTCACCGAGCCCCCGGTCGAAGATGATCTCGGCGGCCAGGCGGGAGTCGGAGCAGCCGAACAGCACCGCGAAGGGGTTCTGGGCCGGTGCGATTTCGGAGCGGCGCGCGGCGTCCTGGTTGGGGTGCTCCGGTGTTCCTGAGACGAATCGCTGGTTGCCGGCCAGCAGCATCTCGAAGGCTTGCGCGGGAGTCAGTGTCGGGGTGTCAGTCATGGCCGCAGACTACGACCAGGCCCAGGTCACCGCGCCATGAGGGGTGAGCCCCGCCGCTGCCCGTTGGCAGTCCCAGACGCCGGGCCAGGGCGGCCTCAGCCCGGACCCTCAACGCGCGGCGGAGCCACTCACCCCGGTGCAGCTGTACGCGCTGCCCGTTGATCCGCTCCACAGCGGACCTCCTCGCCGATCAGCCCCCGGCCGACCAAAGCAATCCAGCCGGTGCCGAAGCGGCTGACCGTCCGGCTGGCGGTGCATGACGTACGGGGCAGCTGTCGCGCGGGGAGGGTCGTGGTGTGCAGGTCATGCCGCCTTCGAACTGCTTGCGAATGCGGGAATCCCAGGTTCACGGAAGCCTGGAATTGCAAGTAGAAGGTTGATTCTCCGCCGAGACGCCGGGTGGCGCGTCGGATTCGATGTTGCTATTGCGATGGGCCAGGGCACGCGGCCCGGGTGGTCCAGCCGACGGCGGAAAGGCCGGAGGCCTGCTGCTGCCTGCGAAGGGCCGGTGGAGGAAGGATGCAGGGCACCTGACTCGGATACCGCTCAAAGTCGGGAAGGCATTGCTGCCGCCGGCTCGCGAAGGGAGGACCTGGCATGCCTGGGGAATCTCTTTGGGTCGATGGAGACTGGTCAGATGGCGGCGACGCCCGGCCGAGGGGTCTGCTGGATGTGCTCAGTGTCGCCGCGGTGGTACTGGACGCCGGTGGGCGGATCGTGTTCTGGAGCCCGCAAGCCGAGGTGCTGTTCGGGTACACCGCCGATGAGGCCCTGGGCCAGTACGCGGGACAGCTGTTGGTCCACGAGGAACATCTCGAACTGGTGATCAAGCTGTTTACCGAAGTCATGGCGAGCGGGCAGAGCTGGGCCGGTGCCTTCCCCGTCCGCCACAAGGATGGCAGCACCCGGCTGGTGGAGTTCCGCAACATGCGGCTGCTGGATGACCTCGGGGAGGTCTATGCCCTCGGCATCGCTGCCGACCACACCACCGTTCAGCGAGTCGAGACCGATCTCGCGTTGTCGGAGCGTCTGGTCTCCCAGTCCCCCATCGGCTTGGCTCTGCTGGACACCGACCTGTGCTACCGCCTGGTCAACCCCGCGCTTGAGCGCATCGACGGCATCCCGGCCGCGGAACACTTCGGCCGCCACTTCAGCGACACCCTGCCCTTCCTTGACGTCGACACCATCGAGTCGGCGCTGCGCCAGGTCCTGACCACCGGCACTCCGCTGCTTGACCAGTACGCAGTCGGCTCTACGCCCGCTGACCCGGACGAGGACCGCGCCTGGTCTCTTTCCTTCTACCGGCTCGAGGACCCTGGCGGCCGGGTCCTGGGAGTGGCGACTTCCGTGATCGATGTCACCGAGCGTCACCGTGCGGCCGCCGAAGCGGATCGCGCGCGGCGGCGCCTGGCCCTGATCGCGGATGCCTCCGCCCGTGTCGGCACCACCTTGGAGGTGGACCGCACCGCCCGTGAGCTGGCCGACGTGACCGTGCCCGAGCTCGCCGACGTGGTCACCGTAGACGTCCTCGACTCGATCCTCGCCCTGCACAGGCCCGGCGCACCGGCCAGCGGCCCGGAACTCTTCCGGGCTCTCGCGGTGAAAGCCGCCTACCCCTCCGAAGCGGCCAGCGCCCCGGACCCTCCGGGAAGCCTCGCCCGATATGGCGCCGATCGCCTGGTCACCCTGTGCGTCCACACCGGCCAGCCCGTCCTCGTGCCGCATGTCGGCCAACGGGACTTCGCGCGCATAGCCCGCGACGAGGACGCCGCAGCGCGCCTTGCCCGGGCCGGTGTGCATTCCTATCTGGCGGTGCCGCTGATCGCCCGCGGCGAGGTACTCGGTGCCCTGGGTCTCCTACGAGCCCGCAACCCACTTCCCTTCGATGGGGACGATGCCATTCTGGCCAGTGAGCTGGCAGGCCGAGCCGCCGTCAGCATCGACAACGCCCGCTGGTACCAGAGCGTGCGCAATTCCGCCGTCACCCTTCAACGAAGCCTGCTACCGGGCCGCCCGCCGCCCCTGCCTGGCCTGGACGTTGCCTCCCGCTATGAGCCGGCCCAGGCCTCCAGCGAGGTCGGCGGCGACTGGTACGACGTCATCCCCCTGAACGGCGACAAGACCGCACTGGTGGTGGGCGACGTGATGGGCAGCGGCATCGACGCCGCCGCGGCCATGGGCCGCCTGCGCACCGCCACCTGCGCCTTCGCCGACCTCGACCTCGATCCCACCCAAGTACTCCAGCACCTCGACAAGATCACCGCAGGCCTGGAGCACTACATCGCCACCTGCCTATACGCGGTCTACGACCCCGTCCGTGCCCAGTGCCGCATTGCCAACGCCGGGCACATGCCACCCGCCCTCATACACGCCGGAAGACCCCCGGAACTACTTGACCTGCCCACCGGAGCTCCGCTCGGCGTCGGCGGCATCCCCTTCGAATCCACCACCATCCCCCTGACAACCGGCGACCAGCTCGTCCTCTACACCGATGGGCTGATCGAAACACGCGACCAGCCCATCGACCAGCGCCTGGACACCCTCCTCCATCTCCTCGACGGCCCTCCGCTGCGCCCCGAAGAGCTCTGTGACCGGCTCCTCAACGCACTACACCGCCCGGAGGATCACGATGATGTCGCCCTGCTCGTCGCTCAGTTCAAGCCTCATTACCAAACGCGCGTGCCATGAACTCCCCACCAGCAGCTCAAGCTGGGGCACGGCAGGTCGCAGCCTTGGAGCGGCAGGACCAGATACCGGCGGCGGGGCGCGTTGGTGATCGTTGTCCGGCATGCGTCGTCGTCTGGAAGCGGCAGGTCCGCGCCCGCAAAACCCCTTCGGGTAATAGAGGACGCGCGGGCCGTCGACCGGTCACACTCAAGCGAGTTCTCCGTCGCCGACCCGTCGGCACCCGAGAATTCGACCAGGCTGCGATAGGGCATGCCGGAATTGGCGCACCAGGCCGGCTGACTGAAGATCGTCCTCAGTCGTGCGCCTCTCCGTCGCATTCATTGTCATAGCCGTCCGGCGTGCCGCCGCAGTGCGGGCAGCCTCAGGACCGATTGTTGGAACTGACGCCCCGGTCGGGGACCTCAGCCCCCTTGCGCGGGCGCAGGGCCGGCGACGCCCCACCGGAGGCCCGGGCGTCGCCTGTGTCGCGTCGCTGACGCGTACGCCCAGGTTTTGCTTCGGCTCCTGTGTCGCGTATCAGCACAGTGAGTGGTGGTCACTTTGGTCGCGCCCATCGGCACCTTCGTCCCCCTCACCGTGCTGATCGCCATCGGGCCGGACGGTGTGGACGTCCTCCGTGACCCGTGCGCACTTCAGGCGCCGGTCGACACGATCACTGGTTTGGGTGGTCTCGTGCATGCCTGGCGACCATCTCGCCTTCACGGCGACAGGCCGGTTGCGCACTTTTTCCATCCCCTGGAGGACCGGCGCTCACGATGCCTGCGGCCCTGTTGCGGGCATCGGCCTGGGCAGGCGCCGTACCGAGTTGTCGATCTTCGAGGGTGAGAATAGCCAACGATGCGATCCCGGACCTTGGAGCCCCGGGTGGTGGCCTTAACAACTATGGCTTCGGCTCGGTCTGGCGTGGGGCGGTGAGTTGGGTGTGGCGCTTGGCAAAGCGGTTGCCGTCTGCGTCCAAGTGGACCTTGGTGGTCAGCCCTCCGCGGGACCGACCGAGGGCATGGTCCTCCGGCTCCCCGGCCAGCGCCCCCTTTTTCGGGCCCCGCCCGCGTGCTGATGGGCACGGACGATCGTTGAGTCGACCGCTACGACCCAGCCGAGATCCCCGTCGGCGTCCGCCTGGGCGAGAAGATTGGTAAACACCCGCTGCCACGGGCCGTCGATCGCCCACTCCTGCTGGACCTCCTTCGCGGAAAACCACTACAACGAGGCCGACAAGCTGGACCCGAGGAACGGCAAGCAAAGGCCGGAATGCGAGGGGCGGTCGCTGGCGGTCAGCAGGCCCGGGTGACTGGGTAGCCCCCCGACGAGCACGGCCTGGGACAGAGCCCGCACAGGTGCCAACACAACGCTCGTACGCGGCCCGCAGGCATTTCCGCGGGCAAGGAGTCTGGACGGCATGCCCGTTGACGCCGGCCCGGAGACACGCGGCATCGACAAGCCGGACATCAATCCTTCGCATTCAATCGGCTACAGACAGCAGTCTCCAGGTGCTGGTCGTGGCCCCCGAGACGCCCGCGGACCCGCACCGCCCCGCTCCCCAGACCGCCGCCATACGGCAGCTGTTCCGCGCGGTGATGAGGTCTGGAAAGTGGTGCTGGATCAGGCTTCCGCGTTGGGACTGCAGGAGTGTCGGGCCGCTCTGCCGGGCGGGTGAACAGCAGGCATCTGCATCCTCGAACTTGGCCTCGGACGCGTGCCCGCCGGGCAGAACGCCTGGGCCGGGGAGGGTCTCCCGGCCTGGGCGAGCATCGGGTCGGCGTTTAGAGGTCCGGACGAACCCTGAGCGGACACCCGGTGCGTTTCCCCGAAGGTAGGGTCCTGCCGTGGCATGCAGGCATGGCCGCCAGCGAAGATGCCCGTCGTGACCAGTGAGCAGAACCTCGTTCCCCTCCGCCCGACGCACTCGTGTGCGTGGTGTTCGGTGCGTGTGGCGATGGGTGTTCTGGGCGGGATGATCGGTCTGGGCGGGGCGGAGTTCGCCTGCCGCTGAGCATTAGCGGATCCGCGCCCGCGTCGAGCGGCGTCCCACCTGCCCTCGCGCCGGACCGCCTCGCGATCACCCGATATCGTCAGTTGAACTGACATACCATTTGGAGTCTTCTCTGTGAAACGCTCTCTGGCATGGGCAGTCATGGGCATCTCGCTCGTAACGCTCGTGCTCTCCTCGCTGTCCGTCTCCCGGGCCAGTGCAGCCGAATGGCAGAGCTGTGACGCCGGCCGTCTGTGCATCTACACCGACGCCGACGGCCAGGGCACGACGCTGTCCTTCGGCCCGCAGGCTCCGGTCCAGCTCTACTCCGCCGAGTGGGATGACAAGGTCAGCTCGGTGCACAACAACTCCCCGTACTGGGCCTGTGTATACCGGGACGGCTACTACGGCGGCACCGTGCAGGCGCTGCGCCCCGGCTACCGCGGCAATCTGGCCGACACCAGCACGAATCTGAACGACCAGGTCACCTCCCACAAGATGGCCAAGTCCAAGGCAGGCTGTTTCACCGGCTTCGAGCGCTGTGACAACGGCTACCTGTGTCTGTTCACCGAGCCCGGCGGCCGCGGCGCGATGACCGCGACGCAGGGCGACGTCACCCTGTACAGCCAGGGATTCGACGACCGGGTGGTCTCAGTCGCCAATTACACCGACAAGCACGCCTGTTTCTACCCGGACCCCGATTTCACGGGCTCGTGGAGTGACAGCGGTAAGACCTACGGCAAGTACGTGGTGCTCAGATCGGACGCGACGGTCATCCCGCAGCCGTACGCGGCCGGTTTCACCTCCCACAAGCTGGTCACCGGGACGAGCCAGTGCTGACCACCGAGGAATCCACCGTGAACAGCAGCACCCAGCGCACCATCAGGAAGCGCGCCGTCAAGCGAGGCGCCGCGGCGCTCGTCATGGCCGCGTCGGTCATGGTCACCCCCTACTCCGTCCCGGGCGCGGCTGCCGCGGAGACGGGCCTGACCCTGGCCGTGCTGGAGTCCGGCTCGAAGAAGACGGTCGACACCACTGTGGCGGGCGTCACCCGGACCACGTACTCGGGCGGCACCGGACCCTGGAACGTCAACGTCGTCGTGATCGACCCGGACAAGGCTCCCCTGACGCTGAAGGGCACCTACGGCAGCGGACTGTCCACCTCCCAGACCACCTCGTCAATGCTGCAGGGCGTGTCCGTCAACGCACTGCGCCAGCCCCGGGCGGGCGTCAACGGCTCTTTCTTCGACGGCAATGTCAAGAACCCGTCCGCCAACACCTACGACGGTGACGTGAGCGGCATCCTGGTGCGCGGCGGGAAGCTCGTCAGTGAGGCCGTCAAGGGCAAGGGCAGCAAGCCGGTCGGCTCCGCGCTTGTGCTCCAGCACGGCCGGGCCTACATCACCGAGCTGAGCACCACTCTGACGGTCAAGCCGAAAAACTCTGCGGTCGCCGCGCGTCAGCTGGACGGCATCAACCGGATACCGGGGCGCATCGCCCACTGCGAGGGCCGGGACTCGGGCGAGACCATCGACGGCGACGGCGTCTGTTGGGACACCTCCGAGATCGTTTCCTTCACGCCGGAGTACGGCGCGTCCACGCCGACCACCGCGTTCATCACCACCGCCAACGACCCCGACAACCCAGGCGCCGAGGGTCCGATCAGCACGGACGAGGGCATCGAGGTCGTCCTCGACGCCCACGACAAGGTCACCGCCTGCTACGACTCGGCCCTCGTCACCGCCCCCACGTGCCAGCGCGGCAACCGGGGCGGGCGCACCGTGCCCGTCGGCGGCCGCATTCTCCAAGGCATTGGCGGGGGCGCGGACTGGCTACGCGCCAACGCGCCGGCCGGCACCGAGCTGGAGCTTCCCGAGACCGTGACCGACACCCGCTTCGGTGACACTTTGGCCCTCGAGCCCTCGATGTACATCACCGCAGGCGGTGACCTGCTGATGCGGGACGGGCAGATCGCCTACACGCAGCCGACGAACGCCGACGGCACTGCGGTCGTCCCCGACGCGGCGCCCCGTACAGCGGTCGCCACCGACGGGTACGGCCGCACCCTCCTGTTGACCGTCGACGGCAGGCACACCGCCATCAGCAAGGGCGCCACCCGACTGGAGCTCGCCACGCTCCTGAAGGACCTCGGAGCAGTGGACGCCCTCAACATGGACGGCGGCGGCTCCACCACGCTGGTGTGGCAGAACGCCGTCGCCAACCACCCCTCGGACGGCACCGAACAGGAACGCCCCGTCGGCGACTCGGTATACACGGGCGCCGGCGGCTACCCCCTGCCATAGCCCGCACCGAGACATACGAGACTCGGGCGGCCGGGGCCGGTACGGCGCCAGCTTACGGGGCCTGGCAGGGCGCTCACATTACGAAGCAACCAGCGCCTCAAGTTGACGAGTTACCAAACCGGATAGTCAGAACAAAAGGGCGAATCCACTTTCGAGTATCGCGCCAGGGCTGCGGCGAGTAGCCGAATTCCAGGGGCCACCGGTGACGGGCCCGTATAGGGCCCCTACTTTGCTCGTCGGTCAACTCTAAGGCCTTCCCCTCCGTGCGTGACTGCTTCACAGCCCGCAGCGCTGTCAGGTCGATCGCTGACCGGGGTTCGTCCTGCGGCTCCGGGCGGTCGGGGTCGGCGTCCTGGTGCGCGAGCAGCAGCTCGGGTATCGCCACTTGCTGGGTGTGCGGCGACGTCGTCCCACGGCGGTGGCGGTGCCCAGCTTCTCCCGCACCACCGCCCCCGCGAGGACCGCCCGGTCGTAGCTCAGCGGGATTCGGGGTATCGCCCACTGCCCCGGCTCCGGGCCGGGGCCGGGGCCGGAGCCGGGGCCGGGGCCGGAGCCGGGGCCGGAGCCGGGTGTTTCACCCCTTCGGAGTGCTCCCAGGCGCTGGAGCTGGTCAGTCCCTCTACCGTCGAGGTGGTGGGGGACGGAGCTCGAGGAGGCTGCCATTAGCAGTCGCACCGCAGTATCCGCCATAGCCATCGCTGTCGCTTTGACCTGCCCAACGGCGGGCGTCGCGTACGCGCAGGACCTCGACTGCCGCGACTTTCTATTCCAGGAAGACGCCCAAGCCGAGTTCAACAGGGACCCAAGTGACCCCAACCGTTTGGACGAGGACCAGGGCCCGGACGACGGCATTGCCTGTGAGGTGCTGCCCAGGCGCAGCGGGACAGCCGTCCAACCTGCAAACCCGACCGCGATGCCGACCCGCGGTGCCCAGGTAGGCGTGGGCGGAGCTTCACGCCCGAGCGGCCTGGAAACCAATATCGGCCTCGGGCTCGCAATCGGCGGCGCCGCTGCAACGGCCGCCTATGTGATAGCGCGCCGTCGGCGCCGTGCAGCCGTCTGACCAAACCATCGCCGCAGCTTACGCGTCGACGCTCCGCGGATTCACACACGACCCCCCTCGTCGACAACTGCGGTCGGCAGCAATCGTACGGACCACGCAGGTCGACGGCGTCGTGGCTGCACGGGCCGGCGAAACGTACACCAATCCGTAGGCGGCGCCGACGGCGGTGAGATGGTCGGCGAACTGCCGGCAGCATCCGGCTTCAGCAGCTTGCACCCCCGATCCGCGCCCACTGCGCGACGGCGGCCGTCCTCACCAGTTGCTCTGGACGCGCAAGCCGATGACGACGAGCCAACCACTCCCCCGTCGACGGAACGCTCGACACGGTAAAGCTCGAGCCGACGCCCGCCGACTTCATCTACGCCCCAGGCACCGACCCGGGATCCCCCGGATACCGGCACGGCATTCCCGGCGACGGCCACGCCGACCTCGTCGCCACCCCCGCCGCGGCCAAGCTCTTGCTGTGAGGCGGTGTTGGGCTGTTCATGGGGCGGCAGACGGCCGAGCGCAGCAGCACGCCCGGCCAGGTGGGGCGCGCGCCGATGCCGCCGATCGACAACCCGGAGCTGGCGCTCATCCTCGCGGGCGTGCCTGACGCCCTGGAGGAGAGAGGCGGCGACCTGTACAGCGTCATCGTCAACGTCGCTGTCAACGCCTGGATGGCCGGCCATATCCACGGCGAGGACGGCTGCACCGGCTGCCAGGACAAACGGTCCACCGGCACCGACTGGCAGGCCCGTATGGACACCATCACCGCGATGCAGCCCGACATCACCAAGTGGTTCAACCGCGAGGTCTGGACGGCCGCCCTCAACGACACCGGCTACGGCGTCACCCGAACCTGACCCGCCGCCCTCGTGGTCATCCACGCCCCGGAGAGCAGACGACCGGCTGCCCTGCGACGGCTCGCCGGATACGCCTCGCCGGTCTCAGCCCCGAGACGGGCGAGGCCGGTGGGGGCGACGCCGCCCCGGTGAGGGATCAGGCTCGACCTCCGGTGAGGAGAATCCGCCCGGCACCACGGCTCGCTGCGCCGGCTGCTCCGCGACCGGGGCCGCGGGGGTGGGGCCGTACGATTTCATCGACACAGCTGCGCATGTAAGAGCCACGCGTAGGCGGCCGGCCGGCAGGCCGACTCGTTGGAACAGCTGCTGGATCACGCCGGCGCTGATGGGCGGGCCGAAGTCGTCGACGGCGGTGTTGCGGGTGACGAAGAGGTGGGGGTTGGAGCTGTCGGGCTAGCGCCGGTGGCGCTGGAGTTCCCACGCTGTGGCCAGGCGCAGGGTGAAGGCGTCGAGGTAGATGACGTGGTCCATGCGTCCGGCCCGGCGCAGGCGCAGTTGGCCCTTGCTGCGGTCAAGGTCGGTTCGCCGGAGGTTGTCGGCGTACAAGTGAACGTGCAGAGTCCCGTACGGCTGAACGTACAGGGTTCTTGCTGTGCCCGGTGTCGGTGACCGGCACGCTGCTGCCTGCTGTGTCCGAGGCGGTAGATAGGGGCAGCTGTGGTTCTGGACCCGCAGCGGTGGCTGGAGCTCCGGCGTTTTCGTGGTCTGGTGGAGTCCGGCGCGATGAGCGTGTCGGAGGTCGCCAGGGAGACCGGGCTGAACTGGCGGACTGTCAGTAAATATCTGTCGGCCGAGGGGCCGGCGGGGCCGCCACGGCGATCGGCGACGGCCAGACACGCAAGCGGGTGGTCGACGAGGTGGCGCCCCTGATCGATGCGATGCTGAGGGCCGAGGTCTTGATGAAGGCCGCGGTGATCCACGAGCGGCTGGCCAGGGAATACGGATTCACCGGCAATTACCAGCGAGTCAAGCTCTATGTCCAGGAGGCCCGCCCGAGGATCGCCGAGGAACTGGGCATCACACCGCGGGAGCTGGCGGGGATGCACCGCCGGTTCGAGGTGATCCCAGGCGCCCAGGCTCAAGTGGACTGGGGCGACGAGGGAAAAATCCTCGCTCACGTGGGAATTGAGAAGGTCTACTCCTTCCACATGGTCCTGTCGTACTCACGCGACCCGTTCTGCTGCTTCACCACCAGCCAGGACCTGCAGACCTTCTTCGACTGCCACCGCCGGGCCTTCGCGCACTTCGGCGGGGCTCCGATGACGATCGTCTACGACCGCACCAAGACTGTCGTCCGCCGCCATGTCGCCCCAGGCGAGGCCGTTCCGCTGCATCCGGAGGCAGTCGGCTTCGCAGGCCACTACGACTTCGACATCGACGTCCTGGCCGCCTACCGCCCCACCGGCAAAGGCCGCGTCGAACGCCAGGTGCTCATCGTCCGCGACCACGTCCTGTCCGGCCGGGCCTTCTCCTCCATCGAGGAGATGGACGCCGCGTTCACCGCCTGGGTGCCGCACCGGCGGGCCCAGATCCACAAGACGCACCGGGATGTCATCGGCGAGCGAGCCGCCCGCGATCACGCGGCCCTCCGCTTATTGCCGCCCACCCCGTATCTGGTGGCCGAACGGCATCTGCGGCCGGTCGGCAAGGACTGCCTGGTCGCCTTCGGCGGCAACCTCTACTCGGTGCCGGCCCGCAAGGTCCGTCCCCGGCAACTGGTGGAGATCCGGGCCACGAAGTCGCAGGTCATGCTGCACTCAACAGCCTCCGGCAACGGCGGGGAGACGCTGCTGGCCATCCACCCTCGGGCCGTCGGCCGCGGAGTCCGCGTCGTCGACGAGACACACTGGGACGGCCTGCCCACCGGCAAGGGACGCCGGACCACCACCGGCGACGTCCCCGCCCTGCCCGGCCGCGAGCGTCCAGGCAGCAGAGAAGCCGGATCGCTCCAGGCCCTGCTGAACCGGGCCGCGGCCACCCGCGTCGAGGTCGGCCGCCGACCGCTGTCGGTCTATGACGAACTGACTGGCACCTGCCCCTTCACCACCCGTTCCCAGAGCAAGGAAACGTCTTGAGCGAGCTGACCGGCAACCGTATCCGCACCACGGCCGCCAAGCTCGGCCTGCCCCACCTGGCCGAAGCCGTCAACGAGTACTCACGGCGGGCCGACGAGGCGAAGATGGGTTACCTCGACTTCCTGGACTTGGTCCTTTCCGAGGAACTGGCTGTCCGCGACGACCGCCGCTTCCGCCAGGGCCTGCGGCTCTCCCGGCTCCCGCACCACAAGACACTCGACGAGTACGACTTCTCCTTCCAGCCGGAACTCGATCCGCGCAAGACCAAGGACCTCGCGACCCTGTCGTTCGTGGAGGCCAAGGCCAACGCGGCCCTCCTCGGGCCACCCGGAGTCGGCAAGACCCCCATCGCCGTCGCCCTCGCCCTCGCGGTCGCGGCCTGCCGGCCTGGCTACTCGATCTACTTCACCAGCCTCGACGACATGGTCCGCAACCTCAAGACAGCCGAAACCGCTGGTCGGCTGACCAGCAAACTCGGCACCTACCTCCGGCCCAGCGTGCTCGTGGTCGATGAGGTCGGCTACCAGCCCCTCGAACGCGCTGAGGCGAACCTGGTCTTCCAGGTGATCTCGAAGCGTTACGAGAAGGGCTCGATCATCCTCACCTCGAACAAGACCTTCAGCGAGTGGGGCCAGGTCTTCGGCGACGAGGTCCTCGCCACGGCGATCCTCGACCGCCTCCCGCACCACTGCGAAGTCGTCGCGATCAACGGCCCCAGCTACCGGCTGAAGAACCGCCTCAAGGCCATCGAGCGCGAGACGGAAGTCGCCTGATCCAAAGCCTCAGGCCTGCCCCAGTTCCTCGCCTGGCGGGATGAAGGCATCGGCGCTGTCGGCATCGTCAACATGCCCGTGAGCATCCATCGTGATGGCTGTTGCCCGGCCCTGCGAGGTGATCAGCCACGCGAGCACCTGTTCAGTCAGCGGGGTCTTCCCGGGGCCCTCGTCCTTCCAATGCGCCCGCCACCCGCCTCCAGGCACTGCGGCTACGACCTGGTCGGCCTTCTCAAGGTGGGAGAAGTCCTCGTAGTCCGTGACGGGGCGCATGGCGCCTCGCTTGGGGTCGACGACAAGGGCCGTTCCGGTCGCCGGGTCCCACGCTTCCACCCGCACCATGCGGCCGATCTCAGTCTCGGTGCCATTGAAGATGGCGGTCCAGCCGGTTTGATTGAAGTAACGAAGAGCCACCGACCCACCATCTCGCACGGCAGTTACCGCGAATCGACGACTACTTGCTCTGCACGTTCATCCGTACCTACCTCTGCACATAGGTGAGTACGCCGACAGTTCGTCGCACGCGTCGTTCGCCGCACATACACAGGCGTCCGATATGTTACGTATGGGGCATGGAGCGGGGTGAACCGAGCCGTGCTGCCGAACTGTCGTCGCTGTCGCCTGTGATCATGGAGGGGCACATGTCGGCCATTGTGGGGGTGCACGGCATCGGTCAGCAGCAGTTGGGGCCTGCTCAGCTTGAAGCGACATGGAAGCCTGCCCTGCAAGATGGGCTGACCTTCGCCAGCGGTCGGCGTGTGAGCGTTCCCCCGCTGAGTATCGCCTTCTACGCCAATCTGTTCACCCAACGGCGTTCAGGCTCATCCGGCAAGGGGACGGAGGCGGAGCGGTGGCTGGAGGAATTGGAGGGGGACGAGCTGGACGATCTCGCGTCAGCCTCTGCTGAGGCGGTCACGGCACAGGAGATTGAGACGGCCCGCGAGCGTCCGGGGAAGCGGTACACGCGAGTACCGCTGGTACTTCAGCCGGTACTGCGGGCCATTGATCGCCGCTTTGGTCCCAGTGCGGGCGTGCTCTATGTCGGCGAGTTGCGCCAGGTGCGACGTTACCTGCGCGACCCGCAGCTCAAGGAAGCAGTCGATGCCGCTGTGCACGACGCCATCCCTGAAGACTGCAGGGTGCTCATCGGGCATTCCTTGGGGTCGGTTGTCGCCTTCGAGTTCATCCGGCGCCATCCTGATCATCCTTTGTCTTTGTTCTTGACCCTCGGCTCGCCCCTCGGTTTGCGTATGGTGCGCCGGCTGATGCCCGATCCTGGCTTCGGCGCGGCCCAGGGGCTGCCTGCGGCCACTGCCGCGTGGGTCAATGTGCGCGACCCCCGGGACCCGGTGGCCTGTGCGGGAAAGCTGGATGCGGCATGGCCAGGCGTGACTGAGGTTTCGTCCGTCGACAACGAGGGCGATGCCCACTCGGTGACGCGCTACTTGAGCAAGGAAGAGACAGGGACTGCTGTCCTTGCCGCTCTCCCCAGCCTTTCGGCATGACCGACAGGTCCGGCGGTGCGAGAATCCTGCGGCGTCATTTCGTGGCCATCGCCACATCGCAGTATGAAGACCATGACTTCGACTCACTTAACGTCGAGGGGGAAGTGCGCGCACTCCATGACTGGTTGTGCGGCGAGGAACTTGATGAGCGGCGCTTCGTTCAGCGCCACCCCCATCTGGCCAGCGATCCGGATGAGGACGCGATTCGGGCGGCGTTGAAAAACCCGCCTCCTGGGGAACGCTGGGGATGGTCGGATGCGGCCGTGGTGTTCGTCACCGGTCACGGCATCGTTGCCGACGGCCGCCACTGGATGGTTCTGCGCGAAACGGAATCGGATCGCGTTCAGTCAACGGCGCTGCGCACAGCGGACCTTGTGGCGTGGCTCGCCACAACCGATATCCAGCACCTTCTGCTCATCCTCGATCTGTGTTACGCGGGGCAGACCGCCACAGAGGTCGCGTCGTTCGACAGGGACATTCCGCAGACGTGGCTGGTCCTGCCGAGTGCCACCAAGAACCAGGAAGCAGTCGCTGGTGCGCTCACCTCGGCGATCAGCAGTTTTCTGCAGGAACTGGGCTCGGCTGAGGGCCAGAAGTACGGGCTCGACCCCTTCTTGGACGTCACCTCGTTCCTGCAGGCCGTCGAAGACAGGCTTGGACCGGGCCAGCGTCTAATTCCCTTGGCCGGCAGCCAGCGCGCGGGAAGTCACCAGTGCCTGCCCAACCCCCACTACCGTGCTGATGTGCGTGCACCCCTTGCCGCGGAGCGCAGTGACCTCGCCCTGCCTCTGGAGGACCTGTCCTCGCACTGGGATCCTCGTTCCCGCGGCGTCGCGCACGGCGAGGAGTCCGGGTGGCTGTTCACCGGACGCGCTGCTTTGATGAAACGCCTGATCACCGCTGCCACATCCGGCGCTGGTGTGCTGATCGTGGCGGGCGGCGCCGGCAGCGGGAAGTCGGCTGCCCTGGCGCGTCTGGTCACGTTGAGCGACCCGGTGTTCGTCGACCGCTTCCGAGAGCAAGTGGAGGCCATCGAGAACGATCTACGTCCCCCTCCAGGGGCGGTCGACGCGGCCGTCGTCGCCACGGGCAAGACCGGCCATGAGATCCTCAGGCAACTGTGCCAAGCATTCAGTGTGCCGATCCCGGGTGCGCCGTACCAGCAGGCGGGGACGGAGGAGTTGCTTGCCGCGTGGCAGGGGTGGCTGAGCGGTCAGGACAAGCCCCGCACGATCGTCCTCGACGCCCTCGACGAGGCCAGCGACCCGTCGCGAGTCCTGTCCGAAGTGCTGGCGCGGCTCGATTCCAACAGCGCACATCGCCGGGTGCGGCTCCTGCTCGGAATCCGGTCTGTCGGCGGCGGCACGACCGGCCATGGCGGGCCAGCGGAGCCGGGGGGCGGGCATTCACTTGCTGAGATCGCCCAACGTCTGCTGGGCGGGCAGCGCATCCAGGTCGACGAGTCTCCCTGGTGGCAGCAGCAGGACGTGGCTGAATACGCCACGCACATCATTCGGTCCGTGCCGGGCTGTGCCTACTCTCCCACCGAGGCCGTAGCGGTGGGGCAGCTTCTGGCCGCGAGCGGTGGCAAATCCTTCCTGGTCGCTCGTATTGCTGCCACGTCGTTGGCCCATCGCTCCGAGCGCGCCACCCCTCAGGATCCGGGTTGGTTGTCCGCCGTCCGCGACGGCGTTGTCGGTGTGTTCCGCGAAGACCTGCTGACCACCCTTCCCGACTCTGCCGACCGGGAGCGGGCGATCCACTTGCTGCGGGCCCTTGCCTTCTCGTACGGGCGTGGGCTTCCCTGGCTGCACATCTGGCCCATTGTGGCCAACGCTGTCGCCGGCGAGGGAACGGACCGCTTCGGTGACAGTGATATCGCTTGGCTGCTGGGCACGCGTCTGTCTGCCTACCTGGTGGCCGACCGGGAGGACGGCCAGACTGTCTACCGGCTCTTTCACGAAGCGCTGCGGACCACCTTGCGTGAGCGCTGGCGCGAGTTGATCACCGAAGGACGCTGATGAGCTTCCCGGACGAAGGCCATGACCGCGTCATGGATGAGGTGGAGAGGGTTGAGCAGCGCATCGCGCTGCGGTTGGCGGCCCAGGCGCGTGACGATCTGGCCGGAATGCGGGTGCCGCCGCTGTACGTGCGGCGTCATGGAGCTGAGCATGCGAGCGCCGGAGGTGTCCTGGGGGAGGTGTTCACCCCTGATCTTCTGCCGTTTCTTGATCCCGACCGATTTCTCCAGCTGCCAGCTGCGGCACGCCAGGCGGCCGCCAGCAGACGGACGGCCGAGTTGTGGCGGGTCTTGCGGCGCGTAGCGCATGCATGGGACTTCGAGCAGCCGGATGTCAATGCCGGGTCCTTGGAGATGTGGGCCGCCGCCACCGGCACCGCGCTCCCTGAAGGGGGCACCGGGCAGTTCTGGCGGGTGCGGTGGGCTCTGTGGCCGACGAGTGCGGGTGAGATTCTCGCGCACACGGGCGCGGTAGAGGCCGTCGGTACCAGCCTGCTGCCGGACGGTCGCACTGTCCTGGCCAGCGGCGGCTGGGATCGTCTTGTGCGCGTGTGGGACCTCGGCACTCGACGGCCGGTGGGCGATGCCCTGGCCGGGCACCGGCGGGCGGTGACTTCCGTGGTGATCGGCCGGCTGCCCGACCGAAGCGCCGTGGTCGTCACGGGGAGTCAGGACGGGACGGTACGGCGGTGGGAGCTTGCCACAGGCCAGCCCTTTGGCCAGGCCCTCTCGGGGCACACCGGGACGGTGACCGCGGTGACGACGGCCTCGTTGCCTGACGGCCGGACGGTGGTCATCAGCGGCGGACATGACGCCACGGTGCGCGTATGGGACCTGCAAACAGGCGAGCCGGCCCTCGAACCTTTGACAGGTCACGACGGATGGATCACATCCGTCACCACCACAACCCTGCCCGACGGACGCACCGTAGCCCTCACCGGCAGCAGAGACACCACACTGCGCGTATGGGACCTTGAAACGGGTGAACCGGCCCTCGAACCTTTGACAGGTCACGACGGATGGATCACATCCGTCACCACCACAACCCTGCCCGACGGACGCACCGTAGCCCTCACCGGCAGC
>NZ_JBVJYZ010000025.1:88307-95586 GCF_055600045.1 Streptomyces sp. NPDC038280
GCAGAGACACCACACTGCGCCTATGGGACCTGGCCACCGGCGACCTGGCTCTCAAGCCTCTTAAGGGCCATGAGGAATGGGTAACATCCGTTGCCTCCACCATCCTTCCCGATGGTCGGGCAGTGGCCCTTTCGGGCAGCTGGGACCATCATGCGCGGCTGTGGGACCTGGCCACCGGTGAGCCGATCGGTGAGCCGCTCACCGGACATACGGGCCCGGTTACTTCGGTGGCGTTGGCTGTCTCCCGTGATGGCCGTAGCACAGCTGTCACCGGCAGCCATGACCACACAGTGCAGGTGTGGGATCTGAGCTCAGGTCCCCCTGTCAGCGGGCCGGCCATCGCATCGGATGACTGGATGACGTGTGTGACATCAGGTGTGCTGCCCGACGGGCGGCCGGTCGTCATCGCCGCTGGCCGGGATTACGCACTGCGCGTGCTGGACCCGGTCAGCGGAGAGCCAGTGCGTTCCCCTATGCAGACCATGCACAGCAAGTCTGTGGCGACGATGGCGACCGCTTCTGTGCCAGGCGGCCCTACGGTGCTCGTGACCGGCAGCCATGACCGGACTGCTCAGGTGTGGGATCTCGCGACCGGCGCCCCGATCGGCGGGCCCCTGACCGAGCACAAAGGCTGGGTGACTTCCGTAGCGACCGCTGTCCTTGATGACCGCATGGTCGTCGTCACCGTCAGCCGGGACCGCATGCTGCGCGGGTTTGACTTGTACACGGGTGACTTGGTGCGTCCACCGGTGCACACCAGGCACGACAATTGGCTTGTCGCCGTGGCGACCGCGGTCCTGCCCGACGGGCGAGCCGTGGCCGTCACCGGCAGTTATGACAAGTCGGCACGCGTTTGGGACCTGGATAGCGGCAACCTCCTCGGCGTCCTCACCGGGCACGAGGACTGGGTGACCGCTGTGGCCACCGCCACCTTGCCCGATGGGCGGCCGGTGGCTGTAACCGCCAGCCGAGATAAGTCACTGCGGCTCTACGACCTGGGCGATGGCCGGGCGCTGGGCGAGCTGCTTACCGGGCACACGCGAATGATCACGTCTATGGCAACGACACTTCTACCGGACGGACGGGCCCTGGCTATCACCGGCAGTCACGATCACACGGTGAGGATGTGGGATCTGGGCAGCTTCAAGCCCTATGGTCCGCCCCTGCCCACCGTAGGTCCGGTTACCGCCATCGCAGCTGGGCTGCCCGTCGGCTGCCGCCGCATCGTGGTCGCCGGAACGGGAGTCGCCGTCGCGTCTTATGCAGACGTGAAAGAGGCGCCCCGTCTCATGCCATGATCCCGTAGGCTCCCCAAGTGCCCCAGGAGAAATCAGTCCCGAGGCCGCGCGAGTGACACAAACTCACTCAACCTCACGCGGGTGAAGGTGCAGGGACGACCCGCGCGAGCGGGTGTGTCTCACGGTAGAGCTGGATATCTGACTGCTCGTTACGCCAAGCCCCGCGGAAGCAGGGGCGACTCGAATCGCCGCGGCCCACCGACGCCAGCTACGACCCCGCGCAATGCGGGGGGACTCCATCGATGAGGCTGCCCCTTGGCTCCCTGGAGCCTCTACCCCGCGCCAGCGGAGGTGACTCGGCGCAGGTCCAGCAGCCGAACCTGCTGTCGCCCTGGATCCCGCGCGAGGTCTGGAGGAGGGAGAACAACCTCCAGGTCGGCTGGCCCCCGTGCAAGCCGGCACTTGATGCGCAGCACGTCAGCACCATTCGCCTCACGACCAGCGGCGTCACCCGGGACGGCGACCACGTAGCTGCTCGCCCATCCGACTTCCGGCACCGCTGGACGCCCTCATGTCGGACCTCGTGTCCGAGCGGGCCCCGAGGCCGTGCTCCCGCACGAGATCGGCTGGCTCTGTCCGGGCCGCACGGCCAGCCAGCTGATCCACCAGTCACAGATGCTGCGACGGCTCAACGCGATCGGCCTCGAGACCCGGAAGGACCGAAGCACCGCGTTGTTCGCACTCGCCGCCCTCTGCTCAGATCCGCTGACCGGCGACAGGAGCACTTCAGCCAGCCACCATCGAACCTGCCCCTGTTTGGAGTTACCGATGAGTAGAATCACCGGCTGGTTGAAGATCGCAAGAGAAGGGAGCATGGGGTGCGTCGGTTACTTGGCGTGGCGGTGTTGCTTGCGGGGATAGCTCTCGCGTTTTGGTTGGCCTTCGGGCCTGCAGCCGAATGGGAGGGTGTTGCGAGGTTTGTGCGCTTTGCCATCTTGCTGAGCTGCTTCGTGGTGATCGGCGGTAGCGTGCAGCTGATCTACCGCGACAAGCCACAGGACGAGCCCATCGAGGCCGCAGGGTAGTCAGTCACCTTTCCCAGGCGTCGCTCCTGATTGAGTGACTCACCTGCAGCCTCGGTCAGAGCCGCCCGTCCTCCACGGGCAGAAGGACGCGTCCAGAAGCAGCTCGAGCAGCTCCAGACGAGCGCGGGTGGCCTCCCCTTCGCTGATGGCCCCGGCGGGCTGAAGGCCGGCGGCGGCCGCGGCCGCACGGATGGCCCGGGCTTCGGCCGTCTCGGCCGGGCCGGGTCCGCTGTCGGCCAGGTCCTCCCCACGGGCTTCGCGGTCGGCGGCGAGCTCGCGGCAGACGTGACGGAGCGTGTCCAGTGCGAGGTTCGCGGCGGGCCGGCCGGGCCGGGTGTGGATGCGTCCGGATCGGGTGACTTCGTAGAGGGCGGCCACCGTCACGGAGGCGATGTCGTCGAAGGGGCGGACCTGGCCACGGGTCATACGGACGGCGGCCGGGATCATCGTCTGGACGACGATGCGCGCGGCGAGGGTGGCCGATCGGTCACGGCCGGCCGCACGGCGCAGCAGGGCGCGGAGCACGGCATCGGTCAACTCGTCGGCCTGGCGACCGTTGTGTGGCCAGAGCGCGGCGAGGAGTTGGGCGGGGCCGAGGGTGCGCACCCAGGCATCGGTCACGGCATCATTCACACCGTCGGTCACGGCCGCGACTTCGTCGGCCAGGCGATCGGTCACCAGCCAGTCGGCCACGGCGGTCTGGACGGCGGCGTCCGCGCACAGCGCCGCCCACTCCGTGTCCAGGCGGTGAAAGATCCCGCCGTCATTGCGAGCGGGGCGTAGTACGTCGAGCACGGCACGTCTCCTTTCGGGTCTCGTGCCGTGAACTCTCCTCAGCATGGCTTGCCCGAAGGCTTGCCCAATTCTCTAGAAGAGCAGGTGGGCGGCTTGCCCATATGCCGGGCAAGCCGCCGGTGACCGATTGGGCAAGCCCCTGAGGGCGCTGGGCAAGCGGTCGTGACCGGTCGATACAACCCAGGCAAGCCCCTTCGCGGCCGGCAAGCCTGTACCGATCGGGAGTGCGTGCCCTCACGCTAGTGCTGCGAGGACGCGGGGCCTGCTCGTGGAGGCCGTGTAGCAAGCGCACCTACTACTAGTCTTCTGAGTCAGGAATTCTGTTCAGATGTGTAGGCTTTGCGCTCGTGCTCCGCAGGGCCGCGGTTGTTCACGGCAGGGCCGGGTGTGTTCCAACGCCTCGGGGGTGGGTGATGACCTGGACCTTTACGCTGCGGCGGCCGACGCTCGGACCCTGACCAGATGGCGGTGGCGGGCCCGGGAGCGCAGAATCGTCATAGACCGGTGCGCCGGCTCGGATGACCCGCTCGTCGGCCTGCTCGACAGCCTCGGGGCGATCAGCTCGTGCGGCACCCTGCTCCGCCCCTCCGATACCCTGCCCTGCTTTTAGGCGCGGGCCCGGTTGACATGCGCGCGAACGAACGCACATGGCCGATGCCGATCGGACCAACCGCGGTTGCCGCCCGATAGGACGTCGAGCGAATGTCAACTGGTAGCCGTCGCAGGGCACCGGTGGTAATGCGGGAGCAAAGGAGAAGGTCGATGGGTCAAATCTATCTTCAGCGATTCGCGTATCGGGACGGTGTGACCAAGTCCGAACTCGACCAAGCATGGTCCGAAGCCTTCAAGTCATTCGCCCGGACGGGCAATTGGGGCGGAGTGGACCGAGGCGTGAAGCACCACCAGACATATGGCACGGGATGGGGCGGTTACGTGCTGATCGAAGTGGAGGATCCCGACGCCTTTGGACGCTACCAGGCGTACCACAACCAGATGTACGGCCATGTAGTTCAGGTCACGTGGGAGCCCCTGTTCGACATGGACCGGGCCTTCGAGGAGACCATCCGGAACTCGAGATGAAAGGCAATCGGTGAGCACCTCGGCCGCCTGTCCGCCGGGGAAGAACTGACCGTAGCCCGACATTGCCCGGGGGACTCTTTCCCTGGAGCCGCCGCGATTGCCCCACGTAGCCACCAGACTTCGCCCTCCCTGATGCGGGTCATGACGTTGTCCATGCTTACGCGACGGGGGCGGGAGCATGAGTTCCGGCGGCGCCTTGGGTGAGCGCCAGTTGGGCCTGCGCCAGCCTGCGGATGGCCTCGGTGAGCTGACTTGAAGGGAGCGTGTACGGAATTCGGATATGGCGTTCGAATGCCCCGCCGATGCCGAATCGTGGCCCGGCCGCGATTGTCACTCCGTAGTCCGGCGCGATGGCTGCCAGTCGTGAACTGATGGGCTCGGGGAACGCTGCCCAAAGCGTCACACCTCCAGTCGGCTGGGGTGCGTGGACATCGGGCAGGTACTCGGCAAGTGTCTGCCTCAGTGCGTCACGTTGCGATCGAAGTTGCTGAATCGTCTCCGGCCGTTCGGTCTGGTGCTCGTTCAGGAGGACGGCTGTAGCCAGCTGCTCGACGACGGGGGTGCCGAGATCTGTGGCCGGGCGGGCTTGTTCGAGGCGCTCCAGGAGTGAGGGCACGGCGCGAATCCAGCCGATGCGCAGACCGCCCCAGATGCTCTTGGAAACCGAGCCGACGCAGACGGCGGTCGGCGTGTGTACTGCGAAGGGTTCCGGTTTCGGGCCGTCCAGAGCCAGATCGGCCATGGTCTCGTCGATGATCGTGGGACACGCCAGCCTGAGCCGGCGGCGCACGCTCGCGGACATGCACATCCCCGTCGGGTTGTGAAAGTCAGGTATCAGATAGGCAAGTTGCGCGGCACGCCCTGCCGCATGGAGTTGCGCGGTGTCCCACCCGGACATCCCAACGGCGACAGGCAGGAGTCGGGCGCGCGCTTCGGTAAATGTCCTGATCGCATGGGGATAGGTGGGATGGTCGATCAAGACCTTGTCGCGTGGGCCCAGGAGCGTGCGCGCGAGAAGACCGAGCGCGTGCTGTGCGCCGTTGGTGATCATGATGTGATCGGGCGCGGTGGGCAGCCCCCTGCGCTCGTACCACCCGGCAACCGCTTCGCGCAGCACTGCGATGCCGTATCGGTCGTATCCGTGCCGCTCGAAGTGCCGCGGTAGCTGCTCGAGAGCAGCCGCGAAAGCGGCGTGGAGGATTTCGACGGGAGCCGGTGGGGCTGCGAACGACAGGTCGATGGTCGCCGAGCCCGTGCTGGGCAGCCGCTCGGACGGCGTGTCATGGGGCAGCCGCACAGTCGACCTGGCGCGCGCCTTCGTGGCGAGGTACCCGTGCTCGACAAGAGTGCGGTATGCCGCACCGACGGTGGTTCTGCTGGTGCTGAGCGCGGTAGCCAGGTCACGTTCACTTGGCAGCGCGGCCCCGAGGGCGAGACGTCCGTCCAGGACCAGCAGCCGCAGCCTGTCGGAGAGCCGCTGGTGCGCCGGCCCGGGCCCCTCCTGCCAGGTCCCCAACATGCGCGCTACCGCGTGCGAACTGATTTTCACCGAACCAGCCTAATCAATCTGGCTATGGAATCGGAGTCCAGGTGGTGTGGAGGCTTGCCCCATGGCTCCTCCTGCTTCCACCGCACACGTGTCCGTCCCGGCCCGTCACGACCGCCCTGTGATGCTGCGCATGAACGCCTTCGCCCAAGTTCGGGCGGGTCGAACAGCGCGTCGCCTCCCCCAGCTCCTGGTCGGCTTGGTGGGGTACGGCGCCGCCGTCATGATGCTCGTCCAGTCCGGTCTTGGCACAGCGAGCTGGAGCGTACTCACGGACGGCACGGCCAGGACTCTCGGCATCTCATTCGGATGGGCCACAAACCTGATCTCGCTCCTGGTGCTCCTCGCCTGGATACCTCTGCGCGAACTGCCGGGCCTTGGCACAGTCCTCAACGTCGCGATCGTCGGTTTCGCCGCAGACGCCACCGCGGCCGTCGTCCCCCGCGCTCAAGGGGCAATCGCCGAGATCGGCTACCTCGTCTTCGGCCTCGTCGCGCTGGCCTTCTTTGACGCGCTCTACCTCGGTGCGCAGTTCGGATCGGGTCCACGCGACGGCATCATGACCGGACTCGTTCGACTCACGCGCCTCCCCGTCGCGGTGGTTCGTACCGGCATTGACGTCGCAGTCGCCGGCATCGGCTGGGTCCTCGGTGGAAGCCTTGGGGTCGGGACCGTACTCATCGCGCTGTGCATGGGGCCTCTCGTCGGCTCCTTCCTGCCACTCCTGACAGTTCGCCTCCCCGCTGCCACGGCATGCGAACGGCGCAGCCGGTGATCGCGGCTGGTGAGGAGCGCCGTACGGGTGACGTCGCCCGTTCGCCCGCCGAGACGAACCGGGGGTCTGCACCGTGGCGTGCTGTCCTGCCTGCATGGCCCGACGGCCGTGAGCAAGACCGGCCCGGCCCGCGGGCCGGTCTGCCACACAGCTGAGGAGGACTGATGTCTCGTTCCCTGGACAGCCAGCGAACCGGAAGCACCATCCTGGCCCTGCTTTGCGCAGTGCTCGTGAGCCAGGCCGCACTGACCGATTCCAGAGCCCAGGCGGCCGCCCACTCTTCGAGACCCCGCGTCGACTGGGACGCGATCGCCCAATGCGAGTCGAGTGGTAACTGGCATGCCAACACCGGCAATGGGCACTACGGCGGTCTGCAATTCACCCAGTCGAGCTGGAAGGCCGCGGGTGGCCGCCGGTATTCCGCCCGCGCCGACCTGGCGACGAAGCAGGAGCAGATCGCCACGGCCAGGAGGCTGGCCGTCTTGCAGGGCATGGGGGCCTGGGCCTGCGCCCGCCGGTAGGAAACGGACGCGCGGCGCCGCCGGCGGACTCAGCCTTTCGCCCATCCGCCACTCGGCCCGACGCGTCCTCCAGCTGTCCGGCCTGAAGCGGCGTCCACCAGCGCCTTGGTCCGCTTCCGGCCGAGTGCCCAGCGACGGCCGGGTCTAGGACTTGTCCGGTCGATCACGTTCGGAGCCAGATGGTGAGGGCTGCGGCAGTTGCGGTGCCGAGGTAGACGTAACGGCGCTTGTCGTAGCGA
>NZ_JBVJYZ010000026.1:0-94906 GCF_055600045.1 Streptomyces sp. NPDC038280
GTCAAAAGGCCCCGCTCGCTCCTTGCGGAGCAGTCCGAATGTTGGTCGCATCCGGACGCGGGGCCCGCCGACACCCCACCGCGGAAACGAATGAAGGTGCCAGCTCTATGGCGAAGAGTACCCGGACACCCGGGCGATCAGACAGTGGGACCCAGCGCACCGCCGCGAAGATCACACCGGCGTCGAGCGCGAGCCCCGTCACCTCTACCTCACTCGCTCGATGAGCAGCCCGGCCGAGCAGCTCTCGGCCGCCGGGCTGACCCTGTCCGAGCTGCGCCGTCAGCTCCTCGAGCTGACCACGCTGGCAGGTACCGCCGAGCTGCCCAAGCCGAGCGTCATTAACGACGCCTCCCACCCCATGCCCGGCCCTGAATGGCAGGTGCGGTGGACCCCGCCCTTCAGGAGCGAGGTTTTTTGGGGCGTGCGCGTCGTCGACAACGACGACGTAGCCCAAGTCGTCTACCTGACCACGCCGGGACACTCGCCGGGTGACTACACCGCTACCCAGACCACTGAGGCGCGGCAGTTCGCGTTGGCGATACTCGCCGCCTGCGACCGCGCCGACCACGAAGCGGCCGGGATCCCTCGACTTGAGGACCGGCGACGTACGAACAGAGAGAAGAAGTCGATGACGTAGCTCCTGCTGGGCGGGAGGTCCTGGGCCCCTTGGCGGGGGCACTTCCTCTACCGCCGGCCGCTGGTGTTGGCGCACCGTGCGCGGCCATTTCCTACGGCTCGGATTTGGCGATCCGAGCTAAGGCCCGAACTTCGAATCCGGTTTGGCGACCGGGCCCGAGCGTTCGAGCGATCTACAGGTTCTGCGAGGAACCAGCACCCACCGAAGCGGGGCTTTCTGCTGCCCCCATCTCAAGGAAGCGAGCGACTACATCTTGCAGTACGCACAGGCGTCTTGTCAGCTTCCGCGCGCCCGCACGGGCGTTTCGCGGCCTATGTCCGCCCCCTCGGGTGACATCCCGTGCCAGCGAACCGCCTTCGAGCCGGTACGCGGTGCCGCCCAGGAACTCGAGAACACGGCCTCCCGACGCACCGGTCCGCGCCGGTGGCTCCGCTCCGTGGAGTGGCTCATCGCCGCCGGCCTCCACCCGAAGGCGAACGCCACCACCCTCCGCGTCGCCGAGGACCTGGCCGGGCGCATGGACTACGACACCGGGCACGCCCGCTACTGCCTGGACGAGATGGTCGCCCGGCTCGGCATCGACAGGTCCACGATCAAGCGGCACATCGCCGCCCTGCGCGAGCTCGGCGCGCTCGCCTGGGTTGTCCACGGCACCAAGGCGAACATCCGCCGGGCTCTCGGGATGAAGGGGTACGCCGGTACGGCCACCGTGTACGCCGCGGTGATCCCGGCCGCCTACGACCGGGCCATGGGCCACCGGATCATCGGCTCTGGGTACACCGCCCGGGTCGTCGTCGACCAGCGCAGCTACCAGCAGGACCCTGTGGATAACCCGCCTGTGGACAACCCTGGCCTCGAGGCCTGTGCGCCCCCTTCCCTCACCTGGGTAGAGGAAGAGGGAAAGCTGAAGGTAGAGGGTGGTAGTAACTACACCCCGCCAGCGGGTCGTCGAACCGCATCGATCCCCCACCAGAGGAACAGCAGCAGCAAGGCGACCGGTACCAGCGGGCGCCGTAGCGCGCTGCGGGTTGCCCGGGACATCCAGATCGCCCGCCGGGTGCGGCCGCTGGTGGCCTGGACCCAGGCCGAGGGCCTGCGCCGTCTCGCTTACGCCCTGCGGCCCCTCATCGACCGGGGCCTGGACGCCGACCAGATCGCTGCTGAGCTCTCCGGCATGTGCATGGGCTGGAAGCCGAAGCAGCCCGCCAACTACCTGCGCGCCGCCCTGGCCCGCGACGCCTCCCGGGATGCCGAGCTGGCCGCTGCCGAGGAGCGTCTCGTCGGCCAGACCTGGCGGGAGCAGGCGGAGCGCGCGGCCGCTGACCGGGCCAGCCTCGAGGCCCTCTTCGGCAGGACCGTCCGCACCGACGACGACCGCCGCGCGGCCCGCGCTCGGGCCCGCTACGACATCCAGGTCGTCATCGACCACCTCGAGGACCACGGCGACGACGACGCCATCGACCTCTACGGAACCGCCCTCGCCTCCAAGGCCGCGGGGCTTGCCGCATCGTCGGCCTTCCAGGCGGGAGCGTGGCGGTGACCGACCAGCAGCAAGCGTCGGGGCGGGACCTCGCGCGCCAGGCCCTCGCCGCCTACAAGGCCGCCCAGCGCGGCGGCCCGGTTGCCCGCCCGGGCAGGACCCGCCACCGGACGGTTCGTACGGACCGCAGCGGCGGCCGCGACCCGGTCGGCTTCGGAGCCGTCCTTGGGCAGATCAGCGGCGAGCAGGGATGGTCCATCGGTCTCGGTGGAGGGAGCATCCTCGACCAGTGGGCCAGCCTGTGCCCGCAGTTCGTCGGCCGCGTGGAGCCCGTCTCGTTCGACCCTGACAGTGGCCGGCTCGACCTGCGGCCTGGCTCCCCCGCCTACGCCGCGCAGCTGCGTCTTCTCGGCGGGGCTGTCGCCAAGCAGATCAACGACAAGGTCGGCCAGGCCGTCGTGCGCACCATCCGGATCCTGGCCGTCGGCGCGCTCAAGGGCGTCACCGCCGAGCCGGAGCCGCGTGCACCGTCGCCGACCGCGCCCGTACGGACACGCGACACCGCCTCCCCGGGATACCGGCGGGCCCTCCAGGCGCACCTGGAGAACAAGGCCGAGGCGCCTGCGGCCAACCCGCTCATCGGGGCCGCCATCGCGCGGCAGGACCAGGCCCTGGCCGCTCATCGCGAACCGGAGGCCGCGTTCACCGATGCGGTCGCCGAGATAGAGCGCCTCACTAAGGGGCAGCCGGCCGACGCGTTGGAGGCCAGCGTTCAGGCCGCCCTGGCGTACAAGTACAGCGGCCAGGGCCGCGAACCCCAGCAGGTGTTCAAGACAGCCTGAGCAGCCGGGGCGACGAATTATTACGGCGTAATACTGCTCGATCTGGTCGAGGGCAGCGGCGCCGTCGGTCGCCCGGGGCGCTCGAGTATTACGGCGTAATAATCCCGCCCGGGGTCAGTGACCGAGCATCAAAGGCTAAGAAGTAGCGCGTCGGTGCTTGTTTCGATCTTGGACGTTAGTAAGGTGTCGTCCATGACTTCACCCACCCCCGGCGACCGCGAGAAGGTCGTCTCCAAGCTCCCGGCCGGGCTGCAGAAGGATCTGAAGATCCGGACAGCGCAACGCGGCATCGACATTCAGCACGCCGTCGAGGCCGGCATCACGGCTTGGCGCGGGCTGGGATCGAACCTCACCCCCATCGACACGTCCGGCGCCAGGTCCTTCTCCACCTTCCTCCCCACCGGCCACTGGGAGGACTTCCGCAACGACTGCACCGCCCGCGGCGTCTCCATCGTCCAGGGCCTCTCCCAGTCCGTGCAGGTGTGGCTGGACACGAACCCGGCCCCGGCCGTGGTGCGTCCGCAGCACCCCGCGCGGGTCATCGTCTGCAACCAGAAGGGCGGCGTCGGCAAGACCGCCATCGCCGCAGGCGTCGGGGAAGCCCTCGCAGAGGACCCCAACCAGCTGCACGCCGTACGCATCTCGAAGCACTTCGCCGCCGCCCTCACCACTGAGGACGAGGCAGGCGACTCCTCCCTCGACTACGAGGACCTGCCCGGGCTCGGACGCCGCGTCCTCCTCGTCGACTTCGACCCCCAGGCCCACCTCACCAAGCAGCTCGGCCAGGAGCCGCTTCCCATCGAGGGCGACAGCCTGACCAAGCACATGGCCGGCGAGCCCAAGGGCGAGATCCGGGACCTCGTCGTCACCATCGAAGACGACAGGTTCGGTGACCGCCTGCACCTGCTGCCCGCGTGCACCGACGCCTTCCTCCTGGACGTGAAGCTCTCCGGAGTCCGCGCCCGGGAAGCAGCCCTGGAACGCGCCCTGCTCCCCCTCGAGGCGGACTACGACGCCATCGTGGTCGACTGCCCGCCGAGCCTGGGCCTGAGCATGGACGCCGCCGCATACTTCGGGCGCCGCCGGCCCGACGAACACCCCGGCAACTCGGGCGTGCTCGTCGTGGTCCAGGCCGAGGACAGTTCCGCCGACGCGTACGGACTGCTCACCTCGCAGATCGAAGACCTGCGCAGCGACATGCACCTGGACCTGGACTACCTCGGCCTCGTCGTCAATCACTACGACGCCCGCCGCGGCTACATCGCCACGTCCTCGCTCCAGGCCTGGATGGACATAAAGGATCCTCGAGTGGTCGGCGTCATCGGCGATCTGAAGGAGCAGAAGGAAGCGGTACGCGTGAAGAAGCCGCTCCTCGCCTACGCCCCCCGCTGCAACCAGGCCGTCGGAATGCGCGCCCTCGCCCGGGAGATCTCATGAGCAAGGCCGACATGCTTGGCGCCGGATCCTCCTTCCAGCAGGCCCGGCCCGTCAGCTCCCGACGCGCCGCCATCGAAGCCGCGACCGCCGCCCCCACCGCAGCCGCACCGCCTCCCGTCCAGCTGCCCGTCGCCGTCATCAGCCTGAACCCGGACAACCCCCGCACCGACCTCGGCGACCTGACCGACCTCGCCAACAGCCTGCGCGACCACGGTCAGAAGACCGCGATCAGCATCATGAGCCGGTTCGCCTACCTCGAAGGCAACCCCGGCAGGGAGCAGGACCTCGAGCCCGACACCCGGTACGTCGTCATCGAGGGCAACTCCCGCCTGGCCGCGTCACGCGAAGCAGGCCTCGAGACCATCAAGGTGATGCTCGACGACGACCTCGGCAGCAACCCCGACGAAATCCTGGAATCGGCCCTCGTCGCCAACGTCCACCGAAACGACCTCGAGCCCCTGGACGAAGCCAGGGCCCTCGAGCAACTCATGAAGGTCCACAAGACCCAGGAAGCGCTCGCCGCACGGCTGCACCGCTCCCAAGGCTGGGTGTCCCAACGCCTCGCCCTGCTCGGTCTGACACCGGAGCTGCAGAGGCGGCTGGAGGCCGGCGAGGAGTCGGCCGAGTTGCTGCGCAGCGTGGGTCGCAAGAAGCCGGAGGAGCAGGAACAGCACCTGGCGCGCCTGAAGGAGAAGAAGGCCGCCAGCGAGGCAGCCCGGAAGGCGCCACGGAAGGCACCCCCCTCCTCCGGCGCCGCCGATTATTACGCCGTAATGAAACCGGAGACGGCCGAGGACAAGTCAGCAGAGCCAACGTCCCGCGCAAAGGCGGCCTCCGCCGAGGCCGTGTCGCCCTTGGGAGACAGCCATGGTGCCCCCGAGCCGACTAAGGAGTGGGCCACCGTGCAGGCGTTCAACCAGGCCTTGCTGGGCGGCGGTCAGAAGCTGCCGGAGCAGCGGCCTGAGGGCACCGCAGCGGGCACGGACGACGCGGAGCTCGCGCTCGACTCCTGGACACGCGACGTTCCGTGGGATCACCCGAAGGCGGTGGCCCTCGCCGCGGCCCAGAACATGACGCAGAAGGAGCTTGCCGCCCTCACCATCTGCCTCCTGGACTACCGGACCAAGATGCAGGCGACGACGTCAGAAGACGCCGAAGCCTGACGCTTCGAAGCGACCAGGCGCGCGCGTGCGCAGCTGTGGCCCCGCCCCCTTCACCGCCCGGTGGGGGGCGGGGCCGCTTTTTGCGTGCGGCGAGATTGCGCCGACTATGCCCCGTGTGCCGGGGTTTCTGGGTCACCCGTCCGAGTGACATGGGGCATGCGCCCATCGGGAGGGGACAGGCGCCGAAACGCCGCAGGCCTCCGGGCTTGTCGGCCAGGGCCGCCGGCCCCTCCTGCCGAAGGGTTCGCAGCCCGGCGCCCTGCCCCACCCCTCACCGCCCCCATCGGAGAAGGGCTGCCGCCGCCTGGGGAACCGGCCCGGGGGATGGGGCTTCCTGCGTGACGAGATAGCCCACTACAATCTCCGTCATCTGACGGGCCTGCCCGTGAGGTCTCCGGCCCCCGCGTGGCCTGGTGGGTCGTTGTCGGCAAAACTCCGTCCCAGCATTGCGCGGGGGCTGCGTCATGTTCCTCGGCCGCAACCCCGACCAGTAGCGGCTGGATCGCACCCCTTTGGGGCGTTCGGCTGGCATCAAAAACCTGACCGTTCTTACATCACGGTCTGTTTTGGTGCCACAGTGACCTACCCGGGATGGATCGGCAGCCAGACCGGACTCGAGCCCTCGCCGGCGCGAGCCCTTCCCACATCTGCCGGAGGAGCGGAGACGCCCCATGACCGCAGCAGAGCCGGCCCGACCGCCGGAGCCCACCCCCGTCAACGATGCCGGGGCCGTCATTCATCTTGCGCAGCACCTCGCCGCACGGGGCCGCTCCAGCGGACGCCCCAAGCCGGAAAGCGTCAGCAACTGCGCCGTTGAGCAGGCGCTCGCCGAGACCATCGAGGCCCTGTTCCTTGCCCGGGGACTGAGCCTGACCGACCCGCAGACCGCAGAAGCTTTCGATACGACCATCGAAGCGGTGCTGCTGATGGTCGACGGAGCGCGCGTTCACGAGGCCTTGGGGGAGAGCGATCACCAGAACATGAAGGGGATGCTTGAGGGGATGAAGGCCGCACCGCAGCGGGTGTGAATATGCCGCCCGACATTGCGGGGCGAGCGGGAACGATCTGGGACCTACCCGTCGCCCAGCGTTGATCATCTGTCGCGATGCGTTCAACTCCAGCCACTTCTATGCCACGATGGGGCGTCCGGAACTCACCCGGAGTGACAGACTCCGGCCCCGGGCGCGCGCCTCCGGCTCTCACCGTCACGCACCGCGCCCTCGGGCCGCACGGCGGACGGGGACTCTATGGGCATCGAGGACGACACCACAGCACGACGCCTCCGGCTGCTGCAGAGCGACTTCATCGAGCCGGGCCGCAGCGGTCCGGCCGAGCGGTGCACCAGGTCCACCACACCGAGTGCGCCGGTACGCCTGGGCATCATTGATTACATCCGCGCGCGCGTGAACGAGGTCGAGGAGCACACCCGCGCCGAGGTGCCGGATGCCGGCCCGGCCCCCGCGGACGCCGCCCAGATCTACGCCTGGGCCCGGGAGCACACCGCGCACCTCGAACCCGAACGCCAGCGCGCACGCGAGACCGTCATCTACCGCCAGGGCCTCGAGCACGCCCTGGCCATGGGTGACAACAAGGTGATCCGCCGACATCCCTGCCCCGCGTGCGGATGCTGGGGCCTGTTCTGGGACGCCGAGCAGCGCAAGGCCGGCTGCGTGAACCGCTACTGCCTCGACGACCACGGGCTCTCCCGCGCCTGGTCCCTTCAGCAGCTCGCGTACCGGCACATCGACCGGCAAAAGATGTTGAAAACGAACGCAACCTGACGCCACCCTGGCGTGTCTACGTAGTACCAGCACATTCCAGCGCTTCACCCTCACAACCGGACCCCCAAGGTCCGAACCCGCTTATCGGCCGTCGGAGCTGCGAACTTCGGTCGTCGATCATCGGGAGCTTGCACGTGGTCAACGTCCAGAACGCCCTGCTCCACCAGCCGGCCACCGTCGACTGGGTCACCCTTCGGGAAGCCGTCGCGCTGCTCGAGGAAACCGGCCACCCGGCCTCCGAGTCCACCATCCGGAGGTGGATTGATACTGACGACCTGCCGGTTCGACGTGCCGGCCGGAGCGACTTGGTGAGCTTCAGCGACATCCTCATGAGTCACGCTCGCTGGGTCGCTGTCCGCGAGAACTGACGGCCCGCCCGCTCCCACCAGCCCCGCCCCTGACCACGGCGGGGCTTTTTTATGCCCGAACCCCCGCCATAACGTATTGCACTCTGCAATACGTTATGGCTATGCTCATGGAGCCGACAACGAACGGACCGACCCAACGGCCGTACGGAGTACACGAGTCCAGGAGCGCCGCCATGAGCGTGATCAGCCCTGCCCGCACCCAGCACCACACCGTCGACTACGACCAGCTCACCCCCCTCGCGCGGGCCGAGTTCGACCGCCTCATGGAACTCGCCGACAACACCGTCGACTCCACCCACTACAACTCCCTGATGGCCTCGGTCGCCTACGTCACGGGCATGCCCATCCCGGCGCCCAACGACATCGTCCGCTGCGCCTGCCCCTCCTGCTGGGCCTGCAGCACGATCTTCGACTCCGCCGCCCCCGGCCTTCGCGAAGTCGAGCCCACCCTGTTCAACCTGCCGCGCCTCCAGTGCCCGGCCTGTGCCGACGACCACCCCGTCGACCACGAGCAGTAACCCCAAGCCCCCGGCCCCGAGTCGAGCACCCCGCCCATGGCGCGGCAGTAGCTCCCCGGGGCCGGGTGAACCGCCCCTTCCTTCCCTCCGCACCGCCGTACCGGGAGACCCCCATGTCCAGCACCGGAACCGTCCTCAACATCACCGGCCAGCTCCTCAACTACTTCGGCCTCGACCGGGAGCTCATCGCCAACGCCAAGACCGGCCAGCTCAGCATCGAAGCCGCCGTCTACCGGGCCGTCACCGGAAGCACCCCCAACGCCTTCCACGACCACGCCGTCCGCGCCGACCTCCTCATCCAGACCGACGAGATGGTCATGGACGCGCTGCGCTGGATCTCCGCCGTCCTGCCGACCGACGCACCCCACGACCCGGCCACCGGCATCGACGACCACCTCGAGCACATCCGCACCTGGGTCAGCGAGACCGACTTCTACACCCAGCGCCAGCCCAACGTCTCCGACGTCATCGGCATCCTCGAGCGCGCCACCCAGGCCGCCGACACCCTCCTCGACATCCCCGCCCCGCGTCCCCACGCCGCCTGACCACCGACAGGAGACCGACCGCCATGACGACCATGACCGTCTTCCCGGCCCTCACCGGCGGGCAGGACCCCGCCTACTACGCCGGCCGCGCCGACGCCCACGACGAGCACAACAGCGGCGCCACCCCCACCGAGCTCGCCACCCGGGCCGCCTACATCGGAGACCTCCACCCCGTCGTCGAATACGCCCTCGGCTACTGGGACCGCGTCCTCGAGATCCGCCGCGAGACCGCCGCCCACAACGCCGCCCAGGCCGACGGCGCCCACACCGACGCAAAGGCGACCCAGCGATGACCGATCACGATCAGCTCTACGAGTTCGCCACCATCGCCTTCAAGGACACCGGCGTACCTCCGGGCGTACACGAGCACCTGATGAAGCTGTTCACCGAGCATGACGCCGTGCTCCTGAACGAGTTCGTCGACCGGTGCGCCACAGCCCTCTCCGGCTGCTGCACCGAATGCGATGCGGCCATCGCCATCGTGCGCGGCCGGGTGCAGTCGACGCTGGGCCATCAGCCGGTCCCCGAACGCCACGCGCTGCGCTGGGACCGGCAGGTCGACACCCCCCATGACCTGGCCGACGACACCGTCGTCCACCTCGTCGACCCCAACGGCCGCCGCTACGAACTCCTCCTCGACGAGGACCTCCGCGAAGTCCTCGGCGACATGCTCCTCAACCCGCCGCACCCCGACGACCTCGTATGACCGGGCCCGCCGCCATCGCCCTCGCACTCGGCCTCATCGCCGCCGCCCTGGTCGTGCTCTCCCAGCACGGCCTCGGCGCCCGCACCACACCCCCCAAGGACCCCCCGGACGGAGAACCGTCGTGAGCACCAAAACCCGCACCCGCCGCACCCCCAAGAAGCCCCGCCCCCGCACCACCCTCCACGTCACCACGGCACCCGTCGACCTCCGCCACCCGCTCCCCATACGCACCGCCCCCGACACCGAGTTCATAACCGGCCCCGCCATACGCGCCGCGTACGCCGCCCGCCTCGCGAACCTCCCCGTACTCCCCATACGGGCCTGGCACGCCGCCCCCGACGGCACCGCCACCGCCCAGCTCGACGACCACACCCTCCTCGTCCACGCCAGCGGCAACCGCAGCCAGTTCACCGCCTGGACCCCGTGCCCCAACGGCGCCCACCACGCCCACCCCGTCGACGGGCCGGCCGCCCTCCACACCGCCCGCACGGCGGCCGCCGACTGCACCCACACCCACGGCGCCCCCATCCCGGCCCCCGCCCCCACGGCCCCGGTCGTACGGACCCTCGGCGACGCCCTCGCCCACTCCACCGCCAGCAACGCCGACACCCAGGCCCTCGACGTCACCGAACTCCGCACCGACCACGACACGCCGAAGGAGCACCCCGACAATGACTGACATCCCCGAGCCGACCGTCAAGGCCGTCGAGTACACGGTGAACTGCGTACCCGAGGACGACTTCGAAGCGCACGTCTTCGAGGTCCGGGTCCAGTACCGGGGCGGAGACCGCTGGGCCGTCACCCGCATCGGGGCGTGCCTCGGAGCCGACGGCACCTGGGACCACGGCGGTGTCAAGCCCTACGGCCGGGGCGACGACTGGCTCAACGCCCACCGCTTCGACCTGGACACCGCCCTCCGCCTCGCCAGGGAAGCCGCGCCCCACATCACGGTCAACGGCTACACCGTCGCCGACGCTCTCGCCATGCAGCAGACGCGAGCTGAGCGCCGTGACTGACCACGACTACATCGCCCGGCTCGTCGCCGAACTCGAGCTCGCAACCGTCTTCCGCGTCCCCTGCCCCGGCAGCCCCTACGGACCCCACGCCGACCTCCTGGTCGAGAAGCGCGACGACCACCACGGAGACGGCTGGGCCATCCTCCGCGACGACAACGCCTGGACCGGAACCCACTGGGTCCACCGCACCGCCCTCGCCCGCTCCGACATCTACCGCTACCCCGATCACCGCACCGCCCTCACCGAAGCCCAGTGGATCGCACCGCAGCAGACCGCCGCCCTCAACGCCCTCTACCAGCAGACCGAGGAGATCCGCCGTGGGTGACACCACCACCATCGAATGGACCGACCGCACCTGGAACCCAGTCACCGGCTGCACGCAGATCTCCGCCGGCTGCGACAACTGCTACGCAAAGACCATCGCCGAACGCTTCCGCGGCCACGCAGCCTTCCCCCACGGCTTCGACATCCAGCTCCGCCCCGGCAAGGTCAACGACCCCCTGACCTGGCGCAAGCCCGCCAAGGTCTTCGTCAACTCCATGTCCGACCTCTTCCACGCCGACATCGACCAGGCCTGGATCGCCGACATCTTCGCCGTCATGGCCGCCGCCCGCCGCCACACCTTCCAGCTCCTCACCAAGCGCCACGCCCGCATGAGGACCCTCCTCAACGACACCGCCTGGGTCGACCAGGTCCGCTCACGTGCCATCGGCAAAGGCCTGCCGGCCGACGACTGGACCTGGCCCCTGCCGAATTTGTGGCTCGGCGTGTCCGTCGAGAACCAGCAGTGGGCCGACATCCGCATCCCCGCCCTCCTCGACACCCCCGCCGCCATCCGCTGGATCTCCGCCGAACCCCTCCTCGGCCCCATCGACCTGAAACAGGCCGTCATCCCTGCGGGCAGCGAACGGGGCCACGGCCTCACCGCCTCCTACGTCCACGCCGGGGACTGCTGCCGCCGCTTCCACGGCCTCGACTGGGTGGTCGTCGGGGGAGAGTCCGGCCACAGCGCCCGACCGATGAACCCCACCTGGGCGACCAGCCTCCGTGACCAGTGCGCCCAGGCCGACGTCCCATTCCTGTTCAAACAGTGGGGCGAATACGCGCCCACCGGCTACCTCGTCATCGGCGGCACCAGCAAGGGCGTCCTCCTCGTCGGCGACCCGATCGACGACCTCGGCCACCGCGTCGAGATCGCCAGGGTCGGCAAGAAGGCCGCCGGCCGGGAACTCGACGGCCGCCTCCACGACGCATACCCGATGGAGGCGTGATGGCGTACACCAAGCCCACCCGGCACCACGTCAACAACCGGCGCAACCGCGGCACCAAGCCCAACGCCAGCGTCGACAAGTACCAGCTCGTCATCACGTGGCCCAACGGACGCCGCCGCACATTCCACACCAGCGACCTCGCCCGCGCCCGTCGCGTAGCCCAGAACAACGCCACCCTCGGCGCCCACGTCGCCTTCCAGACCCACCAAGGCTGGGAGTACAAGACCGCCCGCACCTACGAGCCGGAGCCCGCCCAGTGACCACGACTCAGCCCGAACTCGTACGGGAGCTGCGCCTCACCATCACCGTCCACGGCCGCCCCGCACCCCAGGGCAGCAAGAAGTACGCCGGACACCGACGCAACGCCGCCTCCGGCCGCATCTCCGCCGTCCTCGTCGAACAGTCCAAGCGCGTCAAGCCCTGGCGAGCCCTCGTCACCGCAGCCACCGAACGCGCCATGGCCACCGGACACATCGGCCGCATCCCCGTCCACGTCCCCCCGCTCGACGGGCCCCTCGAAGCCGAGATCGTGTTCACCGTCGTCAAGCCCGCCACCGCCCCCAAGCGGAAGCGGACCTGGCCCACCACCCGACACTCCGGCGACGTCGACAAGCTCATCCGCTCCACCTTCGACGGCATCGCCGACGCCCACGCCGTCATGGACGACTCCCGCATCATCCGCGTCACCGCCACCAAGACCTTCCCCGGCGAACACCCCGAAGCCCTCCCCGAGCCCGGAGCCGTGATCCGCCTCTACACCCTCACCGGAGCCCCCTCATGAACGCCGAGGCGACTACCGACATGACTCGGTCTACGCGGTCTACCGGCCGCTCCATAGAACACGCCGCATTTCTTCTGGAACTGATGAACGAAGGAGCCTTGGCATGATCATCCCCCTGTCCGTATCTGACGACTGGATGCGCCGCGCGGTCTGCCGGACCGAGCCTCCGGAGACGTTCTTCCCGGCCCGCTATGGCGGCTCCCAGAAGCGGAAGGTGGAGGCCGCCAAGAGGATCTGCGGCCGTTGCCCGGTCCGTAAGGCGTGCCTCCAATGGGCGCAGGAGACCGGGCAGCGGTTCGGTGTCTGGGGTGGCCTGTCGGAGGAGGAGCGGTGGGCGCTGATCCCCGCGAGTGAGAAGCGGGTCATGCCGCCGCAGCCGAGTCCGGCGCAGGAGCGGTGCTGGGAGTTCGCGGCGCAGATCCAGCAGTGGCGCGCGGAGAACGTGACTGGCCGGGAGATTGCTGAGCGGCTCGGTGTGGGCCGGGATGCCTTGTACCGGTGGATGCGGCGTTACGACGCCGAGAAGGTTGCGGCAGAGCACGGGGTGGCGGCATGAGTGCACTGAGCGCGAAGGAGCGTGGAGACATGGCCGAGAAGCTGCTGCCCATCGCGGCGAACCTGGTGACGCTGGTTCACGGTGACGGTGGCCCTCGGGACGTGCACCAGGCGCTGGCCCGCCTCAGTGCGGGGGAGAAGGACGCGCTGCTCGTTGTCCTGGCCGGCCTGGTCGATCCGGACCAGTCGATGGGCGCCGCGCTGGGGTGGTTGGACTTCAACGAGCACGGGCAGACGGTCGTGCCGGCCTGGGGTGAGCATGCCCGTGTGCGGGACCTGGCGCCGGAACCGGAGCTCGAGGACGACGACACGTTCATCGACGAGGCCGCCGTGAGCCAGTACGTGCAGGGCATCCCTGTGCGGGTGACTCCCCGGGAGCGGCTGGAGGCGGTGGTGAAGTGCGTGGCGCGCGGCCTGAGGTACACGGACATCGACGCCATGCACGGGCTGAAGAGGAACTCCACGGCGACGTTCATGAGCCGCAGCCGCCGGGCGTTCGAGGCCCGTGGGGAGAAGTTCCCGGAGCTGGAGCGTCCCGACGAGGCGCGCTCGTTCACGGAGGAGGAAGTGATCGCGATTCGTGAGCGCTCTGCGCGTGGCGATACGGACATGGTGATCGCAATGTCGTACGGCGTGGTCCCGGGACTCATCTCGAACATCTGCCGTGGCCGCAACTACGCGAAGTACGGCGGCCCGATCCGGAAGGCGAAGAGCAGTAAGCCGAGCCCGCAGACGCGGGTGGTGTGGGCCGGCGGTACGCCCGGCTATGCCCAGGCCAGTTGAGACGCGGAGAAGGAGCAGAGAATGTCTGGAGAGACCGTCATCACCGTGGTGGGGAACCTGGTGGACGATCCCGAGTTGCGGTTCACCCCGGGTGGGGCGGCGGTGGCCAGGTTCAAGGTCGCATCCACGCCCCGGGTGTTCGACAAGGCGACGAACGAGTGGAAGGACGGGGAGGCGCTGTTCCTGCCGTGCTCTGTGTGGAGGCAGACGGCGGAGCATGTGGCGGAGTCGCTGCAGCGCGGGATGCGGGTCATCGTGATGGGCCGGCTGGGGCAGCGGTCGTACGAGGACCGTGAGGGCGTGAAGCGCACCGTGCTCGAGCTGGAGGTCGAGGAGGTCGGCCCGGCTCTGAAGTACGCGACGGCGCGGGTGGAGAAGACGTCGGGGACGGGGCAGCGGGCGGTCCAGCAGGCGCGTAGGGAGCAGGGCGCGGCGTCGGCCGAGAATCCGTGGTCGGCGTCGACTCCGGGAACGCACAAGGCGCCTGAGGGCGGCGGGTGGAGCGACGAGCCGCCGTTTTGATGGCGTGGTGAGCGTGTGGGTAGGGCCCGGCCCCGGGTGGGGGTCGGGCCCTTTGTTGTGGGTGACCAATCCCCGTTAACGTATTGCGTCATGCAATACGTTAACGATAGGCTGGCAGAGCCGACAACGACCCACCGGGCCAACGCCCAGGGATGGAAGGGGAACCCCATGGCCACCATCACCCTCATCGACCCGAACGGCTACAGCGTCGAGACCGTACGCACCGTGCCGGACGACAACATCCAGTCGGTCAAGGACCGCCTCACCGGCACCGTCGCCCCCGGGCACGCCGCCCAGTGGGCCGACTTCGGCTACGACGCCCGCTACTACACCGTCCGCGTCAGCTAGCCCCCAGACCGGCTCCCCACCCCCCAGGGGAGCCGCCGTCGCCCTCCCACCCCCTGGGAGGGCGACCCCCGGGCAGGCACCCGGACACGCGGCCCGCACGGCCCCCCTTCCGTGCACCGACCCGCTTCCGACGAGTGCCGCCCACACCCGGCCGCGCGCCCCGACCCCCCCTTCCCGGGGCGCGCGGCCCTCAACGACCGCCACTGCGCCAAGGCCTACCGGCATAGGCCAACTCCCGAGCCCCGCCCACCCGCACCACGCCGAAGGGAACCCGCCGCATGCGCACCCAGACCCGCCCCACCGAAGCCCTCCCGACCGCCGCACTCCAGGCCATCGCCCGCATCGAGGACGCCCTCGCCGCCCCGGACCGAGAGCTCGCTGCGAAGGTCGCCACGGCCCTGGGCTACTGCTCCGGCTGGACCCCGCGCGCCGAACTCGGCGAGACCGCCACCCACATCACCGTCTGGTCCCAGCACGAACTCAACGCCCTGTACAAGCGGGTCGGCGGCACCGTCACCACCCGGCAGGTCATGCGCAGCGCCTGTGATGGGGACGTCACCTGGGCTGCCATCGAGATCACCCTCACCGTCGACCTGCCCGACTCCTGCCGCGTCGAGATCGTCACCGACTGGGACGAGGACACCGGCGGCCACGACCTCCCGATGGCCACTCTCACCGACCTGTAGCCACCCCGGGGCGCGTCCACCACGCCGCGCCCCGCTCCCGCCGCCCATCGGAGGACCCGGCCATGTCCGACACCCTGCTTCGCGCCCTCGACCTCATCCAGCCCGGCGACCTCGTCCTCTACCACGGCAGCGTCACCCACCGGCACGGCCTGTACATCGCCAACCCGTGTTCGTGTTTCGACTGCATCCGCTTCGACCACCAGGGCTCGGACGACGTCCGCTACCGGCTGGTCGATCCCTTCGACGAGGCCGACGCCATCGCTCTGCGCTGCGTGCGCCGCCAGTCCATCACCCGCTCCACCGCCAACGCATGAAATGAGAGGAATCACGATGTCGAATAACGAAGCGCAGCAGGCCCGGCGCCGCGCCGAGCAGGCCCGGGAGCGCGCCGACCAGCTCGCCGCCGAGGCCGACCGCATGAGCGAGAACGCGTCAGGCATGTACGGCCGGTTCGCAGGCGGGCAGCCGCTCCTCGTCGGCCACCACTCCTACCGCTCCGCCGTACGCGACCGTAACCGCGCCGACAACGCCACCCGCCGCGCCATCGAAGCCCACCAGACCGCGAAGGCGGCCCAGGACAAGGCGAATAAGGCGAAGCACGAGGCTGACATGGCCGAGCGCCTCGCGGCCCGCGGCCGTGCCTGGCAGCGCTCCGACTTCCGACCCGGCGACATCGTCGAGGTCCGCACCTTCCACACCAGCACGGACACCTATCGGGTCAAGCGGGTCAACGCGAAGACGCTGACGCTCGAGGGCCCCGGCGGCGGCTTCGACGACCCCAAGCGCGAGTACGAGCGGGTGCTCTCCCGGACCCGCGACGGAGTCACGGTCACCGACCCGTCCTCACTGGACTGACCGTCCGTCGTTCGGCCCCTCAAGAAGGAGCGGTATGCCCGGCACTGTCCCCCTGCTCCCGCCCACGACCGGTAGCACCGTCTCCCTCGACATCCAGGCCCTCGCCACCGGGCCCCGGTTCCTCCGCACCCGCGGCATGTCCCGCTGGCACCGGCCCCGCTCCGGATCCCGCCACGGCGACCGGGACTGCTACACCGCCTGGTGCGGCTACAGCATCGGTTCCAGCGACCGCGCTCCCGTCCTCACCGCCGAGGAGATACCAGCGGGGGAGCTGGTGTGCGCGACGTGCGAAGGCCGGGCGATCGGCGCCGGCCAGGAGGAGCAGCAGCCCGGCGGCCGCCAACTGGTGTTCGGGCCACGGGAACTCCGGCCGCCGAAACACTGCCCCGGCTCGAGGCGCGCTCTCCTCGCACCGCTCCCGGGCCGGACGACGGCCCGCTGTCTCGTGTGCGGCGACACCCACCCGGTCCGGGCCATGGGCGGCCCGTACAACCCGCGCTTCGGCCTGATCCAGCACCCGCCGGGCGAGCGCCTGGTGGAACCGTGCCCGTTCCACCGGTGGCGCCAGCCCACCGTCACCGACGGCGCCGTCGCCTGCACATGCGGCCGCCCCATGCCCACCCCCACCACCTAACAAGGAACCCCGCATGCCCCTGTTCCTGCTCGGCCTGCTCCTGGGAGCCATCTCCGGAGGCATCACTTACGGCCTCACCGCCGACGGCCAACTGTCCGCCATCGTCACCGCGATCGCCGCTGTCCTCACCTGGCTCGGCCTCGCCACTCTCCTCATCGCCGACGACTGACCGCCTGACCGCCGCTCATCCGGTTCCACCACACCCCGCGCCCAAGGAGACCCACCATGACCCGGCCGAACACCCCCGACCGCATCGAGACGACCGAGCAGGGCCGCACGGTCCGCCACGTGACCATGAAGCGGTACTGCGACAGGGACCACCTGCTCGGGGACGCGACCGACGCGGAGATTGAGGCCGCGATCGCAGGCCGCCCGCTGCCGGATGTGACCAGCGAGTGCCGCGAGTGCACGCCCATCACGAGCTGCCCCGGCATCGGCGAGTACGGCCACGGGCTCACCGGCAAGACCGTGCACCGAGGCTGCTGCCCCGCCAGTCGCTGACCGTCTCGTGATGCACGACGGGCCGCCCCGCGCATCGACAGTGCGCGGGCCGGCCCACCCCCGAGCCTTCCACACCACCCGGAGGAACCCCATGACCGACCAGACCGCCCTCCACCTCCTGCGCGACGCCGAGTCCTACCTGTCCGCCCTGCACGGCTCCGTCGCCCGGCACGACAACCTCGCCGCGAACCTCGGCTGCGCTGGATGCGAGCTGCGGGACCGGATCGGCGCCGCCCGCCAGGCCGCCGGACAGCAGCGGCATGTTGTATCACCGGCCGACGCCGACGATCCCGTCCCGCTGCGGTGGGGCCTCAATGACGTCCTGTGGGGCGACGACGACACGATCACGGTCTGCATGTCCGGACCGGACCGTGAGCCGTACTGGCTCGAGCTCACCCCCGACCAGGCCGTCGTACTGCGCGACGACCTTGCCGGGCCGGACGGGGAGCAGTCGCATCGCCGGGTCTGCTCCTGCGGCAACGCAGCACCGCACACGTTCTGCCACGACACCCCCGCCGTCGGGGAGCAGCCCGCCACCCAGCCGGCCACCGAGAAGGCGCGCCAGGGCATCCTCAACTACCTCACCGGCCGGGCCCTGTGCAGCACTCCGCGCCCGACGGAAGAGGCCACCGCGCTCCTCGACGCGCACCGGGCCGAGATCCTCCGCGAAGCCGCTGACGAGGCCGAGCAGACGTTCATCCACGGCGTGATCCCGGCCGCCAGTGAGCGCGACGAGATCTGGGACCAGGCCGTGCGCGCCGTGGCCACCATGCAGCGAGAAATGGCCGACGGGGCATCGGCCACCGAGCTACGTCGCATGGCCGCCGAGGCGACCCGGTGACCGCCGGGGACTGGCTGCTCCTCGCCGCCGCCGGCGCCACCCCCCACCAGAACACACCACCCCGCCAGGAGAAGACCATGAGCAATCCCGCAGTGCACGAGGCCAGGGCGCACGCCGAACGGTCCTGGCGGCTCAGCCGCCAGTACACGAAGCTCGTCGCCGAGCTGACGGACTGGGAGAAGTCGACCGCCTTCGACGGGAGCCCGCTGCTCACCGCGCGAGTGTCCGGCCCGGACCGGGAGAAGGCGCTGCTGGCCTTCATCAACGGGGCCACGGTGCTGGTGCTCGACACCCGCGCGGCTCACCAGCGGCCGTCGATCGACTTCAGCGTTCCGGGCCGTGTGGCGTGCCTGTGGCGTACGGGCGGGGTGTGGGTGGAGATGTGGCACCCGGCGACGCCCGCCCAGAAGCGCCCGTCACCGGCGCTGCTCGCCGACCGGCCGCGCATGGCGAGTCCGCTGGGCACCGTCCGGCGCCTCGTAGCCCGCCCGTCCGCCCGCCTTCCGTTCAGCCGGCGCCCCCGCGCCACCGCTCTCACCAAGGAGAACTGACCCATGGCGATCCGACGCGTCTACCTCGACTGCGAGTTCCTGCCCGGCGACCCGACCAACAGCGGTCTCGTCTCGATTGGCCTTACCGACGACAGCGGCGTCGACTACTACGCCGTGAACGCCGAGATGGACCTTAAGGCGCTGCTCGCCGTCCCGTGGATGGTGAACAACGTGTGGCCGTACCTGCCGCGCATCGTCTTCGGGTACGACGACGACCGGGGCGTCCTCAACCACGATGACGAGACCGTACGCAGCATTGCGACGATCAAGGCCGACGTCGGCGCCTACTTCGCGGACACGGACGCCTCGGAGACCCGGCTGTACGCGTACTACGGCGGGCAGGACATCGGCCGGCTCCACATGCTCTGGGACAACAACTGGGCCTCGATGCCCGCGTTCATACCGCAGTGGTTCACCGAGCTCCAGGCCCTCATCGTCGACGCCGGGAACCCGCGGCTTCCGGCACAGGAAGCGGGGGAGCATCACGCCCTCGCGGACGCTCGGTACAACCGGCAGATCCACGAGCACCTGATGGTGCTGGGGAAGGCGAGGGCCGCATGAGCGCCCGGGCTGTCGGGTCGCGTATCGCGGCCGTACGGAACGCCACGGACGACAGCGTCTACCTGTACGGCCGCGGGGTGTACGCCGGTGACTTCCCCCGCCCCGGCTCCGGGAACTGGCCGGAGAACACCCGCCAGATGGCACGGAACGTCATCGAGGGCGAGTCCGGCAACGTCGAGGAGCTGCGGGCCGCTGACGACGCGTGGATGGTGCGGAAGCTCGCCGAGACCGTTGAGGCCGGCAAGAGGACGCAGGAGGAAGCCGACCGCGAGCTGGCCGAGTACCGGCGGATCCGCGCCGAGCGTGATGCCCGCCGTGCGGCCATGTCGGTGGACGAGCAGGTCGTCGAGCTGCTGACGCAGATGGACTTGAACCCCCGGCTGGACTTGGACGGTGGGGGCACGGTGTGGGGTTGTGAGTGCTGGTGGATGCCGGAGGCGGAGTTCGAGGTGTTCCGCGGTAGCCGGGCGATCGTGGAGGTTGCCGAGCCGGCCCGGAGCGCAACGTGACAGCCCCTGCGGAGAAGGGCCCGTCACCGGTCGGGGGCGGGCCCGCCCCATCCTCACGCCGCGGACTGAGCAACCGCCCCCTGACCGACAAGCAACTGGACGTGCTGCGCCGCACGGCCAGCGGCCAGACCCACAAGCAGATCGCCCGCGAACTGCGCATCGACCTGAAGACCGTCGGAGGCATCTTCCAGGAGATCTTCCGGAAGCTGGGCGGGGTCGAGACGGCATCACAGGCCGTGGACGCGGCGTACCGGCTTGGTGTGCTGCGCCTCGAGTTGGACAGTGCCGCCCGGGACGAATGGCCGTGGCCGCTGCTCCAGGTCCTCGAGCTGGTTGCCGACGGCCGTACGAACGGTGACATCGCCCGCATCCTGTGCCGGTCGGAGCACACCGTCGTGGACCAGGTGAAGGAAGCCCGCCGACGGCTGGGGGCCCGGGACAGGGCGCATGCGGCTGCTCTCGCGGTTCATCTTCGGCTGGTCCGGGTGGATCTGACGCCCGTAGCCCAAGCCGAGTCACACGCTGCGTGACCGAATCGGGTCCGGGGTCTCGCTTCTGCGCGGGTGGGAGACCCCTACCCGCCGGTACATCTGCCTCATCGCTAACCCACCGTCACATCACGCTTGTGGAGGTCCTCATGCTCGCCAAGCACCTCGGCCCCATCGTCTACACCCTCCTGGTCCTCGCCGGCGGGATCGCCTGCGTCCTGTGGAAGGCCCCGCTGTGGGTCACAGCCCTCACGGCCATCGTGATGATGCTGATAGCCGACCAGCTCGAGCGCACCATGGCCCGAGGCCACCGCGCCCACCGGAAGGCGGCGCGGCGGTGAACGGGCCGCGCGGCCGGTGCGCTGTCTGCTACCGCTCCATCGCCCTCACCATCAGCGGTCGCGTCTGGTCCCGCGGCCGGCCCTTCTGTCCCGGTCCCGGCGCATGCCGTACGGGGCACCGGCCCGGGTGCATGTCTGGCCCGCCCGGCACCGTGGCCGCCGCGTCACCACCATCCGAGGCGGAATCGACCGCTGGAACTCCACCACCCTCGAAGGAGCAGCATGACCACCCAGACCGCTTTGGACGTGCAGCCTCAGGCGCGTCCCGGCAACGGTGACCGCGCCAGGATGACCACCCGGGAGCTGAACGAGCTCCTGCATGCCCACTTCATCGCGCCGAAGGACCGTCTCGACCAGGCGGGGGCGGGCGCCGTCTACCTGACCGAGGTGACAGACCCGGGCGGGCACAATCGGCGAGCTGACGCCGTCCACATTGGCCTGTGGTCCTCCCGCGGGGCTGGCCGGATCGACGTGTGCGAACTGAAGACCTCGCGTGCCGACTTCCGGCGCGAGCTGGAGAACCCTGCGAAGGCGGAGGCGTGGTGGCCGTACTCGACCACCTTCAGCATCGTTTCCCCAGGCGTAGACATCACCCCGCCGGAGGAGCTCCCGCCCGGCTGGGGGCTCCTCGTACCGAACCCGCGAGGTGCCCGCCGGTTCAAGACGGTGGTGAAGCCGGCCGAGCGTGAGCCCCGGCTGACGATCGGGCTGCTGCTCACGCTGCTGAAGAACACGGAGACGACGCGGGTGAACGCCCTCCGGGTGCAGGAGGACGTTCTGCGCCGTCGTCACTTCGACGAGATACAGAAGGTCCGCAGGGAGAAGGCTCTCGCTGACCCGAGGGATGGGCAGCGCCTGCAGCTCCTCGACCGGCTCGAGGAAGCCATGGGGTTCCGGCTGGGCGAGTACTCGTGGACGGACCTGCTTGAGCCCGCCGCAGCCGCCGAGGGCCTCGCGGAGTTCATGCGCGGCCACCAGGCGCGCGTCCACGCCCGAGAGGCCAGCGTTCGTCAGGCGGAGCGCCTCGAGGCCCTGGCCGCGCAGGCCCAGGCCGAAGCGAAGAAGCTGAGGGAGGCGCACCGATGAGCACCGCCGCACGGTTCGCCGCCGCCTATGCCGTGCTCACTGCCGCCCACGAAGTCGGCGACTACTGGATCCAGCGGGACACGGAAGCGGTCGCTAAGGGCCGGCATGGGCACGAAGGACGGGCCGCGTGCGCGCGGCACGTCGCCTCCTACACAGCCACGCAGGCTCTGGCGCTGGCGGCCGCCGATCGGGGACTGCGGCTCGGCCTGGACTGGCGCCGGGCTGCGGCAGGGCTGGCGGTATCCGCGGTCACGCACTACCTGGCTGACCGGTCCGGCGGCCGGTGGCAGGAGGAAGGGCCCTCGACCTGGCTGGTGCGCCTCGCGCGACGGAAGGGCAGCGCGGAGTGGCTGCGCCGGGACGCGGGAGCCGGGCCGCTGCTGGATCAGGCGTGGCACAAGGGCTGGGTCGCGATCGCTGCGGCTGTAGCGGCGGGAGGGCAGGAGCGATGAGCGAGACGACCGAGCTGGACCGTACGCGCCGCTACCTGGTGCCCGTTGGCCGGCTGCTGCTCCCCGACGAGCCGGATGTGGTGCACCTGTCGCTGTACACGTGGCTGCCCCACTGGGAGGAGTGGGCCACCGGCCTGGCCCTGTGTGGTCGTTCCACGGAGCAGGGAGCCCTACCGGAGGGCACGGAGGTGACGTGCCCGGGCTGCGAGGGATACCGCCCGACCTACCAGGCGGTTCTGGATCGGGAGGCCGCGGCAGCCGAAGGGCGCGAGCGGGCCCGTACGGCGCGCGCCCACGCCGCGGCCACCCCGGAGAACGGGGCCTGGATGACTGTGTGGCTCGAGGGAAACTGGCGTTGGGTCACCTCGCGGATGACGACGGAGCAGCGGGAGTACGCCGCGGACCGGGTCGCCGCCTACGGCGAGTACCTCGCCGAGTGCGACAGCGACCCGGAGCGTGGGGAGCCGGACGGGCTGCGCTGGTGGCGGGAGGCCGGCGAGTGAGCGCGGGAAGGTCGGCGGCCGCCCGCGCGGCAGCGTTACGTGCCGGGGCCCGGCGGGGCCTGTGGCGGCGTGTCCTCGCCTGGATGGGCATCGGGTTATCCGTACGGCGGGCGGACGCCCAGGCGGCCCGCTGGGCGCACGGTGCGGCAGGGGAGGAGGCCACCGCGCGGCTGCTCCGGCAGCTCGAGGCGCACGGCTGGCATGTGCGGCATGACCTGGCCCTGCCCGGGGGACGCACGAACCTCGACCATCTCCTGGTCTCCCCGTGCGGGACTGCGGTGGTGGTGCTGGACACGAAGGCCTGGCACCGCGGCCGGCCCACCACGCTGATCGAGGGCCGGGTGCACTGCGGTGGGCAGGACCGGCACCGGCAGGTCGAGGCGGTCGCCTCGTACGCCCGCCGTACCGCTGCCGCGCTGGGGATGCCCGCAGGGTCGGTGTGGCCGCTGCTCGTCGTCCACGGCTCTCCGATCGCGGGCGGCCGGCTTGAGGCCCGCGCAGCAGACTGGGGAGGGGTGGTGCACGTGTTGGGGCCGGACTGGCTGGTGCCGACACTCGCCCGGGCGCCGAAGCGGCATGATCCGGCCGGTGCGGCCGCGGTCGCCCGCCGCGTGGACCAGGTGCTGCTTCCGTACGAGGAGAGGGGCGGCCGGTGAAGGGGCGGCTCGAGCTGGACATCCCATCTGTGGAGGTCCGCCGGTACTGGGAGCACGCGGGGCCGCGGGTATGGCGGCCAGTGCGGGTGCGCGTGCGGTACGGGAAGGTCGGCGGGATGCCGGAGCCGGTGTTCCCGGAGGTGCGGACGGCGAAGCTGGCGCCGAGGAACGTTCTGGTGGAGAGGGCGGACGGGACGATGGCGGTGAAGCCGGTGCGTCTTCTCCGTCGACTGCGCCCGGTGTGAGGCGTACGGTGGGGCCACCGCTGACTATGGGGCCACCATTCAGTAGGGAAACGGCCCGGCACTTACGTGCCGGGCCGTTTTCGTGCGTCAGGGGTGAGTCGGGTGGGTCGCTGCCCGCACCGATATTCGAACAGGCGTATCATTCTGGTGTGGCCCCACCCTTCCCGTCCCTGATCGACGCCCCGCACTGGCTCCGCCGGGCCGAGGCGTGCCGGCGATGCTGCCTGGCGGGCCGCCATGCCTGACCTGTCGCTCTCCGAGCGTCTGGAGAAACAGCGGACCCTGCGGGACTGGCTCGCCTGGCAGCTGCAGCTGGCCGACAGGGCGATCCGGGATCTGGAGCAGCAGGAACGGGAGCAGCGCCGGCGCCGCGAGGTGGCCAGGCGGGAGATGTCCTGGAAGCTCCAGCCGGCCCGCGCAGTGGAAGGGCACCCGGTGCTCCACCGAGGCAACTGCCATCTCTACACAGGCCAGGCCGGGCTGCTCAGCCTGGAAGAGGTGCGGGACGCGTTCGAGGAGTTCCCCGAGCTCAAGCAGTGCGACCTGTGCTCGCCGTGGGGGAGCCTCGGCATCGACAAGCCCCAGCGCCGCACGTAGACCGCCACAGCCCAGCAGAGTCCCGGGCGCTTGGCCCGGGTGAGCGTTTTGAGAGGTTGACCATGAGCACACCCCCCGCGCAGCGCAATGCGGCTGTCGCCCTGTCCTGCCCGTCTGACCAGGTCGGATCGTGCGCGCGCTGCCACCAGCCGTGCCATAGATACGGGTTCGGAGGGAACCCCTTGTGCCGGGCCTGTTTCGCTGAGGTGGAGGCGGCGCGGACGAAGAAGCCGAAGATCGCCTGACTGCTTACTCCTGCTCGGGCACCGGGGCGGGGCCGACTGCTCCAAGCAGGTACGGGACCGGGCCGGCGTCGGGCCCTGCGGCCGCCAGGGGTGCCGGCGGGTCGCACAGCAGCCAGCCTTGCAGTGCCAGGTCCCGGTCGGACTGTGCCGTGAGGCGGGCCGAGACCCACAGTTGCAGGCCGCGCAACTCCCTTGGCGTACGGCCGGTGGCGACGGTGAGTTCCCAGGTCGGGACGCTGGCCAGGATCTTTCCGTCGTACCAGTCGGCCAGGGCCACCTGTGCGGTGGTGTATCCGGCACGGACCACGGTTGCCCGGGTCTGTGTGTGCGGCGCCATACGGGCCATGGATGCCCCCTTGATGGTGCTGTGGGGGGTCCAACGATCATCGCCCATGGCGGCGCTGGTGACCAGAGGCGCGCGTTCCGCTTCAGGCGCTGCGCTTGCGGGTGGTCTTCTTAGCCGCGGTCTTCTTGGCGTCCTGCTTCTTCGCCGGCGCCTTCTTGGCCGCCGTCTTCTTCTTCGCTGGCATCTTGTGCACGGTGGCAGGCCCGGCATCGCCGCCCTCGCCGCGGCGTTCCTTGGCCTTCTCCACGGACTCCGTCAGGGCGGCCATCAGGTCCACGACTTGCCCGGCCGTCTCCGGCTCCTCGGCCACCGGGCGCGGTTTGCGGTGCTCGGCCTTGGCGTGGATGACCTCGGCCACTGCCTCCGTGTACTGGTCGGTGAGGTCGAGGTCGCCGAGGTGCTCGGCGCTCATCGTCTCGAGCAGCGCGATCGCGCTCTCGATCTCCTCTTCGCTCAGATCGACGTCCTTGGGGGCAAGCTCGGCAGGGCTGCGGATCTCGTCTCCCCAGTGGAGGCTGTGAAGGAGCAGCGCATCGTCTTTCACCCGCAGCAGGCCCAGGCGCTCGCGGCCGCGCAGGGCGAACTTCGCCACCGCGACCTTCTCGTTCCGCTCGAGGGCGCGCCGTAGCAGGGTGTACGGCTTGGCCGACACGGCGCCGTCTGCGGTGAGGTAGTAGCCGCCCTCGCCGATGCTGATCGGGTCGATGCTCTCCCAGGGCACGAAGGCCACGATCTCGATGGCTTTCGCGGTCGGCAGCGGCATGGTCGCCAGGTCCTCATCCGTGACCGGAATGAGAGTGTCCTTGCTGATCTCGTAGGCCTTGCCGATCTCGTCGGCCCGGAGCTCCTTGCCGTCGATCTCGCACCGCTTCTGGTAGCGGATCTGGCCGCCGTCCTCGAGGTGAATCTGCCGGAAGCTGATCGAGTGACTCTCGGTGGCTGGCTCGAGCTTCACAGGGATCGTGACCAGGCCGAACGACACGGCACCGGACCAAATCGGACGGGGCACGACTACCTCCAGGAGCCCCCCTGGGGTCGGACGTCCAGGGTATGGCGGGCAGGCGTGGGGTGGCATGCGGGCGAGCCGGATCTGCGGCCCGGGCGCCGCGCTGGGATTCGGATTTGGGGAGGTGAAATTCCCCCAACTCCCTTGCGCACCCTATTTTAGGGTGTAGTCTGGGTGTTGTGAGGCAGGGGATTGAGCCCCAGCCCGCTCCGTAAGTCACTCGGAGGATCCATGAACACCACCGCCGCAGCTTCTGAGGCCAAGGTCACCGTCGCCACGATCCGCACCTGGTGCCGTATGGGTGCCGTCGCCGCCAGCAAGCAGGCTGGGAAGTGGGTCATCGACGCCGCTTCCCTCGCGGCCCGCATCGCCATCGGCGCCCGCCGCCTGGCCCGCAAGGCCGCCAAGGTCGTCTTCACCATCGAGACCATGACCGCGATCGGCGGCAGCCGCTGGCAGAAGAACGGCATGGACCGCGTCTACGTCAACGGCTGGGCCGAGTTCGCCGGCCTGGAGACCAGCCACTACAACACCGGCAACATTTCCTCGGCCTGCTACCGGGGTGAAGGCGTGTCCAACTCGCAGGCCTACAAGCTCCTCGGCTCGATCGACAAGGTGTGGTTCGACGCCGCCGACGGCCAGCTGCACTGCCGCTACGGCTTCAGCGAGTCCCGCGTCGCCACCCAGCAGCAGGTCTGGAACGACGTGGTGGCCGGCGTCCGCGCCGCCATCGCCGCCCTCTGAACCTCCCTCCCCGCCCGGGCTCGCCCGGCCCCGCCCTTTGGAAGGACCCCGCCGTGTCTGACACCGTCCGCATCATCGAATGCACCAAGCCGACCGAGCTCTACCGGCACTACGACCAGCAGAGCGAGGCGCAGCCCGCGTACATCGAGCTGGACCTGCGCGCGGGCACGCTGCTCGCGGACTACAACGCGGAGGTCGGCAACGCGGTGCCGGGGTCCGTTCGGCACGGGCTGGAGCGCCGGTACGGCATCCCCACCCTTACCGCGGAGGCCGCGAACCGGGTCATGCGTGAGCTCGCTCCGCTGGCCGAGCGGATCCTCGCCGACTGGGAGGAGGTCTGGGACGGCAACAACCTGATCGCCCAGCTCGGCGAGGACGCGGAGGCCGCGGAGGAGGAGATCGAGGAGAAGCTGGGGCTGAACCTCGGCTACGGCGACTTCGACGCCGACACCCAGGGCTTCGACGACATCGACATCGTCCAGGAGTGGACCACCGACGGCGCCACCAACGGCGGTGAGGCCGACGAATACGACATCACAGCCGACACCACGGACGCCCGCTTGGTGGAGATCGCAGCGCAGATCACCCAGGACATGGCCGAATGCGCCACCCAGTACGAAGGCGACACCCGCACCCCCGTGGCGGTCGTCCACGGCCTGGACGAATACCTGCAATCGCTGCGCGACGACCTGGCCGAGGAAGACCCGCTCACCCCGGCCGAGCTGCGGATCGCCCGCGAATCCCTCGGCTTGACCGGCGACCACCTGGCCAAGCGCCTGGGCGTGAACCCGCGGACCCTGCGGTCCTGGGAGCAGGGGCGTGACCCGGTCCCCGGCCGTATCCGTCCGGAGATTGCGGAGCTGAAAGCGGCCGCCGACAAGGCCGTGGCGGACATGGTGGCCAGCTGCGAGGACGAGGAGGAGCCCGTGCTCGTCACCTACCGGGACGACGAGGAGTACCAAGCCGCGACCCACGGCGGCCGCTGGTCGGCATCCTGGCACCGGCGGGTGTGCGCCCGTGCCGCCGAGCAGACCGGGGCGCGCATCGACTACGCCGACACCGACGAGGACTGATCGCGTGAGCCTGCGTCCCACTCACCTGCCGAAGCTGCGCGACCAAACCGTCGGATTCCTGCGTGACCCCCAGTCGGCGATCCGCGCCCACAGCACCGACGACATTCAGGCCGGCTACGACGCCCTGGAGACATGCCTGGCGGCCGCTGACCTGTACTGGGTGACGCCCGACATGACCGCGCTGGCCATGTCCGCCGGAGCTCAACTGGCCGCAGCGCGCTGGGCAACGGCGGACAGGCCCTCCCCGTGCGGACTGATCATGTTCGACGGCGGCGTGGGCAGCATGGACGGTTACGGCGTCTCGATCCCCGTTGAGGCGATCGCATGGGGACCCCACAAAGAGGGCTGCATGCTGTGGCTGCTGATGTCCCGACGCCGCATGGTCCAGGAAGTCACCGCGGCGAACAAGGGCTTCACGCTGATCGAGGAGGAGATCCCGCCCCTGGTTCCGGTCTACGGGTTCACGCAGCCCGTCACGGTCGAGCCCGTGCCGCTCGCCGAGGCCGACAAGGAGGTACCGGAGCCGATCCTCGCCGCACTGGCCGCGGCGTGGCTGCTCATGCAGCAGCCGCAGTTGGTGGAGCGTACCCAGCACCGCCCGGACAAGGCGGTGGCGCGCGGATACGCCCGCGCAGGCCGGCCAGTGCCGGAAGTGACGAGCGTGGGGCTCCGCCGGCAGTACGTGCCCGACGGCCGCGAGGCGGCGGAGGGCACGGACGTGACCGGGCGCCGCTACCGGCACCGGTGGGTCGTCTCCGGGCACTGGCGCGAATACCGGCACGAGCGGTACTCGCCCGAGGTGCGGGCGGACAAGCGATGGATCCCCTCGCACCCCAAGGGCCCGGACGGGGCGCCGTTGCTGGCCACGGAGAAAGTCAACGTGTGGCGGCGATAGAGCCCCGTGAGAGTGAAGGGGGCGTCAGTTCCTGTCCGATGGTGACCGAGTGCGCAACATCGGCGAAGGCCAGCGCGGGCGGGAGGGAGAATCCGGGGCATGACCGTCATGGACTCTCTGCTTGTCACCTTCGGGATCGTCGTCGCGCTCTGGGGCGCTCTGCTCGGTTCTCCGAACGTGCCCAACCGCGTGGCATTGAACGTGCTTGCCGGAGGGATGGGCGTCGTGGCCCTTCACGGGGTGCTGCTGGAGAAGGCCGGCGTCGTGGTGATCGCCGGGGCCTCGTCCGCCGTGATCGCTTTCCTGGCGCAGCGGTGTCAACACAGGCATGGCCACACGCCGTCGTAGTCGTACGAGTACAAGAACCAGGGGCCCCTAATCCGTGCAAGCGGTCGGGGGCCCCTTTACGCGTGGAGAGTAGGGGCGCCCGGCGGTGAGCATCGGCTTCGAGGTGATGGGCGCCGCCGGGCATCTGTTCAGGGTCGCATCCGGCACTGACAGCGCGGGCGCGCGCCAAGGCCCTCCCGTCGGGAGGCCGGGAGGGACGGCGCGGCCCCGCCGCACGCCGACGCAGGACGGGGCCGATGGGCCCGTCTCCGGGGGTGAGGCGGAGGCCCAGGAGCCACAGGATTACACCCGGGCAAGCTCGGCAACAGGGGTGGACAGGAAAAACCGTCCGGCATATTCAGGCGGTCCAGGTGCCGCGCAGCGCGGGCGTGTTGAAGCCGGGGCCGTAGGCGATGACCAGGCCGCAGGTGCCGGCCGGGGGCGGGTCGGTGTGGGTGCGCTCGAGGACCCGGAGAACCGATACGCCGCCGAGGTTGCCTTCGTCGGTGAGGGTGTCGGTGGAGTGGCGGGCGTCGTGCTCGGTGAGGCCGACCGCCTTGGCGGTGTCGGTGATGATGCGGGGGCTTCCGGGGTGGATGACGCCGAAGCCGATGCCGTGGGTGGGGCCGAGCCAGTCGACGACGGCGGGCAGGACGTCGTCCGCGGCGGACAGGGCTTCCTTGGTGGAGTCGAAGTGGAAGCCGTCGGTGCCGATGCGGCCGGTGTAGCGGTCGAGGCTGCCCGGCAGGACGTATTCGAAGGTGTCGTCGGGGGAGTCGATGACTAGGCCCGGGCCGAGGGGCTGGTCGGTGACGATGCAGGCGGCGGCGGAGTCCCCGAACAGCGCCTTGTAGATCATCGCCTCGATCGAGGTGTCGTTGTGGTTGTAGACGCTGGATATGACCTCGGCGGCGACGACCAGGACCTTGGAGCCGGGCCGGGCGGCGAGGAAGTCCACGGCGCGGATGAGGCCCTGGGTGCCACCTGCGCACGCCATCGTCGTGATCGCGATCCTGCGCACGGTGGGCTTCAGGCCGAGGCGTTCGATGAGCTGGATCTCGAGGTTGGGGACGGACCATCCGGTGGAGTGGGTGGTGATGATGGCATCGATGTCTGCGTACCGGCCGCTGGTTCTGGGTGGGGCGAGTCCGGCGGAGTTCAGGGCGGCGTTCGCGGCCGCTTCGGCCATGGTGAGGGCGTCGATGAACGCGGCCCGGGCGCGGTCTTCGATGCTGGCGGTGCCGGAGACGGTGGGCGCGTCCAGGGGCCGGGTGAAGTACCGGGTGCGGACGCCGAGGCTGCCGATGATCCGTGGGATCACCGGCAGCCGGGGGTGGTCGGGGTGGTGGGCGGATATGTCGTCGACGATGTCCGCAGTGCTGATCTTGTGGTCGGGGAGCACCGTGTGGGGTCGGGAGACGTACATCGGCATGGGTGGCCTCCGGCATGGCAGATGACGGTGTGGGGGTGGGCACAACCTATGGCACCCGTGTTTCGCCATTGCCCCTGATCAGAGATCAGTTGGTGTGTGCGCGGAGGATAGGGGTGCGTGTGTGGACGCGCTTGGTGCCAGGGTGAAACACGAGGATGATCATGCGGGCGCCGGGGGCCGTCATGGGCTCTGCTGCGCACATGGTGACCCAGCCGGGCCCGTCCAGGGCGTGGCGGAGAGGGCGTTCGTCGCCGTCGGGGTGGATGTGGGCGCCGCCGGCGTCCCAGATCGGGGCGCAGTCGGGGTCGGCCAGGACTTCCTTCTTGATCTGCCGCAGCGTCTGGTCGTCGGGGCGCGCGGCGATCGCTGCGCGGAGTTGGGGCAGGACCAGGGGCGCCCAGGCGGTGGACCAGTCGGTGAGGGTGGCCCGCCCGTCGGGGTCCAGCAGCATCCAGCGCATCGTGTTCGCGGGGACGCGCCCGCCGGGGAACAGACGAGCAAAGGGCTCGTTGTAGGCGAGCATGTCCCAGGAGGCGTCGGTGATGTACGCCATGTGGGATATGCCGTCGACGGCCTCCTGCCACACGCCGGGGATCTCGAGGCCGGAGCGTGCGGTCAGCGGGCAGGGCGGGTCTCCGATGCCCGCGAACCGACACAGGGTGCGCCACTCCTGCTCGTTGAGACCGAACAGCTTGGAGACGTCCAGGAGCAGCCGGATGGAGGGCTTGGGGATACGGCCCTTCTCGAGCCGCGCGTAGGTGCCCAGGGTCCGCTTGAGAAGCTGGTCGACCTGCTGCTGGGAGAGACCCCGTGCGCGGCGGCCTTGCCCGGCGGGGCGACTAAATCCGTGGCCCTCCGGATCAATCAGCGCGCGGCGTTCTGTGAGCAGCTTGTGCAGCTCCTTCTTGTTCAGCAAGCGAATCCCCCCGCGATCGATCGTTCAACAGATTGAAGTCTAAATATTCGCACCGGTTTTACCATTAAAAACTGGCCCAAGAAAACCGCCTCCCACGATGGCATGCTGTGCGTGTGGCTGCCGCTGACCTGCCAGTATCTGCACACCGCGGCCACACTGCTACACCGCAGGGCACCGAGCCAACAGGCTGCCGAAAATAGGTGGACCTAAGTGGAGCGGATTGTCCCGCGCCCGTACAAACCGTGACCGGAAGGGACAGGACAGCGGCTTCGTAATCCACTCGGCAGGGGGTGGACATCGCAGCGCGATCCCGTTCTTCTGCCCTTCCCCTTACGGTCCATGCACGGGACAACTGGCTGCGGCCGGTACCGACATTCGTCATTACGCGTGTCCTCGGTGCCGGCCCCTGCGGCCCGGGCGGCAACCCCCTGCCGTCGCGGGGCACATGGCCGGGGCGGCCCGGCGCATCATCGCGCGAGGGCCGCCCGTCCGGAGCGTCGGCGATGCTGTGGTCGGTCACTGCTCTCCTCGCGCTGGTTCGTCTTCGACGAGCTGGTGTTCGTGCTTGGGCCGGCCGCAGGGTTCAACGCTGTACACCTGGGCGGTGCAGTCGCCGCCGTCGCCTTCGTACGTGTGGTTGATGATGGGCTGCTCGATGCCTTCGTCGCGCCGGATCGCAGCCACGACGTCCGTGGCGAGAGCATCGGCCCATCCGCCGGGCACCATCGGGTCCCCGGCCGGCCAGACGAACTTACGGACCTGCTCGAGGGCGGCCGCGTAACGGCGGTCCTTGCGCGCTGCGACGCGGGCCTGGGTGTGGAAGTCGCTCACGTCGCCCCGTCCTCAGGGTCGGTGGTGGCGGCGCGCTTCGCTGCGGCTTCGGTTTTGCCGCTCGGGGCGTTCTCCTCGATCTGTTGCGCGGCATTCACGGCGTTGGCGACCCACCAGCGCAGGTGCCCTGTCCGGATGACCTGCTCGGTGGGGATACCGTGCTGGCGGCCGAGGTTCCACAGACCCTGGTCGCCGGCGCAGTCGACGTCGTCGTGGACGTGGCCTTCGTCGGTGTTCTCGCAGTTGGCGCCGACGAGGACGGCCCAGAGCCATGCGTCGGTCTTGTCCTGCGTCCAGTCGCGCGAGTCGAGGGTGATCCGCTGGCGGAGCGCTTCGAGGGACGTCTTGACGCCGAGGAGGGCGGGGACGGCCACGCTGTAAGCGAGCATGCATGCCCGGGCGACGTCGCGAGTTTCGTCACTGTCGGCTTCGGCGTCCCAGAGCCGGTCGTACAGCTCGGCGAGGGACCGCTCGGTGTGCTCGGCAAGCGGGGTGCGGTGCTCGGGGTCGGTCAGCGGCGGCGCCGCGGGGAGCTGGCCGGTGGCGGTGAGGAGGTGCTCCTCCCACACCGCGGCGACGAGGCCGTGCCAGCGCTGCGGCGTGGCCATCCATCCGCAGGCGCAGTCGACGGTCCACCGGCCGGACGGTGATTCCACGCGGCGGGGCATGTGCGTGACGACGAGGTCGGCGTGGTCGGGGCAGACGTAGCGGCCGCCGCGGGGGTGAATGCTGCCGTTGCCGAGCTGCCGCCAACCGTCGCCGGACCAGGACGGCCGGGACGGCGGGGCGCCGGCCATGCTTGCCATGAAATCGAACTCGCGCAGGCACCCGGGGACGAGGCACTGCCGGAGCTGGGGCGCGTTGAGGTGGGCTGCCAGGGCTGCTTCGGCGTCCTGGAGCTGCTCGCGCAGATCGGCCAGTTCGGCGTCGGCGACCTCCATGACGGGGTCGGCGTACGAGGCGGACTGAACCCCAGTGATCTGCTCGACGGCCCGTGTGTACCGGGCGAGGCGTTCGGGTTCGACGATGGAGCGGGCGTGGAGGGGACAGCGTTGGTTCCGTTGCCAGCCGACGATCATGTCGTCGGTTTCGCTGCCCCACAGGTAGCGGGTGCCGCCGTCCTCGTCTCGGGCCAGGGGGCTGCACTGGCAGCCGTCCGCGCCGAACGGGGCAGTGCGCTCGGTGAGGGTGGCGGCCAGCCGCCCAGAAAGGTCCATGTGCACGTCGGCCTCACCGGTCGTGGCTGCGACGCCGGACTCCTGCTTCTTGGCGGCTTGCAGTCGGGGACTGGCGGCCTGCTCGTCCTCGGCGGTGGGGGCGTTGATACGGAGGGCGCGGAGGACGGCGTTGAGAACGGTGCCGGGGTCGGCGTCGTCTTGGCCGGTGGCGTGCTCGATGGCGTGCCAGGCGCGGTCGTGCTCGCTCGGTGTGAGGGTGCGGGCGGCCGGGTCGGGCATGTGGTGCTCCTTCGCGGGTGACGGGCGGGCCGGCAGACGGGGTCAGGTGGCGCTGTTGATGGCGCGGGCGACCGCGAGGGCATGGCGCTCGGTCGTGCAGGCGCCGCAGTCCTCAACGCACTGGGGACCCTCGTCCGGGTCGTCGTCGGGGTACTCCGAGACGTCGTGCGTGGTGACGGTGTCGATGGAGTCGGCCTCGTGGTCCAGCCAGTCCGCTACGGCCAGGCCGACGGCGGGCGAGGCGTAGGCGGCGAGGTAGTCGTCGACCTGCTCGCGGTGCTGGGCCCAGGTCTCGACGAGGACGGTGGGCTGCTCGTGGTCGTCAACGACGACGCGGGACTTGCTGCCGAGGGTGTGGCCGACCATCCAGCGGGTTCGGTCCTCGTGGGCTGCGGCGGTGGCGAGGGTCCGGAGCTTCTCGGCGGCGGCGCGGATCTCGGTGGCGCTGGTGTCGGTCACGGGGTCGGCTCCTGGGGCTTGTCGACGGGGCGGACGCGGATGGCGGGGGAGCGCTCGGGCGGGCGGGGTTCGTTGCGGCGGCGCCAGATGTCGTACGAGATCCGGGGGCGGACCAGGATGTGCGCGGCGATCGTGAGGACCTGCTGCGGCTTCGACTTGGTCCACTCGCCCATGAACGCGAAGCGGTGCCAGACCCAGGTGTCGAGGCGGTCCCAGGGGCGTACGCGGCCGAGGACGTAGCCGACGGCGAGGGCGGCGGCCGCGGTGAGCGCAGTGGTCACGAGGTCCACCGCCTCCCAGTCGGCGATACGTGGGTCGTGTGCGGGCCTTCGACCATGCAGCGTTCGACGGGTGCTTCGCCCCGAGGAAGGAGCCCAGCCGGGCACGGCTCAGGCTCGGCTTCGTCGTCGGCCGGGTCCCATGTCGCCAAGGGGTCGCGGTCGGTCGTGGCCCAGGTGTAGGTGGGGCAGGGCCACGGGTGGCCGCATTCGTTGCAGTCGCCGGAAGTGGTGCCTCCTGCGGCTGCGTCCTTGGAGTGCGCTTCGGCTATGCGTGCGAGGCGAGGATCGTCGAGCGGTTTGTCCACGAGGCTGCTCCTGGGGAAGGGGGCGGGTTCCAGCGTCGCGCGGTTTCGCGGCGGTGGTCCCCCTGCTCGGTGTCTCCCGATCCTACCGTTAACGTATGGCGAGAAGCAATATGTTAACGGTGTTGGAGGGGCCCACCCCTACCCACAGCTCGGCCCCGACACCCAGTCAGGGCATCGGGGCCGGCCAGCAGTTCCCCATGGAGCGGGGGTCGCTTGGTGTCCACGTTGGACCTCACCATCGTCACACCCGTGCAGCGCGAGCATCCCCCTGCCGATCTACACGATGGCGTCCTCGCCCTCGTACGCGGTGTCGTCGAGGTAGCCGCCCATGTCGGCCATGGGGCTCGCGGCCGTACGCAAGGCGTGGTGGGCGGCCGTGATGGCCTCCTCCGCGTTCAGCAGGGCCCGCAGCGCGGTGGAGACGCCCTCGGCGGGGTCGCTGCCGTCGGCCATGCGGATCTGCTGCTCCTCCTCGAGCTGCTGGAGACCGCGGCGGATCTGCTGCAGGGACTGCGGGAGCCGCTCGGCGAGGGTGGCGAGGCCGTGGACGGTGTCGCTCAGCTTGCCCGGGGCTGCGCCGCGGAACCCGTCGTCGCCGTAGAACGCGTCCGGAGTCTTGGATCGGTGGTTCAGCGCCCGCACTTCTTCGGCTGCGGCATAGGCGATGGTCTGCGGGTCACGGTTCAGGTCCATCAGGGTCTCCTGCGGGGGTGGCGGCCAGTTCGGCCAGTCTGGCAACGGGCACTGACCGCCCGGGCTGAAAGGCTGCCGATTCAGTCCAAAGCTCTGGGCTCCCTCAACTCTGGGGTGCATGGGGGATGGTCAGCCCACGATTGAGGGATGACGACTTCCTACCTTGTTCCGCTGGCTACCGTTGTCAGCGGCCTTGTGGCTGCCACCGTGGCGCTGGTCGCCACCCGGTTGGCTGCTCGTACGGCGCGGCACACCGCGCACAGTCAGCCCCGTATCGAGGCCGTCTCCGCGTTCCTGGACGCCATCGACGGGATGCTCGTCGCCCGGCCGACGGTCGCCGGCATGAAGGAGGTGACATCCGCGCTGCTGCGCATCGAGCTGTTCTTCTACGGCCGCCCGGTGGGCACTGCGATGGCGATGCACGCCACGGCTCAGCGGGCGCTGGCGAACACGCCGGTCCCAGACCCGGGCGAGAGGACGCTGACCATGCTCAGCACAGGGGCGGAGATGGAAGACGATCCCAGAGAGGCGACGCGGTACGACGACCAGCTCAAGGACATCCGGAAGTTCCGGCGTTTCGCTGACGAGGCGCACGCCCAGGGCCGGGCTGAACCGGATGGAACGCACATCATTGCCGACCTGGTCGGCTGGCTCGACATGGAGGAAGAAGAGGCGGTGGCAGCGCTGGGAAGCGGGCAGGAGCGGGCAGACCGCCAAGCACGACAGGAACGGCTCGCGACGCTGCAGGCCGAGCTGACCGATGCCCGCAAGCAGCTGGTGAAGGAGGTCGCGGTCTGGCTGGACTCGCCACCGCGCCGCCCTCGGAAGAGGAAAGACCAGGCCGCGGTTGCCTGAACCTCGACAGTGCTGTGCCCCCGTCCAGAGCGGGTACGGGGGCACGGCCGACGGGTTTAACGAGGTCACTGCGTTCTTGGTGGCTATCCCTTCACGGCCAAGGCCGCCAGCAGGAGACCTGCCACCAGAATGCCGAACCAGAGGGGCATGCCGGTCTTGGTGAACCTGCCCCGATTGTCCCGCGGTTGCGGGCGTCGCCGTTTGGCCAAGGTGTCCCCCTCAGTGATGGTGTGTCCCATTCCTGAAGGTGACGGTGCGCGGGGTGGTCGACAAGAGCGCGAACCGGCCTACCCGAGGCACTCAGGTGCTAGGTGCCGGCGTACGCGATCGCGAGGACCGTGAGAGTGCTGGTGGCGTGGCCGCAGAGGATGACCGCGGTGACGTGCCCGCGGGCGACGGTACGGATGATGCCGTCGTCCTGCCCGTACGGCTCCGAGTGCGCGAGGGGGTCCTCCTGGGCGTCGACAAGGCAGACGGCGAGGTCGCGGCGCGCACGGTCGGGGAGCTGCTTGTAGATGTCGAAGACGTCGACAGGGAAGTGCAGGCGGTAGGTCACGCCGCTCCCCGGCCGTGCTCACCGCGGGGGCCGGCGTCCCGCAGGACGTCGGCGGTGCGGTCTTCGAGGCCCTGGCCGTCCTGCTGCGCGGCGCCGGGCGCGCGCGCGGCGGTCCGGGCGGCTTCGATCCGGTCGGCCGCGTCCTGGAGCGTCTCGGCGGCCTGCGCCCACCGGTCCAGGACCGCGGGCAGTTCGTCGATGGGGGTGAGGTTCACGTCCGCGAGGAGCTGCTGCCTCGAGGCGGAGTGGGGCAGGGCGTGGTGGAGCCGGTCCACCGTCCATGTCTCACGTGCTGTCACAACTGCCTCCCCGGGGCGAGCTTGTCTTGCGGGCCAGGGTACGCGGTTCGGGAATGCAGGTCAGTCCTTGTACGCGATGGGCCCCAGACCGTTGTGCGCCCGGTTCAACGCCCCGTACAGCTTCTCCGCGGCGAGCCGTCCCTCCTCCAGGCCCAAGTAGGTGTCACGGAGATCGTGCTCCAACTGGTCCTTGTCGCTGCGGAGGCGCCCGGCCTCATCCAGGTCGGCGATCAACCGGGACGCCTGTTCCAGGGCCTGCGGCAGCATCATCGCCATCCGCGACAGACCTGCGACGAGGCTGTAGGCGTCGCCGGGGTACTGCCAGTCGTCCCGCGGGCTCATCGTCAGGTGATTGATCGCGCGGACCGCCTCAGCAGCGTCATCGGCGCGCTGGGCAGGCGTCTTGTCCGTCATGAGGCGGTCCTCCGTAGCGAGCTGGGATCACCGAGTCTCTCAGCAGCCAATGGCACACGTGGCGAATCCGGCGAACGGCGGCCGCCGATCAACTCCGCGACCCACACCGGGAGCAACACCACGGGTGCGTCGACGGCGACCTCGTACCGGCGGCCGTTGACGACCGACCCGGGCCCGACGACGTACCCACCGAGCCGTCGGCCCGGCGCGCGGACGTCGATTCCGGGGCCGAGGAGGGTGCGGCCTCCGGACGAGCTGGGAACCGTCCAGCCAGCCCGGGCCCGGTAGTAGACGTGCCGGCCGCCGGACGGCGTGGCAACGGTCAACGTCTCGGGCCACGGTTCACGCTGGCGCGCGAGGTGCCAGGAGAACGTGTCGATGCCGTTGTCGGCGTGCTTGACGTCGAGGTCGAGGACTACCAGCCGGGACCGGCGGCACGCGACGCCGACGTTCGTTCCGGCCGGCCACAAGCCGAGGACCGAAGGGTCGGCGGACGCAGTGCTCTGCCAGCCGTCGGCAGCTGGCCGCCGCCCGCCGGGCTGCAGCGGGAATAGCGCGAGCCCGTACGTGAAGGCTTTCGCCGCGATGTCGGGGGTCAGCACGGGCACTCGCAGCGGTAGATGCAGGCGGGGTCATTCCCGGTGTGCCCGCACTCGCGGCACTCGCCGGCGTCATCGCACTGGCAGTCCTGGTCGTACTCGGTGCTGTCGCCGCACTCCGGGCACGACCACCAGGACTCGTCGGCGTCCTCGAAGTCGTTGCCGCCGCCCTGGTTGTGCCTCCAGCCGGAGCAGCCGGTGGAGCAGCCACAGCCATCCGAGCACTCCGGGCAGATCATGCCCTTGGTCCACCCGCACCGGGTACAGAGCGTGTGCTGCTCGGCCGGGATCTGCGCGTACCAGGCGATGACGGCCTTGAACGAGGTGCATCCGTGGTCCGTCACCCCGGCCAGCAGGTCGGCGCGGCGTGCTTCGTTGGGCTCGGCCAGGAGCTTCACGGCGTCCTGGTAGCCGATGCCGTACGCCTCGCGCAGGGCGCGGGCGTCGAGCTTGAGGGCGTGGGTGGGGTTCGACACGGCGATCTCTCCTTCACGATGGCGCTCCCATGACAGCGCCGCGAAGGGGTGACGGCGTGGAGGTACTGCAGTGCTGAGGAAAAGGGGGTGGGGCGGCTTCGACGCGAAGCATCTTCGGCGGCTTCGTACGGTCATGGGCCGTACGGGCGCGGTGCCCAAGCCAGGCGGTGACCACCATAGCGGACACCGCCGACAGTCGGGGCCGGAAACACCTCGCCCCGTCCAGAGCGCGGATCGGGGGCGAGGCGAACGCACAGGCCTGAGGCCGCGCGCTACCAGTCTTCGCCTGAGCAGGGCAGGTAGCTGTCCCCCGGCACGGTAAACAGCGACTCCCCGCCGGGAGACAAGGCACGTCGGCGGATCAGTAGGTTCCTGTCCTCTGCCTGCGCCGCGTAGTACTCAACGAAGTCGAGATCTCTCCCCAGCGCCTCGGCCGCTTCTCGAAGGGTGAAGTGCTCTCGAGTGCTGAAGAGTTCGTCCAACTGGCGGCAGAGCCACCAGTGCCCGTCATCCAAGGCCGTAGCGGCTGCTCCGTTGCGGCGGCCCCATACCAGGCTGGTCTCGCGGCGCGGGCGGGGAAGAAGTCCGAGGCGAGCAGCCCGAACTGCTCGTTGAACTGCTGCTACGGGGTCCCGCTGTCCCAGATCGAACCACTCGCCGCGCACTCGATGGGCAGAGAACGTGGCGTGGAGGTGGCCCTCGAGTTCCCTGTCGCCCTCGTGGCTCCACAGGAGCACCAGGGGGTTCGGGTTGCCGGTCTGGAGAGCGGTGAGCCGGAGGCTCAGGTCATTCGTGGTGCCGATCTTGACGATGGACGATCCCTGTTCGCCGATCACGTAGACGAAGGCGGTCATCGTTCTCCCTGATCAAGTTGGGCGGTAGGTGGATGATGGCGCACCGCACTGACAGGCCGTACGCCACCGGGAAGGTCAGAGCGCGGCACCCTCAGACTCCATGCACGAGCGGCAGAGGCGGGACTCGCCCAGCGTTGGGCGCCCACACAGGCCGCCTTGGCCCTCGCACTCCCCGGCACGGGCGCCCAGGAGCACCTTCTTCTGCGACCAGGCGGCTGGCGTTGGCGTCTCGTCCTCATGCCGTGCCTGCGGCACCACGCCCGGCCGAGGCACCGGCCCCGAGATCGCCGCACGCAGCCGGCCAGACACCACCCCGCCGACGGTCGTCAGGATCGGCGAAGGGAGAGCCCGGCCAGCGATGACGTGCCACAAGTGCTCTGCTGTCCATCCCGCGCCCAACATCCCGGCCACCGTCAGCCCCTGGTCCCGGAGCGTCTTTCCCGTCAGGAGGAACTCCGGCTTCTCTGCACCGATCGCCAGCAACAGATCCACGCCCTCGTTGCTGCCGATCCTTTCCTCGGGCGGCGCCGCTCCGTCCGTCCCTCCGTCCTCACCGGCGTGCGGCCGCTGCTCCGGGACGGAAGGACGGTGAGGGTCCTGGGGAGGGTAAGCAGGGGAGGGTTGGGGGTCTTGTAGTCCCCCGGTCTGGGACTTGTAGTCCCCACCCCCGGGACTTGTAGTCCCCCCCTCCTGTCCGTTTTGACCCGGGGACTCGTAGTCCCCACCCCCTTCGTCGACTCCCGCCACCGGCACGTCCTTCGCGGGCTTCCTCGGGCGCTTCACGCCCTTGTCCGCACGGCTCTTCCTCGGCGGCGCCGGCGCCAGATCAGGCCGACTCGCGCGCGTCAACGGCGGCTTACAGCGCCCCTTCCGCTCCGCATTCACCTGCTCGACATCCGGGAACCACGAGTACGGGATGAGCAGGTCATACACCGTGGGGCGGAAGTGCGCTGGGATGTAGGCCGCGGCAGCCTGGTTCCCCTCCGCGATCAGGCCACGCTCCTTCAGCGTCTTCAGCCGCCGCTGAACGGTCTTCGGGTCGATTACGGCAATTTCGGCAATCGTCTTCTTCGACTGGAACGCATCCGTCCCGTCGCTCCAGGCGCTCTCCGCCATGGCAATCAGGATGGCGCGCTCTTCCGCGTCCGCGACCGGGGCGCTCTTCATCGCCCACAGGATCGGCAGCAGGCTCACAGAATCACCCCCAGCAGGAGGGCGATCACGGTGAGTGGGCTTGCGAGGGAAGCGCTAGGTACCGGTACTCTCGACACCGAGATACCAACTTTCACGAGGTGGGATCTTGATCAGCGGGGTGCAAGCCGCTGTTGTGCTTGAGGGGCCGGCCGAGCTGCGAACTCGCCGGCCTTTCGCGCACCTGGGCTACCGCGAACCGCGGCTATGCCGGTTCGTATCCGGGTCACGAGGCGCTCCGTGTCGACCGCGGTGCCTTATCCGGGCCCCGGCCGACGATGGGGTGTGACTGGAAGAACTCCAGGAACGGCTTCGTCTCCATGACGTCGGCCCGAGCGATCTCCCAGTACGGGTACGGGCGGTCGACGCCGAAGGGCCAGTCGGGGTGGCGGTATGCGATGCGTCGGACGCCCTCGCGGGTCATGTGCAGGCATAGGCCCAGGCGCATGAGCAGCTCGGCTCCGGTGGCGAAGGTGACGACCGGTGGAGTCTCGGTGACGGTGCGGGGGTCTTTCTCCTTCATCGGAGCCCCCGGTCTGCGCTTTTTACGCCCCGATTGGATGCGAGAGTCACGCCAACAAGTAGTCTCAAGGCGACGGCCTTCCTTAGCTGGGGTTGGTGCGTCACGTGCTGCCGACTTCGCAGGTCGGTAGTGCAAGGACGGCCGGGCGGGGTCGGTAGCCCCCTCGGCCGTTCGTGCGTCCAAGCTGGATGCTGGAACGCATCAGAGATCAGGCGTCACCAGCTCCTTCCTGACGGAGGGACGTCGTCCAGCGGAGGATTGTCGAGCCCTCGGCTACCTTGACGGCGACCTCAACAACGCGCCCGTCCTCTAGCGTCACGGTGCGGACGACCTGGGTGACGACGACCTCGCCAGCGGTCAGACCCAGCGTTTCCTTCTCGGCCGCCGTGGCGAGCCGGCTGGTGACCTCCTCGAGCACCTGATCCTGAGCGACGCCCAGGCGTGAAGCAGCGAGCTCCCTCGAGGCCCCGGTGGATACCGGCTCCTGGAGTTCAGGGGTTACCGCGATCACATAGGCGGGGTAGTAGCTGCTGCTCAGGTGTACCGGTACACCTCCCCTGCTCACCACCCGACGCCGAACCTGCACGGGCGTACCTGGAGGGACTTCCAGCCGGGGCGCGACCAGCGCGTCGGCGCCCACAGTGCCCACCTCGAGAATGCGCGACGACTCGCCGCTATCGAGAGCGCTACCTGTGGCCGCGTGCAAGGCCACCCGCGTTCCGATGTTGTTGCTGGCCCGGGCTGCCACGATCGTCCCGACACCTGGCTTGGTGAGGGTCAGTCCCTCCATCTTGAGAGCCCGGTATGCACGGTTCACGGTCGTGTGCGCCACGCCGAACTGGGCGCTGGCTTCCTTGTAACTCGGCATCGTGTCGCCGGGGCGGAGAGTTCCGTCCCGGATCTGCCGACGAAAGTGCTCGGCGATCTCTGCATACCCAGGGGTCTCGGGCATTACTTGCCTCCCTTCTCCGTCGTGCACTGCTCACCTCGTTGTGTGCAGCGATATACGCCGAGGTTAGTCCACCGAAACATCTTGCGCTAGTACTAGCGATCTGGGCCGCGAGTAGTCTACATTGAGGTTGTCGGAAACGCGGGAGCCCCAGAAACGCCGAAAGGCCCAGGTGCGCGAACACCTGGACCTCTCAGGGGCCCCGAAGAGCCCGGCGAACCGTGCCCCACCTGCCACAACAGGAGGTCGATCCGCGTGACAAAGCGTAGCCGCTTCACCGGATACACCGCAGCCACCGACCCCACGACCACCGAGGCCCTTCGCCGGGCCCGTGCCGCCGACCTCACCGTGGTCCGTCCGGCGCGCCGGACGCTCGCCGAGATGGCCCCCGGCTACACCCGCCAGCCGCTGCTCCGCCTCGTTCCCCTGAAGGCGGCCGACGAGCCCTGCATCTTCTGCGAGCAGTGGTTCTGCCCGGGGAACTGCCAGCAGTTCGCCCCCACCCCGGCGGCCGTGAAGGCGGTGGCGTGATGGACAACGAGATCCGCGCTCAGGAGCTCCTCGTGCAGCTTCTGCGGCTGGCCGGCGACACCTCCGACCCGAAGGCCCTGCGCCTGACCGTGCGCACTGCCGAGGGTGACTTCTGCGGTGACGCGCTGCTGACGGTGAAGGCCGCCGAGGCTCTCGCCGCCGGAGCGAAGTCCATGGCCGACTACCGCGACATGGACAACCCGTACGCCGACATCACCGACGAGCACTTCGACGAGCCAGACGGCGAGGCCTTCGACACGGCCTTCCAGGCGATGCTCATCGAGGTCGAGAACCTGACCGTCATCGGCTTCTGGGACCGGGACGTGATCGAGGCCGCGAAGGCCCCCTACGTCCCCGGCGCGTTCGACCGGTTCACGCACCGCGACGACACGGTCTACACGCCCGACCCCGACGACGACCTGCCGCTCCCCAACGGCACCTGGAACGACACCACGGCCACGGCCACCTTCGTGGACGAGGACGGCGAGCTGTGAGCGGCGACTACCCCTGGCTCCACATCCCCGGCCACGCCGCCCCCATTCGCACCGCCGACAGTGCGGTCCCCCCGCTCGACGACGAACTCGACGGCGCCCTCGACGACATGGTCGGCGTCCACCCCGGCATCGACATGATCTGCGACGGCATCCGGCACCTCGCCCTCGACCAGCTCACCGCCGACCAGACCCAGACCGTCCTCACCACCATCGCCGGTGACGCCGACGTCCTCACCGCCCTCGCGCTCCTCATCCAGCGCCTCACCAACCCCGCCTCCAACCCGGCCCTCCGTTCGCTCACCCCCGACGTCCAGAAGCAGGTCCAGCACCGGGGCGAGCTGTACGCCTACGACACCGAAGACCTCGCCCCCCGCCAGCACACCAGCGACGCCGCCGCCCTCATCGACGGCATCTGACCCACCCCGCACAGCAGGCAACACCCCTCGGGGCCCGGCAACCGGGCCGGGCCCCTCCCAGCCACAACCCGAAGGAGCCCGCTCATGAGCACGCCCACCATCGACGGCTTCGAACTCACCATCGGCGACGAGCTCGGCATCGGGTTCACCCCGTACTGCTGCGACAAGGACATGACCCCGCAGCAGCCGTCCGACGACCGGACGACGTTCCGGTGCAGCGACTGCTCGACCGCGCTGACCGTCGACGGCCTCGGCCTGGTCTACGACATCCGCTGACCATCCCCCCGGGGCCGACTGCCGGCCCCGCCAGCAGACCTCTTTGGCCCAAGGCTCCATCCACACCAAGCGCCCAGGCAGTCACCTACGAAGGAGATCACCATGCCGCTCGGCTACAGCTTCCAGATCACCCCGGAGGAGCTGACGGAAATCTTCGCCCGCCTCCAGCCGTACCTCCCGAAGTACCTGAAGAAGGTCGACCCCCAGCCGTACGGGATCCGCTTCGAGTTCGCCCCGTTCACCGGGCGGGAGGAGGAGCCGTCCAAGCCCTCCACCCACGACGACCCGAAGCTCAGCTACATCGGGGAGTCGCAGAACGAGGCCGAACACCTCCTCCGGGAGAAGGCCCGCATCGTCCTTTCGAACCTGTACGAGAAGGCGCGCGACGAGTGGGAGGACGCCGCGTACGTCGCGGACCTCAAGGCTGCGGTCAAGGACGCGCCCGCCCTGTGGAAGACCTACCAGCACGAACTCAAGGCCGCGGAAGCGGCGTACGACTACCTGCGCAGCCCCGAGGCCGCCAAGGAATGGCCCTCTGCGGTCTCCCGCCTGATCGACGCCCAGGACCGCACCACGGCCGCCGCCATCGCCTTCGACAAGCGGGCGGAGGAGATCGCCCAGGTCCACGACAAGCACCTCTACGCCGACCTCTCCCGCGACACCGCGCTGAAGGCCGCCGGCTTCCCCGAGGCCAAGGACTGGCACATCACGGACCTCAGCGACTACGGCAAGAGCCACTACAGCGACTGGGACACCCACCCCCCGCTGGCAGAGCAGACCCGCCGCCTCATCGAGAAGCAGGACGGCCACATCGCCAAGGTCGCCCGCCTCTCCGGCGCATCCGCTTCCTGACCATCCCCGGGGGTCCGGCCGTCTGTCGGCTCGGCGGCCGGACCCCCACTCCACCGCTTCGAAGGAGACCACCGTGGCCCTGCGCATGTCCGACCAGATCACCCTCGTATCCACCGCCTGCGCCGGAGCTCTGCTCACCCAGCAGGTGTGGATGTCCGACACCTCCCTGTTCTCTACCGGCGTCGTCGCCCTGCTCGCCCTCACGAACGTCGTATGGACCGCCGACACCCTGCGCCGCAACAACCGCAAGGACACCATCGCCTGCCCCACCCCCGGCTGCGGCCTCCACGTCACCATGGCCGGCGTCATGCCCGACGAGCGGGCCCGCCTCACCGCGTTCGCCGTCGACCACGCCCGGCACGGAGGTGAGTCCCGGTGACCGCCGCCGAGTTCCGTGCCGCACACGGCGACCCCGCTAACTGGTGCGGCCCCGAGATCGACGAGTACCTCGACTACTGCCTCGCCGACCTCCCCGTCCCCGCCCCCGTCCCGGTTCCGGCGCAGCCGGCCACCGCCTGACTCCAGGAGCCGACTCCGTGCCCAGCAAGCCCGAGGCCCAGGCTGCCGTCGAGCAGATCGTCCAGACCCTCGCCGTCGACGTCGTCAATGCCGCCCAGACCGGCGGCGATCCGAACCTCACCGACCAGTTCGCCGCCGTCATCGACCTCGCGAACCTCGTCGACCAGACCCCCGACCGCTGACCCGCCCGTACCCGCACCGTCCGCCCGCGCACTGAGAGAGGACACCGATCACCGTGAACCCGACCCCGGCCGGCTTCGAGCCGCCCCACACCCCCGCTCGCGGGGAGGAGCAGCCCCGTACCGTCGGGGCCGCCCCCCACACCACACCCGTACGCTCCCTGACCCGCGGCCAGACATGGGTCCTCGCCCTCGCGACCATCCCGATGATCGCGGTCGGAGTGGGAGGCGCCATCGGCACCTACGCCAACGCTGCCTCCGTGCTCCACCGCTCCGAAACCGCACTCGGCGTCGTCGCCGCCGGCGAAGGAGCCACCCTCGTCGCGGCCATCGTCATGATCGGCGTGACCATGCTGGGACAGGCCGCGCCGTTCGTCGTCCGCACCGCCCTCTGGGTACTCCCCGCCACCGCCTCGCTCATGGGCCTGGCGATCGCCCCCACCAAGCGGGAAGCCGTCGTCTACGCCCTCACCCCGCTCGCGATGACCGCCGCCGCCGAGGGCATCAGCTTCCTCGCCCGCAGGATCGTCGCCCACACCAGCGGAGTCGACGTCGAAGCACAGCGCCGCAACGCAGAGATCATGCGTCAGATCGCCTACCACGCAGCTCGAGCCGAGCGGCACCCCAAAGACAAAGTGCGGGCTCAGTCGGCTCTCACCGCGTGGAAGCTCATGAGCCAGATCGGCAACGGTGACGCGCAGCTTGGCTCAGGGCTCATCACCGTGCAGCGGGACCGGCTCACTCAGGGAGCCGACGTGGCGCTCGAGGCGATGCTGACGGGCACTGCTGAGCCTGCCCCGGCTCACCCTGCGATCCGAGCCCTTGAGCCGGGTGAGCCCGAGCCTGAGCCGACCGGCAGCAGCATGCTCCTGACCGCGCGGACTGAGCTGGCCGCTGAGTCGCACGCCGAGACCCTGCGCGACACCCGCCCGATCCTCCCTACCTCTGACCAGCACGTCTCACGTGAGCCGGTCTTGATCTCGTCTGAGCCGTCCCTCACCAAGGCGCCGCAGATGGCCGCTGAGACGGACACCCACGACGCCGCTGAGCCCGAGCCCGGCGCCGACGAGAAGGAGCGTCAGGTCGCGGCTCTGGCTCACCGGCTCAGGTCCGGTGAGCCGCTCACCAAGACCATCGCGGCTCAGATCCTCGGAGTGAGCCCGGCCACCGCCGGCCGACGGCTCAAGGACGCCCGCGACCGGATCACCGAGGGAACGGGGCTGTACCTGTGAGCCAGATCCGCATCGAGCAGCAGCCGCACCGGACGGCGCCCCGAACCCCCGCGCCGCTGCACCCCGCTCCCCAGCCGTACGCCCCGCGGCGGATCCCCGCGGCGCCGGACTACCCCCCGCGCAGCCACCGCCTCCTGCCCCGCCCCGTACGGAACTTCATGGCCGGCCTGGGCTGGTGGCAGAACCCCACCCCCCTCATCCCCTCCGACCACCTCGAGCAGGTCCTCGCCGTCCTCGACCGCTACGGCTGGTGCCGCTCCCTGGACTTCTCACCGACCGGCCGCATGTGCATCCGAGGCGCCCAGACCCTCCTCGAATACACCGGCCACGTCACCCCGGCGTCCCGCGCCCGCGCCGTCGACTACATGCAGCAGACCCTCTCCGAGAACGGAATCCACGAGCCGTTCTTCGCCTGGAACGACCCCCCAGAGCGGACGTTCGCCCAGGTCAACGCCCTCATCACCCGATCCGCCCACGCCGCACGAACGAACGGAGAATAGCCGTGTCCGCGCACGACGACGAATTCGAGAACATCATGGCCCACGAATTCCAGCCCGAATTCCAGCCGGTCATCGACACCAACCCCTACGGCGCCCCCGCCACCGTGAAGCCGGGCCTGACGAAGCGCGGAAGGGCCGCCCTGGGAATCGGTGCGGCAGTCCTTTCCGGCGGTGTTCTGATCGGCTATCAGGTCTACTCCGCGAACGCGGCGGAGACGGAAATGAAGGCCCGGGAAGTAGCGCTGAAGGCGCAGGCCCTCGAGCTGGAGAAGCTCCGCGAGCTGAACCGCACCACCGAGATCAACCGCAAGACCGCAGCGACCCAGGACCAGGTACGGCAGGCGTCCATCGACACCTGCGTCAAGGCCCGCTCCGCGCAGGTCGGCAAGGGCTTCGGCTCCCCCTCCTCCTACCGGGACGTCGTCGACGACTGCCAGGCCCAGTACACGGCCACCACCAACACCGCCGGCATGCAGCAGACGGCCTCCACGCAGACCGCCACCACCAGCAGCGGGGACGTGAACCAGGGCTTCCTGATCGGCGGCGGCGCCCTGGCCCTGTTCCTCGCGGTCGCCGCCCGCAAGGGCACCCGCAACCCCGCCGCCTAGTTACTCACTTCCTACTTCCCGCCCCGAAAACACCTGCTCAAACCCCCGGGAAGCCCGCCGGGCCGGGTCTTTCGGCACGCGGGAAGTGAGTAGGAAGTGACTTCCAATCGTGAGGAGTGTGATGGCGACCGACATGCCGACCGCGGCCGTTCCCGGCCCGGCCGACCCGCCGGACGCGAACGTCCCCGGCACCGCTCCGGGGATGCTCGCGTCCATGCTCGCCCCCGTGGCCCCGGCCCGGCCGGCCTTCGACCTGACCCCCACCGCGCCGACGGCTGGAACCGCCGAGGCCCCGGTCGCGGGCGGCTCCAGCGCGGCCTTCCACGGCAGCGACGAGGCCTCCCGCCAGGACGCCACGGCCACCGGCGGCGGCCGCCAGAAGCAGGGCATCATCCGCGCCTGGCTCCTCGCCGGGGCGGCCCGCTGGGCCAAGGGCGGCGGCGCCCAGAACAAGCGCCTCGATTTACAGAAGGTGCGAGCTCAAGCGCGGCAGGTGAAGGAAAACCGTCAGGTCAAGGTGAATCGCTCCGACGCCCCTGCCGGAAAGCCGCTGTCAGCTGCTTCTGGGGGTGGGAAAGGGCTGTCGAGCAAGGGAAATGCCAGCGCGCCTTTGAAAGGCCCGCAGAACTCCAACGGGAGCGCGCATAAGGGCCCTTCGGGGAGGTCTGGTGGTTCCGGGCCGGGTCCTTCTGGGCGTGGCGGCCGCGGCCCGGGCGCAGGCGGTCCGGCCGCTGGGAAGACCCCCGCAGGCCCGTCCACCACGAGGGAGCCCAAGGACCGGAGCGGGCGGGCGGCTCCGAAGGAGCCGAAGCCCGAGGCCTCGAAGGGCAGCACCGGCGGCGGCCCGGCTGCGGGCTCCGTGACCGGGAAGAGCGGCCCCCAGGGCACGACCGGGAACGCGGGGAAGAACGGCACCAGCGTCCCGGGCAGGGGCGCCGCCGCCCCGGCCGGGGACGGCAAGAGCCCGAAGGGCCCGGCCAAGGACACCACAGGACGCAAGGACCAGAAGCAGCCCGCCGGGACGAGCGGCCCCGCGGCCAAGGGCCCGAAGACCCCGGCCAGCAAGACCACCGCACCGGGCGGTACGGGTACCGCAAAGGACGGCAAGACCCCCGGCACGCCCCCCCACGGCAAGGCCGGCCCGGCGCACAAGAAGAACGACAAGCCGGAACATCCCGCCGACAAGCCCATGCTCAAGCCCGGAGAGAAGCCCGCCGGTGCCCCGGCCGACGGCAAGCCGTTCTCCACCCGGGACTCCCGTGAGGCCGGATACCGCGACGGAACCCGCGCCGCCCGCACCGCCGCCCACGTCAAGGCCTACCGCGACGGTGTGAAGGACGGCTGGGACGACATCACCGAGGCCGCCGGCCAGGAGAAGACCCGCCTGGACCAGGCCCACCAGGAACGGAAAGCAGCCCGAGAGGACCAGCCCGTGACCCCCGCAGCCACCAGCGCCGACTACCACCAGACCGAAGTCCGGCCCATCGAGGTCCACGAGGTCACCGCCACCCATGTCTTCCTCGGCGACGGCGCCGCCCGGGAGTCGATGACCCGCGGCGAGGTCCGCACCCTCAAGGCCTTCGAACGGCGCCTGCAGGCCAAGGCCGACGCCCTGACGAACGTCGCCGACGCCACACGCGGCCTGAGGGCACACGCGGAAGACCAGGCCAACAGGGCCACACAACTCCTCGAGGCCGCCAAGGCCGTCAAGGGCGGCGAGAAGTCCATCGGGGCACTCGCCCGGCTGCAGGAAGCCGCGCAGGCCCAGGCAGGCAAGGCCGAGGAGATCTACAAGCGGGCAGTCCGCGCCGCCGAAGCGTGCCGCACGCTCCTGGCCAACGCCGAGACCAGGTACGGCGGCATCTACCAGGCCGTCGTCGACTCACCCGAGACCAGCGCCGCCGAAGGCGCCTTCTACAAGGGATAGGACCCATGGCCGACCTGACGTACAAGCAGCTCCAGCAGCAGGTGACCGACCTGCAGAAGAGCGTCACCAAGGGTTCCGATGCGATCCGCAGCGCAGCGCGCCGGATCGATGACGACGCCAAGGACACCGCCCGGGTCGCCGAAATGATCGGCGGCATGAACGTGGACAGCGCCACGATCGCCGAGACCAGCGAACTGGGCCGGATCCTGCAGGGCATCTCCCAGGCGGCGACCGCCTACGCGGCCGCCGGCGACACCACCGCCCGGGCAGCGAAGGCCGCCCACGAGCAGGCCCGCGCCAGCCACGGCGGCATCCAGGAGGCGTTCTCCCGCGCACCGGTCGACAAGATCCACGAGGTCAACAGCGCCTGGTACAGGCAGGAATAGCCCCGCCTCCGGGCGGGGCCATGCACCCCGGCCCCGCCCCCCGTTGCCCGTCCCGCCCACCCGCGTTGAGGAGTCATCCATGTTCAGCAACACCACCACCGCGCGCAGTGCCTCCACCGCCGAACGGGCCGTCGCCATCGCCACGACTGCCGCCCCCCTCGCCACCGGAGTCCTCGCCCCGCTCCTCGACGGCGGAGCCGCGTTCACCGCAGCACTCGCCTACGGCGGCGGCGCCAGCCTCCTCACCGCGAACTACATGAACCGCCTGCCACCAGGCCTGATCGACACTCTCCCCGCAGGCGACATCGTCCAGGCACACCGCGTCCCGATGTTCATCTCCACCGTCACCACCGGCATGGCCCTCGGCCTCGGCAGCATCATGGGCCCGGAAGGAGCCGACGCCCTCATGGCCGGCATCCTCACCCTGCCCTCCGTGCCCGGCATCGTCTCTCTCGGCTGGTGGGCCGCCGTCGGCCTGGTGCCGTTCAAGCTCCGCACCGTCCTGCGCCGCGGCCGCACAACCCTCACCGCCCCCATCGCCCCGAGCACGGCCGTAGCGGCGGTCATGCCGCTCACCGGCGCCGAGATGATCCTCCAGCGGTGGGCCGAGCACATCTCCCACCCCCGCAGCGGCACCCACCGGGGACAGGAGCTGACCGTCCGTACCTTCGGACCGTCCCGCTGGACCGGCACCATCACCGCCCCCACCGGCACGACCGCCTCCGTCACCGCCGACACGGTGTCCTCCGTCTATCAGGTGCCGACCTCCTGGATCCACCTCACCCCCGGCGCCCACACCGGCGAACGCCACATCACCGTCAACCTGACCGCCCCGCCCGAGCTCGACCCCTCCACCCTCACTGGCGCATGGAAGAAGTACGTGGCCCGCAAGGGCGGCCTCATGGCCGGCACCTACCTCAAGGACATCCAGGACGACCCCAACACCGGCGGGCAGGTCGCCGTCGTCGTCGCAGGAGAAGAACTCGACCGGCTCCAGCACCCCAACCGCCTCGACCTCGCCGGAGCACTGCGCACCACGCCCCTGCTCATCTCCTACGAGCCCCGGCAGAACCCCCGCGAAGCCGTCATCCGCAAAATGGACCACAACCCCCTCGAGAAGGGATGCCCCTTCCCTGGCGTGCACGTCCTCAAGGCCAACGCCAACGGCTACATCCAGCTCGGCCTCGGCGTCTCCGGATTCCCCGCCCGCATCCAGCTCCACGACCCCGCCCTCGGCGCCCAGCACTGCATCATCGCCGGGGTCACCGGCTCCGGGAAGGGCGGCACCCTCCAGCTCATCGCCCTCGCCCACCACGTCAACGAGTCCGCGATCATCTACGCCGACCCCAAGGGCTCCTCCAACCCGGCCATCGAGAAGATGGCCGCCTACTCCGGCCTCGGCATCGACGGCTCCCTCGGCGCACTTCGCATCTGGTACCACGGCCTCCAGCACCGCATCGCCGAATCCGCACGCCTTGGCATGAAGAACTTCCAGGCCAGCCCTGAACGCCCCTGGGTGCCGCTCTTCTTCGACGAGGCCAGCCAGCACCTCGGCGAAAAGGCCGAGCACCGCGCCGAGGCCAAATTCATCATCAAGGCAGGAGCCAGCCTCGGCCGATCCCTCGGCATGCCCGTCATCCTCGCCAACCAGATCATGCAGCTCGACCAGCTCGGAGGCGAAGCCGCCATCCGCGACAACATCTTCTACGGAGGATCCCTTGTCCTCCTGCGCTCCGACTCCCAGCAGAAGACCCTCGTTGACCTCCCCGAGAACTTCGCCGGCTGCAACCCTGCCGACATCCCCCCGGCCTGGTCCGGAGACCGCGAGATGGTCTACGACCCCAACACCCCGCTCAACGACCCCACGCGCACCTTCGGCCTGGCGTTCGCAGCCAGCCCCGGCGCACACGCGGAAATGATGCGGAACTGGATCCTCGAGGACGCCACCCCCCACATCGACACCGACAACATCGCCATCCCCACCGACTGGCCCTTCTGGGAACAGCGGCACGACCTTGCCGCACGCTCCGTCCTGCCCGACGACGACGCGGACGACGAGGACGGCGGCATGTTCTACCCCGGCGCCACCACGGTCCCCGCGAAGCCCGCCAGCGCCGAAGAGAAGATCCTCCAGGCGCTCGAGGAAGTAGCCGACCCGCTCGGCCTCGAGGCCATCTACAAGCACAAGGACGAAATCGCCTCCCTGGCGCGCCTGGAGCCCGGCCCCACCGTCAACAACGCTCTGTCCCGCCTCGCCAAGACGAACAAGATCCACCGGCAGACCAAGGCCGGCAAGGAGGTTCGCGGCATGTACGGCCTCGGCCCCACCCCGCAGGCAGACGAGCCCAGCACCCAGACCGAGCCCAGCGCTGCGACCGAAGACCGCCACGCCCCCCAGCAGCACACCGAGCACCTGGCCGAAGCCGCCGAGCTGGTCATCTCCACCCAGTTCGGCTCCCCGTCGATGCTCCAGCGCAAGCTCCGTATCGGCTGGGACAAGGTCACCCACCTGATGGACGCCCTCGAGCACCTCGGCGCCGTGGGCCCCGCCGACGACGACAAAGCCCGCGACGTGCTCATCGCCCAGTACCAGCTCGACGACTTCCTCGACCAGCACGGCCTGCGCCGCGACACCGGGGAGTAGCCGTGCCACGCACCATCCGGGTCGTCGACAGACCGTACGGCCCACACGCAGTGACCGCCCGTCTCCCCGACGGGCGGCTCCTCATCGCACGCATCGACCCCCAGACCCCGGAGCGCCACAGCCCTCTCAAGCGGGCCCTGCGCGCGGCCGACATCACCCTGACCACCAGGGGCCAGTAGCCATCGGCACCGCGCCAGGGGAAGCAGCCCGGACAAACCCAAGCTCGTACGCCACGCTCTACCTGCACGGCCCAGTCAGAAGCCCCGGTGTCCCCGCGCCCACTTCCGACCGGGCCGTGCCCCCGAACCCAGCACACCGCCCCCGTCGCGGAGCCCCACGGCCCCGCCAGCTGCCCAGCCCGGCGGGGCCCACGCATTCCTCAGCCACGGCCCATCGGAGACGGCCCCGCGTGCGGCGGAAGCCCCTCCGGACCCGCATCCAAGACAAGGTGCCAGCCGTGCACGGCCATCACCTCCTTCTGCCACTCAAGGAAGAGCAGCGCGGCCTCCCCAACCCTCGACGTGTCATGGCCATAGCCCGCCTCGAACCACCGCAGCAGAGCACCAGCCGCCGGCTTCTCCGCATCACACGCCGGGCACAGCTCCAGCACAATCGGCCGCCCGAACGCATCGCGCTGCGGCATCGAGCCTCTGCTCGCGAGCGCCCCACCACAACGCGAACACGGCGAAATACTGTCCGATGTCTCGAACGAAATACCGTTCACTTGGTGCCTCCCTACACCGAGGAGGATCATCAAATGTCCGCCTGACCAGGACAGTCAACCCACTGACGGCAAGCAGTTCTCTCCGCAGAGCCTTCAGGCAGAACCCGTCCGCGCCATGTCCTACTGACCGGGGTGTTCCCGGAACCAGGCCACCATCTTCTGCAGCGGCTGCGAGACCGCGAACGAGTTGCCCTTCGCCCCCAGGTTGTCCCGCCCATAGTGGTCGGCCCGTTCCTCCGCCAGGTTCACCCACCCAATCGGCTCCGCATACAGCGCCTTGTCCTTCGCCTGCATCGCCGTACGCACGTCCACCGCGGCCGCGAGCTCCGCCGTCACCAGGTCCTGGCACTCCGGCGCCGTCTTACACCCGGGGGCAATTGCCGCGGTGTACGCGTCCAGCGCCTCATCCACCCCCAGTGCCGACACCGAAGGCGAAGGCGAAGGCGAAGGCGACGCACCGCTCTTCCCGTCACCGTCCGAACAGCCGGCCGCCAGTACCAGCAGCACCGCCACAGCCCCCACGATCCCCATGCGTTTCATGACGGGCAGGATCGCACCCACCTCTGGCCGGGGGAACCGAAACGACCCGATCAGGGATCATGTAGACAGGCGCGGGGCCTGACACGAAGTGCGGGAGCCCCACCGCCATGCCCCTGTCCAAAGCACAAGCAGCAGAGGTCGCCGAACGCCGCGCCAAGCTCGTCAAGCTGCGCCGCCAGGGCGTCCCCTTCGACGACCCCCGCATCCAGGCACTCGGCTACTCCTCACGCTCGCACGCCACCAAGGACCTCATCCGCGCCCTGGAGAGCAACCGCGCCGACGAGCAGGCCGAAGTCTCCGTCTACCGGCAGCAGGAGAACGAACGCCTCGACGCGCTCCTCGAGGCCGCCTGGCCCAAGGCCACCAGCCCCAGCCCCATCGTCGACAAGGACGGCATCGTCGTCGGCGAGGGCATCGACTTCAAGGCCGTCGACACCGTCCTCAAGCTCATGGACCGCCGCGCCAAGCTCAACGGCCTCGACATGCCCGTCAAGACGGAGCTGTCCGGACCCGGCGGGGGAGCGATGCGCCTCGACCACGCGGGCCTCGCCGAGCTGAACCAGCTCATCGCCACCGCCGGCGACCCAGACCCTGATGACCCGGACGTCGATGAGGACCTGGGCGAGACGTACGTCGACGAGGACGACGATGACGACGAGGCCTGACCTCGACTTCGACGTCGTCTCCGAGGCCGAGGAGCTCCTCCGCCTCACCGCCGCCTACCGGCAGATGAACCGGGCGGAGCGGCGCCGCATTGCACGCCGGGCCAGCCCCGAAGTGCGTACCGTTCTCGCCGAGGTCGAGCGGACCATGGCGCTGGAGCGCTCGCCGGGCTCCATGGCCGCGATCCTCACCGACGGTCGCGAGATGCAGGCCCCGCACCTCGCCCTGATCGACCAGCTGTTCAAGAGGATCGCCCGCGGCGAGCAGGTCAAGGCGCTCATCACCATGCCCCCAAGGCACGGAAAATCGAGACGTGCCGCCCGCTGGGCACCGCTCTGGTACCTGGCGCGGCACCCCGACCACCGCATCATGATCGCGTCCTACGGTGCCGACCTGGCCGAAGAGCACTCCCGCTGGATCCGCGACGCCATCAACACCTACGGCCCCCGCATCGGCCTCGCCCTTCACTCCGGCTCCAAAGCCGCAGGCCGCTTCGACCTAGCCGACCCCCAGACCGGAGAGCGCCTCGACGGAGGGCTTGTCGCCGCCGGCGTCGGAGGAGGCCTCACCGGCAAGGGCGCCCACGTCGCCATCGTCGACGACCCCATCAAAGACGCCGCCGACGCCGAATCCCCGACCATGCGGCGCCGTCTGTGGGACTGGTGGACCGCAGTCCTCAACACCCGCATGGAACCCGCCGGGTCGATCATCGTCATCCAGACCCGCTGGCACGAGCAGGACCTCGCCGGCCGGATCCTCGAAGGCCAGGACACCTCCGACTGGATCACCCTCGACCTCCCCGCTATCTGCGACACCGACGACGACCCCCTCGGCCGCCCCCTCGGCGCAGCCCTGTGGCCCAAGCGGTACGGCCGCCGCGCCCTCGCCAAGACACGTAAGGCCGTCGGCGAACGCGTCTGGTGGTCCCTCTACCAGCAAAAGCCCCGCCCCATGGAAGGCGGCGTGTGGAAGTGGCCCTGGATCACCGACAACCGCATCACCCCCGTCGCCTTCCGCGGCGTCGACCTCTCCCGCATCGTCGTCGCCGTCGACCACGCCGGCGGCGCCGACGACGTCAACGACGAGACCGGCCTCATCGCCGCCGGGCGCACCACCGACGGGCACATGTACGTCGTCGCCGACCGCTCCGGCCGCATGGGCGCCGACACCTGGGGACACGCAGCCTGCCGCCTCGCCCTCGACGTCGAAGCGGACGCGATCATCGTGGAAGACAACTTCGGCGGCGACATGGCCAAGCAGATCGTCACCCAGGCCTGGAAGGAGCTCGCCGAACAGGGCGAACCCAAGGGCCGCCTCATGCCCGCGATCATTGAAGTCCACGCCAAGCAGGGCAAGCGCCTGCGCGCCGAACCGATCGCCCAGCTCTACGCCCAGGGCCTCGTCCACCACGTCGGCGAACACCCCCGCTTCGAGGGCCAGCTCGTCACCTGGATTCCCGGCATGGACTCACCCGACCGCATGGACGCCGGCGTCCACGCACTCACCGAACTCGCCGACCCCGCCGCAGCCCCCATGAAGACCGGATCGTACGCCGACCAGCGGCTCGCAGGACGACGCTGACGGGCAGCGGGAACACGAGAGCCCTGCGCCCGTACGCTGATCAGTAGGCGCGGGGCCTGGTACGGAGGGACTCTCTGTGGGCCTCAAGTCCGTAGTCATCGACGCCTGGTCGTGGCTGAACTACAAGCCCATCTACAGCGACAGCCTCCTCGGCATGCCCCACCGCAGGGCGTTCCCCGAGGCGTTCGCGTCCTGGGTGCCGGCCGCCGACGAGCGGCGCCTGGCCGCGTACAAGCTCCTCGCCTCCTACGACAACAATCAGGCCGCCGAGCTCGCCGAGATCCGCGACGGCGCCGGGGCCCGGGAACGCCGCGAGTTCGGCGACCCGGCCATGTTCGTGGAGACGCTGGTGTCCCACGTCATGGGCCGCGATCAGCAGATCGTCGTCCCCGGAGCCGAGCAGAGCGACGACGACAGCGGCGAGCAGGCGGCCGCCGAGCAGCTGCAGAACCTGCTGCGGGACTGGGCAGAGGACGAGCTGCTGACAATGCGGATGCTCCAAACCGAGCGGAAAGCCGTCGGCCTGGGCGACGGCGTGTACCTCGTCTTCTGGGACCCGGCCAAGCGCCGCGCCCGGCTGCGTACCTACGACCCCGGCTTCTACTTCCCCGTCCTGCCCGAAGACGGCGACGCCGCGGACTTCCCCGACCGTGTCCACCTCGCCTGGGAGCTGCCCGAGGACCCCAAGCGCGGCCTGAAGGCCCGCCTGCGCCGGATCACCTACGAGATGGACTGGATCCGCCCGGCCACCGCGTCCGGGGTCGACCGGGCCGGCCGCGCCGTACGGGCGCCGCTCATGTCCGAGCCGACCGACGACGAGCCGGCCGTACCGCTCCTGGGCATCGGCGACCAGGTCGACGAGTTCGGCGCGATCTCCCGCGAGTACGTGTGGAACGACGAGCCGGTCTACCGCACCTGCTACCTCACCGACGCGACCTGGGAACTCGGCGACCTCAAGGGCCCCGTCGACGTCGACAGTCTCCCCATGGACAAGGCCCGCTTCGCGACCAGCCCCGGCGGGGAAGTCCTCGACCACCTCGACCTATACATCGACTTCGTCCCGGTCATCCACGTCCCCAACACGGTGCCCCCGGCCGAAGAACACTGGGGCCAGTCCTCCCTCGCCAAGGTCCTCCAAGTCTTCGACGAGATCGCGGGCACCGACACCGACTCCTCCAAGGCGTCCGCGACTACCGGATCGCCGATCATCGCCGTGTCCGGACGCCCGTCGAGCGGACAGACCCAGCAGCTCGCCGTGCGCGCCGGCATGGTCCTCGAGCTCGGCGACACCGGCCGCATGGACACCCTCAACACCGCCCCGCAGCTCGCCGAGCTCCGCAATCACCGCGCCGACCTCACCGAACGCGCCGCCACCAACGCCCGCCTCCCCGCCGTCTCCCTCGGCACGATGGACCCCTCCAAGGTGCCCTCCGGCTACGCCCTTGAGCTCAGCCTCGGCCCCCTCGACTCCCTCATCGACTCCATGCGGCTGGCCCGCGCCCACAAGTACGCGCTGCTGCTCAAGTTCGTCACCCGCCTCCACCTGGCCGGCCAGCACCCCGACTGGACGGGCGTGACACCGCTGCCCGCGAAGCTCGTCTTCGGCCCGTACACACCCACCGACAAGGCCGCCGTCCTCGACCAGGTCACCACCGCCTACGGCGCGGCCGTGATCTCTCTGGAGACCGCCGTACGGACCCTCACCGAAGCCGGGTGGGCCATCGACGACGCCGAGCAGGAGATCGAGCAGATCCAGTCCCGCCAGTTCGAGCAGGCCCGGTTCCTCGCCGACGCCACCGGCTCCACCGACGCCGTCGGCAAGTTCCTCGGCATCGACATCAACCCCGACCCGGCGCCGCCCGTCGTCCAGCTGCCACCCCCTGAGGAGTTTGGTGTCGGCACGGAGGGACCGAAAGCCGGAGCAGGTACCTGAGTCAGACTGCCGCCTGCGCGCAGTTGAAGCAGAGGTCCACACCCTCGGGAGCGGCCTTAGTCGGGGCACCCGTCACCAGGGCATCGCTGCCGCAATGCTGGCATCGATCCACTGGAGGTACGGAGGGCTGGCTGAACATGGCTCCTGGGGAGTTCCGGCCGGGACGCCAGTCGCGTGACAGGATCACGGTGGCGTACTCCTCGGCGGCCAGTTCGCTAGGCCATCCCATGGTGCAGAACTTGCACGACACCTCAGGGTTCCCCACGACGAGGGCACAACTCTGGCAGGAGGGGCACTGCACGATGCGCTGAGCGTTCCGTTCCAGCTCACTCGCGATCTCCTGCATGCGCTGCTTCTTGAAGCGCTGGATTGCTGCAAGCCCACGACTGACGGGCTCCATGGCGGTCTCGGCGTCCCATCGCTCGTTCTCTTCGAGCGCCGGCAGAAGGCGTTCGGAGAGGAAGTCGACCAAGAAGCTGAGGACCGCAGCGGCGTTGCCCTCGACGGCTGCGGGGGAAAGCTCGAGACCATAGTGTTGGAGGGCGTTGCGAGTCATCGCCAGGCTCTTGATAGCTCTGCGGGCGGCGACGTCAATCTGGATATCGGCTACCAGGTCAAGACGCTCGATGGCCTGCTCCAGGCCGCAGCTCTTGAACTCGCCGGAGACGAACTTCTTGCGATCTGCGCTCGCGGGGTTCTCGAGGACCTGGCTCCAGTGCTCCTGGGTGAGTCGTGCCTTGAGCAGCACCTCGGTTGCGGCGTACAGGTGGATCACGCCGTACTTGAGATCCCGGGGGGTGAGCTCCTCAACCCCCTTGCCCAAGTGGCGTACGACGCTGACGAGGTAGTCGATCCCGTTGTCCACTGGGGGAAAGCGGATCGTTGTGGGCATGGCGCCCCCTTACGGCTGGTCGGCTCTATCGCCCCGTTCCCCGGGGACCGCTCAGAGTACCGACCGTCTCGAAGCGGAGCAGGGGGAACGATCCGCGATCCGTGTGGTCTCCTTGATCTCAGGCGCGGGGCCTGAACTGTCCTTGGGAGGACTGCTCTCATGCGTCGCCCCGCGCAGCCCCGCACCACCGCCGCCCGCGCAGCCTGGGTCCGCCCGTACACGGGTGTGGAGGCCCTCGCCGTCTTCTACAACGGCGACCCCGCCGCGCCGCCGACGCCGGCGAACATGCCGCCGCAGAGCAGCGTCACCCCTCCCGCCACGCCCCCGGCACCTGCCGCCCCGGGCGACGACGAGGACAAGGTCACCATCACCCAGCGGCGCCTGAACGTCCTGATGAAGAACGAGAAGGACGAAGGTCGCAACGCCGCACTTCGGGCGATCGCCGAGGCAGCGGGCATCCCCACCGACAACCTCGACCCGGCCCAGGTCGCGAAGCTCCTCAAGGACGCCCAGGCCACCCGGCAGGCCCAGCTCACCGAGGAGCAGCGCCGCACAGAAGAGCTGACCGCCCGGGAGCAGGCCGCCGCTGCGCGCGAAGCAGCCGCCGAGGCCAAGGAGCAGGCGGCCGCCGTACTCGAGCGCGAGACGAAGATCAGGGCCGAACTCGTCCGCCTGGGCGCCACTGGCGACGACCTGGACGACGCCTTCGCCCTGGTGAAGGGAAAGCTCGCCGATGACGCTGACACTGCGGCCATCACCGCAGCGGCCCAGGCGCTGAAGGAGCGCCGCAGCACCCTCTTCGGTACCGGGCCCGCCCCGCAGACTCTGCCGCCCGCTCCCGGCGGCGCCCCGGCCGGCGGGCCACCCGCCCGCACCCCCGCCTCGGGTAAGGACGCAGTCCGCGCGGCCGCCCGCGCCCGAGCCGTACAGATGGGCCTGCGCTCCGACGACGCAGCCTGACCAAGACCAGCACCACCCGAGGGACCACGCCCTGACCCCCGTGGACGGCACCACACCAGGTGCCCGCACCTATCCCGCGCTCACGCGAAAGGGGTCACGGCGTGGACATCCAGCCGTACACCACCAGCGAGACCCTTGCCATCGGCCGCCCGTGGCTGATGAGCATGCTCGGCATCGAGGCCAACCAGAGCGTCACCCTCGACCTGTCGGCGTTCGACGAGACTCTCCACTGGACCGAGGCGTCGAGGTACCAGCCCGAGCGGAAGCTGAAGTCCGGCATCCCGCTCGGCAAGAACACCACAACCGGCCTGTACGAGCCGTACAACGCCGTCACCAACGAAGTGCAGACCCTCACGGTCACCGGCGGCCCGACCGGCGGCACCTTCACCATCACGTGGAGCGGCCAGACCACCGCGGCCATCGCCTACAACGCCACCGCCGCGGCGGTTCAGGCCGCGCTCGAGGCCCTGTCGAACATCGCGCCCGGCGACGTCGTCGTCACCGGCAACGCGGGGGGTCCGTGGACGCTCACGTGGGGCGGGACCCAGCTCGGTGAGAACGTTGCCGCGCCGACGACCACCGAGTCCTTCACCGGTGGCACCACCCCCGACATCACCATCGCCACCACCACCGCCGGCGGCACCGCCGCCACGGCCAACGGCACCGACGTCTTCGCCGGGTTCCTCTTCACCGAGGTGTCCTTCTACCCCGGACACACCAAGGCCGCTGCCGCGCTCATGGTCCACGGCCAGATCGACGTCGCCAAGCTCCCGGTCGCGTTCGACCCGACCGACGTCCCGGCCGGCTCCAACACCAACTTCGTCTACGGCATCTGAGCAGGAGCCACCATGACCGACATGATGGAGCTTCTGCTCCGCGACCTGAACCCGACGGAGATCCAGGCCTTCGTCCGCGAGATCCAGACCCCCGCCAACTACGCCCTCACGCTGTCGGTCATGCCCGAGCGCACGATCGACTCCGTGATGTGGGAGCACCGGGGCACCCGCCGACGGGTCGCCGCCGCGTCCTACCGCGCGTGGGACGCGCAGACCAAGGTCGCCACGCGTGAGATCACGAAGTTCGCGACCTCCGGCAAGCTCCTGCCCCTCGGGCAGAAGTACATCGTCGGCGAGTTCGAGTCCATCCTGGAGAGCCTCGACCGGGGCATGGACACCCGCGACCTCGTCCGCGCCGTCTACGACGACGTCGGCGCGCACGTGCTGTCCATCAAGAAGCGTCTCGAGCTCGCGGCCGGCGACCTCCTCGTCGACGGCAAGTTCACGCTGACCGGCGAGAACAACCTCGAGCTCGAAGCGGACTACAGCGTCCCGTCGGAGAACATGCCGACCGCCCCCACCGCGTGGACGGACCCGACCGCCGACATCCTCGGCGACGAGATGCGCTGGATGGAGGTCCTGCGCTCGTCCGGCGCCCCGGAGCCCGCCCGGGCGCTCACCTCGTACAAGACGTGGGCGCTGATGCTGTCCAACGACTCCTACCGCGCCGCCTACTACGGCAGCGTGAACTCGGCGTCGACCATCCCCACCGCCGTACTCGCCCCGAACGAGGTCGACGTCGTCCGGGCCCGCTACGGCCTGCCGCCGATCACCCGCTACGACGTGCGGATCGAGCTGGACACCGGCTCGGACGTCCGCGTGCTGCCGGAAAACATGTTCTTCCTTCTGCCGCCGAACCCTTCGCAGTGGGCCGAGACGCAGTACGGCCTCACCGCCGACGGCCTGATCCTGTCCCAGGGATCGAACCCGGCGATCCTCCGCGAGGAGGCCCCCGGCATCGTCGTCACCCGCGGCTACAAGGACGACCCGCCGCAGGTGTACACGAAGTGCTCCGCCGCCGCGCTGCCGGTCATGTACACCCCGGACATCCACATCGCTGCGACGGTGTGGTGAGCCATGGCCGCCCAGCTGAAGGGGACCGTCTACGTGACGGACCCGGACACCCACCAGACCGTCACCCTGGCCGCGGGCAGCAGCCCCGAGCCACGGCTGGCGGCGCTGGTGACCAACCCGGCCGCGTGGGTCGACGGGAAGCTGCCCCGTCTGAAGACCCCGGCCAAGGCGGAGACCGGGAAGGACCCGGAGGGCGACAAGGGCCCTTCCGGCGACGGCCCGGACGGCGCCTCTGGCGACGGGTCGGCAGCCTCCGCAGACGGTGGCCCGGACGCCGAGGCGCCGCCGGCTGAGGAAACCAAGCCGCCTGCACGTACGGCCAAGAAGACAGCCGCGCGCAAGACGGCCCCGAACGCCGCCGAGGGCACCGGCGGTCAGTAAGCGGCGTACGGGCCCGCCCCGGTGGGGGCGCCGGGCGGGCCCGTACCCGCTGTATCCCCTTCCCCCTCTTCACCTCACACCGGAGGAGCCTGATGGACGCCGCCGTACGCGCCTGGCTCATCTCACAGCTCGGCACCACCACCAGCCTGGTCGACCTCGAGCAGCGCTACACGGTCCTGCGCTCCGCCCGCGCCGTCGCCATTCAGATCCTCGAGGAGCGCAAGGCGGCCCTGATCGCCCGGCCTGCCTCCATCAACCTGTCCAGCGTCGTGTCCGTGTCGTACGCGGAGAACATCCGCGCCCTGGAGCGCCAGATCGCCATGCTGCAGGCGGGCAGGCCCCTGGCCCCCGACGAGAGCGACCCCGACGGCGACGGCACCGCGGGCGACAGCAGCATCGGAGTGATCCAGCTCGTCGAGCGGCCACGCAGATGACCACCCCCACCCGCACCCTCCAGACGGGACGTGAGCACCGCGAGGAACTCCTCACCCTCATCCTCGCCACCACGACCCAGCTCGCCACCGCGTGGAAGCACCTGACCGACGCTCAGGACCTGCTCCTGCGGCGTCTCGAGCGCATCCGCCCGGGCCGGGGAGCGACCGCCCGCACCCGCGCCGCGATCCTCGCCTTCAACCAGGAGGTCGGCGAGTTCGACCGCCTCGCCCGCGCCCTGGCCGAGCGGTGGGCCGCCACCGATCTGCCCGCCGCCTACCGCGACGGCGCCCTGCGCGCGCTGCGCTCCCTGGACTGGCCGCTGCGCCTGTTCACCTGGAACGCGACCCACCAGGCAGCCATCACGGGCATCACCGCCGCCTTCTATGTCGACCTCATCGGCCGCATCACCTCGGCTGTGCGCCGCGCCCACGCGTTCGCCCGCGCCGCTCAGGACCAGGCCCGCGCCCACACCGGCGTCGACACGCGCGCGCTTCTCGCCGACCACCCGCTGGGCACCGTCATCTACAGCGACCAGTCCCGCCACCCCGTCCAGGCTTGGGCCCGCTCCGCGCTCGCCTGGCAGGCCGTCGTCACCACCAACACCGGCGCCCTGAACCTTGCCCGCTTCGACCTCGGCGTCGAATGGATGGAAGTCGCCGACGGGCCCGAGTGCGGGTGGACCAATCACGCCGACACCGACCTCGCGCACCGCACCATCCGCACCGTCGACGACTGCGCCGCCTACCCGGCCGCCCACCACGGCTGCATCCGCCAGTTCATCCCGCGCCCCGACCTCACCGGCCGGCCCGACCTGGAATCGGGGCTCGAGCTATGACCGCCGTCTTCTGGAAGCGCCTGCACCTCGGCCTCTTCTTCGCCTGGCTGCTCCTGCTGCCGCCGTCGATCCTCTGGTGGAGAGAGTCCGTCCCGTACCTCGTCGGCATGTCCTGGTACGCCATCGCCATCGGCCACATCAGCTCCTGGCAATCCGCCCGCGTGGAGCACCTAGAAGAGAAGGACGAGGACTGACCCGTGAGCGAGCCGAGCGTCGCCGACAGCCCCCACCAGGTCCGCATCGCCAGCAGCGGGCGCACCGCGCGCGTCGAGGTCGACGGCCACGACATCAGCAGCGGACTGCAGGGCTACACGCTCGAGCAACGCGCCATGCAGCCGCCGCTGCTCGTCCTGTACGCCCACCCCGCCCGTACCGAGACCCTCTTCGAAGGCCTGGCCCACGTCGCCGTCGGCGAGCAGGCCGAGGAGGTCGACCACGGTGAGCTGATCGCCGCGTTCCTCTCGAACATCGACGCCTCAGCGCTCGAGAACGCGGCGTTGAACCGGGAGGACCTCGATGACGAGCGGTACGCCCTGACCCGGGCGATGCTCGCCCAGCTCGCGGACTGGGCCCGCGGCAAGGGGGGTTCCTGATGGGCATCCTCGACGACGCCCTGGCCGCGGTGGCCGACCTGGTCGAGGAGATGGTCCTTCTCGACACGGTGCGGATCGCGCTGCCCGCCGCCGGCGCCCCGGTCCTGAACGAGACAACAGGCCAGCTCGAGTACCCGGCTGGCGAGGTGCTGTACGAGGGGCCGGGCGCGATCCAGCCGTCCGACGCGTCCGCGCAGCTGTCCGCGCACCCGGACGCCGGGCAGCAGTGGCTTCAGGAGACGACCTCCCGCTACCGGATGCTCACCCCGCTGTCCGCGCCGATCGCGCCGAAGGACGCCCTCGCGTCCGTCGTCGCCGTCCACGACCCCGCCAACACGGCGCTCCTGGGCCGTACCTGGATCTGCATGGACGTCAGCCAGGCCGCGACGCTCGAGGCCGTACGCCGTACGCCGCTGGACCAGAACCGTGCCCCCAGGACGGTGGCACCGTGACCCCGGACGAACTGGCCGACCGGCTCGACCACGCCGCCGACAGGCTCGGCAACGCCATCTACAACGGCGTCCGGCACACCGGGGAACTCGGCAAGGCCAAGATCCGGGGCAACGCCTCGGGCCGGCCCGGGCCGAACGTCATCACCGGCCGCTACCGCAACTCCTGGGAGTCCACGCCGGCCCGCATCCCCTACGGCGGGCACTGCACCATCGGCACCTACGCGCCGCAGGGCCGGCGCCTGGAGTTCGGGTTCGTCGGCCCCGACTCGCTGGGCCGCGTCTACAACCAGCCGCCGTTCCCGCACGTCCAGCCCGCCCTCACGTTCATCGAGGCCATCCTCATGGCGCAGATGCGGCTCGCCGTCGCGGAGGCCCTGCTGTGATCTCACGCCGTCCCGTCACCCTGGCCCTGTCCGCGCTGCTCACCTCCGCCACCGGCCTCCCGGTCGGCCGCGGCGCACTACCCCTGGGGCAGGACCCGCCGTACTACGTGCTCCGGCTGGTCGACCACTCAACCTCCGGGGCGCCGTTCGCCGACGAAAACGAGGACGCCAGCCTCGTCTACCAGGTCGACTCCATCTCCGGACCCGACCCGGACATCCCCGGATCGACCGGCAGCGAAGACCAGGCCGAGTGGATGGCCGACAAGGCCCGCAACGCGTTCCTGGGCCGCGACCCGGAGACCGGGCTGTGGCTGCATGCCCTGACCGTGCCCGGCGCGAAGGTCGTCCGCAGATCCCTCGAGAACGAACCAGGGGGAACGAATGATCCCGCCGATGCCATCATTCACGGAGTGCAGAGGTTCAGGCTCGACCTGACCCCCGCCTGACCCTGTCAGGCATGTAGAACCGCACCGCGGCGGGACCCCACGCGGACGCCACCACGCAGGTGGCCGCCACTGCCGTACGCATCACAAGGGGTCCCCAATGCCCAGGTTCAGTCGTCGCGGAAACACCAAGATCCTCTTTGCCACGACCATCGCTTCCACCTCCTACATCCCCACCCGCGCCGAGATCACCGGCGCCACCAAGCTCACCAAGGCCATCGCCGCCGTGGAGGGCTTCGCCCTCGAGAACTCGCCGATCGACACCCCCGACCTCGAGTCCACCTTCACCTCGAAAATCGAGGGCGAGGACCAGGCCGCCGACTCGACGCTCACGTTCTACGAGGACGACACCGACGACGAGCTCGAGCAGGCCCTCGCCAAGGGAACCACCGGCTTCGTGATCATCCTGCGCAAGGGCGACGTCCCCGCCTCGAACTCGATGGACGTCTATCCGGTCACGGTCGCCTCCAAGTCGTCGAACATCACGGTCGACAACGAATCGGCGAAGTGGATGGCCAAGTTCGTCATCACCGACACCCCGGCGCTCGATGCGCCCGTGCCGGCCGCCGGCCCCTGACCCACCCCCCTTGAGCTCCCGGCCGGGCCCGACACGTTCGGGAAGGGGCGTCGTACGGCGCCCGGCCGGGTCCCCCTTCCCCGACGGAGGACCACCCCATGCCTGCCACCACCAAGAACACCCCTGTGCCCGTGCCGCCGCCGGCCGCAGCCGTCGCAGCCGACGCCCACTGGGCCGCCACCCGCGAGCGGCTGCGCAACCGCGCCCGGCCGATCGCCACCATGACGATCTGCGACGACCACGCCATCAAGACGGCGCTGGCCGCCGCCCAGTACGCGCTGCGCCGCGCCACCGGTCAGGCTGCCGACGACCCGGCCGACAAGACCCTGAAGGCTGCCGTGGCGGCCGCCCAGGCCGACGTGGACGCCGCGCAGGCAGCGTTCGACGAGGCAGCCACGGTGCTGCGGTTCCAGGCAATGCCCCGGCCCGCTTTCACCGAGCTGAAGGCCGCGCACCCGCCGACCGAAGAGCAGGCCGAGAACGACTTCGCGGTCAACATCGACACCATCGGCCCCGAGCTGATCGCCGCCGCCTCCCTGGATGGCATCACCGTCGAGGACGCGCAGTTCTACCTCGACGAGTGGGCCGAAGGCGAAGCCGCCACCCTCTTCAACACCGCCTGGAGCGTCCAGTCCGACACCCGCATGGACCTGGGAAAAGGCTGATCGCCGATGAACGTCTGCGCGCGGAGCTGGAGCTGTGCGACCGGTGGGGCATCCCGCACTCCCAGTTCCGCTCCATCGGCGACGGCCGCTGGAGTGCACGCGACCGGGAGAAGGCCCTGGCCTACCGGGACTACATGCGCACCGTGTGCCCGCAGTGCGGCACCCGCCACGAGGACTGGGACCACGGCGGCCCCGACGAAGAGGACGCCTACGTCGCCAGCGTGCAGCGATGCGTCGGCTGCCAGGTCATCGCAGACAAGCAAGAAGAGATCCAGAAGACCGGCGACCTCCACGGCAAAAAGATCGCGCTCATCCCCGTCTCCTACGCCGCAGCGCTCGAAGCGGAACGGGCGCTGAAGGCCGCCCGACGGCCTCACCGGCAACGCGACAACGAAGACGACTAGCAAGGAGGGGAGGGCGCAGTGGGCAACTGGAACCTGAGCGTTGACCTGCGGGGCACCGGCACCAGCCTGGCCCGCGAGCTGCGCCAGTCCGCCACCCACGCCCGCACCCTCGGCACGGCGGCCCGCACCGCACGCCGGGAGGTCCGTGCCCTCGGGCAGGACTCCACCACCGCTTCCCGCCATGTCCGCACGCTCGGCCGCGAGTCGCGTACGGCCGCCCGGCACGTCAACCGGCTCGGCAGCGACGCCCGCCGGGCCGGAACCCAGGTCAACCGGTACGGCGACGCGGCCCGCCGCTCCGACCGTCACATCAACCGCCTCGGGTCAGGCGCCCGCACCGCAGGCCGGGACCTGGCCCGCATGTCCGGGCATGTCGACGGAGCCGTACGCGACCTGCTGCGCCTGGCCGACGCCGCCCGCCGCGCGGACTCTCGCCTCAACTCCATCGGCGATCGCGGCGTGCGCTCCATGCGCAACTACGCCCGCGAGACCGGCCGGGTCCGTCACCAGGTCGTCGGCCTGGCAGGTCTGCTCTCCGGCGGTGCGCTCCTGATGGGCGGCGCCGAGATGGTCAAGGAGGGCAACGAATACCAGCAGGCCATGAACACGTTCGGGGCCGTCACCGGCGGCACCGCACTGCAGATGCAGCGCGCGGCCGCGACCGCCGCGGAGCTCGGCAACGACCTCACCCTGCCAGGGGCGACCGCAGCCGACGCCGCCGAATCCATGGTCGAGCTCGCCAAGGCCGGCTTCCGCACGGACCAGGCCATCTCCTCCACCCGCGCGTCCCTGACCCTCGCCTCCGCCGCGCAGGTCAACGCCGCCGACTCCGCGAAGTACCTCGGCGACATGATGGACCAGTTCGGCATGGGCGCCGACCAGGCATCGGTGGCCGCCGACACCCTCGCCGCCACCGCGAACGCCGCCTCCGGCGACATCGTCGACATCTACTACTCGATGAAGTACGCCGGCCCGGTCGCCCACGGCCTCGGCGTCACCATGCAGGAAGCCGCCGCCGGCGTCGGCATGCTCGGCAAGGCCGGCATCCTCGGCCAGACCGCCGGAACGACACTGCGCGGCATCTTCACCAACCTGGCCAAGCCCACCAAGCAGATGACGCAGGGCCTGACGGCCATGGGCATCGAGGCATGGGACACCCAGGGCAAGTTCAAGGGCCTGCGCTACGTCGTGGACAAGCTCGCCCAGGCCGAGCACTCCATGACCCAGAAGGACTTCACCGCCGCGGTCGCCAAGGCCTTCGGCAAGCCGGCCATGTCCGGCGCCATCGCCCTGGCCCACCAGGGCGTCGCCTCCTACGACGCGCTCATCCAGGCCGTGTCCTCCACCGGCGCCGCCTCCGACATCGCGGCCGCCAAGGGCAAGGGCCTCGCAGGTGCGATGCTGCAGCTCAAGACGCAGTCACGGCAGACCGGTCTAACCATCTACAACGGCCTCGCACCCGGCCTGGAGTACCTCACCCGCAGCATCACCGCCGGACTGTCCGAGGCCACCCCGAAGATCGAAAAGTTCTTCCGGTACCTCAACGACGCCGCAACCCTTTTCGGGCCCGGCATCAGCGCGGCCGTACGCAAGGAGCTCGGCGGGATCGGCGACTCCGTCGGCGACATGCTCGGGCCGCTGAAGGACTTCGGCGGCGACGCCCTGGCCGCGCTCCTGCACATCCTGCTGTCCGTCGGACGGATGGCCGCCGAGGTGCTGAGGAACGCCGCAGAGGGCGCCGAGGCGTTCATGTCCGGCCTGAGCGAGCTCGCCGGCGAGTCCAGCGGCGCCGCGACCTCCCTCGACCTGGTTGTCCTGGTCATCGACGCGCTCGCCAAGGCCGTCGAGATTGTCTCCACGGTCCTTGGCCCCCTCGGCCACCTGGTCGGCGGCCTCGCCTCGGCGTTCGGGTCCCTTCCCGGCCCGATCCAGACCGCCGTGTTCGCGATGCTGCTGATGCGCCGCGTCGGCCCCATGGCCCAAGGCCTCGCCGGAACCGTCGGCGGCCGGCTCACCGGCGCCTACCGGTCCCTGAACCAGCAGATGGCGATCCAGCGCACCCTGGCCGCCGCGTCCGGCGTGTCCATCGGCCGCTACGGCGCCGCGTTCGCTGTCCTGCAGTCCCGGGTCCCCCTCGTCGGGCAGATGGGCACCGCGTTCCGTACCGCGTCCGCGCAGACCGCCGGATTTGCCGGGTCGCTGCGCGGCGCCGCCGCAGCGGCCGGCACCGGTTTCCGTGCGGCCATGGGTGGCGCGATGGGCGTCCTGGGCGGCCCATGGGGTCTGGCGCTGACCGTCGCCGTCGTCGGCCTGGGCATGCTCGCCACCCGGCAGCAGAAGGCCGCCGCGGCCGCGCGGGAGCACGAGACGCAGATCGCGAACCTCTCCGCGGCGCTGCGCGAGTCGAACGGCATCGTGGATGAGAACGTCCGCCAGATCGCCATGCAGACCCTCATGGACACGAAGATCAAGACGACGCTCGACGGGCAGCAGCGTCTCATCGACGTCGCCAAGCAGGCGAAGATCCCGATGGCGGACCTCGTCGACGCCTACACCAACCAGGGCTCCAGCCTCAGCGAGCTGCAGACCAGGCTCCTCGAGGCGTCCAAGGCACAGAAGACGTGGGCCATGGACACCGAGAGCGGTGTCGGCGCAGAGTCGCTCACGGCGACCGGCCGCGCCGCCGAGGACCTGCGCACCGGCATCACCGGCCTGTCGGGGGACTTCAAGCGCGCCCAGGACGACGCCACCGCGTTCTCCGAAGGGGTCGCCAAGGCCGGGAAGAACACCACCGCCTACGACCTGCTCAAGACCTCTGTCGGGCAACTCGCGGACCGGACCGCGGACGCCGACTCCCGCACCCGGGCCCTGCGCGAAGCGCTCGACCTGCTGTCCGGCGGCTCGGTGTCTCTGCAGGCCGCCCAGGCCCGGGTGAACGAAGCCGTCTCCCGCGCCAACGACGCCATGGCCGCCGGTATCGACAAGTCCAAGGGCTTCGGGGACCAGCTCATCGGCATGAACGGCACGATCAACACCACCACCCGCAACGGCCAGGACCTGTTCGACACCTTCAACACCATCGCCGACAGCTCGACGTCCGCCGCGATCGCCGCCTACGACTTCGCCATCAGCCAGAAGCGCACCGTCCCCGAGGCCATTGAGGCTGCCCGCCGCGAGATGGCCAAGGGCCGCACGGCCGCGCTGAAGGTCGCCGCCGGCTACGACATCGCCGGCAAGGACGCCGCGAAGATGGCCGACTCCATGGGCCTGATCCCCGGCCAGGTGTCGATCCTCCTGCAGACCGAGGGCGTCGACACCGCTCTCGCCGAGCTGCTTGCCGTGCAGGCGGAGTTCGCCCGCATGCCGAAGGAGAAGACCATCAAGGTCGACGCCCTCGGCGCGGACGCGAAGCGGGAGCTCGAGGAAATCGGCTACAAGATCGAGCTCATCCCCGGCACCCGCGAATACAAGATCACCGCCCCGACCGCGGCGGCTCGCGCCGAACTCGACGCGCTGATCGCCAAGCTCGCCCAGGCCAACGGCAAGACCCTCGTGATGAAGGCACCGTCGGCCGGGGCGGTCAAGGAACTGTCCGCGATCCAGTCGAAGGTCGCGGCCACCAAGGGCAAGACGCTGACGATGAAGGCCCCCACGGGGGAGGCACGTCAGCAGCTCGAAGCACTCGGCTTCAAGATCCGCGACACCAAGGGCAAGACCGTCACGATCAGCGTCCCCACCGGCGACGCCGCCCGCAACGCCCGCATCATCCAGAACGCCATCGACAACATCCACGGCAAGCAGGTCGGCATCGGCGTCTACCTGTCCGCCACAGGCTCCGACCGGGACGCCAACGGCGTACCCGACATGATCCAGGCCCAGCAGGCCCGCGGCTCCGTCCTCGACTTCTACGCCGACGGCGGCACCAACCGCAACGGGATCCGGGAGAACCACGTAGCCCAGATCGCGCCCCGCGGCGCCTGGCGCGTGTGGGCCGAGGAGGAAACCGGCGGCGAGTCCTACATTCCGCTCAGCCCCTCGAAGCGGCCCCGCTCCCGGCAGATCGTGGAGGAGACCGTACGGCGCCTGGGCGGTGATCCGGCCGCCATCCAGTGGAACGCGGACGGCGGCGTGACCGACTGGCGCTACGACCCCACCACCGGCTCCCTCTACAGCCCCTCGGATGCGGGAAGCGCCGGCCGCAAGACGAAGAAGGTCAAGGGCAAGGAGATCTCCTACTTCGACCTCGGCCAGGTCGAACGGAACCTGAAGTCGACCTCCAAGGCGACCCGCGCCTGGAACCGGGACCTGGAGATCGTCGCCGACCGAGTCGGCGGCGACGTCGCAGAAGCGCTCGCCGCCATGGGCAAGGACGGCGTCGCGCTCACCCGCAAGATGGCGCACGGCTCGACGAAGTACATCAAGGAGATGGCAGACGCCCTCAACGGTCTGAGCATGACCGCGAAGGCGTCGCTCGCCGACTACACCAACGCCCTGAACAAGGCCACCACCGCCGACTCAGCCTTCGGGCAGAACCTCGCCAGGCTGGTCGCACGCGGCTACGGCGACCTGGCCAAGCAGTTGGCCGCCCAGGGCGACCAGGCCGCCATGGACATCGCGGCCTCCGCCGTCGGCGACTCCAAGAAGGCCGCCGCCGCGAACACCGCGGCCAAGCGCGCCAACAACGCCCTCACCAACGAGCAGGTCCAGCAGGTCGTCGCCATCATCGCCGCGATCTCCACCTCCAAGACCGGCATCCACGATGTCGCCGCCACCACCGGCATGGGCGAGGACGAGATCATCGCCACCGGCACCAAGGCCGGAGGCTGGATCAAGTCCGTCCTTGGCGCCCGCGCCACCCGGTTCCTCGCCGACCTCGCCCGCGCCGGCAAGGGCCTCTCGTACGCCAACGGCGGCATCCGCGAGGGCATCTACTCCACCCAGGGCGGCGCGGTGACCTTCGCCGAACCCTCCACCGGCGGGGAGGCGTTCATCCCTCTCGGCGCCACCAAGCGCCGCAAGGCCCTCCCAGTCCTGCGGGACGCCGCCCGCCGCATGGGCGTGGGCCTGACTGACCTGTCCGCCTCCAAGGAGATCGTCGTCATCAAGGAAGGCGGCGACACCTACGTGACCGTGCCCGCTGTACGCACCGGCGCCACCGCATCCGACATCGGCGCACAGGTCGGCCGCCAAGTCCGGCGCGCCCGCAGAGGAGGAGTGGCCGCCCGTGCCTGACGTCGCCCTCACCACCGGCCAGATCGACCTGTGCGGAACCGTCATCGGACGGGACACCAGCGTCAACGTCATCGACATCACCGGCCTGGGCCGGCCCCCCGTCCGCGACAACGACCACGACCAGCCCTCCATGGACGGCGCCTGGCCCGGCCCGGACTACTTCGCCCCCCGGCAGGTCCAGATCGACGCCGCCATCAAAATCCCCGGCGACCGGGCCGCCTGCCTCGACATGCTCGCCACCCTCCAGCGCCCGGCCGCCAACCCGGCCGTACGGCTCACCGGCGGTGCCACCCACACCCTGCGCCTGGCAATGGCGGGCCGGGCCGTCAAGCGGCTCGAGGGACGCCTGCGCCGCCTGGACGCTGACATCCGGCAGTCGATCCACGGCTACGTCCCCGTCGACATCGAGTTCCTGGCCACCGACCCGACCTGGTATGCCGACACCGAATCCGCCACCGAGCTGCCGCTGGGCTGGCTCACCGGCGGCGGGTTCGCGGCCCCGGTCACCGCGCCGATCCTCGTGCAGTCCGGGACGACGGCCGCCGACCGGCCCGGCTGGGTCATCAACAACGGTGACGCCGACGCCTGGCCCATCATCCGCATCACCGGGCCGTGCGCGCAGGCCTCCGTCACCCACGTGGAATCCGGCCGGACCCTCGCCCTGCCGACCCTCGACCTGGATGCCGGCCAGTGGGTGGAGATCGACACCCGGCCCGGGCACCGCACCGTGACCCGCGAGACCGGCGGGAACGCCTCCTCGCTGCTGACGCCCGCCTCCCGGATCGACCTTTTCTCCCTGCCTCCGGGGCAGAGCGAGATGCGTTTCACCGCCTTCGACGCCACCAACACCGCCCGCCTGTCACTGACGTGGCGCGACGCCTACACCGCCCTCTGAGGAGACCGCGATGACGCTCTTTCCCCGTCCGATCCTCATCAACGGCGCCACCCACAGCGCCCAGCAGTTCCGCCTGCTGGTCCGTGACCTGGCGCGCGGCGCGGAGGGCATCACCCAGGGCACCGACCTGAAGGTCACCCAGCTCGGCACACCCGGCACCAGCGTCCAGGTCGGCGACGGATCCGGAGTCGTCCGGGGCCGCGTCAACACCTTTCAGGGGCACTACTCGGTGTGCAACATCGGCGCCACGTCCGTGCCCATAGCGGCCACGGGCGGCTCCGGCCGCTCCGACATGGTCATCCTGCGCGTCGAAGACCCCGAGTACGAGGGAACCCTCAACCCGGCGACCGGCCAGATCGCCTACTTCCAGGTCATCTCGAATGTCTCCGCGTCCGCCACGACCATCCCGGACGGGCGGACCGGAATCCCCCTGGCCCGCATCGACATCCCCGCGTCCACATCCACGATCACCGACGCCATGATCAAGGACATTCGGACCCTCGCGAACCCCCGCCGCGAGCGCCAGCAGCTTCCCCAGTCCCCGACCCTGCTGTCCACCGAGATCACCGGCAACACCAGCACGTACAGCTACTTCAACACCCTCGGCGGATGGAACCTCACCGTGCCCACCTGGGCCAGCAAGGTCAAAGTCCGCTGCGACGTGTGGGGCGTCCGACTGACGACCGCGAACTTCTTCGGCGCGATGCGCGCCACGCTCGGCGCCTCCCTCATCGTCCAGGCCACCACCATCGACGACAACGGCGGAAGCGCCACACGCCGCATCACCCACGGCATCGCCGACACCCTCACCATCCCCGACGCCTACCGCGGCACCACCCAGCTCCTACGCCTCCAAGCCGCCGGCGCGTCCGGGAACACCGGAAAAATCTCCGTCGACGCGTCCTCCACCGCGCTGTACGACGTCGAATTCGAAGAGGCCCCCCGATGAGCCCCAGCCGGGACCGGGTCCTCACCCAGCACGCCCTCACCGGCGAGTGGCTCTCCCTCGACCTGCCGCTACAGGACCGCGAGTACGGGCCCGAACTCAACGGACCAGGATCCCTCTCCGGACAGCTCGAGCCCCGCCTCCTCGCCCAACACCCCACCCTCGTCGACCCGGGCACCACCAACATCTACGTCGAATCCGACGGCGAAATCCGCTGGGGCGGCATCGTCTGGGACGTCCGCACCCAGGGCAACAGCCTCGCCCTGGAAGCCGCCTCCTGGCCGTCGTACCTGCAAAAGCGACACGACATCGACGGCGAACTCGGCGCCCGCGGCCCCTACACCTACGCCGACCGGTGCCAGGTCATCCGCGACATCTGGGCCTACGCCCAAGCGGCCGCCGACGGCGATCTCGGCGTCACCGTCGACGCCACAACCTCCACCTCCACGGTCGGCACCCCCGACGACGTCCTGCACTTCAACGCCTGGGAGCACCCGGTCCTCGGCGAACGCCTCGACGACCTCGTCTCCGGCGACGCCACCCCCGACTACACGTGCACCACCTCGTGGAACGCCGACAAGAGCGATGTCATCAAGCACATCCGCCTCGGCTGGCCCCGCCTCGGGGCCCGCCGCACCGACATCTCCTTCAGCAGCGGCGTGAACATCGTCGAAGACCCCGAAGTCGAACTCGCCGGCGACGACTACGCCCAGGTCGTCATCGCCTCCGGCGCTGGCGACGGCTCCGCCAAGCGCCGCCAGATCTCCGCGATCCGCAACGGCCGCCTGCGCCTCGAGCACGTGCTGGACCTGCCGGACGTCAAGGGCACCGACATCCTCGCCGCCCGCGCCGCCTCCGAGCGGACCCAGCGCCAGAACCTCGGCTCGGTCAACCAGATCACCCTGCGCGACACGACGGCGGCGCCGTTCGGGAGCTGGCAGGTCGGCGACGACATCTACACCCGGGTCCACAACGCCTGGACCGACTACACCGGCTGGTGCCGCGTCACCGGCTGGACCATCCGCCCGGACGCGCCCGGCGGCCCTCAGGCCACCGTCCAGCTCAGCCCGGCCAACACCTACCAGTACGGAGGCGTCGCATGACGAACCTCGGACTCGAGCTGCAGAAGCTGAAGAAGCGCGTCGAGGCGGTGGAGCGCGCCTCGCGCCTGTCCTCCGCGTCCCTGGACGACACCCACCTGCAGGTCCGCGACGGCGCCGGGTCGCTACGGGCCCTGGTCGGGCAGCAGGCCGACGGCACCACCGCGGTGAACGTCGTCAACGGCCCCCCTCCGCCCGCCCCCTCCACGCCGGTCGTGGCCGCCGCGCTCGGCGGCATCAAAGTCACCTGGGACGGCACCCTCGAAGGCGGCCAGATCCTGCCGCTGGACTTCTCCCGCGTCGAAGTCCACGCCTCCCCGGTCTCCGGGTTCACCCCCAGCACGGTGACGCTGCAGGCGACGATCGAGACCCCGCAGGGCGCCGTCGTCTACCTTCCCGCCACCGGCCCTCTGTACGTACGACTGCTGGCCCGCAACACCTCCGGCACCGCCTCCACATCTACGGCACAGGTCGGCCCCACCAGCCCCACGCCGGTCGTCGCCGAGCAGCTCATCGACGGCATCGTCACCGAACTCAAGCTCGCCAACGACGCCGTCACCGCGGCGAAGATAGCCGCGGGCGCAGTCGGCACCACGGAGATCACCGACGACGCGGTGACCACCGCGAAGATCGTGGCCGGGGCGATCCTCGCCGGGCAGATCGCGGCCGGCGCCGTCGTCACCGACAAGCTGGCCGCCGACGCCGTCACCGCCGCGAAAATCGCCGCCCTGGCCGTCACGACCGGCAAGCTCGACGCCAACGCCGTGACCACCGCCAAGCTCGCCGCCGGATCCGTCGACGCGGTCGCTCTGAAGGCCGACGCGATCACCGGCAAGACCATCACCGGCGGAACCGTCACCGGCGCCACGCTGCAGACCGACACCGCCGGCAAGCGCGTCAAGGTCATCCCCAGCAACTCCATCGGCATCCCCGCGGTCCAGCTCTACTCCGGAGAGGCCACCGAGACCGCGCCCGGCGAACTCGTCGCGTCCGTGCGCACCTCGCCGCACGCCCGCCCCTACGCCGCACTGTGGGCGCCCACCGTCGCCGCCGCCGACACCAGCGCCACGCTCCAGCTCGTCTCCGGCGGCGGCACCAGCAACGACCAGGGCGAGTGGGAGCTCACCACCGGAGACGGATCCGGCGGCCTGACCCGCATCTACGCCTACGCCTCCGACGGGTCCGCCAACCCCGGGCAGATCGTCGCCTCCATCTACGAACCCGCCGCAGCCGACACCGCCGACCTCACGTTCACCGCGGACACGCTCGACTGGACCGACGTCAACGAGAAGGGCTTCTACTACACCTCGGACTCCGGCTCCACGCCCGGCCTGTACGTCACCGGCATCATCAAGGCCACCGACACCGAGTGGACCACCTACACCCCCACGGTCGCCGGCGGCGGCACCGCAACGTTCACCTCCCGCACCGGCTGGTACTACAAGCTCGGCAAAGTGGTCTTCTTCACCGCCGAGTTCGTCGTCAACGCCGCCGGAAACGGCGCCACCGCAGTCACCGTCACCGCGCCCAGCAGCATCTACCGCGGCACCCGCCAGGTCATCCCCTGCCACACCCAATCCACCACCACCGCCGGCGCCGTCATGAACGGCCACGCCGTCGCCCTCGAGACCGGCACCGGGGCCGTCATCGACCGCATCAGCGTCTCCAACGACGGCGCCGCGAACCGAGACAACATCCTCAACGGCACCAACCTCCTCGCCGGTGCCCGCATCACCATCTCCGGCAACTACCGCGAGGCCTGAGCCAGGGGGAGCGATCAGCCCCCCGGCACCTACGCTGAGATCACCGGGCGACCCTCCGCCCCCGCACCACCCCCGAGGGACCGCACCAGCAAGGTGCGCTGATACACCGTCAGCTCTGGGCGCGGGGAGTGCAGGAGCACGGGCAGGTGCCCGACACCACGGTCCACACCTACGAGGTCCAGCCACATCTGGGACGCCACCAGGTGCTGGACCCGCGCAGCCTCGCCTACCGGCGCCCCTACGACGGGCAGCCGCTCCGACCTTCTGCGTGGGAGCCGCGCCTGCCCGTCCTGGACCAGCGCAACCTGACCGCCCAGGGCATCCACACAAGCTACGACTACGGCCTCGACAGCGACCTGGACGCGCTCGCGTCCTGCACCGGCAACGCAGCCACCGCCCTCCTGTCCATCCTGCTTTCTCCCGAGCGGGCCGCGGCCGCCGGGCTGCACACCTCCGACGCGGCGGCCGCCGAGCACTTCGCAATCGGCCTGTACGCCGACGCCACCGCCTGCGACCGCTGGCACGAATACGCCTGGCCGTCCGACGACGTCGGCTCCTCCGGACTCGGCGTCGCCAAGGCCATGCGGGACCGCGGCCTCATCGACCAGTACGGCCACGCCACCACCGCCGCAGAGCTCTGCACCCTGCTCCAGACGGGACCGGTGCTCATGGGCATGCCCTGGCACGCCGCCTTCACCAGCGACTTCGACACCGACGGCTTCATCGACGCCGACCCCACCTGGACCGCAAGCCCCATCGAGGGCGGCCACGAAGTGTGCCTGACCGCCCTCGAGTCCGTCGCCAGCATCGACGGCGCCCTCGAACCGGAGCACACCGTGCTCCGGTTCCGGAACTCCTGGGGGACCGGCTGGGGCGACGCCGGCGACGGACGGCTGCGCCTGTCCACCTACCTCGCCCTGCGCGACGAGATCGACCTCATCCAGCCCCGACTCGACGGAGTACTCCTGTGACCACCTTCCACGTGGCGGTCGACCACATCGACCCCGAGACGCTCGAGCTCACCACCACCTACCTGGGCACCGTCGACCAGGCCCACGTCGACGAAGTCCGCGCGATCGCCGACCTCGAGGACACCGAGCGGTGGGTCAAGGACCATCCCCGCCAGGCGGGCGCGTTCATGGTCCTGCGCGACGACGGCGACCTCGACGTTTACGTCCCCACCGATGCGCCCGGCTTTGTCATCCATATGCCCGAGCCCGGGCAGGAGCCCGCGGCCCTCGAGGACCTGCCGCGCGGCGCCTCCGGGCCCGCCTACATCGACGGGGTCGTACGGTTCGGCGACCAGGTCATCGGCGGCGCGATGGACACCCCCGGCAACCCGCCGAGGGTCACCTGGCACACCACCGAGTCCCCGGCCGGGAAGCCCTACTTCTACAGCGTGGCCGCCTACCTGATCAGGGTCGCCGCCGAGCCGCAGGTCATCTACGACCCCGAGTCCGACCTGCTCGGCCAGTTCGGCCCGCTCACCCAGTCCGGCCGCGCGCTGCGGAACGACGGCTCCCGCCGCACGAACCGCGAAGGCAAGGTCAACATTCAGGTCGAGGTCCTCGCCCGCGCGAAGAACCCCTGGACGAACGGCTTCGACCCGGCCAAGAAGCCCAACTTCCGCAAGCTCATCGCCGCCGGGCGCGCCCACGGAGTCCCCGACGTCTGGCCGGCCGGGAAGCCGATTGCCACCGCTGCCACCGCAACGAAGCGGGACCGCACCACCTGGCAGACCAAGGGCGGCCACTACGGCCACTGCCACGTCCCTGGCAACGACCATTGGGATCCCGGTGCGATCGACACCGCGATCGTGCCCGGCAAGGCCACGCCGACCGGCGGGAGCACGCCCGGCAGCGGGGGAGGGACTGGCTCGAGCACGACCACGTACACCGTGAAGGACGGCGACACCCTCTCCGAGATCGCCACCCGCTACGAGACCACCGTCGCCAAGCTCGTCTCCCTCAACGCCCTAAAGAACCCCGACAAGCTCGCCATTGGCCAGAAGCTCAAGGTCCCCGGCAAGCCCCCGGCCCCGCAGTACGAGCCGTTCCCGGGCGCGGCGTTCTTCCACGGCGGCCGCCGCAGCCCGATCATCACCGCGATGGGCCGCCGCCTCGTCGCCGAAGGCTGCAGCGCCTACAACCAGGGACCCGGCCCGCACTGGACCAACGCCGACCGCGAGTCCTACCGGCGCTGGCAGAAGAAGCTCCGCTACTCCGGCGCCGACGCCGACGGCATCCCCGGCAAGACCTCCTGGGACAAGCTCCGCGTCCCCAAGCAGCTCTGACCCCTCCCACCCCAGCCCCATCAAAGGAGTCCCCGTGAAGATCCTCGGCTACGAGCCCGTCGTGCTCATGAACACCCTCGCGGCCAGCCTCGGCCTCATCGTCAGCCTCGGCATCACCGGCCTGACCGACGCCATGGCAGGAGGCAGCGTCGCCTTCGTGACGGCCGTCCTCGGCGCGTACGCCGCGTGGAAGACGCGGCCGGTCGCCCCGCAGGCCTTCACCACCGTCGTCGCCGCCGGGGCCGTGCTGCTCGCCACCTTCGGCTACGACGTGGCCCAGGAGACCGTCGGCGCCATCAACGTCTTCGTCCTCGCCCTGCTGACGCTGCTCACCCGCGGACAGGTGACGCCCACGAGCACCGGCCCCCGTCGGCCGACCGTCCTGTCCTGACGCCCTTCCCTCCGGAGCCCCACCATGGCCGATGAGCCGACGAACGGTGAGCTGTCTCGGCTCATCGGCCTGCTTGACACGCGCTTCCAGAACGGCCTGGGCGACATCAACGCCCGCCTCGACAAGGTCGTCTCCCTCGACGTCTACACGATCCAGACCAGCTACCTCGAGCAGCGCCTGGCCGCGCTGCATTCCGACGGGCAGCGCAACGCCGACGCCACGAAGAAACTCGAGGACGAGTTCGAGAAGTACCAGAGGGACCAGGCCATCAAGCGTGAAGACGAGCGGCAGAAGCGCCTGTACCAGGCCGTCATCCCGGTCCTGATCTGCCTCGTCGGAGCCGCCATCTCACTCTGGTCGGTGATCTCGAAATGAAGCACCGTACGCCCGGGCGCATCGCCGCGGCCGCCACTCGACTCCTCCCGCGCGCCGAGCTGCTGCTCGCCACCACCCTGGTCTTCGTCGTCCTCTTTCTCGGCTGGCTCGCCGTGCAGGTCGTCACGCTGTCCCACGAACTGCGCACCGCCAACACGGCCCGCGACGCGCTGGCCCACCAGATAGAGGGACTGGGAGAGAAGCCGATCGCCGGCCCGCCCGGTTCCCGTGGTGAGCCCGGCCGCAGCGTCACCGGACCCTCCGGCCCACCCGGGTCACCTGGCCCCACAGGACCGGCCGGATCACCCGGCCCTGCCGGAACGGGTAAGCCGGGGCCCTCCGGCCCGCCTGGCGCGGACTCCACCGCCCCCGGGCCGACCGGACCGCCCGGACAGGACGCCACCGGCGCTCCGGGCCGCGACGGCGTGGATGGCGCCAACGGCAAGGACGGCGCCCCGGGACAGGACGGGCAGCCCGGCCGCGACGGAGCAGATGGAACGGACGGCAAGCCCCCGGCCAGCTGGACGTACACCGACGCCAAGGGCGTCACCTACGTCTGCACGCCGGTCGACGGCTTCGACCCCGACGCGCCCCGTTACACCTGCACGCCCACCAGCAGCCCAGCACCCGGCCCCGGGCCCAGCCAGCCGCAGAACACCGGGCTGACCATCCTCGGCCTGGCCCCGGACCGACGCCGCTACTGACCGGAGATCCTCATGCCGTTCCCTGATGGCCTGCCGACCACCCTGGTCCGCTACACCGCCGCCAGCCCCGCGGGCGGCGGCCCGGCCGTGGGCACGGTCGACTTCGCCCCGGCGGTGCCGGCCGTCGCGGTCCCCGACTTCGGCACGGTGTACTCCGGCAGCGGCACCTACAGCTTTGACAGCCTGGGGCGCCTGGTCGACGGCAACCAGGTCGGTGTGCGGCTCCTGCCCAACGACGTCCCGGGCGCCAACCCCAGCGACTGGGTGTGGCTGGTCACCGTGAGGATCAAAGGCGCGCCCGTGCGCCCCTTCTACATGCGCCTGTCGGTCACCCAGGACGAGGTAGACATGGCCCTGATCGACCAGATCGATCCCTCCCGCGCCCACTACGTCGCAGTCCCCGGCCCCCAGGGCGAGCCGGGCGTGCAGGGCGTGCCCGGGGTGCCGGGCGCCGACGGCCAAGACGGACAGGACGGGGCCCCCGGCGCGAAGGGCGACCCCGGAGACACCGGACCGGCAGGCCCCCAGCCGCCGCTCGGCGCGGCCGGAGAAGGCGCCGACATCGCCCTGCGCTCCACCGACCCCACGACTACCAACGCCCGAACGCCGACCTCGCACGCGGCCACGCACGCCACCGGAGGCACCGACCCGCTCACCCCGGCCGCCATCGGGGCTGAGACACCGGCGGGCGCCCAGACGAAGGCGGATCTCGCCCAGTCCGCGGCCATCGGCGCTGCGGCCACGGACGCCACCAACAAGGTCACCGTCCACGCCGGCGCGACAGACCCGCACGGCGCCCGGTCCTGGGCCACCGGCCAGTTCTACCCGCTGGCCTCGGGCAACGCCCTGGACGGCTACCTGAACGACAGCATCACTCGGATCGCAGCGATCGAGGGCGGCACTGCCTTCCTCGCAGGCCTGAACACCACCGGGCCCGCGCGGGTCATCAACAGCGACCTGCGCGTCGAGGGCACCGGCGGGACCGTCCGCCACGCCCTCAACGGCGCCGCGAACACCCTGGGCCTCTACGGCGCCACCCCCGTCGCCCAGCAGGCCGTCACCGGCAGCCGCAGCGACGGCACCGCGCTGGCGAACCTGCTGACGGCCCTGGGCGCCACCGGGCTCATCGCCAACGGCAGCACGGCCGGCATCGCCGAGCCCTGGCGACAGCGCCACCTTCCCGACCCCGTCGTCGCCGACACCCTCTACGCCGGTACCGCACCGTCCATCTCCACAGCGCAGACCACGACCCCCACCACCGGATACGTGAAGTACGCCCCGCCCGGAGTCGCCCTCACCGGCTCCGACGTCACCGGACCGTTCCGATACGCAGGAGCCGGCGGCTTCCAGATCGGCGCATCCGGCGCCGACGTCAACTACGTGAAGGCCACGTCCCGCTACCCCAACACCTGGACCAGCGGACAGGCCGTGTGGAGCGTCGAGTTCGGCACCGACGCCAAGGACTTCCAGCTCAAGTTCCAGTTCCAGACGGCGGCCGTGTACCGCCTGTCGATCGACGGCCGCCGGGTCACCGACCTCATGCAGTCAGTGGGCGGCACCACGCCCGGCTCCGGGCACCTGATGACCATCGACCTCGGCAGCGTGGCACCCCGCCGGATCCGGCTCGACTTCTACAACGTGCCCTTCGGCGGCATCTACCTTCCCCCCACCGCCACCATGTGGGGCCTCCCGCTGCAAGGCGGCCGCCTCATGGTCCTCGGCGACTCCATCAGCGACGGCTCCGCCCAGAACACCGGCGCCGGCGCGGGCACCTGGTTCAGCCGGGCCGCGCGGCTCCTCGGCTCCACCGACGCCTGGGAACAAGGCCGCGGCGGCACCGGCTACATCAGCGCCGGCACCAGCCCGGTCTACGCCACGTTCGGAAACAGGGCCGCCACCGACGTCATCGCCTGGGCCCCCGACAGGCTCATCATCTGGGGCGGCTACAACGACAACGGCGGCTCCCAAACGGCCATCGCGGCCGCCGCAGACGCGCTGTATGCGCAGGTCAAGGCGGGACTGCCAGGCTGCGAGGTATTCGTCATCGGCTGCTGGGCACCCACCGCCTCCCCGAGCGCGGGCATCACGAACACCGACACCACGCTGCGCGCGGCGGCCGCCACCGCAGGCTTCCGCTTCATCTCCCCGGTCACCGGCTCCGTCTACGACGGCACGGGGACGCTCGTGGCCACGCATGGACCGTGGATCACCACCGCCAACGTGGCCTCGTACGTCGGCGCGGGCGACGTGCACCCCACGGACGCCGGTCATCTGTACCTGGCCCGCCGGATTGTTGCGGCGGTGCGCGAGCTCATGCCCGCCTGAGCAGGGGGGCGGCGCCGCCCCGTTGTCCTATAGAAATGCACACTAAATAAGGTGATCAAGCACGCCAAGGGGCTGCGCCTCCGCCAACCTTCACCGTGCGCCCAATCCCCCTCACTGAGCCGCCAGCAGTGCGCATACTGTCTCGATGAGCGACGACCGCGAGAGATCTCGCATGGCCGGGCGGCAAATGAAGCCGTTTGGGGCCGACCTGCCTTACCGAGTTGCGGCCAGGCAACTCGCGCTGCGGGCCCGTCCGCCCATTCACCCGCTCGCGGGGGTGGCGGCAAAGGAAATCCGGCGACAGCAGGCCATGCGGGCGCGGGGGCGGTCCGTGAGCGTTAGCGCAGCCACCCAGGCGCTACGAGAGTTGGCGCCCCAGTTCGCGGTGCCGTGGTCCACGGTGTTCAAGCCAACCCTCGAGTGGGCGCAAGCGGCAGGTTTCGAGTTTGGTCCGTCTCGTATGGGGCCAGTGCTTCGCACGGTTTGGGAGCGCTTGGAGGCGAACCTGGACTACTGGGCCCCGAATTGGCCCGAGGACCAAGACATTGACGACCTGCTCCGTGTGATGAGAGCTGGGATTCCCCTCGTCTGGGTTCCTGATGCTGATGTTGTTGAGGAGCTGCTGGGTGCGGATGAGGACGAGCTGCTGGACGTCCTCGTCGATCACCGCGGGGAAGTGCTGAAGTCTTGCCGACGGCGCCTTGAGGAGGTGAAGCGAGAGAGCCTGGCGTACTGCGTGCAGCTGCTGAACGAGTGCGTCGATGTAGCGGCGACAGGCGCCTGGGCAGCCACGCAGTCGTTGGCAGCGTCGGTGTGGGACACGCTGATCCGTGGGATCTCGCGCCACTCCGACAAGTTGCGAAAGAAGACAAAGAACAAGGGATTGATCTTCGATTACAAGACCTTCAGTGACAACCTGCCGCAGTACAGCGAAGCGATCCTGATCTCGAAGGTTCGCTCGGTGTGCGTACTGGCGCCGATCCCCAGCGCCCTGAGTGCGTTTCACGGTGGGCCGGTGCCCGAGACGTACTCCCGGCACGCGACTGCGCATGCTGCCTCCCCGAAGCAGTACACACCGGCCAACGGGCTGATCTCGTTGATGCTCGCAGTCAGTCTGATCCGGGAGGTGGAAGCCAGTCGATGGCGTTGCACGATCGACTCGGCCGCGTGAGCGCGGCATACCTCCAGACGCCCCCGAGGCGCCGATTATTCTCCCTTCGGCGGCAGGTCCTCTTCGAGCCAGGTCAGGATCGATTCTTGGAGCGTCCTCTCTTCGGCGCTCAGGCTAGGGTCGGCGATCTTTCTGCGCACGTTGTCGATCGCCCGCTGGATGACGGCCGGGTCGCGGGCCGGCGGCGGGGCTGCCGGTTGTCTGCGGAGGGCGTGTCGCTGGGCGAGCTGCTCCCGGGTGATGTGCCCTTCGCGGTACGCGCGTTCCCATGCGGCTTCGGCGTGGTCTTCGTTCGGGTCGCCTTCGCGGAAGTCGAGCTCCCAGGCGTCGGGGTCGTCGACGGAGCCAGGCTCGGCGAGGGGGTCTGGGTCGTACGAGAGTCCATAATCGGGGCTGTGTGGGCCGTATTCCTCTTCGCTGTCTCGGCTGGTCATGGCCCGCTCCCCTCGTCGCGACGGATAGCTGGGATCGTACTGGTGCGGGTGAGTCGGCGGGATCGGATCGTGATCACCCTCGTATAATTTCCCATACCCGACTAGTGTGCCCAGACCGGACGCCCGTCGAGACATCGAGAGCGATCCGCCCACGCGAGGTGCCGGAGCTTAGGATCGTTCCTGGCGAAGAATCGAACGTTTCGAACAACTCCCCCTGGTTCGGGCAGTGTCGGAGGCATCGGTGCGTCTCGCTCCAGATAAGGTTTCTGATCCGCAGGGAGATGACGGCGGCGCGGTCGTGAGACCGTAGGGGCATGAAGCTCTGGGCCCGGCCTTCCCGCGCTGAGCCGCCGACGATGCGGCCGAACCCAACGCGGATTGCCGTCTTGGAACATGACCTGTTCGGCATCCAGCCAGAGCCGGGCACCGCAGCGGCTCTCGTGATAGCGATGCGCCGGGTAGGCGCGTGCCTTACCCACGACCCTGTCGAGACGACGGGCCTCGGTGACCCGGTGTCGAACGGCATGTGTACCCGCTGCGGCTGCCCCATGGTGCTCAGCGACGAGGGTAACTGGACGGCGGTCTAGCTGTGCTGTCTCGGGAGATTGTTACGACTCATGCCGGGTGAGCTCGGCCCTTAGGATCGCTCTCTCAGAAGCGCATAATCTGTGTTAAGCGTGAGACGGGTAGGGTGTGATCACGGCATCAGTCCGCCCTCAGAAGGAGTCGCACATGGCCGCCACGCCGGAGCACATCAACCGCATCGCGGACTTCGTCGAAGCGCGTATCGACGAGCAGTTCTCCGGCAAGAACGCCAATCGCTACTGGGATACGGACGACGCATCTCGCAACCTTCGCGCGCTGCTCGATGTGGTGAAGAGTCTGCGTTCGAGGGCGAGTCTGAGGGATGACGACGACGAGCCCAGCATGCGGGTGGCGGTCGGGCTGTCGATGAGCTTCGCGTGGATGGATCTGCAGCGCGTGGCCAAGCAGTGGAAGGACCACCCCGACTTCCTGCCGGAGTTCGGCTCGGAAGAACACGACGTGGCCTGACTCGCCGTGACTGAGCGCACCATCACCGCGCGGCCGCGCGCCGAGCTCGCCGCGCCGGGCTCGGCCGAGGAGGCCTTCTTCTACCTCCGGGACCTGCTGGGCACCGTCGCCCCCCGCGACCCGCGTACCCGGCGGCTCGGGCCGCGCCGCTACCGGCTCGAACTCCTCGCCGAATGTCTCGACCGTGACACCTTCCTCCTCGTCACCTCCTGGCTCGGCTCCGAGGCCGTGCCGGCCGTCACCTCCAAGCAGGCGTACGCCGACGACCTGCGCCTGTGGGCCGGTGTGGCACGGGAGTTGGGCGGTCACGAGCGGCTGTTCGTCGGAGCGATCACCCCCGGCATCATCGAGACCTGGACGAAGACGCAGAAGGCGCAGAAGAAGGCGCCACGCACGATCAACCGGCGCCTGTCGGTGCTGACCGCGCTGTCGGAGTACGCCAGGTGGAAGACGAAGGACGAGAGCATCGTCTCGCCGGTGACGAAGCACGACCGGCCCCGTCTCGACCCGCGGGACGAGACGACCGCCACTCCGATCCTCGAAGTGCCGGAGCTGCAGGCCGTCATCAACGCCGCCGACACCCCGCAACAGGCCCTCGTCCCGGTCCTCATCTACACGCTGGCCGGCCGGGTGACCGAGTGCTGCACCGCGCAGCTCCACCACCTGAAGACGCTCAACGAGCAGCGGGTCCTCGACCTGCGGCGCAAGGGCGGCAAGGGCCGCGCGTTCCCGCTGCCTGGCCGGCTCGGTGACCTCATCGACGCCGCCACCGCCGGGCGTACGGCCGGTGCGCTGCTCCTGGACGACCAGGGCCGGCCGATGGACCGGCACGCCGTTGACCGGCTCCTCACCCGTCTCGGCCGGGCCGCCGGTGTCCTGACGGACCGGGACCTCACTCCGCACGTGCTGCGCGCCTCGAAGCTCACTCACATGCACGATGAGGGAACTCGGGTGGAGGAGATCCAGGAGTATGCCGATCACGCGGCGATCGAGACGACGCTCCGCTACATCCGGCGCCGGGACGGCGGTGCGCTCAAGGCGAAGCACGCCGCGGCCGCCGTCGCCGTGTACGACCATCTGGTCGACCGGTTCGTGTGAGGGGAAGAGTCGTGGCGCAGCAGTACAGCGTGGCGTCGGTGCGGCAGCTTGCGGGCGTGGTGGAGCGGGTGGCGCCGCGGGATCCGGCATCGTGGGAGCGGCGTGAGCCTGCTCCGGCGGCGGCCGGTCTGCGGGCGCAGGTGTCGCGGGCGCGGGCGGATCAGCTGTGGATGGTGGTCGGGATGTTCGACCGGGCGGTGGGCCGGGAGGAGATGCCGGACCGTGCCCGGCGGTCGGCCGCGCAGCTGTTCACGTGGCGCGCCCTGCAGTCGTTTTGGGGGTTGGCGGTCGCCGGCGAGCTGCGTCACTTCGCGAAGGATGTGGGCAAGCCGGTGCCGCTGCCGTCGCAGCGGATCGTGCGGGACTGTCTGCGGATCCTGGCCGATCTGGTGGTGCCGGAGAAGGCGGTGCGGCTGCCGGTGGTGGATAAGCCGGAGCTGAAGGCGACGGTGGACGCCCGGTCACGTGCGGCGCTGTACCGGGGGCTGGCGGACATGGCCGCTGAGGGGCCCCTGGAGCAGGACGGGATCGGACTGTCGGCGGCGGAGCGGGCGCGGCTGCTGGCGATGGTGGCGATTGTGCTGGATGCGGGGACCCGGTCGGGGGAGTTGGCTGCGCTGCGGCTGGCGGATGTGGCGTCGGGTGAGGCGGCGGTGGGGGTGCGGCGGCGTCAGCAGAAGGCGCCGCCGCCCCGGATCGAGGAGATCGCGGCGTTGGCTGAGGTGCATCCGGAGACGGTGCGGTCGGTGCTGGGCGGGTGGCTGGAGCGGGTGTCGGAGGAGAGCCGGCAGCGGGTTCTTGCGGCGGTCGAGGAGTTGCCGGCGGTGCCGGAGGTGGAGTGGTACCCGCTGCGGGAGGGCTCCCGGGTGGCGGTGCGGCGCTGGCTTGAGATGCGGGAGCAGGTGGTCGAGGCGCTGCCCCTCGAGGGCGGGCGTTCTGCGCTGTGGGTGACGCTACGGGCGTCGAAGACCGGGCCGCCGGGGGTCACGATCCGCGCGGGTGGGCTGCGGCAGGCGTACACGAAGGGCATCGTCGCGCTCAACTGGGTGATGGCCGGCCGGTACGGGTGGTCGCCGCTGCCGACGACGATGGAGCAGCTGCGGCGCGCGGTGGAGGTGACCCCGTTGGATGCGCCTGCGGGCGGTGCGGGGCCGGGCGTCGTACGGTCGGACTGACACCCGCTGGGTGGTCCTGGAGGCCCCGCGTTTCTTCGCACGTTGCGCGGGGCCACGCACATGGGGCTCTGCGCAGAGGGCTGGTGCCCTGACGAGATGATCCGCTACGCTGCGCGTGCGCAATGCGTGTGACTTTCAAGGCCACCACCCCAGGTTCGGGGCGGTGGCCTTCGGTGCTTCTGGGCGGGTGTCAGGACTCGCGGTCGACGATGTGCCGCAGGGCGTCCAACTGGTTGGCCAGGTCTGTCCGGTCACGGGTAGACATTTCGCTGACCAGGGTGGCGGCGGTCGCGTAGTCCTCCTTGGCGACCGCGTGAAGGGCTGCGTGCTGCGGCTTCTCGGGGATGGGGCGGTAGGCCTCGACCAGGGTGCGCAGCCAGCCCGGCCAGGTGTCCGGGGCAGCGAGGTCCTCCTTGGAGACGAACAGGCTCCCGGCGGTGGTGAAGTACCGGATGACGCTGATGCGGTCGCCGTTGTAGGTGAGCCGGAGGCCGTTGATGACGTACTGCTCGTCACCCTGCCCGTCTTCGGGGGTGACTGGCGGGGCGTCGGTGATGTGGAACTCGACCTGGTGGGATGCGGTCTTGCGGGTGAGGGTGCTGGTGGTCACGTGGGCTTCCTCGGTTAGGCGGCGAGTGCGGTGTCGGAGCGGGTGACGGCGGTGCGGGGGAGGTAGTCGCGGCCGAGTTCGCGGGCGATGAGCTGCGCGGCGCTGCGGACGACGACGACCTTTCCGGCCGGGGTCGTTGCCTCCTCGCGTTCCAGGACGAACGCGGCGCGGTGGCAGGTGTAGGAGACGATCCGGTGGAGCAGGAAGCCGCGCGCTTCCTTGCGCAGGCGGCACATGGCACGGACCTCGATGCGACCACCCTTGGTGGTGCGGATGTCGTACGGCTCGATGGTCCTGATCGTCTCGCCGCCGTCTTCGTCGAGGTAGGTGATGGTGACGGCGGTGCGGTGGTCGAGGGACCGGTAAAGGTCGGCGAGGGTGCGGGTGCTGGTCTGGCGGTTGGTGTGCTTCACGGTGTCCCCCGCTCGTTGTGGTGTGGCTCCACTCTATCGTTAACGTATTGCAGAAGCAATACGTTAACGTCTATGGTGTGACCACCGGGGCACCCCGGAACCCGACTCGCAGGCGCATTACCGTATGGCGCCCGCAATACGTTATGGAGGAGACTGGCGTGAACGCCCCCACGCGCCCGCCGACCCACCGGTCCAAGCGGCGCCCGCCGAAAGGACCCACCTACGTGCCCCGCACTCCCAGCACCGCCGCGGCCCAGCAACTGCGCGACGACCTGACCACCGCAGCCGCCGCGCTGCGCAAGGCGGGAGAGAAGAACCTCGCCCAGGCCGTCGACAAGGTCCTCGCCCCCCACGGCTGGGTCCTGCTGCGCGCCGGCGAGTCCCTCAGCAAGTCGGACGCCGAGGGCGAGTCGAATGTGCCCGTACGTATGGCCCTGGCCGACCGGGACCGCGCCAAGGCGCTGGCGGAGCAGGCCGGCGAGACCCTCACCGGCATCGCTGAAGAGGCTTTCCGCGACTTCCTGGACGGCACGTTCGTGCCGCTGGTCCGGCGCGCCGGCCGCAAGACGGTCAGCAACGTCGCCAAGGGCAGCCTGAACCTGCGGCCCGACGTCGACCTGGCCAACGCCGTCCGCGCGAAGTGCGAGGCGATGAACGCCGCCGGCCACCACCCGAAGATCGCGATCTCGAACGTGGCCAGGGCCGCCATCGAGGCCCGCTACCAGATCGGCCTGTACGCCCCCGAGGACGAGCCGGCCCAGTAGGACCCGCACCGCGCGGAACGGGTCTGGACGCCGACAACTAGACCCCTACCGCCGCACCACGTGACAACCCCATAGGAGACCTCATGGCCACGGCCACCGAGGCCCCCGCCACCACCCCGGCGGAGGGCCCGACCCACCACGTCCTGAACCAGCCCGCTCCCACCCGTCGCCAGGGCGCCCTGTCCGAACTCCAGATCGGCCACCTGCTGCGGCCGGTCCACCCGGACCGCGTGGGCAAGGACGGCAAGGGCTTCGCCCACATGGAAGCGTGGGACATCAAGCGGCACCTGATCCGCATCTTCGGATTCGGCGGACACGACATCGACCTGCTCGACGTCACTCTCATCAGCGAGACCAGCCAGATGCTGCGCAAGAGGAACCGGGACGGTCAGGAGTACGGAGCCGAGTACGAGGCCTGGACCGTCATCTACCGGGTGTCCGTACGCCTGGCCGTAAAGGTCGACGGCATCGAGATGGGGCACTGGACCGGCGTGGCAACAGGCGACGCGACGAACCAGCCTTCCCGGGCCGACGCACACGACCTGGCCTTGAAGACCGCGGACTCGCAGGCGTTGAAGCGTGCCGCCACGAACCTCGGCGACCAGTTTGGCCTGTCGCTGTACAACAAGGGCCGTTTGGACCCGGTCGTGCAGGCCTCGCTGCCGTACTGGAAGGCGCCGAAGGAGACCGAGTTCAGGGACGACAAGGTGGAGGCGGAGCCCGAGGTCGCCGCAGCCCGCCAGGAGGCGGACGAGGTTACGGCCCACGCCGCGGTGACGCCCAACACCGTTCCTTCACCAGCCACCGGTGCTCCGACGGCTTCGCGTGAGCACCTGGCGAAGCTGATGCAACAAACCTCGGATTGCTGGAAGCACCCGCAGGTACTGGAGCAGATCAAGGCCGACGCGGAGACGCATCAGGTCCTTGATGAGCAGTTCGCGGCGAAGGACGGCACGGTAACCACTCTCCGCAAGGTCCTCGACGACCAAATCGCGTCCCTGAAGCGCGCGGCCGCCGACCGAAACGAAAGGAGCGCCGCCTGATGCCCCGCCGCACGATGCAGCAGACGCGTACAGCCACGCACCGGCCAGCCGTCAGGCGCCGGCGGTTCCGTCACGACGACCTGGTCGCCGTCGACTTGTTCTCCGGCTTCGGGGGCCTCACCGAAGGCATCAAGAGGGCAGGGTTCACCACGATCATGGCGGCGAACCACAACAGATACAAGGTCGAGGTCCACGAGGCGAACCATCCCGAGGCCGAGCACTGGATCGCCGACCTGGTCGACCCCGAGGCCGCGGACTACCACTCCGCCCGCGACCTTCCCGCTGCGGACCTGCTGGTCGCCGGGGTGAGCTGCGTGAACCATTCCCAGGCCAACACGACCAAGGCGTACGCCCAGGGGCTGTCCCTCTTTAGCATGGACGACCCCGACTACGAAGACCGAGTGACCCGCTCCGAGCGGGACCGGGCGACCGCGAACTGCGTGCTGCACTACGCGCAGGCACACCGGCCGCGAATGATCCTCGTGGAGTGCACCACCGAGCTTCAGTCATGGGGTCCGCTCCTGCCCGGCAGCAAGAAGATCGGCGACGGCAGCACCTACCGGTGGTGGCTCAAGCAGTTCGACCTGCTCGACTACAACTACCGAGTGCTGTTCCTGAACTCTCAATTCTTCGGGGTTCCGCAGTCCCGCAACCGCGGCTACTGGGTGTTCGTGCACAAGTCGCTGCCGATGCCGGACCTGGAGCACCGGCCGGTGTCCCGCTGCCACCGCTGCGATAAGGACGTGGAGGCCGTCTGGACCTGGCGCACGGGAATCCCGCCGACCGGGAAGGTCGCCTACGGCGAGCAGTACGAGTACCGGTGCCCGTCGTGCCGGACCCGCGTCGAGCCGCCGGCCACGCCGTCACTCGCCGCGCTCGACCTCAGCGACCTCGGTACCCGCATCGGCGATCGGCCGGTCAAGACGTTCAAGGACGGCCACCGCGGGCCGTTCGCCGCGTCGACGACCGCCCGAATCGAGCGGTGCCGACAGAAGTTCGCCGACTTCCCGGCGATCCTGATGCCCGCGAAGGGCGTGCACGGCTCGGAGCGGCTGCTGCTGCAGCCGCTGGCGACGCAGACGAGCCAGCAGGAGGCGGCTCTCCTGTCGACCGGCCCGGGACTGTGGGAGGAGACGGCGCTCGCGCTCGCCGTCGACAACTACCAAGGCGCCCCGCGCGGCGCTGGCGACCCGCTGCCCACCCAGGTCGGGTCCGAGACCCTCGCCGTTGTTTCCTCCGGGGTCATCCCGTACCGGAAGCACACCGTGCCGGCGGTTCACACGGAACCCATGTCGACGTTCACCGCGGAACAGATCCCCGGCGTGCTCACCGCGGCCGGCTGGTTCAAGCAGAACGGGCCCACCGGCACCGAGACCGCCACCCACCCGGTCACCGACCCGCTCGGCACGCTCACCTCCCGTGACACCACAGCGCTCCTCACCGCCCGGTGGGGGCCCGCACTGTCGCAGGTGCCGTTCGAGGAGTGCTCCTACCGCATGATGGCCGCCCACGAGATCGGCCGCGGCTGCGGATTCGACGTCGACTTCCGCGATCACACCGGCACCTTCATCGTGTGGGGCACCGCCCGTGACCAGGTCGACGGCTTCGGCAACGCCGTCTCCCCCCAGGTCGGTACCTGGATCGGAACCCGGCTGCGGGCCATCCTCCACACCTCCAGGGCCGCGGCATGAGCGTCGTCGGCCGTCCACGCACCTGACCCCGCGCACGGCGGGGCCCCCACCACCACCTGAAGGAGACCCCGCCGTGGCCAACATCGTGCTGCTCGTCGCCGTCATCGGCGCACTCTGCTGCCTCGCCGAGTCGTCCTGGTGGCGTCTGCGGCGCCGGGCGGATGCCCGCCGGGCCCTCGACCAGGCCCACACGGTCGTCATCGCCGAGGCGATCGTCCGCCGCACCTACCGCACCGTCGGCGACCTGTACGAGACGCCCCGGTCCCGCCGGTGAAGCCCCTCAAGCACTTCGCCCTGGCCGCCGCGGTGCTCGCGGCGGCCGCCGCGGTGCTCGCGGCGGCCGCCGCCGTACAGAAGCTGCGTGCCGCGCACCGCACCGCACGCGGCCACCAGGCGGCCGACCGGCTGACGGCCGCCGCCCGCCAGCGGGACCTGGCCGCCTTCCGCGCCCGCCACGCCCGCACGACCCGCCAGCAGACCGCCGTCGACCAGGCCGCCCACGTCATCGACACGGCACTCGCCCGCCACACGCACCCACAGGAAGGGGGCTCGACATGACCACCACCACCCAGGCGTACACGACGCTGACCGAGCACCGGCACTACCGCTACCGCGGCTGCGCCCCCGACCCCGACCAGCCCGGCCGCGCCGCCGGCGACCCCACCGTGTCCGTGAACGTCTGGGCCGCCTCCACCGCCGACGGCGGCGAATCCCAGCGCGACCGCCTCGCCCGGGAGAAGGCCGCCAAGACCCTCTGCGCGCGTTGCCCCGTCATCGACGCCTGCCGCACCTACGCCAACACCGAAACCGTGGACGGGGGCCTGGCCGAGCCGGAAGGCATCTGGGGCGGACAGCTCGCCCTCGAGCGCCACCGCGCCCTCATCGCCCGCCGCACCGGCACCCCGACCACCGTCGACGTCCCCGCCGACGCGATCGACGCCGCCCGCTCCCCGCAAAAACTCCGCCTGCTGCGCGCACTCGCGCGAGAGACCGACACCGAACTGGTCGCCTACCGCGCCGGCATGGACGTACGGACCAGCAACTGGCAGCGGGCCGCCCTGTGCACCCTCCTCGGCCTGGACAAGGAGACCGCGACCCGCGAGCAGCTCCTCACCCTCGCCCAGAGCATCGGACTCCTCCCCGCCAGCCTGCGCATCACCCCCGACGGCCGCTGGCCCATCGCCGCCGCCCCCACCACCGACGGCGCCCGCCAGCGCCGCCTCGCCCCCACCCGGCCCGTCCAGCTCACCATCCCCGGCATGCCCACCTACCCACGCGGCCGCCGCACCCCCACCCAGCCGCCCCAGCCACGGGCCCGGTTGCGCCTCATCACCGTCCAGCCGGCCACCCCCGCACCGCTGCCCCTGCCGTACCGCGCCCTGGAGCCCGCCGCATGACCACCCCAACCCCGACCCCCGGCCCCGACACGGCAGTCGTCGACCAGGCTCTCGCCGAGCGTTGCACCAGCAGCGGCGAATACCTCGCCGGCCTCCTCGCCCACGCCATGCTCGAGGCCGCCGGGCAGCCCGAACATCTCCCCGCGCTTCTCTTCCCCGACCTCGACCCCCAGGTCGTCGAACGGGTGTGGAACACCGCCCTGCCCGTCGGCTACCGCCTCGGCCGCCTCACCGCACAACCCCGCTGGACCCCTCAAGCGCTCCACCGCCTGCGCACCGCCCTCACGGGCGCCGGATACCAGGCCATGGGCCGCCTCGCCGCTCGCTCCGCCAACACCCTGCCCCCCGCACACCCGGCCGACGCCGAACAGCACACCACCCGCCCGGACCGGACGTGACGGGCCAGCGGGGCCGGGGCCGGCCCGCCACCTTCGACGAGCCGCTGCGGCAGAAGTTCCTCACCGCCGTCGCCCACGGTATGACCCTCACCGAGGCCGCCGCCCACGTCGGCCTCCACCGCAACGTCCCCACCCGCCGCGCCCGCACCGACCCCGACTTCGCCACCCGGCTCGCCGACGCCAAAGCCCTCGGCAGAAAGCACCGGATCGACAACCTCCCCCACGACGAGTACCGCTACAACGTCCACGGCTGTCGCTGCCCCCGCTGCCGTACCGCCCACGCCAGCGGCCGCGCCGTACGCCGCGCCGAGCAACCACCTCCCGACACCGGCGACATCACCCCCACCGCCGGCCGGGAGTCCCCCACTTCCTTTTTGCTGCCAGAACGTCTTCTGGTCCGGCCACCCAGGGCTGCCTGAACACCTTATTTAGTGTGCGTTTTTATAGGACACGGCCAGCGGCCCGTACGCCTGTCCGATGACCTGGATATCTGATGACAAGTCGACTGGTACGACACGTTCCGAAGGGAGCTGTTCAAGTGACGAGCTCAAGAGATAGGCTGCGCCTGGCGCCAGACGACCACTCAGATATGAGCAAGGCCGAACGGACCGCCACACAACGTCAAAAGGCCCCGCTCGCTCCTTGCGGAGCAGTCCGAATGTTGGTCGCATCCGGACGCGGGGCCCGCCGACACCCCACCGCGGAAACGAATGAA
>NZ_JBVJYZ010000027.1:0-79332 GCF_055600045.1 Streptomyces sp. NPDC038280
CACACCTACAACCACCACCGCAGCCACACCGCACTCGACGGACACCCACCCATCAACCGCGTCAACAACCCTCCGGGTCAATACAGCTAGGTCGTGTCCTCCGGATCGTGCCGCGGGCCGGCCCATGAGGCCCAGCCCGTCGAGCCGGGTGTGCGCCGGGGGCGTACACCCGCTGATCTTGATGTGACCCGGTTCACCCCCAACGCGTGGCCCCAACCCGCGTAATGATCGACGCCGACCCCGCTCTCTCCGTGTGGACGCATCCGTCCGCACATGGAATGGAGGCCGTTGGCAATGACTGGTTCGGGGGCCAAGACCGCAGTGGAATGGCTCGTCTCGGCGGCGCCGGATCCCGACGCCTGCCGGTGGGAATGGGAGCGCAACCCCCTCGGGGTGGCGCTGCTGCCCGCCGGCCGGCGCTGGGACGTGCTCATCCTGCCGGGCGAGCTCGGCTGTCCGACGCTCGACGTGCTGGCACGGCTCGTCGACCGGCCGGGCCCCGTCCTCGCCGACCTCGGCGACGCCCGCACGGGCTTCTTCGTCCCCCCGGGCACGGCCGCGCGCTGGCTCGGCACCGGCGTGCGCAGCGCCGGCCGGGGGACCTGGATCGTCGTCCCCTACCCCGGCCGGGCCACCGGCGGAGTGCGCTGGCTGGTGCCGCCGGACGGCACCGGGACCCTTACCGACGCCGCGCTGCTGGAGCTCGCGATGCACGAGGCCGCGGGCCAACTGGCCCGCCAGGAAAGGGGCGAGGGAGGCAGGTGAACCACCAGAGGTATTGACCACCTGATTGGTCTGGACCATGCTGTGCCGCGCTCCCCCGATTCCCCCACTCCCGGAGGCAGTTGTGGACCGCACCAGACCTCTCGCCGTCGCCGTGGCGGCCGTCCTCGCCGCGGGCGGACTCGTCGCCTCGACCCAGGGCGCGCACGCCGCCGACACCGACCTGGCCCGCAACGGCGGCTTCGAATCCGGCCTGGACGGCTGGAGTTGTACGGCGGGCAGTGGTGCCGTCGTCTCCACGCCGGTGCACGGCGGGACCAAGGCGCTCCGGGCGACCCCGGCGGGCAGCGACAACGCCAAGTGCTCCCAGACCGTCACCGTGAAGCCCAACTCGGCCTATCAACTGAGCGGTTGGGTGCGTGGCGACTATGTGTACCTCGGAGCCTCCGGCACCGGCACCACCGACGTCTCCACCTGGACCCAGTCCGCCCCCGACTGGCAGCGGCTGACGACCACCTTCACCACGGGCGCCGCGACGACCACGGTGACGATCTACACCCATGGCTGGTACGGCACCTCGGCCTATCACGCCGACGACCTCACCCTGGTGGGCCCCGGGGGCGACCCGGTCGGGATACCGGCCGCCCCCACCGGACTGACCGCGGGCACTCCCACCTCCACGTCCGTCCCGCTCTCCTGGTCGGCCGTCCCCGGCGCCACCGGCTACACCGTCCACCAGGGCGGCGCCAAGGCCCTGAACGTGACCGGGACTTCGGCGACCGTCACCGGACTGACCCCCGCGACCTCGTACGTCTTCCAGGTCACCGCCACCAACAGCGCCGGCGAATCCCCGAAGTCCGCCGCCGTCACGGCCACGACCAAGAGCGGCGGCACCCCGACGCCGGGCCTGCCCGCCCACGCGCTCGTCGGCTATCTGCACGCGAGCTTCGCCAACGGCTCCGGCTACACCCGGATGGCCGACGTCCCCGACTCCTGGGACGTCATCAACCTCGCCTTCGGCGAGCCCACCTCGGTGACCTCCGGGGACATCCGCTTCCGCCTCTGCCCCGCCACCGAATGCCCGGGCGTCGAGTCCGCCGCCGACTTCAAGGCCGCCATCAAGGCCAAGCAGGCCGCCGGCAAGAAGGTCCTTATCTCCATCGGCGGCCAGAACGGCCAGGTCCAGCTCGCCGGCACGACCGCCCGCGACACCTTCGTCTCATCCGTCGCGAAGATCATCGACGAGTACGGTCTCGACGGCCTCGACATCGACTTCGAGGGCCACTCCCTGTCCCTGAACACAGGTGACACGGACTTCCGCAGCCCCACCAGCCCCGTGATCGTCAACCTGATCTCGGCAGTGAAGACCCTCAAGGCCAGATACGGCCCCGGCTTCGTGCTGACCATGGCCCCCGAGACCTTCTTCGTCCAGCTCGGCCACCAGTACTACGGCTCGGGCCCCTGGGGCGGTCAGGACCCGCGCGCCGGCGCCTACCTCCCGGTCATCCACGCCCTGCGCGACGACCTCACCCTGCTGCACGTCCAGGACTACAACTCCGGCCCGATCATGGGACTGGACGACCAGTACCACTCCATGGGCGGCGCCGACTTCCACATCGCCATGACGGACATGCTGCTCACCGGCTTCCCCGTCGCCGGCAACACCGACAGGGTCTTCCCCGCCCTGCGCCCCGACCAGGTGGCGATCGGCCTGCCGGCCTCGACCCAGGCGGGCAACGGGCACACGGCCCCGGCCGAGGTCACCAAGGCGCTGGACTGCCTGACGAGGGGGACGAACTGCGGCTCGTACCGGACGCACGGCACCTGGCCCGGGCTGCGCGGACTGATGACCTGGTCCATCAACTGGGACCGGTTCAACGCCTGGGAGTTCTCCAGGAACTTCGACGCATACCCCTGGAGCTGACCAGCAGCACCGCCCCGAACAGGAGCAGGCTCCCCAGCACGTCCAGCGGCCAGTGGTAGCCGCGCAGAACCAGGCCGATGCCCGTCGCCGCCGTCAGGAACGCGGCGACGGGCATCAGGCGTCTGTCGACCAGGAGCGCCGCGCCGACGTACGCCACCATCGCGGTGGCCGTGTGGCCCGACGGGTAGTAGCCGGTCTCGGCCGTGAGCGGGCCCGTCCGGTCGGTCAGCAGCTTGAGTGGGACGACCAGAGCCGGGACGAGAGCCATCGCGAGGGCCGCGTACAGCGCCTGGAGACGGCGCCCGCGCCACACCGCGTAGCCGAGAGCGGCCGCCAGCACGGGAAGGGCGACGGCCATACTGCCGAGGTCGGCGCCGAGTTCGGTGAGCCGGTCCGGAACGCGGCCGACGAGGGCGTGACCGAGGCGTTCGTCCAGCCGGGCGAGAGGTCCCTCGGCGACGACCTGCCAGGTCGTGAGCGCGAAGAGGACGGCACAGAGACCGAGAAGGACCGGGAAGTAAGCCGGCCGTCCCGGAACAGGGGGGGAGGTTCCGGGACGGCCGGCTTGACCGGTTTGCCGCGCGCCCCGGGGGGTGTGGGGCGGGCGGCCATCCGATCGGTGAGGAGTTCCGGAGCCCAGGGCCCCGGTGGTGTGCGCGAGGGCACGGTCAGGACGGGGCTGGGGATGCTCCGGCCTGGGTTCGCCCGCAGTCTCCTGCGAGCGGGGTGTTTCTCTCATCTGCGAAAACCGTACGGCAGAGAAAGGGGGACCGACAGCCGGATCTCCATCCCGCCATCGGCCCCCCACAGCTTCTTCACACAGGGCGTCAGATCGTGGCGAACGCGCTCTCGATGACGTCCAGGCCCTCGTTCAGCAGGTCCTCGCCGATGACCAGCGGCGGCAGGAAGCGCAGCACGTTGCCGTAGGTGCCACAGGTCAGGACCAGCACGCCCTCGGCGTGGCAGGCCTTCGCCAGCGCGCCGGCGGCCTCCGGGTTCGGCTCCTTGGTCGCCGGGTCCTTCACCAGCTCGATCGCGATCATGGCGCCGCGGCCGCGGATGTCACCGATGATCGAGCCGTTCGGCAGGTTCTTCTGCATCTCCGTGAGGCGGCCCTTCATGACCTCCTCGATACGCTTGGCCTTGCCGTTGAGGTCGAGCTCCCGCATCGTCTCGATGGAGCCGAGGGCACCGGCGCACGCCACCGGGTTGCCGCCGTAGGTGCCGCCCAGGCCGCCACCGTGCACGGAGTCCATGATCTCGGCGCGGCCGGTCACGGCGGCGAGCGGCAGACCGCCCGCGATGCCCTTGGCGGTGGTGATCAGGTCCGGGACGATGCCCTCGTCCTCGCACGCGAACCACTGGCCGGTGCGGCAGAAGCCGGACTGGATCTCGTCCGCGACGAAGACGATGCCGTTGTCGTTGGCGAACTTCACGATCGCCGGCAGGAAGCCCTTGGCCGGCTCGATGAAGCCGCCCTCGCCGAGGACCGGCTCGATGATGATCGCGGCGACGTTCTCGGCGCCGATCTGCTTGGTGATGTTGTCGATCGCCTGCGCGGCGGCCTCGGGGCCGCAGTTGTCGGCGCCGGTGGGCCAGCGGTAGCCGTACGCCACCGGGACGCGGTAGACCTCGGGCGCGAACGGCCCGAAGCCCTGCTTGTACGGCATGTTCTTCGAGGTCAGAGCCATCGTGAGGTTCGTACGGCCGTGGTAGCCGTGGTCGAAGACGACGACGGCCTGGCGCTTGGTGTACGAACGGGCGATCTTGACCGCGTTCTCCACGGCCTCGGCGCCCGAGTTGAACAGCGCGGACTTCTTGGCGTGGTCGCCCGGGGTCAGCTCGGCGAGCGCCTCACAGACCTCGACGTAGCCCTCGTACGGCGTGACCATGAAACAGGTGTGGGTGAAGTCCTGCAGCTGGGCGGAGGCCCGGCGCACGACGGCCTCGGCCGAGGCGCCCACGGAGGTCACGGCGATGCCGGAGCCGAAGTCGATGAGGCGGTTGCCGTCCACGTCCTCGATGACGCCGCCGCCGGCGCGCGCCGTGAAGACGGGGAGCACGGAGCCGACGCCGCCCGCGACCGTGGACAGACGACGGGCCTGAAGCTCCTGCGACTTCGGGCCGGGAATGGCGGTGACGACGCGGCGCTCCTGCGGAATTGCGCTCATGAGGGCTCCTGGGGTGTTTCCGGACGCTTTCAGGGATTCTTTTCGCAGGTTAGGTCCGCCGGTGGGGGGTGGGCATGCTCCGTTCGGGAGTGGTGCGGGTGTGTCGTTGTCCGCGGCGGACATAGAGGGGGTGGGGAGCGGGGCCCGCGCGGGCGTGGAGCGGCGTGGCGCGGGCGCGGCAGTCGGCGGCGGCAGCCGGGACGGACCTGACCGCGACGCCGCCAAATAGGGCCCACGCGCGCGGAACCGCACTAGATTGACCGAGGCACAGACGCGCGACCCGGCAGGTCAGGGGGCAGGGGTTCATGGACACCGACGGCATGTACGAATCGCACAGCACGCGCGCCAATCCCGTGCCGCGCCCTGCGGCGCCACCTGTGCCCACCCATGCGCCGGCCCCTTCGCACGGGGCTTCGCTCGTGGACTGGCTGCGCATCTCCCGGCCGGAGGCGGAGCCGGGCACCTGGCGCCAGGGGTATGTGCCGCGACCGGTGGAGGAGCCCGAACAAGTGCCCGGGCGGCAGCTGCTGAGCGGTGCGCTGATCTCCTTTCTCGCCGCGTGGCTGATCTGGTCGCTCTACGTCAACTACTACATCCCGTACTGGCTGGACCCGCACTTCTGGACGGGCGCGCTGGTCATGCTGACCGACAGCGCCGTCGGCAAGGGCATCATCGGCGGGATTGTCGATGTGCTGATGGTCGTCGGGCTTCTCGTTTTCTTCGGTCGCCTCGGCCGATGGGTGGATGTGGGTCGCAGGTACCTGCTGCCCTTGATCGGCTACGGCCGTCCGGGCCACAAGCCACCCCGGGCGGAGCCTTCCGTCCAGGCCGGCTCGGCCACCGACCGCGCGGAGTGGCCGGAACTGCGTGCGGCGGGTCAGCTGGCCGTCGCCGACCGGCTGGCCAAGGAAGCGCGCTCCGGCCGGATGAACGATGTCGACTTCGCACGGATCCGTCGTGCGTGGCACTCGGTGCAAGCGAACCCCTCCCGACTGGGCGCGTTCGTCGACGCGGCCCTGCGCCATGGCGCAGCAGCGTTCGCTCACCCCTCGGGTGAACGGGATCTGCCCGTCCGTACGGCCCGCCACGACCTGGTCGTCCACCAAGTGAAGATCGGGACCGCTGCCGCAGGCGAACGCAACCCCTACGCCCGCCGCACCACCGGCGTCGCCCTCGAGCCCTCTCTGCTCGGGACCTCGCTGCTCGCCGTCGGGCCCGCCGGGTCCGGGAAGACCGTGCGGCTCGTGCGGCCCGTGGTCGAGTCGCTCTGCCTCCAGGCGCTCGCCAACCGCGCCGCCGTCATCGCCGTCACCGCCCAGGGCACCGCCCTCGCCCCCGACGCCGCCTTCGACGTGGTCGTGTCCGTCGGCCGCGCCGACTCCACCCACGACCTCGATCTGTACGGCGGCGCCGACGACCCCGACGAGGCCGCCCGGATCCTCGCCGAGGCGCTCGTGGGCGATCTCGTCACCGACAGCCGCCGGGCCGCCACCGCGCTCGCCCAGCTCATCGGCCCCCACCGCGCCGCCCACGGCCGCTTCCCGGCCGTGCCCGAGCTGCGGGAGCTGCTCGGCGGGTCGCCCGACGCCCTCGCCCAGCTCCGCGCCGCCGTCGCCGACGACCCCGCCCAGCTGCGCGAACTCGACGCCCGCGCACGGCAGTCGGACCGCGGCGACGACATTGGGGTACTGCTCGCCGAGCGCATCGCCTTCCTGGACCGGCCCGCCTTCGCCCGGTTCTTCCGCACGGACGCCCCCGAGGGCCAGTTCTCGCTGCGCACCATCGCCCACCCGCTGCGGGTCCGGATCGACCTGCCCGAGCGCGGTCACGCCGAGGCGTCCCGGATCGTCTCCCGCCTCCTCCTCGCGCAGTTCGCCGAGGCCGCCCTCACCCGCGGCGACCGCTCCCTCTTCGCCTGTCTGGTCCTGGACGACGCGACGTACACCGTCACCGCCGACTCCGTACGCGCCCTCCAGCGTCTGCGCTCCGTCCACGCCGGGGTCGTCCTCGCCCTGCGCAGCCTGGAGGACGTACCGGAGGCGCTGCGGGGGCCGCTGCTCGGCGCGGTCGGCTGCCGGATGGCGTTCGCCGGGCTCGCCCCGTGGGACGGCGGCAGGTTCGCCGAGACCTGGGGGACCGAGTGGGTGCAGACCCGGGACGTCACCAACCGGCAGATCATCTCCGACGAGCCCCTCACCAAGGCGCTGCACTTCATGCGGCGCCTGGTCACCGGCAAGGCGGCGACCGCGGAGGCGGTCACCGTCCGGGAGGTGGAGCGCCAGCGCTGGTCGGCCTCCGACCTGGCCCACCACGTCCCCGCCGGTCACGCCGTGCTGTCGCTGACGAACGTCCGGGGCGAGCACACCCCGCCGCTGCTGGTGGACCTGCGGGGCTGAGCGCCTGCCGCGCCACCGACCCGTACGCCCTGGCAGAATCGGGGTACGCCGTTCATACGGGACGGCGAAATCCCCAGCCAAAGGTCCGACGGTGCCATGCCGCCCACGCTCGCCTCGCTCGTCCAGCACTCCGCGCTCAAACTCACCGTGCGCGCGGGTGAGGACCGCCTCGGCACCGCCGTCCGCTGGGCGCATGTGAGCGAGCTCGAGGACCCCACCCCGTACATGGAGGGCGGCGAGCTCCTCCTCGTCACCGCCATGAAGCTCCATGCCGAGGACCCCGAGGCGATGCGCCGCTACGTCCGGCGGCTCGCCGGCGCCGGGGTCGTCGGCCTCGGCTTCGCCATCGGCGTCAACTACGACGCGATCCCGCAGGCGCTCGTCGACGCGGCGCGCGAGCAGGACATGCCGCTGCTCGAGGTGCCCCGGCGCACACCGTTCCTGGCGATCAGCAAGGCCGTGTCGGCGGCGATCGCCGCCGACCAGTACCGGGCAGTGACCGCCGGGTTCGAGGCCCAGCGCGAAATGACCCGGGCGGCGCTGGCGGAGGGACCGGACGCGGTGGTCGCCCGGCTGGCCGCGCACGTCGACGGCTGGGCGGCGCTGTACGACACCTCCGGCGCGGTCCTCGCGGCGTCACCGGAATGGGCGGCGCGGCGGGCGGCCCGGCTCACCAGTGACGTGGAACGGCTGCGCGAGCGGCCCGCCCCGGCCAGCGCGGTCGTCGGCGGCACGGAGGACCGGGTCGAGCTGCAGTCCCTGGGCACGGGGCGGCGGGTGCGCGGCGCCCTCGCGGTCGGCACCGGCGCGCCGCTGGGCACGGCCGAGCGGTACGCCGTGCACTCCGCGATCGCGCTGCTCACGCTCACCACGGAACGCTCCCGCTCCCTGCAGGCGGCCGAACAGCGGCTCGGCGCGGCGGTCCTGCGGATGATGCTCTCCGGCCAGCCGGACCACGCCCGGGCGGTGGCGGGCGACCTCTACGGCGAGCTGCTCGACGCGCCGTTCCGGCTGCTGATCGCCGAGGCCGCCGGCGAACGGGACCCGTCGGCCGAGGCGCCCCTGCCGACGCTGGCCGAGTCCCTGGAGACGGCGGCGGCGCGCGCTGGGGAAGCGGTACTGGCCGTGCCGGAGGGCGACGAACGCCTGGTCGTCCTCGCGGGCGACGGGGGCGCTGTGGTCACCGCGTGCGACGCCTACGCCGAGCAGGAGGCGGAGGAGGCGGGCGTGGTGATCGGCCTCTCCGCCCCGGCCGGCCCCATCGCGACGGCGGCCGCGTACAAGCAGGCCGAACAGTCGCTCTCGGTGGCCCGCCGCAGGGGCCGCGCCCTGGTCGAGCACGAGGAACTGGCCGCCGGCTCGGTCCTCCCCCTCCTCGCCGACGACGCGGTCCGCGCCTTCGCGGACGGGATGCTCCGCGCCCTCCACGAACACGACGCCACGGGCCGCGGCGACCTGGTCGCCTCCCTGCGCGCCTGGCTCTCCCGCCACGGCCAGTGGGACGCGGCGGCCGCCGACCTCGGCGTCCACCGCCACACACTGCGCTACCGCATGCGCCGGGTGGAGGAGATCCTGGGCCGCTCCCTGGACGACCCGGACGTCCGGATGGAGCTGTGGCTGGCACTGAAGGCGACGGGGGAGGGGCGGGAGCGGGAGTAAGGAGGTGGTCGTAGGCGGTGAACAGCCTCTCGTCGACGACCGGTCGTCGGTACGGGCCGCCCGGCGTGCCTGGCTCGGGAGCGACGCGCGGGACGTCCCCGCGGCCCTCTCCGTACGTTCCCGGACACGCGACCGTGCCCGGGCGCCCCGGCGGGCTGTGCCCGGCGGGCGGGGCGGAAGCCCAGGCGGCCCGTGGGCCTCGGCCCGCGGGCGTGCGTGCGGCCGATCCGCGCCCGGCAGATGCCCGGCAGGCGGGGCGGGAGCCCAGGCGGGCCGTGGGGCCCTCGGCCCGCGGGCGAGGCCCCGCACACGCCCGGCGGGTGGGGGAAGCCCTGCCGGGCCGTGGAGCCCTCGGCTCGCGTGAGCGGGCGTGCGGCCGATCCGCCCCCCGCACATGCCCGGCGGGCGGGGCGGAAGCCCAGCCGGGCCGCAGGGTCCTCGGCTCGCGTGAGCGGGCGTGCGGCCGATCCGCCCCCCCACACATGCCACCGCAGCCCGCGCCCGCTCGTCGCTGTCCTCTGCGGTCAGCTCCCCACGTACGCCGCGAGGTGCTCGCCCGTCAGCGTGGAGCGGGCGGCGACGAGGTCGGAGGGTGTGCCTTGGAAGACGACTCGGCCGCCGTCGTGGCCGGCGCCCGGGCCGAGGTCGATGATCCAATCGGCGTGGGCCATGACCGCCTGGTGGTGCTCGACGACGATGACCGACTTGCCGGACTCGACGAGCCGGTCGAGCAGGCCGAGCAATTGCTCCACGTCCGCGAGGTGCAGACCCGCGGTCGGCTCGTCCAGGACGTAGACGCCGCCCTTCTCGGCCATGTGCGTGGCCAGCTTGAGCCGCTGCCGCTCCCCGCCGGACAGCGTGGTCAGCGGCTGGCCGAGGGTGAGGTAGCCGAGCCCGACGTCGGCGAGCCGGCCGAGGATGCGGTGGGCCGCGGGCGTACGCGCCTCGCCGGCGCCGAAGAACTCCTCGGCCTCGGTCACCGACATCGCGAGCACCTCGCTGATGTCGCGGCCGCCGAGGTGATGGTCGAGTACCGAGGCCTCGAACCGCTTCCCCTCGCACTCCTCGCAGGTGGTGGCCACGCCCGCCATCATCGCCAGGTCGGTGTAGATGACTCCGGCGCCGTTGCAGGTGGGGCAGGCGCCCTCCGAGTTGGCGCTGAACAGCGCCGGCTTCACGCCGTTGGCCTTGGCGAACGCCTTGCGGATCGGGTCGAGCAGCCCGGTGTACGTCGCCGGGTTGCTCCGCCGCGAGCCACGGATCGCGCCCTGGTCGACCGACACCACCTCCGCGCCGGCGGCCCCTGAACCGTTGACCAGCGATCCGTGCACGAGCGAGCTCTTGCCGGAGCCGGCGACGCCGGTGACGACGACGAGCACTCCGAGCGGGATGTCGACGTCGACGTCGCGCAGGTTGTGCGTGGTCGCGCCGCGGATCTCCAGCGTGCCGGTGGACTCGCGCACCGTCTCCTTGACGGCTGCCCGGTCGTCGAAATGCCGGCCGGTGACGGTGCCGCCGGTCCGCAGCCCCTCGACGGTGCCCTCGAAGCAGACGGTGCCGCCGGCCGTACCGGCGCCGGGGCCGAGGTCGACGACATGGTCGGCGATCGCGATCGTCTCCGGCTTGTGCTCCACGACGAGCACGGTGTTGCCCTTGTCCCGCAGCCTCAGCAGCAGGTCGTTCATCCGCTGGATGTCATGGGGGTGCAGCCCGATGGTGGGCTCGTCGAAGACGTAGGTGACGTCGGTGAGCGAGGAACCGAGGTGGCGGATCATCTTGACGCGCTGCGCCTCGCCGCCCGACAGCGTGCCCGACGGCCGGTCGAGGGAGAGATAGCCGAGGCCGATCTCCACGAACGAGTCGAGCGTCTGCCGCAGCGCGCCGAGCAGCGGTGCCACGGACGGCTCGTCGAGGCCGCGGACCCACTCCGCCAGGTCGCTGATCTGCATCGCGCACGCGTCGGCGATGTTGATCCTGCCGATCCGTGACGAGCGGGCGGCCTCGCTGAGCCGGGTGCCCTCGCACTCCGGGCAGGTGGTGAAGGTGACCGCCCGGTCCACGAACTCACGGATGTGCGGCTGCATCGCCGCCCGGTCCTTGGACAGGAAGGACTTCTGGATCTTGGGGATCAGCCCCTCATAGGTGAGGTTCACGCCCTCGACCTTCACCTTGGTCGGCTCCCGGTAGAGGAAGTCCTGCATCTCCCTCTTGGTGTACTCGCGGATCGGCTTGTCCGGGTCGAGGAGGCCCGACTCGGCGTAGACCCGCACGGTCCAGAAGCTGTCCGACTTCCAGCCGGGGATGGTGAACGCGCCCTCGGCGAGCGACTTGGAGTCGTCGTAGAGCTGGGAGAGATCGATGTCCGAGACCGTGCCCCGGCCTTCGCAGCGCGTACACATGCCGCCGGTGCGGGTGAAGGTCCGCTTGACGGTCTTGGTCTTGTCGGCCCCGCGGTCGACCTTGAACGCACCGCTCGCCTGGACCGAGGCGACGTTGAAGGAGAACGCCTGGGGCGAGCCGATGTGCGGCTCGCCCAGCCGGCTGAAGAGGATGCGCAGCATCGCGTGGGCGTCGGTGACGGTGCCGACCGTGGAGCGCGGGTCGGCGCCCATCCGCTGCTGGTCGACGATGATCGCGGTCGTCAGCCCTTCCAGTACGTCGACCTCGGGCCGCGCCAGCGTCGGCATGAAGCCCTGCACGAACGCGCTGTAGGTCTCGTTGATCAGCCGCTGCGACTCCGCGGCGATCGTGCCGAACACCAGCGAGCTCTTGCCCGAGCCGGAGACGCCGGTGAACACCGTCAGCCGGCGCTTCGGGATCTCGACCTTCACGTCCTTGAGGTTGTTCACGCGCGCCCCGTGCACGCGGATCAGATCGTGGCTGTCGGCACCCTGCGGCTCGGGCGACTGCCGGTCCGTCCTCGCGGCCTTGCTCATCGTGTCTCCATCTGTGAGGTGGGACCGCGTTCGCGGCCTGGCGTCGGCGTCGCGCATCAGCTCGCGGCCGGGCATCTCGTTCACTCGCGTCGCGCGCGGGGCGGGTTCACCGGCGGGGCAGCGCCCGGCCGGCGGGACCCGAGCTCACCGACTGCGGGGCTGGCTGAAGCGCAGCATGTTGCCGGAGGGGTCGCGGAAGGCGCAGTCGCGGACGCCGTACGGCTGGTCGATCGGCTCCTGCAGGACCTCGCCACCGGCGGCGCGGATGCGCTCGAAGGTGGCGTCGCAGTCGTCGGTCCTGAAGATGACGCCGCGCAGCAGCCCCTTCGCCAGCAGTTCCGCCATGGCTTCCTTGTCGGCGGCCGAGGCGTTCGGGTCCGCGAGCGGCGGCTCGAGCACGATCTCCACGTCCGGCTGTGAGGGCGAGCCGACGGTCACCCAGCGCATCCCCTCGAAGCCGACGTCGTTGCGCACGTCGAGACCGAGCACGTCGCGGTAGAAGACGAGTGCCTTGTCATGGTCGTCAACGGCGATGAAGCACTGTGAGAGCTTGATGTCCATGCGTTTCACGCTACGGTCGGGGGCGCCGGTTTGGCTTCTCCATTCCTGACCGGTCGCGTGTGAACCTTGGCGACGCAGGCCGGGACGGCCGCCCCCTCGTCATGGCCGCGGGCCCGGTACGCGCTCGGGCTCTCGCCGACCAGTTCGGTGAACCGCGAGCTGAACGACCCCAGCGATGTGGAGCCGACCGCGAAGCAGACCTCCGTCACCGACAGGTCGCCCCGCCGCAGCAGCGCCTTGGCCCGCTCGATCCGGCGCGTCATCAGATAGCTGTACGGCGTCTCCCCGAAGGCGGCACGGAAGCTGCGGGAGAAGTGGCCCGGCGACATGAGAGCGGTCCGCGCCAGCGCCGGAACGTCGAGCGGCTTCGCGTAGTCGCGATCCATCAGGTCACGTGCCCGGCGCAGCCGGACCAGGTCCTCCAACGTCACCCGACCACCATCCCACAGCGCCCGGCGCCGGCGTCGGCGATCACGAGGCCCGGCCGCCCGACAGCGCAGAGCGCCGATGCCCGACTGCCCGACAGCACAGAGCGCCGGCACCCGGGCGCTCGACACCACATAGCGCCGACGCCCGGGCGCCGCGGAACGCGATCCGTGGACTGCTGCCGGAGGCCGGCGGCGAGCCGGCCCCCGCCCCGGGCCCCCGGCCGCGCACCCCAACCCCCGCCCCTGTGCCCGAACTCGGGCAAAATTGTTGGCGATGAGGCTCCGCTCTGCCTAATCTCCTGGGCATGACAAGGCGCGCCGTCGATCCCGCATCCGACACCCTGCGGGACTCCGTCCCCCACGCCCCCGGCCCCCGCCGGATATCCGGTGCCGTCTGGGCCGCCCTGCTCATCGTCTACATCGTCTGGGGATCCACCTACCTCGGCATCCGCGTCGTCGTCGAGACCATGCCGCCCTTCCTCTCCGCCGGCGCCCGCTTCGTCGTCGCCGGCCTGCTGCTCGCCGGGCTGCTCGCATGGCGGCACGGGGTCGCGGTGCTCAAGGTGACCCGCGCCCAGCTGCTCTCCACCTCGGTCGTCGGGCTGCTGCTCCTTCTCGGCGGAAACGGGCTCGTCGTGCTCGCCGAGACCTCCGTGCCCTCCGGGCTGGCCGCGCTGCTCATCGCCGTCGTGCCCGCCTGGGTCGTACTGCTGCGGACCGGGTTCGGGGAGCGGCCCGGGCTGGGGGCCGTCTGCGGGGTGCTCCTCGGGCTCGCCGGACTCGGCGTGCTGACCCTGCCGGGGCTCAGTGGCGACGTGCGGCTCAGCGGCGTCCTCACCGTGATCGTGGCGACCGTCCTGTGGTCCGTCGGCTCCTTCGCCCCGTCCAGGGTCCCGATGCCGAAGAACCCCTTCTCCGCCAGCGCCTACGAGATGGTCGCCGGCGGCCTCGGCTGCCTCGCCGTCGGGTTCCTGCGCGGCGAGCAGCACGGCCTCGACGTCACCGCCTTCTCCGCCCGTTCCTGGACCGCCCTCGCCTATCTGGTGCTCTTCGGGTCGCTCCTCGCCTTCACCGCGTACGCCTGGCTACTGCAGACCGCCCCGCTCTCCCTGGTCGCCACCTACGCCTACGTCAACCCGGTCGTCGCCGTCCTCCTGGGCGCCCTCGTCCTCGACGAGGCACTTACCTGGCCCATCGCGATCGGCGGCGCCGTGGTCGTCGCCGGCGTCTGTCTCATCGTCTCCACCGAGCGCCGGCGCTGAGCGCATCCGCCAAAGCGGAGGGGCGCGGCCCCGGACTTCTCCATCACGGACAAACGACGGTCCGGCCCCTCGGCCCTACCGTGTGAGAGGAAGAACCCCACCACTGCGGAAAGGGCCGGGACACGCGATGACTGTCACCCACGGCTTCTGGCTCGCCGGCCGCGAGGCGACCGGCGAGAGCACCTTCGACGTCACCTCCCCCTGGGACGGCCGTCTCGTCGGCAAGGTCAGCGTGCCCTCCGAGGCTCAGGTCGAAGAGGCCGTGGCCGCCGCCCACGCCGTCGTGGACGAGTTCGCCGCGACCCCCGCCCACGTCCGCGCCGCCGCCCTCGACCACGTGTCGAAGCGGCTCGTCGAGCGCACCGAGGAGATCGCCGAGCTGATCTCCGCCGAGAACGGCAAGCCGATCAAGTGGGCGCGCGGTGAGGTCGGCCGTGCCGTCTCCGTTTTCCGCTTCGCGGCCGAGGAGGCCCGCCGCTTCAACGGTGGCGAGGCTCAGCGCCTCGACACCGACGCGGGCGGCACCGGCCGGCTCGCGCTCACCCGCCGGATGCCCAAGGGTGTCGTCCTCGGCATCGCGCCGTTCAACTTCCCGCTGAACCTGAGCGCCCACAAGGTCGCCCCGGCCATCGCCGTCGGCGCCCCGATCATCCTCAAGCCGGCCCCCGCCACGCCGATCTCCGCCCTCGTCCTGGGCGAGCTGCTGGCCGAGACCGACCTGCCCGCCGGTTCCTGGTCGGTCCTCACCGTCCCGAACGAGCGGATGCCCGCCCTCGTCCAGGACGAGCGCCTCCCGGTCATCTCCTTCACCGGCTCCGACAAGGTCGGCTTCGCCATCCAGGACTCGGTGCCGCGCAAGCACTGCACCCTGGAACTCGGCGGCAACGCCGCGGCCGTCGTCCTCGCCGACTGGGCGAGCGAGGCGGACCTGGACTGGGCGGCGACCCGTATCGCCACCTTCTCCAACTACCAGGGCGGGCAGTCCTGCATCTCCGTGCAGCGCGTGATCGCCGACGCCTCCGTCTACGACCGCCTGCTCCCCAGGATCGTCGCGGCCGTCGAAGCACAGGTCACCGGTGACCCGTCCGACTCCGCCACCGACGTCGGCCCGCTCGTCAACGAGGACGCGGCCAAGCGCGTCGAGGCCTGGGTCGACGAGGCCGTCGCCGCCGGCGCGAGCCTGCTCGCCGGCGGCAAGCGCGAGGGCGCCAGCTACGCGCCGACCGTGCTGGCCGACGTCCCCGCCGATGTCACCCTCGCCTGCGAGGAGGTCTTCGGACCGGTCCTGACCGTCAGGAAGGTCGACGGCGAGGCCGAGGCGTTCGCCGCGGTCAACGACTCCAAGTACGGCCTCCAGGCCGGTGTCTTCACCCACGACCTGCAGACCGCCTTCCGCGCCCACCGCGCGCTGGAGGTCGGCGGAGTGATCGTCGGCGACGTCCCGTCCTACCGCGCCGACCAGATGCCGTACGGCGGAGCCAAGCAGTCCGGCGTCGGCCGCGAGGGCGTCCGCTACGCCATGGACGACTACACCTACGAGCGCGTGCTGGTCCTCACCGGACTGGCGCTCTAGTACCGCCCGCGGTACCCGAGACCGACGGCCGGAGCCCACTGTGCGGGGGCTCCGGCCGTCCCCCTTTCTACCCCCTCTGACCTGCGGAAACAGTCGGATCTTGGCTGGTTCCCGTGGCGCACGTCCCCGACCCGTGGGGCAAGGACGCCGCCGCGTTCGCCGACGTCGTCACCCTCGTCGAGGCCGGCGCCGCCCGGCACCTTCCGTAGAACCCGCGCCAGTCAGCCGGACGCGGCGGACAGGATGACGTCCACGAGCCTGTTCGCCGCGTCCGGCCTTCCGTGCGCCCGGGCCCGCTGCGCCATCGCCTCCCGCCGTGCGGGATCGATGAGGAGCGGGCCCACCGCGTCCCGCAGGCTCCCCGCCGTCACCTCACCGAGCAGCGCAATGGCGGCCCCGGCGTCCTCCAGGTGCCGCGCGTTGTGCGCCTGCTCGTTCCCGGCCGAGGAAGCGAGCGGTACGAACACCGCGGGCTTGCCCAGCGCGGTCAGCTCGGCGAGCGTCCCGGCGCCGCTCCGGGAGATCACGACGTCCGCCAGCGCCAGCACGTCGGGGAGCTCCGTGCCGACGAACCCGGCCAGGTAGTACCGGCCCGACACCTCCACAGGCAGAGCCGCCGCGCGCTGCCGCAGGCCTTCGACGTTGGCCGGCCCGCACTGGTGAATCACGTTCGCCCGCTCCAACAGCCACGGCAGTGCGTCCCGTACGACGTCGTTGATCTGCTGAGAGCCCTGCGCACCGCCGGTGACGTACACGGTCGGCAGACGCCGGTCGAAGCCATGCAGGGCCAGAGCCTCCACCGCGTTGTCGGCGTGCCCGGTCAGCACCTCGGGGCGGATCGGATTGCCGGTGACGACCGCAGCGCCCCGAACCGACTCCGGCAGAAGCGTCAGCGACGACTCCGACGACACCGCGATCCTCGTCGCCGAGCTCGCGAGCTTCCGGTTGGCCAGTCCCAGCCGCACGGTCTGCTCGTGGAGGACCAGCGGGCGGCGGCACATGCGGGCGGCCAGGCCGGCGGGGACAGCCACGTATCCGCCCGTGGCGAGCACTACATCCGGCCGGAAGTCGGCGACGATCTTCCGTGCCTGCGCCACGCCGAGCGGCACGCGCGCCATGTCCTTCATGTTCGCCGGGCTCACCATCTTGAGCGGGTTGCTGGAGCGGCGAATCTTGCCCGTGGCCACGGTCGTGAAGGCGATGCCTTCGGCTGGTGCCACCCGAGCCTCCAAGCCGTCCGCCGTGCCGATCCACAGGACCTCGACCGCCCTGCCGTCCGCCGCCAGCCGATGCTGGAGCGCGCGGATCGCGGTCAATGCGGGATAGGTGTGCCCCCCGGTTCCTCCCCCCGTGACGATCAGGCGGAAGCTGGCCGGGAGGCGAGAAGCACTATTCACTCGGCGCACCCTACTGGCCACACCCCCATCCGGTTCATGTTCCGGTCTCACCCGTGTTCCCAACGGGACACGGGTGATCGAGGATGCGCGGAGATTAAGGCAGATGAGTGAAGATGTGGGCTGAAGCCACCGGGCGTTCGCGCAGGTGAGAGAAAGATCGCAGGTCAGAGGCGCTGTGAGGATCTGTGCGGGGGCTCCGGCCGTCTTTCCGTACGCGCTGGTATCGGGTAGTACGGACGAGTAGCACCGCTCGGTACACAACCGTCCGGTCCCCCGACTCGCGGCGAGGTGAGCCCTCATGTCCGCCCCATCCACTCCGCACGACCCGCCCAAGGCCGACGCCCCCGAAGCGGACGCCCTGCAGGCCGTCCCGTCCCCCTCCCACGCGGCCGTTCCGGGCGCGCCCAAGGTCACCGAACGCGAGGCCCGGCGGGTCGCCGAGGCCGCCCGCGAGCAGGACTGGCGCAAGCCCAGCTTCGCCAAGGAGCTGTTCCTCGGCCGCTTTCGCCTGGACCTCATCCATCCCCATCCGATGCCCTCCGGCGAGGACGCGCGCCGCGGCGAGGAGTTCCTCGCCAGGCTGAGGGTGTTCTGCGAGAACGAGATCGACGGCGCGCGCATCGAGCGCGAGGCCCGCATCCCCGACGAGACGGTCAGGGGGCTGAAGGAACTCGGCGCCCTCGGCATGAAGATCGACCCGAAGTACGGCGGCCTGGGCCTCACCCAGGTGTACTACAACAAGGCCCTGGCCCTGGTGGGCTCCGCCAGCCCGTCCCTGGGCGCCCTGCTCTCCGCGCATCAGTCGATCGGCGTACCGCAGCCGCTGAAGATTTTCGGCACCCAGGAGCAGAAGGACACCTTCCTGCCCCGCCTCGCCCGTACCGACATCTCCGCCTTTCTGCTCACCGAGCCCGATGTCGGCTCCGACCCGGCCCGGCTCGCGACCCTCGCCGTCCCGGACGGCGACGACTACGTCCTCGACGGCGTCAAGCTCTGGACCACCAACGGCGTCGTCGCCGACCTCCTCGTCGTGATGGCCCGCGTGCCGCGCTCGGAGGGCCACAAGGGCGGCATCACCGCCTTCGTCGTCGAGGCGGACTCCGAGGGCATCACCGTGGAGCACCGCAACGCCTTCATGGGACTGCGCGGTCTCGAGAACGGCGTGACCCGCTTCCACCAGGTCCGGGTCCCCGCCGCCCATCGCATCGGTCCCGAGGGCGCCGGCCTCAAGATCGCCCTCACCACGCTCAACACCGGTCGGCTCTCCCTGCCCGCCATGTGCGTCGGCGCCGGCAAGTGGTGCCTGAAGATCGCCCGCGAATGGTCCTCGGTCCGTGAGCAGTGGGGCAAGCCGGTCGCCCGCCACGAGGCCGTCGGTGCCAAGATTTCCTTCATCGCCGCGACCACCTTCGCCCTCGAAGCCGTGGTGGACCTGGCCTCCCAGATGGCCGACGAGGACCGCAACGACATCCGTATCGAAGCCGCCCTGGCCAAGCTGTACGGCTCCGAGATGGGCTGTCTGATGGCCGACGAACTGGTCCAGATCCGGGGCGGGCGCGGCTTCGAGACCGCCGACTCCCTGGCCGCCCGCGGCGAACGCGCGGTCCCCGCCGAGCAGATGCTGCGCGATCTGCGCATCAACCGGATCTTCGAGGGCTCCACCGAGATCATGCATCTGCTGATCGCCCGCGAGGCCGTGGACGCGCATCTGGCGGTCGCCGGCGACATCATCGACCCCGACAAGACCCTCTCCGACAAGGCGAGGGCCGGCGCGAAGGCGGGCGGGTTCTACGCCCGCTGGCTGCCGAAGCTCGTCGCCGGGCCCGGTCAACTGCCGCGCTCGTACGCGGAGTTCGGTGAGCTGGCCACCCATCTGCGCTATGTCGAACGGTCCTCGCGCAAGCTGGCCAGGTCCACGTTCTACGCGATGTCGCGCTGGCAGGGCCGCATGGAGACCAAGCAGGGCTTCCTCGGCCGGATCGTCGACATCGGCGCGGAACTCTTCGCGATGAGCGCGGCCTGCGTTCGGGCGGAACTGCTCCGTGCGAACGGGGACCACGGCCGCGAGGCCCACCAGCTGGCGGACGCCTTCTGCCGCCAGTCCCGGCTGCGGGTCGAGGAGCTCTTCGGCCGCCTCTGGGCCAACACGGACGACCTCGACCGCAAGGTGGTGGACGGGGTCCTGGCCGGTACGTACACCTGGCTGGAAGAGGGCATCGTCGACCCGAGCGGCGACGGCCCGTGGATCGCGGACGCGACCCCGGGCCCGGCGACCCACGAGAACGTCCACCGCAAGATCGACTGACGTCCGGCGGAGCACCGGCACACGCCGGCAGGACCGGTGCCCGTCCGTTCCGCCCTGTACGGGGCGGAACGGACGGACCCGACAACCTCCCCCGCCCGTCCACCGTCCGGACGGCCGCGTCATGGCTTCGCCCCGCACGGCACCATGCCTGCGTGACCCTCCTCCACATCCCCGGCTCCAAGTCCGTCACCGCCCGCGCCCTCTTCCTCGCCGCCGCCGCGCACGGCACGACCACCCTCCAGCGGCCCCTCGTCTCCGACGACACGGAGGGCTTCGCCGAGGGGCTCAGCCGGCTCGGATACCGCGTCGAGCGCGGCGCGGACGGCTGGCGGATCGAAGGGCGCCCGGCCGGGCCGGCCGAGGGGATCGCCGACGTGTACTGCCGCGACGGCGCCACGACGGCCCGGTTCCTGCCCACCCTCGCCGCCGCCGGCCACGGCGCCTTCCGCTTCGACGCGTCGCCCCAGATGCGCCGCCGTCCGCTCGCGCCGCTGACAGAGGCGCTGCGCACCCTCGGCGTGGACCTGCGCCACGAGGAGGCCGAGGGCCACCACCCGCTCACCATCGAGGCGCACGGCATCAAGGGCGGCGCGCTCACCCTGGACGCCGGTCAGTCCTCCCAGTACCTCACCGCGCTGCTGATGCTCGGCCCGCTCACCGCCGAGGGCCTGCGGATCACGGTCACCGATCTGGTGTCGGAGCCGTACGTGGAGATCACCCGCGCGATGATGCGCTCCTTCGGCGTGGAGGTGACCCGGGAGGCGACGGCCCGGGGCGCGATCTACTCCGTCCCGCCCGGCGGCTACACGGCCACCACCTACGCCGTCGAGCCCGACGCGTCGACGTCGAGCTACTTCTTCGCGGCGGCGGCCCTCACCGGCCGTGAGGTCACCGTCCCCGGCCTCGGCACCGGCGCGCTCCAGGGCGATCTCGCCTTCGTGGACGTCCTGCGCCGGATGGGCGCCGATGTCGACGTCACCCCGGCCGGGACGACCGTCCGGGGCACCGGAGGGCTGCGCGGCCTGACCGTGAACATGCGCGACATCTCCGACACGATGCCGACCCTCGCGGCCCTCGCGCCCTTCGCCGACGGCCCGGTGCGCATCGAGGACGTCGCCAACACGCGCGTCAAGGAGTGCGACCGTCTCGACGCCTGCGCCGAGAACCTCCGACGGCTCGGCGTCACGGTGGACACCGGCCCGGACTGGATCGAGATCCACCCCGGCACGCCCCGCGCCGCGGAGATCGCCACCCACGGCGACCACCGCATCGTGATGTCCTTCGCGGTGACGTCTCTGCGCGCCCCCGGCATCACCTTCGACGACCCCGGCTGCGTACGGAAGACGTTCCCCGACTTCCATCATGTGTTCGAGGAGTTTCGTCACGGCGCCGCCTGAGCGCCATAATCGAGCCTCGATCACGATCAACACCACACAGGGGGAAGCGATGTTCGCAGGGCTTCGGCGCACGGCCGCCGTCGCGCTCGTCGGCACGGTGCTCGTGGGCGCCGCCGGATGCTCCGGCGAGGACAAGGAGCCCGGAGGCAAGGCCGACCCCAAGCCCTCCGCGAGCACCCCGGCCCCCGGCGGTGGCCCGGCGCCCCTGACCGAGGCGCAGCTGAAGGCCGCCGCCTTCGCCGACGGGGAGAAGGTCGGCGCGTACACCGCCTCCGAGTACGCCCTCGGAGTGCCCCACAGCGAGAGCTACACCGCCGCGCCCGCCGTCTGCCAGCCCCTGGTCAGCCTCGCCAAGGAGGTCGCCGACCCCGACCCCGCGGCCGAGGTCCAGCGCCAGATCGACGTCCCCGACGAGATGATCGGCATCAACGTCGGCGTCCAGCTGCGCTCGTACGCGGGCGACGGCGCCGCCACCGTCCTCAAGAACCTCGCCACCGCCGGCACCACGTGCGCGGGCGGCTTCACCGAGGAGCGCGCCGTCGCCAGGGCGAAGTACCTGAAGGTCGAGCCCGCGAAGGCGCCGGCGATCGGCGACGAGGCGAAGGCGTACCGCTTCACCATCCTCGACGTGAAGGGCGTGGAGAAGCTGTACGAGTACCTCACGGTCGTCCGCTCCGGGTCCTCGACCCTCGCCTTCCGCGCCGAGATCACCGACACCAAGGACGTCGGCGGAGTACCGGCCGAGATCATCACCGCCCAGTGGAAGAAGTTCCAGGACGCCACCGGGAACGGCGCCTGACGCCCTCCGGGACCACCCCCGCGGCCGTCCCCGCGGGTGATCCCGGGGAGCGCTGTCCGGACGCGCCGGCAATCACGCAAGAATGGGGGGCATGAGCGACAGCCCATCACCCCTCGCCGACCCACGTATCGTCTTCGCCCCCGATGAGGGCGCGAGCCGCCGGGACATCGTCGTCCTCGGCTCCACCGGGTCCATCGGCACCCAGGCGATCGACCTGGTCCTGCGCAACCCGGACCGCTTCCGCGTCACGGCCCTGTCCGCCGCCGGCGGCCGGGTCGCGCTGCTCGCCGAGCAGGCGCGCCGGCTCCGGGTCCGTACGGTCGCGGTGGCCCGCGAGGACATGGTGCCCGCGCTCCGCGAGGCCCTGCAGGAGCAGTACGGCTCCGAGCCGCTGCCCGAGGTGCTGGCGGGGCCCGGCGCGGCCACCGAGCTCGCCGCGTCCGACTGCCACACCGTACTCAACGGCATCACCGGCTCCATCGGCCTCGCGCCCACCCTCGCCGCCCTGGAGGCGGGCCGTACGCTCGCCCTCGCCAACAAGGAGTCGCTGATCGTCGGCGGCCCGCTGGTGAAGGAGCTGGCCAAGCCCGGCCAGATCATCCCCGTCGACTCCGAGCACGCCGCGCTGTTCCAGGCCCTCGCCGCCGGTACCCGCGCCGAGGTCCGCAAGCTGGTCGTCACCGCGTCCGGCGGCCCCTTCCGCGGCCGTACGCGGGCCGAGCTGTCCGGCGTCACCCGCGAGGACGCCCTGGCGCACCCCACCTGGGCCATGGGCCCGGTCATCACGGTGAACAGCGCCACGCTGGTCAACAAGGGCCTGGAGGTGATCGAGGCCCATCTGCTCTACGACATCCCCTTCGACCGCATCGAGGTCGTCGTCCACCCCCAGTCGTACGTGCACTCGATGGTGGAGTTCATCGACGGCTCCACGCTCGCCCAGGCCACCCCGCCCGACATGCGCGGCCCCATCGCCCTCGGCATCGGATGGCCCGAGCGCGTCCCGGACGCGGCCCCGGCCTTCGACTGGTCCAAGGCCTCCACCTGGGAGTTCTTCCCGCTGGACAACGAGGCGTTCCCGTCCGTGGCACTCGCCCGTCACGTCGGCGAGCTGGGCGGCACCGCGCCGGCGGTGTTCAACGCCGCGAACGAGGAATGCGTGACCGCTTTCCTCGACGGCCGGCTGCCGTTCAACGGAATCATGGATACGGTCACTGCGGTCGTCACCGAACACGGAGTGCCCGGACAGGGAACCTCACTCACGGTGGCGGACGTCCTGGAAGCGGAGACCTGGGCACGCGCCCGGGCCCGTGAACTGGCAGCGAAGACAACGGCGGAGGCGCACGCATGACGATTCTGTTGACGGTCCTCGGCATAGCGCTGTTCGCCGTGGGGCTGCTCGTCTCCATCGCCTGGCACGAGCTCGGCCACCTCTCCACGGCCAAGCTCTTCGGCATCCGTGTGCCGCAGTACATGGTCGGCTTCGGGCCGACCATCTGGTCGCGGCGCAAGGGCGAGACGGAGTACGGAATCAAGGCGATCCCGGCAGGCGGCTACATCCGCATGATCGGGATGTTCCCGCCGGGCCCGGACGGGCGCATCGAGGCACGGTCCACCTCGCCGTGGCGCAGCATGATAGAAGACGCCCGCGAGGCCTCCTTCGAGGAGATCGAGTCCGGCGACGAGACGCGGCTGTTCTACACGCGCAAGCCGTGGAAGCGCGTCATCGTGATGTTCGCCGGCCCGTTCATGAACCTGGTCCTGGCCGCTGCGCTGTTCTTCGGCACGTCGATGTACTTCGGCTACGAGACCAACACGACCAAGGTCGCCGGCGTCCAGAAGTGCGTCATCGACCAGAGCGAGAAGCGCGAGACCTGCGACAAGAAGGACCCGGTCTCGCCCGCCTTCGCCGCCGGCCTGCGCGAGGGCGACAAGATCGTCGCCTTCAACGGGAAGCGCGTCGACGACTGGAACACCCTCTCGGACCACATCCGCGAGACGATCGGACCGGCCACCATCACCGTCGAGCGCGGCGGCAAGGAGCTGGACCTGCATCCGACCCTCGCGCGGAACCAGGTGCTGAAGAAGGACGAGAACGGACAGGTCGTCCGGCCCCTGCAGTACGTCGACGCCGGCTACCTGGGCTTCGCCGCGAAGCCCGAGGTGCTCCCGCTCACCTTCGGGCAGTCCGTGGACCGCATGGGCGACCTGATGCAGACGGGCGTGGAGTCGGTCATCGCGCTGCCCAGCAAGATCCCGGACCTGTGGAACGCGGCCTTCAGCGACGGCGAGCGCAAGGCCGACTCCCCGGTCGGCGTCGTCGGCGCCGCCCGGATCAGCGGCGAGCTGATGAACGTCGACGCCCCGCCGGAGCGGATCCTCTCCTGGTTCCTCGGGCTGCTGGTGATGTTCAACGTCTCCCTGTTCCTCTTCAACATGCTGCCGCTGCTGCCGCTGGACGGCGGGCACATCGCGGGAGCGCTGTGGGAGTCCGTGCGCCGGAATCTCGCCCGGGTCCTCAGGCGTCCCGACCCGGGCCCGTTCGACGTGGCGAAGCTGATGCCGGTGGCCTATGTGGTGGCCGGGGTCTTCGTCTGCTTCACGCTGCTCGTGCTGGTGGCGGACATCGTCAACCCGGTGAAGATCTCCTAGCCGGACGAGTGGCAACGAGGTGACCACGGCGGCCGGACCCCCCTGGGTGTCCGGCCGCTCCACCCCGGGGCTGTAACCTCGAATACCTGAGCCCGCCCATGTACGGGACCTCGATCCGCATCTTGGCCACACCTTGGGGTTGCACAGCAGATGACCGCGATTTCTCTCGGTATCCCGTCCGTTCCGACGAAGCTCGCCGACCGCAGGGTCAGCCGGAAGATCCAGGTCGGCTCGGTGGCCGTCGGCGGCGACGCGCCGGTCTCGGTGCAGTCGATGACGACGACCCGTACCTCGGACATCGGCGCCACGCTGCAGCAGATCGCCGAGCTGACCGCCTCCGGCTGCCAGATCGTCCGGGTCGCCTGCCCCACGCAGGACGACGCCGACGCCCTCGCCACCATCGCGAGGAAGTCGCAGATCCCGGTCATCGCCGACATCCACTTCCAGCCGAAGTACGTGTTCGCGGCGATCGATGCCGGCTGTGCGGCCGTCCGCGTCAACCCCGGCAACATCAAGCAGTTCGACGACAAGGTCAAGGAGATCGCCAAGGCGGCCTCCGAGGCGGGCACCCCGATCCGGATCGGCGTCAACGCCGGCTCGCTCGACGCCCGGCTGCTGAAGAAGTACGGCAAGGCGACCCCCGAGGCCCTCGTCGAGTCCGCCCTCTGGGAGGCGTCCCTCTTCGAGGAGCACGGCTTCCGCGACATCAAGATCTCGGTCAAGCACAACGACCCGGTCGTGATGGTCAACGCCTACCGTCAGCTCGCCGCCCAGTGCGACTACCCGCTGCACCTGGGCGTCACCGAGGCCGGTCCCGCCTTCCAGGGCACGATCAAGTCGGCCGTCGCCTTCGGCGCGCTGCTCTCCGAGGGCATCGGCGACACGATCCGCGTCTCCCTGTCGGCCCCGCCGGCCGAGGAGATCAAGGTCGGCATCCAGATCCTGGAGTCCCTCAACCTCCGCCAGCGCCGTCTGGAGATCGTCTCCTGCCCGTCCTGCGGGCGGGCCCAGGTCGACGTCTACAAGCTCGCCGAGGAGGTCACCGCCGGCCTCGAGGGCATGGAGGTGCCGCTGCGCGTCGCCGTCATGGGCTGTGTCGTCAACGGCCCCGGCGAGGCCCGCGAGGCCGACCTCGGCGTCGCCTCCGGCAACGGCAAGGGCCAGATCTTCGTCAAGGGCGAGGTCATCAAGACCGTCCCCGAGTCGAAGATCGTCGAGACGCTGATCGAGGAGGCGATGAAGATCGCCGAGCAGATGGAGAAGGACGGCGTCATGTCGGGCGAGCCCGAGGTCGTCACGGTCGGCTGATTTCCAGCGCTTCAGGAGCCCCGTCGCGTCACGCGGCGGGGCTTCCCGCGCTCGGCCGGACACCTCCTGGACACGCCAGGTACAGTGCGGAGATCAGCAGACCGCATGGTGAGGCCCCCTCGTGTTGACGCAGACCACCACCCGGGTGCTCGAGCCCGGCGATCTCGGCGCCGCGCTCGCCATCCTGGACAGCGCCCCCGTCGAGAACGCCTTCGTCACCTCCCGCGTCCAGGTCGCCGGGCTCGACCCGTGGCGACTCGGCGGCGAGATGTGGGGTTGGTACGCGGACGGACGGCTCCGCTCCCTGTGCTACTCGGGGGCCAATCTCGTCCCCATCTGCGCCACCCCCGACGCCGTACGCGCCTTCGCCGACCGCGCCCGCAGAGCCGGCCGGCGCTGCTCGTCGATCGTCGGCCCCGCCGGGCCCACCTCCCAGCTCTGGCGGCTCCTGGAGCCCAGCTGGGGCCCGGCCAGGGACGTGCGCGCCCAGCAGCCGCTGATGGTCACCGAGCAGTCGTCGGCGAGCGTGGCACCCGACCCCCGCGTGCGCCGGGTCCGCAAGGACGAGATGGACGTGATCATGCCGGCCTGCGTGGCGATGTTCACCGAGGAGGTCGGCATCTCGCCGATGGCCGGCGACGGCGGACTGCTCTACCAGGCGCGGGTGGCCGAACTGGTCGGCACCGGCCGCTCGTTCGCCCGCATCGAGGACGGCAAGGTGGTCTTCAAGGCGGAGATCGGCGCGGCGACCGACCGGGCCTGCCAGATCCAGGGCGTCTGGGTCGCCCCCGAGTACCGGGGCCGCGGCCTTTCCGAGTCCGGCATGGCGGCGGTGCTCGACTTCGCCCTCGCCGATGTCGCGCCCGTCGTCAGCCTGTACGTGAACGACTACAACACCGCCGCCAGAGCCTCCTACCGTCGCGTCGGCTTCCGCGAAGTGGGCGCCTTCATGAGCGTGCTGTTCTGAGCGACTACCGAGGTCCCGACCGCCGAACGTAAGGTGCGCGCATGGATGACGTCGTGGTCGGTCCGGTCGATCTCTCCGCTCGGGTGGACGACGCCCTCGCGGTGCAGGCCCTCGCTTTCGGGCTGAGTGAGGAGGAGGTCCTCATCCGGCGCCACATCGTGCTGCGGCATCTGATGAGCCCCGGGGCGTGCGCGTACGGGGCGACGACCGCGGAGGGCAGTCTCGTCGGATTCGTCTACGGCATGCCCAACGAGCGCGGCTACTGGTGGTCCAGCGTCGTGGAGCCGTATCTGCGGGCCACCGGCACCGAGGAGTGGCTCGACGACGCCTTCGTCGTCACCGAGCTGCACGTCCACCCCGACCACCAGGGCAGGGGCCTCGGCCGTGAGCTGATCACCACCATCACCGACACGGCCACCCAGTCCCGCTCGATCCTCTCCGCCATCGACACGGAGAGCCCCGCCCGCGGCCTCTACCGCTCCCTCGGCTACAGCGACCTGGCCCGCCAGGTGCACTTCCCAAGCGCGCCGAGGCCGTACGCCGTGATGGGGGCGCCGCTGCCGCTGCGGCGGCACAACTGATTTCCGCCCGCGGGCGCCACCCGGCTAACCTCGGGGCCATCACACTTTTGACCGCAGGAGAGTTCCCCATGGCCCAGGTCCAGCGCATGTCCAAGCTGATGGTCAAGACACTGCGCGACGACCCGGCGGACGCCGAGACGCTCAGCCACAAGCTCCTCGTCCGCGCCGGATACGTCCGCCGCAACGCCGCGGGCATCTGGTCCTGGCTGCCGCTCGGCAAGAAGGTCCTGGAGAACGTCACGCGCGTGGTGCGCGAGGAGATGGACGAGATCGGCGCGCAGGAGGTCCTGCTGCCCGCGCTGCTGCCCAAGGAGCCGTACGAGGCGAGCGGCCGCTGGGAGGAGTACGGCGCCGAGCTGTTCCGCCTCCAGGACCGCAAGGGCGGCGACTACCTCCTCGGTCCCACCCACGAGGAGATCTTCACCCAGCTGGTCAAGGACCAGTGCACGTCCTACAAGGACCTGCCGGTGATCCTCTACCAGATCCAGACGAAGTACCGCGACGAGGCGCGTCCCCGCTCGGGCATCCTGCGCGGCCGCGAGTTCCAGATGAAGGACTCGTACTCCTTCGACACCACCGACGAGGGCCTGGCGGAGTCGTACGCGCTGCACCGCGAGGCGTACATCCGGATCTTCCGCCGCCTCGGCCTCGAGCACAAGATCGTTTCGGCGATCTCCGGCGCCATGGGCGGTTCGGCCTCCGAGGAGTTCCTGGCCCCGGCCGCCGCCGGCGAGGACACCTTCGTGTACTGCCCGAGCTGCGACTACGCCGCCAACACCGAGGCCGTGACCTTCAAGGCCACCCCGGCCGACGGTGCGGCGCACGGGCCGGTCGAGGAGCTGGACACCCCCGACACCCCGACCATCGAGTCGCTCGCCGAGCACCTCGGCGTCCCGGCCTCCGCCACGCTGAAGAACCTGCTGGTGAAGGTCGACGGCGAGATCGTCGCCGTGGGCGTGCCCGGTGACCGCGAGGTCGACCTGGGCAAGCTGGAGGACCACCTCGCCCCGGCCGTGGTCGAGATGGTCACCGCCGAGGACTTCGAGGGCCGCACCGACCTGGTGCGCGGCTACGTCGGCCCGCAGGGGCTCGACAAGGTCCGCTACATCGCCGACCCGCGCGTCGCCGCCGGGACCGCCTGGATCACCGGCGCCAACAAGCCCGACACCCACGCGAAGAACGTCGTCGCGGGCCGCGACTTCGAGGTCGACGACTACCTGGACGTCGTCGTGGTCGAGGACGGCGACCCGTGCCCGAACTGCGGCACCGGCCTCAAGCTGGACCGGGCCATCGAGATCGGCCACATCTTCCAGCTCGGCCGCAAGTACGCCGACGCCTTCCAGCTCGACGTGCTGGGCCAGAACGGCAAGCCGGTCCGCGTCACCATGGGCTCCTACGGCATCGGCGTCTCCCGCGCGGTCGCGGCCCTGGCCGAGCAGACCGCCGACGAGCAGGGCCTGTGCTGGCCCCGCGAGATCGCCCCGGCCGACGTCCATGTCGTCGCCGCCGGCAAGGCGCTCCAGACCGAGTTGGCCCTGGACGTCTCGGAGAAGCTGAAGGCGGCCGGATTGCGTGTGCTGGTCGACGACCGCGCCGGCGTCTCGCCGGGCGTGAAGTTCACGGACGCCGAGCTGATCGGTGTGCCCAAGATCCTTGTCGCGGGCCGCCGCTCGGCCGAGGGCGTCCTGGAACTCAAGGACCGCCGCACCGGCGAGCGCGAGGAGCTGACCGTGGACGAGGCGATCGCCCGCCTCAGCGCCTAGTCAGCGGTCCCGTCCCGAACCGGCGTCGGCCTCCTCGTCAGGGGAGGCGGGCGCCGGTTCCGTGATGAGCGGCACCTCGGGCAGGCCCAGGACGTCCGGCAGGGGCGCGTCGTCCGGTTCGAGCGGCGCCTCCCCGGGCGGTGGACCCTGGGGCTCGCCGGGCAGCGCCGTCGGCGCCTCCTGGCCAGGAGCCACCGGCTGCTGGGGGGCCGGCGCCGGAGCGGGCTGGTTCGGTTGCTGCTGTGCGGCACGCTCCAGGAACCGCAGCAGCTCCACGGGGAACGGCAGCACCAGCGTCGAGTTCTTCTCGGCCGCCACCGCCACCACCGTCTGGAGCAGCCGCAGCTGCAGCGCGGCCGGCTGGGTGGACATCTCCGCCGCCGCCTCCGCCAGCTTCTTGGACGCCTGCAGCTCCGCGTCGGCGTTGATGACCCGGGCCCTGCGCTCCCGGTCCGCCTCGGCCTGCCGGGCCATCGACCGCTTCATCGTCTCCGGCAGCGACACGTCCTTGATCTCGACGCGGTCGATCTGCACGCCCCAGCCGATGGCGGGGGAGTCCAGCATGAGTTCGAGCCCCTGGTTGAGCTTCTCGCGGTTGGAGAGCAGATCGTCCAGGTCGCTCTTACCGATGATCGAGCGCAACGACGTCTGGGCCATCTGGGAGACGGCGAACTTGTAGTCCTCCACACGCACCAGCGCCTCGGCCGCGTCGACCACCTTGAAGTAGATCACCGCGTCGACCCGGACCGTGACGTTGTCCCGGGTGATGCCGTCCTGGGCGGGCACCGGCATGGTGACGATCTGCATGTTCACCTTGTGCAGCCGGTCCATCACCGGGACGATCATGGTGAATCCGGGCTTGCGGACGTCGTTGACCAGTCGGCCGAAGCGGAACACCACGCCCCGTTCGTACTGCCTGACGACGCGCGCGGCCGCTCCGAGATACACCGCACCGGCGATTCCGACGCCCGCCGCCGCTGACAACAGCTCCTCGACCATCACGGCCCCCTGAGCTCACAAGCCGAGCGATACACCTACGGTATGCCCGCAATGCCGCCCGGTCGATCCTGCGAGAGCGGCCCGAGTCGGCTGCGGCGCCAACGGTCCTCCGGCGGCCCCGCGGACCTACAGCCAGCTCGCGAACTCCAGCAGCAGCTCGCCGTCCTGTCGGCGGCCGGCCGCCAGCGCGCGCGTACCCGACTCGACGGCCCGGAACAGCGTCCAGCCGCGCAGCCGCTCCCGGTCCACATCCAGCGAGTCCGCCAGCCGGTTCACCCGGCGCCGGGCCGACGAAGCCCCCGCCGACGAGGCGACGAGATCCTCCACCCGGTCCCGGACGAGCCGCGCGAGGTCGTAGGCCCGTTCCCCCACCAGCGGCTCGGGTCCGACGGCCAGCCAGGGGACCCGGTCCGCGGCCAGTACCTTGCCCTGCCGGAAACAGCCGTGCAGCAGAAGCGTCTCGGGGGAGTGCGAGGTCAGCTCCTCGCGCACCGCCAGAGCCGCCGTGACCAGCGCGCCGGCGGCCGTGTCCGCCGCGTGCGGCTCCATCGCCGTCGCCTGGCGGGCCGTGCGCTCCGCGACCGACTCGAAGGCGTGGCCCGCCGGCGGCTCCACCCACAACCGCCGTACCGTTCCGGCCGCCTCCAGCAGCGCCTTCGCCTCCGGCAGCGACCGCAGCGACACGTCCGGGTGCAGCCGCTCCAGGAGCAGTGCGCCCGAGTCCGTGACGTGCTGGGCGTCCAGGAGCTGGACGGCCCCCCAGCCGTTCCAGTGCGTCAGCGCGTCGCGCTCCCGGTCCGGCGCGGCGAACGGCGGGGCGACCTTCAGCGCGGTGGGGTCCCCCTCCGGCGTGCGGGAGAGCACGACCAGGCTGCTCCGGCCGCCCGGCGCGATCACCCGCTCGGCGTCCAACGAGCCCTGGGACAGGGCCTTCCGGGCGATGTCGGGCAACCGTCCGAGCCATTCGGCCGCGACCGTCTCCCCGTACGTCTCGCCGAGCGCCCGCGCCAATCGCTGCGGCGGTTCAAAACCCATGCGTGCGTGATTCCCTTTCACTGCCTGTGCCGGAGCCCGGGCTCACCGTCGCTCGGCGAGCCCAGGAAAGGCTACGCCGCTGCCGCGCCACCGCACGGACCGTACCGCCGCCTCGCGCAGCGCCGCCGCGGCGTCCCGTCGCAGCGGGCCCCCGGCGGCCCGTACGAGATCGGAGTAGACGCCCGCGACACGGTCCTCCAGCACGGCCGCCAGCGCCACGGCGGCAACCGCGTCCGGCACCGGAAAGGGCAGCGCGTACCCGGCGGCGGCCGCGACGGGCTCGCCCCCCAGGTCCCGCACGATCCGCCGCAGCACGTCACGACGCGCCCGGTGCGCGTCATACGCGGTGACGGCCTCCCCTCGCCGCGATTCCCCGACCCGTCCGCCGACGACTCCATAGCCATAGACGGCGGCGTGCTCGGCCGCGAGGGCCGCCTGCACGGCTTCGAGAACACTCATCGCGGCCCTCCTTCGACGGTTCGGGTTCGGCGGCGGGTGCGCGGGTTGCCGACGGGGGCCGCGCGGGGCGCGGGCGGGGTGGCGGGGCGGCTGCCCCGGCTGGAGGACGTGACGCCACCGGTGGCCGTGGCGGGCGCGGGCCGACGGCGGTGCCCGCACGGGGCGGTCACCACCAAGGACGGCCGGCTTGCCCGGTTCGGGCCCGCCGCGCCGTGGGCGGTCATGGCCCGCGCGGAGTGGCGATCGTGCCCGCCCGGGGCCGGACCGGGGGCGTTCACCGGGGGCCGCCCTCGGTCAGCAGGTACGCCTGGGCCGCGCATGACGCGGCGACCGAGGCGAGCAGGCGGGCGTACTCGGGCGGGGCCGAGAGGAGGGCGTCCGTGTAGGTGTCCGCGGTGCGCCGGGCGGCCTTCGCGAGCGCTTCGAGGGCGGCGGCCGGGTCCCCCGGCACGGAGGGCACGGAGGAAGCGGAGGAAGCGGAGGAGGCGGAGGGCGTGGGGGTGGCCGGGGCCGTGGCCTTCGGGGACGCCGTCGGACCGCTCGCGCCCTCGCCCAGCGCCGCCCCGTGCAGCGCCACGGACGCGCGCAGCGCGGTCAGCCGGGGGGCGAGCGCGGGGTGCCGGGTGGCGACCGCGTCGTACCGGGCGAGCAGCGCCGCGCCGGCCGCCGTCGCGCGGCGGCGCAGCGCGGCCTCCGCGAGGGCCGCCCGTTCGGCCGCCGACGGGCCCGCCGTGCCGCCCGGGCCGTCCTGCGACGAACACCCCGCCAGCAGCCCGGACGCGGCGACCGCGCCCGTCGCCAGCAGCGCACGCCTGCGCGTCGTCCCGGTGCGCCCCACGTGTCCCTCCTCAGGTCCGGCCCCCGGTGCTGTCCGCCCCTCGGACGAAGATCACCGCAGGCGAGCGTACCCGCGGTCGGTTCCGGGTGGACGGCAACACCCCTCGGGACCGGATACCCTTTGATCTGACACGCGACGAACCCACAACAGCACACGCGGCCGAGGAGTCACCCGGATGAGCACCACCCAGAGCGACAGGCTGCGCGAACTGCTGGAACCGCTCGTCAGCGCGAAGGACCTGGATCTGGAAGAGATCGAGGTGTCCCGGGCAGGCAGGCGCCGTGTGCTGAGGATCGTCGTCGACTCGGACGAGGGCGTGGAGCTGGACGCCTGTGCCGAGCTGAGCCGCTCCCTCTCCGAGAAGCTCGACGAGACGGACGCGATGGGCGACGAGGAGTACGTCCTCGAAGTCAGCTCCCCGGGCGCCGACCGCCCGCTCACCGAGCACCGCCACTACGTACGCGCCACCGGCCGTCTGGCCAAGTTCCAGCTGCACGCGGGTGAAGAGCTGGTGGCCCGCATCCTCACCGTCGACGACGAGGGAATCGATCTCGAAGTGCCCGGCGTGAAGGGGCGCAAGCCCACCGCCCGCCGAGTCGAGTTCCCGGAGATCGCCAAGGCGCGTGTCGAGATCGAGTTCAACCGCAAGGACAAGAAGGAAGAGGAGGCGTAGCCGTGGACATCGACGTGAAGCTCCTGAAGGGCTTGGCACAAGAGAAGGAGATCCCCTTCGACCTGCTGGTCGAGGCGATCGAGTCGGCCCTCCTCATCGCGTACCACCGCACCGAGGGCGCGCGCCGTCACGCCCGTGTCGTGCTGGACCGGCAGACCGGCCATGTGACCGTGTGGGCGAAGGAAGAGGCCGCCGACCTCGAAGAGGGCCAGGAGCCCAAGGAGTTCGACGACACCCCGTCCGACTTCGGCCGCATCGCCGCGACCACCGCCCGCCAGGTCATCCAGCAGCGGCTGCGGGACGCCGAGAACGACGTCACCTTCGGCGAGTACGCCCGCCGCGAGGGCGACATCGTCGCCGGCATGGTGCAGCAGGGCAAGGACCCCAAGAACGTCCTGGTCCGTCTGGACGACAAGCTCGAAGCGATCCTGCCGGTGCAGGAGCAGGTGCCGGGCGAGGACTACGCGCACGGTCTGCGGCTGCGTACGTACGTCGTCCGCGTCGCCAAGGGTGTCCGCGGCCCGTCCGTCACCCTTTCGCGCACCCACCCCAATCTGGTGAAGAAGCTCTTCGCGCTCGAGGTTCCGGAGATCGCGGACGGCAGCGTCGAGATCGCGGCGATCGCGCGCGAGGCCGGACACCGCACCAAGATCGCCGTCCGGGCCACCCGCTCCGGCCTCAACCCCAAGGGCGCCTGCATCGGCCCGATGGGCAGCCGTGTGCGCAATGTCATGGCCGAGCTGCTGGGCGAGAAGATCGACATCGTCGACTGGTCCGACGACCCGGCCGAGATGGTGGCCAACGCGCTGTCCCCGGCGCGGGTCTCCAAGGTCGAGATCGTGGACCTCTCCACCCGCTCCGCGCGGGTGACCGTCCCCGACTACCAGCTGTCGCTGGCGATCGGCAAGGAGGGGCAGAACGCCCGTCTGGCCGCCCGTCTCACCGGCTGGCGCATCGACATCCGCCCCGACACCGAGCAGAGCTCGGACGGCGGCGAGGAATAGATCCCGTCCTGGTTACGTTCTGCCACGACAGGATCACGACAACAACCGTTCGATTCTTGCCCCAACCGGGTGGGGTCGGTACGGGGAGGTAGACTTAAGCGTGTCTGGCCGGACGCATGCCCGCGCATGCCCTGAGCGAACCTGTGTGGGATGCCGGGAGCGAGCGGCCAAGAGCGAACTGCTGCGCATCGTGGCGGTCGAGGGCGTCTGTGCCCCCGATCATCGCGGTACGCTGCCCGGCCGGGGTGCGTATCTGCATCCCGCATCGGTCTGTCTCGACCTGGCGGTCCGCCGCCGTGCGTTCCCACGGGCCTTCAAGGTCCAGGGACCGCTCGACACCGCGGAACTGCGGCAGGTCGTCGAGACGCCGGCAGCGTCGTAAGAAGAGAACGGCACGGGACCCCGTGCGGTCAGGTACCTCGCGAGTTGGAAGTAGGTCGAGATTGCGATGAGCACTCGATGAGTACGCGATGAGTACGCCCATGAAGTAGCGACGGTCCGGCGGTAACCGGACCTAAAAGGAGCGAAGTGGCTAAGGTCCGGGTATACGAACTCGCCAAGGAGTTCGGGGTGGAGAGCAAGGTCGTCATGGCCAAGCTCCAAGAACTCGGTGAATTCGTCCGATCGGCATCCTCGACGATCGAGGCGCCGGTTGTACGCAAGTTGACTGACGCACTGCAGGGGCCCGGCGGCAACGCCGGCAAGTCCGCTGCCAAGCCCGGCGCGCCCCGCAAGGCCGCGCCCGCAAAGCCCGCAGCGCCCTCCCCGGCCGCTGCGGCACGTCCCGCTGCTCCCAAGCCCGGCGCCCCGGCCCCCAAGCCGGCCGCTGCCGAGCCCGCGGCTCCGGCCGCCCCGGTGAGCAGCACCCCCTCCGCCGGACCGCGTCCGGGCCCGAAGCCCGCGCCGGCCAAGCCGGCCCCGGCCACTCCGGTCCCCGCGGCCGAGTTCTCGGCTCCGGCTCCGGCCCAGCCCGCAGCGCCCCAGGCGCCGCGTCCGGCCGGCGCCACGCCCGGTCCCCGCCCCGCAGGCGGCCGTCCGGCTCCGGCCGGCGGTCAGCGCGACGGCGGCCGCGGTGGCGAGCGCGCCCCGCGCCCGCAGGGCCAGGGTGCCCCGCGTCCGGGCGGTGCCCGTCCCGCGGGTCCCCGTCCCGGCAACAACCCCTTCACCTCGGGTGGCTCCACCGGAATGGCGCGCCCCCAGGCGCCCCGTCCCGGCGGCGGCGCTCCCCGTCCCGGCGGTCCGGGTGCCCCTGGTGGCGCCCCGCGTCCGCAGGGTGGTCCCGGCGGCGCCCCGCGTCCGCAGGGTCAGGGCGGCGCCCGTCCCTCTCCCGGCGGCATGCCCCGCCCGCAGGGCGGCGCTCCGCGTCCCGGCGGTGCCCCCGGTGGTAACCGTCCGAACCCCGGCATGATGCCGCAGCGTCCGGCTGCCGGTCCCCGTCCTGGTGGCGGTCCCGGCGGCGGTGGCCGTGGTCCCGGTGGCCCCGGTGGCCGTCCGGGTGGCGGCGGCGGTCGTCCCGGTGGCGGCGGCGGCTTCGCCGGTCGTCCGGCCGGTCCCGGTGGCGGTGGCGGCGGCTTCGCCGGTCGTCCCGGCGGCGGTGGCGGCGGCGGTCGTCCCGGTGGTGCTCCGGGCGGTGGCGGCGGCTTCGGCGGTCGTCCCGGCTTCGGTGGCCGTCCCGGTGGCCCCGGTGGCCGTGGTGGCACGCAGGGCGCCTTCGGTCGTCCCGGCGGTCCCGCGCGTCGCGGTCGCAAGTCGAAGCGGCAGAGGCGCCAGGAGTACGAGGCCATGCAGGCCCCGTCGGTCGGCGGCGTGATGCTGCCTCGCGGCAACGGCGAGACCGTTCGCCTGTCGCGCGGTGCGTCCCTCACCGACTTCGCGGAGAAGATCAACGCCAACCCGGCGTCGCTCGTCGCGGTCATGATGAACCTCGGCGAAATGGTCACCGCGACCCAGTCCGTCTCGGACGACACGCTGGAAATGCTGGCGTCGGAGATGAACTACACGGTCCAGATCGTGAGCCCGGAGGAGGAGGACCGCGAGCTTCTCGAGTCCTTCGACATCGAGTTCGGCGAGGACGAGGGCGGCGAGGAGTACCTCGTGTCCCGTCCGCCGGTCGTGACCGTCATGGGTCACGTCGACCACGGTAAGACCCGACTGCTGGACGCGATCCGCAAGACGAACGTCGTCGCGGGCGAGGCCGGTGGCATCACGCAGCACATCGGTGCGTACCAGGTCGCCACCGAGGTCAACGGCGAGGACCGCCGTATCACCTTCATCGACACCCCCGGTCACGAGGCGTTCACCGCCATGCGTGCCCGTGGTGCCAAGTCCACCGACATCGCGATCCTCGTGGTCGCGGCCAATGACGGTGTGATGCCCCAGACGATCGAGGCGCTGAACCACGCCAAGGCGGCCGACGTGCCGATCGTGGTCGCGGTCAACAAGATCGACGTCGAGGGCGCGGACCCGACGAAGGTGCGCGGTCAGCTGACCGAGTTCGGTCTGGTGGCCGAGGAGTACGGCGGCGACACGATGTTCGTCGACATCTCCGCCAAGCAGGGTCTGAACATCGACTCCCTGCTGGAGGCCGTGGTCCTCACCGCGGACGCCTCGCTCGACCTGCGGGCCAACCCGGAGCAGGACGCGCAGGGTATTGCCATCGAGGCCCACCTGGACCGTGGCCGCGGCGCCGTCGCGACCGTCCTGGTGCAGCGAGGCACCCTGCGGGTCGGCGACACGATGGTCGCGGGCGACGCCTACGGCCGCGTGCGCGCCATGCTCGACGACAAGGGCGAGAACGTGGAAGAGGCGGGTCCGTCGACCCCGGTCCTCGTCCTCGGTCTCACCAACGTCCCGGGCGCCGGCGACAACTTCCTGGTGGTCGACGAGGACCGTACGGCCCGTCAGATCGCCGAGAAGCGTGCCGCCCGTGAGCGCAACGCCGCGTTCGCCAAGCGGGTCCGCCGCGTCTCCCTCGAGGACCTGGACAAGGTGCTCAAGGCCGGCGAGATCCAGCAGCTCAACCTCATCATCAAGGGCGACGCGTCCGGTTCGGTGGAGGCTCTCGAGTCCTCGCTGCTCCAGCTCGACGTCGGCGAAGAGGTCGACATCCGGGTGCTGCACCGCGGTGTGGGTGCGGTCACCGAGTCGGACATCGACCTGGCGATGGGCTCCGACGCCATCGTCATCGGCTTCAACGTCCGTGCTGCCGGCCGCGCCGCGCAGATGGCGGACCGCGAGGGCGTCGACGTCCGCTACTACTCGGTGATCTACCAGGCCATCGAGGAGATCGAGGCGGCCCTCAAGGGCATGCTCAAGCCGGAGTACGAAGAGGTCGAGCTCGGTACGGCGGAGATCCGCGAGGTCTTCCGCTCGTCCAAGCTGGGCAACATCGCGGGTGTCCTCATCCGTTCCGGCGAGGTCAAGCGCAACACGAAGGCCCGCCTCGTCCGCGACGGCAAGGTCATCGCGGAGGACCTCAACATCCAGGGTCTGCGCCGCTTCAAGGACGACGTCACCGAGATCCGCGAGGGCTTCGAGGGTGGTATCAACCTCGGAAACTTCAACGACATCAAGATCGACGACGTCATCGCGACGTACGAGATGCGGGAGAAGCCCCGCGGCTGATCTCCAGCGTTGATCCGGGGCCGGTCGGCGGAAGTTATTCCGTCGATCGGCCCCGGCCGTTGCGTGTACGGTTCCTGTGTCCCTGCCAACACTTTGGCGGGGCCCTCGAACCCGTACCGGCGGGACATCCGGACATACATGTATGTGGGGACACTGTCCTTTGATCTGCTCCTCGGCGACGTACGGTCGCTGAAGGAAAAACGCTCCGTCGTCCGGCCGATCGTCGCCGAGCTCCAGCGCAAGTACGCGGTGAGCGTGGCAGAGGTCGGCGGCCAGGATCTCCACCGCAGGGCCGAGATCGGCCTCGCTGTGGTCTCCGGGGACACGGGGCACCTCACAGACGTACTGGACCGGTGCGAGCGCCTCGTCGCCGCCCGGCCCGAAGTGGAGCTGTTGTCGGTGCGACGCCGGCTCCACACTGATGAAGACTGAATGTGCAAGGCAAAAAGGAGAAGGACCAGTGGCCGACAACGCGCGGGCGAAGAAGCTGGCAGACCTCATCCGGGAGGTGGTCGCCGAGAAGCTGCAGCGCGGCATCAAGGACCCGCGCCTGGGTACCCACGTGACGATCACGGACACCCGCGTCACCGGTGACCTGCGGGAGGCCACGGTCTTCTACACGGTCTACGGCGACGACGAGGACCGGGCGAGCGCGGCAGCCGGTCTGGAGAGCGCCAAGGGCATCCTGCGCTCGGCGGTGGGCTCGGCGGCGGGGACCAAGTTCACCCCCACCCTGACGTTCGTCGCGGACGCGCTCCCCGAGAACGCCAAGACGATCGAGGACCTCCTCGACAAGGCGCGGGCCTCGGACGCGAAGGTGCGCGAGGCCTCCTCGGGCGCCCGGTACGCCGGCGAGGCCGACCCGTACCGCAAGCCCGGTGCCGAGGACGAGGCTGGCGACGCCGCCGAATGAGCACGCAGAACAAGCACCACAGGCCGGGCCGCCCGGACCAGCCGGTGACGCCCGACGGCCTTGTCATCGTCGACAAGCCGTCGGGCTTCACTTCGCACGACGTCGTGGCCAAGATGCGCGGTATCGCCCGGACCCGCCGTGTCGGCCATGCCGGCACGCTCGACCCCATGGCGACCGGTGTCCTCGTCCTCGGCGTGGAGCGGGCGACCAAGCTGCTGGGACATCTCGCGCTCACCGAGAAGGAGTACCTCGGCACGATCCGCCTCGGCCAGAACACGATCACGGACGACGCCGAGGGCGAGATCACCTCGTCCACCGACGCCTCCAAGGTGACCCGCGAGGGCATAGACGCGGGCGTGGCCGAGCTGACCGGCGCGATCATGCAGGTGCCGTCCAAGGTCTCCGCCATCAAGATCGACGGCAAGCGGTCGTACGCGCGGGTGCGCGGTGGCGAGGAGTTCGAGATCCCGGCCCGTCCGGTGACGGTGTCGCAGTTCACGGTGTACGACGTCCGTGAGGCCGTCGCCGAGGACGGCACCGCCGTCGTCGATCTCGTCGTCTCGGTCGTCTGCTCCTCGGGTACGTACATCCGGGCGCTCGCCCGGGACCTCGGTGCCGGTCTCGGCGTCGGCGGACACCTGACGGCGCTGCGCCGCACCCGGGTCGGCCCGTACAAGCTCGACGCGGCCCGCACCCTCGACCAGCTCCAGGAGGAGCTGACGGTAATGCCGGTCGCCGAGGCGGCGGCAGCGGCGTTCCCGCGCTGGGACGTGGACGAGAAGCGCGCCAAGCTGCTGCTCAACGGTGTACGGCTGGACATGCCGGCGTACGGCGAGGGCCCCGTGGCGGTCTTCTCGCCCGACGGCACCTTCGTCGCGCTCGTCGAGGAGCACAAGGGCAAGGCCAAGAGCCTCGCCGTCTTCGGCTGAGGCCGGGCCCCTGGCCGCTCAGGCCGGGGCGTCACCGCGGCCGGGCCTGCGGCCACCGTGGAGCGGGCGGGGTTGTTCTGCCCGCTCCACGATCCCCCTCGCGGAGGGTCTATCCACTCCGCTCCCGGGATTCACCCCAATGGCCAGGCGCTCGGAGTGAAGGACGGGGGCAGACGGGGGCGCTTTGGGCACGCGTCCTTCTCCCGCTGATCATCACCGACCTACCGTCGCAGCATGGGACGCGGGGACCGGGCGACGCTGGTACGGATCTGTGATCTGGCGGGACGGCCGCGCGGGACCGGCTTCGTCGCGGACGATCTCGGTACGGTCGTGACCGGGCACGAGGTCGTCGACGGGCTCGTACGGGTCGTCGTACACGCGCCGGGGGACCGCACCTGGCTCGCGGAGGCCGACGCCGTCACCGCCCTGCCGGAGGCCGGACTCGCGCTCGTGCGGACCGAGGGGCTCGGAGTGGCGCCGCTGCCGGTCGCCACGCGGACGGCCGTCGGCGCCGGCGGCTACGTACGCCTGTGGGCGGACGGTTGGCGCGAGGCACGGGTCCTCGGCGCGTCGCCCGTCACCTACACCGCGACCGACCGGTTCCACCTGCTCGGCGAAGCCATCGAGCTGGCGATCGGCTGGGACGGAAGCGAGGCGCTCCGGCTCGGCGGGGAAGCGGCCGGCGGGCCCGTCATGGACGCCACCTCCGGCGCCGTACTGGCCGTCCTCGGCACCGCGCTGCACGGTGCCCGCACGGCGGCCGGCTACGCCCTGCCCCTGGCGGCCGTCGCCGTCCGGGACCCGCGGGGGCCGCTCGCCGCGCTCCTGCGGCGCAACACCGCGACCGTCCCCGCCTACGGGCAGGACCTCAACCTCGCCGGCGCGCTGGAGCTCACCGCCACGTCCGGTGGGCCGCCCGGGGGGACGGGCGGCGGGCCCCGGGCCTGGCCCGAGCCGGTCGAACGGCCCGAGGTCACCCGGGAGTTCACCTTCTTCGCCGCCTCCGACGCGCTGGTCTTCGCGCTGACCGGCGAGCCGGGGACCGGCCGCAGCACCGAACTCTCCGCCCTGCGGACCCGGCGCGGCGGCGGCGCCGAACCCGCCCCCACGATCTGGCTGCGCGGCGCCGACCTGCGCGCCGACGACGCGTCGGTCGCCGACGCGGCCGCCCGGGCGCTGCACCGCGCCGGACGGATCGCCTCGGCGTCCGGAGCGCGGGGCGACATGGCCGACGCCACGCCCGAACGTGTCGCCCGCCTCGCCAGGGAGGTCGGCCGGCCCCTGCTCCTCATCCTCGACGGGCCCGAGGAGATGCCGCCGGCCCTCGCCCACCGGCTGCCCACCTGGACCGCCGGCACGGAGCGCTGGCTGCGGCTGCACGGCGCGCGGATGGCCGTCGGCTGCCGGCCCGAGCACTGGGAGCAGGCCGGGCGGCTCTACGACCCCGGCTCGCTGCACCGGCCCGCGCGGCCCGCCGAGCGGCTCCCCGCGGCGCTGTGGATCGGCGATCTGCCCGAGCGGGAGGCAGCCCGCGCCAGGGAGGCCTACGGGCTGCCCGACGGCGCCCTGGCACGGAAAGACGCCGCGCATCCGCTGGCCCTGCGGCTGCTCGCCGAGGTCCGCGCGGCGCTGACCGGTGACGCGCCCGTCCCCGGCAGCCCGGGACGGGAGGAGATCTTCACCGCCCACCTGGACCTGATGTGCCTGCGCGTCGCCGTGAGGATCGCGGCGGAGGCACGGCCCGTCCTCCGGGGCGACGCCGTCCGTCGCCTCGCCGCGCGGGTCGCCGGTCAGGTCCACGAGGCTGCCCGGCGCTGTCTGGGCCCCGGACAGGGGGAGCTGGACCGGGAGTCGTTCGAGGAGGTGTTCCCCTGGCGCACCGGCTGGGCGTCGGCCGTCCTCACCGAGGGCCTGCTCGTCCCGGCGGGCGGGGGGTACCGCTTCGCCCACGAGGAACTCGCCGACTGGGTGCAGGGGGCCCACCTCGACCTGGACGCGGCCCTGCGCTCCCTGGTCCACCGCTGGCACGAGGACCCTCCCGAGCCCCCGGTCACGCCCTCACCGACCCCTCGCTCGCTCCCGATCCCCCGCCACCGCATCGGCCCGGTCCTCCAGTCCCTCCTGCGCCTCCATCACGACCAGGGCCCGGAGGCCCTGTCCCGCCGTCTCGAGGGCCTGCTCGACGCGCTGGACCGCCTCTCACCCCCGGCCCCGGCCGTACCCGCCGCCCCGGCCGCCAGGGTCCCGGCCCAGAGTCCGGCGCCGCGCCGGGAATCCCGCGGGGGTCGGGAAGGGGCGGCCGGGGGCGGCCACCGGCTCGCGGAGACGCCGGCCGCGCGCGCCCGGGGCGCGGGCATCACGGACGGCGATGACGTGTGCCCGCCCCCCACACCCGCCACCACCGACCCCTGGGACCCCCGGTCCCGTGTCGAGGACGCCGTCTGGTGGGCGGCGCGGCTGTTGCGGGACGTGCTGCTCGCGCTGCCCGACGGGCGGGTGGTCATCGGGGTGTTGCGGGGACTCGCCGACCGGGTCGGGCGGCTGCGGGTGGAGGGCGGGGTGCTCGGGGAGTTCGGGCCCTGGTTCTGGGAGCGGGTGCGGGTCGGGGAGGACGACCGGCTCGATCTGCTGCGGCGGCTGGTCACCGCCGACGGGCCGCCCGGCGGCAAGGGCGGCCCCCGCTACCTCGACACCGTCGCCGAGCGGCTCGCCGCCGAGCCGAGGGGCGTACAGCCGCTGCTGTGCCGGTGGTTCGGGGACGACTCCCCGCTGCCGGCCACACCGGACGCGACCGTGGCCGCGGCCGCGCAGGCGCTGCTGTACGCCCGGCGGGACCTTGCCGTCGACGATCTCTGCGAAGCGCTCGTCGCCACCGCCCACCCCCGCGCCGACGAACTGCTCACCGCGCTCGCCGAGGACGAGCCCTCCGCGCTCTGCCGGGCGGTGGACCGCTGGGCGCACGACGACGGCCGCCCCGAGCGCCGCGTGGCCGCCGCCGCGTACGGCACGCTCGTCGCCCCGCACGCCACCACCGACGCCGACCGCGACCTGCTCCGCTACGCAGCCCTCGCCCTCCTCGCCCGCCCGGGGGACCTCGCCCTGCACGGGCCCGCCCTCGGGCTGCTGATCCGCGACCCGCGGACGCGCTCGCGGTACCTTCCCCGGGCCCTCGCCGCCTTCAGGGTGGGGGAGCCCAGGCTGCCCGTCCGGGCGCTCGCCGCCGCGCTCACCACCCACCCCGAGCCCGTGTTCGGCGCCTTCCAGGCCCGGCTGCGCGTGCCGGGCGACGACGCCGGCGAGGTGCTGGACGCGCTGGCCGCCCTCACCACCCCCGCGCTCGCCCGCCGCGCGGCCGTCCTCGTCCGCGAGTACGTCGACCGGCACCCCGGGGGAGCCGCGCACGCCGCCGCCTTCGTCGACCAGCGCCTGGAACACGGGCCCGCCGCCCGGGCGATCCTCTTCCCCCTGGTCACCGGCCTGCTGCGGGACCAGCCCGCGCAGGTCCGCCGCGCGCTGGCCCCCGTCCTCGCCGCGCCCGGCTCCGGCGCCTCCCGCGCCCTGCGGGCCGAGCTCCTCGACGTCCTCCTCGAGTACGAGCAGCACGCGCGGCCCGAGCCGTGCGGGCCCCGCGACCCGGCCGTCCTGGACGCGCTGCTGCGGGCCGCCGCCCTCGGCTGCGCGCTGCGCCCGGAGGCCCGGACCCGTGAACTCGTCCACCGCACCGGCCTCCTCTTCGTCCGCACCCCGGAGGGCGCGACCCGCTTCGACCGGCGCCTGGTGGAACTCGCCCGCGAGGTGCCCGGATTCGCCTCCCTCCTCGCCGGATGGCTGGCCGCGCGAGAGCAGGACTGGGCCACGGTCGTCGGTCCGAGCACCCGCCGGACCGTCATGACGCTCGGCAGTCCCATGCCGATGCGTACCGAGAGCCTCGGGCATGGCAGTCTTAGACCTGCGTAACCGGCAATGACGTACACAGGTTCGGGCGAGGAGCGGTCACAGTGCAGCGCTGGCGTGGCTTGGAGGACATCCCCCAGGACTGGGGGCGCAGCGTCGTCACCATCGGCTCCTACGACGGTGTGCACCGCGGGCACCAGTTGATCATCGGGCGGACCGTGCAGCGGGCCCGCGACCTCGGCGTGCCCTCGGTGGTCGTCACCTTCGACCCCCACCCCAGCGAGGTCGTCCGCCCCGGCAGCCACCCCCCGCTGCTCGCTCCGCACCACCGCCGCGCGGAGCTGATGGCCGGCCTCGGGGTCGACGCGGTGCTGGTGCTGCCGTTCACCGCCGAGTTCTCGCAGCTGTCGCCGGCCGACTTCATCGTGAAGGTACTCGTCGACAAGCTGCACGCCCGCGCGGTCATCGAGGGCCCGAACTTCCGCTTCGGCCACCGTGCCGCCGGCGACGTCGCCTTCCTCGCGGAGCTCGGCTCCACCTACGACTACGAGGTCGAGGTCATCGACCTCTCGGTGAGCGGCGAGGCCGGCGGCGGCGAGCCGTTCTCCTCCACCCTCACCCGCCGGCTCGTCGCCGAGGGCGACGTCCAGGGCGCGGCCGAGATCCTCGGCCGCCCGCACCGCGTCGAGGGCGTGGTCGTGCGCGGCGCCCAGCGCGGCCGCGAGCTCGGCTACCCGACCGCCAACGTCGAGACGCTGCCGCACACCGCGATCCCGGCGGACGGCGTGTACGCGGGATGGCTGACGGCCGACGGTGAGCGGATGCCCGCCGCGATCTCGGTGGGCACCAACCCGCAGTTCGACGGCAAGGAGCGGACGGTCGAGGCCTACGCCATCGACCGCGTGGGCCTCGATCTGTACGGGATGCACGTGGCCGTGGACTTCCTGGCGTACGTACGCGGCCAGGAGAAGTTCGACTCGATCGAGGACCTGCTGGAGGCGATCGCGGCGGACGTGAAGCGCTCGCGGGAGCTGACCGAGGCGTACGACCTGGCCTGAGCCGGCCCCGCCCGGCCCGGACGCCGTCCACCGGAGGCCGCCGGGCGCCGGCCCGGCGCCGGGACAGGGCTGCCCCGGAGGCCGCCGTGCGCCGGCCCGGGGCTACCAGGTGACGACGAGCTCCTTCGGCCCCCGGATGAGCCCCTTCGACTGGAAGACCGTCTCCTCGGCCGGACCCGCGAGCCGCAGGTCCGGGAACCGGCGCAGCAGGGTGGAGAGCATCACCTCGGACTCCATCCGGGTGAGCATCGCGCCCATGCAGTGGTGCGGTCCGTGCCCGAACGCCAGATGGGCCACGCCCGTCCGGTCGATGTCGAGGGTGTGCGGGTCGTCGAACATCTCCGGGTCACGGTTGGCCGCGAGGTACGACGCGTACACCGCCTCGCCCGCCCGGATCACCACCCCGCCGATCTCGACGTCCTCCGTCGCGACGCGCGGCAGCCCGACGCCGTTGCGGTGCGGGATGTACCGCAGCAGCTCGTCCACCGCCTGGGGCAGCACCTCCGGCTCGGTGCGCAGCCGGTGCATCAGCTCCGGCCGGGTGAGCAGCAGGTAGACCATGTTGGCGCTGTTGTTGCGGACCGCGTGCGCGCCGCTGATCAGGATCGCCATGGCGAGGGAGACGGCCTCGTCGATGGAGATCCGCTCCTCCCGCATCGACTCGGCGAGCACCCCGCCGAGGTCGTCCTGCGGCTCGCGCAGACGCTTGTCGAGCAGCGCCGAGATATAGGTGTGGATCTGCTCCTTCGCCGCCCTGCTGCTCTCCGGGCCCGGCCCCGAGGACAGGATGAAGTCCGGCCAGGAGGCCAGCTCGGCGCGATCCTCCTCGGGGATCCCCAGAAGGTCGCAGACCACGGACAGGGGCAGCGGTCCGTGCAGGTGCCGCATGAGGTCGGCCGGCCGTCCCTGCCGCTCCATCGCGTCCAGCAGCTCGTCCGTCCTGCGCTGCGCGAGCGGCCGCAGCCGCTTGGCGTTCTGCCCGGTGAACGCCTTGGTCACCGCCTTGCGCAACTGCGTGTGATACGGCGGATCGGCGTAGTTCAGGGCCGCCTTGGAGGCGACCATGTGGCCCGTCATACCCGTGACCGTCTTCTCCAGCAGCGCCGTACGGCTGAACCGGGGGTCCGACGTGACCGCGCGCACGTCCTCGTAGCGGGTCACCAGCCACGCGTCGTGCTGGGCTCCGAACGGCAGCCGGATCCGCGCGATCGGCTCCTCGGCCATCAGCTCGGTGAGGAGGGGATCGAAGTCCAGGGCCGGCAGGTCCTCGACGGCCCAGGTGTGCACGGGTCGTGGCGCCGTCGTCGGTTCGGACGTCATGGATTCACCTCTCGGTGGTCGGGTCATGGCGCCCCGGCGGTCGCTCTCCGTGTCCGAGCCGCCCTGTGCGGACTGTCCGCGCCCTATCCCTGCCCGATCCGCCGTCACCCTGACGCGCCGACGCGCGACAGCCCCCGAACGGCCGATCGCCCACCGCGGCCGCCGCCGGGTTCGTGGTGCCTGTCCCGGAGGCGTCAACGCATGGCCCAGCGGCCGTTCCGGCGCCCGCCGGGCGCACGGGGCGCCCGGTCCCACGTGGCGCTTCCCGGTTGCGGGGGGCGTCAGCCCGGATGACGGTGGCCGGAGTTGACAGCGAACGCGAACGAAGGAGAGAGCGTCGTGGCGACTCTGTGCAAGCCAGCCGTTTCGGTTCCCGAGCACGTGATCACGATGGAGGAGACGCTCGCTCTCGCTCGGTCGCTCCATGCCGATCACCCTCAGCTCCCGCTGGCGCTCAGACTCATCGAGAACACGGGCGTGACGCGACGTCACATCGTCCAGCCGATCGAGGAGACCCTGCGCCACCCCGGCTTCCAGGAACGGAACGACTTGTACGAGACCGAGGCGAAGGCTCGTGTGCCCGACGTGGTCAAGCAGGCCCTGCACCACGCCGAGCTGCGCCCCGCCGACATCGACATGATCGTCTACGTCTCGTGCACCGGGTTCATGATGCCCTCGCTGACGGCCTGGCTGATCAACACGATGGGCTTCCCCAGCCACACCCGGCAGCTCCCCATCGCGCAGCTCGGCTGCGCCGCGGGAGGGGCCGCGATCAACCGCGCCCACGACTTCTGCACGGCCTACCCGGACGCCAATGTGCTGATCGTGGCGTGCGAGTTCTGCTCTCTCTGCTACCAGCCCACCGATCTGGGAGTCGGCTCGCTGCTGTCCAACGGCCTCTTCGGCGACGCCGTGGCCGCGGCCGTCGTCCGCGGCCACGGCGGCACCGGCATCGCCCTGGAGCGCAACGACTCCTATCTCGTTCCTGACACCGAGGACTGGATCGCCTACAGCGTCCGCGCCACCGGTTTCCACTTCCTGCTCGACAAGCGGGTACCGAAGACGATGGAACCGCTGGCCCCCGCCCTCAAGGAAATCGCCGGTGAGCACGGCTGGGACGCGGCGGGGCTCGACTTCTACATCATCCACGCCGGCGGGCCGCGCATCCTGGACGATCTCAGCCACTTCCTCGAAGTCCCGCCCGAGGCCTTCCGGTTCAGCCGGGCCACGCTCACGGAGTACGGCAACATCGCCAGTGCCGTGGTCCTGGACGCGGTGCGAAGGCTCTTCGACGAGGGGAAGACCCCCGACGGCGCGCGCGGCATCATCGCCGGCTTCGGCCCCGGCATCACCGCCGAGATGGGTCTGGGGTCCTGGGCCACCTCCGACGCGCCCCGGGAGCCCGGTCTGAAACTCCGCCGGGTGGTCGGCTACGCCGAGCGCGATCCCCAACTGCTGCCGAGGTCCTGAGAAAGCGGCGCACCTCCACCGACCCTGGCACCGGAGCGGTGCCGTGTCATCCCGAGAGCCCCTTCACGCCCTGCCCGGCCGCGGCCCAGTGGCAGGCGACCTGCCCCACGGCCCCGCCCGACAGCACCGGCAGCTCCTCGCCCCGGCACCGGTCGGCCACGTCCGCCGCCCGGCCGGACGCCAGTACCTGGCAGCGCGCGTGGAAGCGGCAGCCGCCCGGGACGCGGGAGGGGTCCGGCGGCTCACCCGTCAGAACCACCGGCGGGCCCGACGACTCCGGAAGCACCGACAGCAGCGCCTGTGTGTACGGGTGCTGGGGCGAGGTCAGCACCGACTCCACGGGCCCGGTCTCCACGATCCGTCCCAGGTACATCACCGCGACCCGGTCCGCGATGTTCCAGGCGAGCCCCAGGTCATGGGTCACCACCAGGGCGGACAGGCCCAGTTCGTCCCGCAGCCGCAGCAGGAGGGCCAGGATCTCGCCCCGTACCGACGCGTCCAGCGATGCCACCGGTTCATCGGCGACGATCAGTTCGGGGTTCAGGACCAGGGCGCCGGCGATGACGACCCGCTGGCGCTGGCCGCCCGACAGCTCGTGCGGATAGCGCAGGAAGAACCGCTCGGGGGGCCGCAGCCCGGCCCGGGAGAGCGCTTCGGCGACGGCCTCCCGTTCGTCGCCGTCGTACCCGTGGATCCTCAACCCCTCGGCCACCGCGTCGTACACGGTGTGGCGCGGGTTGAGGGAACCGCTCGGGTCCTGCAACACCAGCTGCACTCTCCTGCGGTACGCCTTGAGGGACCGTGAGGTGTACGAGAGCGCTGTCCCGCCGAACGTCACCCGGCCCGCCGTCGGCCGCACCAGGCCCAGCAGCGTCCGGGCCAGGGTCGTCTTGCCGCAGCCGGACTCGCCGACGAGGGCGACGATCTCCCCGGCGCCGATGTCGAGGTCGACACCGTCCACCGCGCGGGCGGTCGCCGCGCCGCGCCGGCCGGGAAAGGCCACGCGCAGTCCGGCGGCGGACAGCAGCGGGGTGCTCGTCATACGTCGTTCCTCACCGTCGTGCCGGCCGGATCACCCATGCCGGCCGGATCACTCGAACGCGTCGGATCACCTGTGCCGGCCGGATCACCCGAACGCGCCGTACCGCTCATGTCGGCCGTAGTCGTCGAAGCCTCCGCGGCCCTCGGGAGCCGCTCGGCCGGCAGGGTCTTCGAGAGGGTCGTGCCGACATGGACACAGGCCGCCCGGTGCCCGGCCCCCGCCTCCCGCAGGACCTGGTCCGCCTCCTCGCATCCCTCCAGCGCGACCGCGCAGCGCGGGTGGAACGTACAGCCCGACGGCAGGGCGGACGGATCCGGGGGATCGCCAGGCAGGCCGCGCGGGGCGCGGCGGGACAGCGGGTCCCCGATCCGGGGGAAGGCGGCGGACAGGGCCCGCCCGTACGGATGCTCCGCCGCGTCGTACACCGCACGCGCCGGGCCCTCCTCGACGACCCGGCCCGCGTACATCACCGCCAGCCGGTCGCAGGTGTCGGCGAGCACCGCCAGGTCGTGGCTGATCATCAGCAGCGAGATGGACTGGTCGGCGACGAGCTGCTCGATGAGCCGCAGGATCTGCGCCTGGATCATGACGTCGAGCGCGGTGGTCGGCTCGTCCGCGACGATCAGCCGCGGATCGCAGGCGAGCGCCATCGCGATCATCACCCGCTGGCGCTGCCCGCCGGACAGCTCGTGCGGATAGGCCTCCGCGCGGGCGGCCGGAAGCCCCACCTGTTCGAGGAGGGCGCCGACCCGCTTGCGTGCCGCGCCCGGTGTGGCCTGTCCGTGGACGAGGACGGGCTCGGCGATCTGGTCGCCGATCCGGTGGACCGCGTTGAGCGAGTGCATCGCGCCCTGGAAGACGATCGACGCGCCGGCCCAGCGGACGGCCCGCAGTCTGCCCCACTTCATGGTGAGGACGTCCTCGCCGTCGAGCAGGATCCGGCCGCCGATCCGGGCCGACGCGGGCAGCAGCCGCAGCAGCGCGAGCGCCAGCGTGGACTTCCCGCATCCGGACTCGCCCGCGACGCCCAGTTTCCGGCCGGCCTCCAGGGTCAGATCGACGCCGCGTACGGCCGGGACGGCGGACTCCCCGGTCCCGTAGGTGACATGGAGGTCCTGGATCTCCAGAAGGCTCACCGGCCGACCCCCAGCTTCGGATTGAGCACGGACTCGACGGCCCGGCCGCACAGCGTGAACGCGAGAGCGACCAGCGCGATGGCGATGCCGGGCGGTGCCAGGTACCACCAGTGGCCCGCGGAGACCGCGCCCGCCTCACGGGCGTCCTGGAGCATGCCGCCCCAGGAGACCACGGTCGGGTCGCCGAGCCCGAGGAACGCGAGGGTCGCCTCGGTCAGGATGGCGGTGGAGATGCCCAGCGTGGTCTGCGCCAGCACCAGCGGCATCACATTGGGCAGCACATGCCGGCTCATGATGTGGCCGTGGCCGCCGCCGAGGGCCCGGGCGCGCTCGATGTAGGGCCGGGACTCGACCGCGATCGTCTGGGCGCGTACGAGCCGGGCGGTGGTGGGCCAGCTGGTGATGCCGATCGCCAGGATCACCGTCCACATCGACCGGGACATGACCGTCGCCAGTACGATCGCCAGGACCAGGGCGGGCATCACCAGGAACCAGTCGGTGATCCGCATCAGGACGGTCGAGAACCAGCCTCCGTAGTGCCCGGCGATGATCCCCACCAGGGTGCCGATGGCGACGGAGAGCGAGGCCGCGAGCAGCCCGACGGCGAGCGAGATCCTGGCGCCCCAGATCAGCAGCCCGAGCAGGGACCGGCCGAACTGGTCGGTGCCGAGCGGGAACCGCCCGCTGGGCGGTTCCAGTGCGGTTCCGGGCGCGCCGGTGACGCTCTGGACGTCGGCGCCGACGACGAGCGGCGCGGCGAGCGCGAGCAGGGCGATGAGGGAGAGCCCGGCCAGGCCGTAGAGCCCGGCGCGGTGGGCGCGGTACTGGCGCCAGAAGCGGGCCGCCGCGTTCTTCCGGCGCACCCGGGTCATCGAGGTCGTCATCGGCCCACCCGGGGGTCGAGCAGCGGATAGAGCAGGTCGGCGAGGAGGTTCATCAGGATCATCGCGCCGGCGAAGACCACGAAGAGTCCCTGTACCAGAGGCAGATCGGGCACGCTCAGCGCCTGGTAGAAGAGCCCGCCGAGGCCCGGCCAGGAGAAGACCGTCTCGACGAGGATGGATCCGGCCGCCACATGGCCCAGATTGATGAAGACCATGGTGACGGTCGGCAGCAGCGCGTTGGGCACGGCGTGCCTGCGGCGCACGGCGCCGTCCCTGAGCCCCTTGGCGCGGGCCGTCGTCAGATAGTCGCCGCCCATCTCGTCCAGCAGCGAGGAACGCATGACCAGCAGGGTCTGGGCATAGCCGACGGCGACCAGAGTGATCACCGGCAGCACCATGTGATGGGCCACATCGAGGACGTACGCGAAACCGGCCGTGTCCCCGGACTCCATGCCACCGGTGGGGAACAGGCCGGGCACGGGGCCCATGCCCACCGAGAAGACGATGATCAGCAGCAGGCCGAGCCAGAAGGAGGGCACTGACCACAGGGTGAGCGCCACACCCGTGTTGAGCCGGTCGCCCGGGCTGCCGTGGCGCCAGGCGGAGCGGGTGCCGAGCCAGAGTCCGAGCGCCGAGTAGATCACCACGGCGACCCCCGTCAGCAGCAGCGTCGCCGGGAGCTTCTGGACGATCAGCTCGCCCACCGGCGCGCGGAACTGGTACGACATGCCCAGATCGCCGGTGAGCGCCTTGGCGCAGTAGTCCGTGAACTGCTGCCACATCGGCAGGTCGAGGCCGAACTGCTTGCGCAGCGTGGCCAGTTGCTCGGCCGACGTCGGGACGCCATGGGTCATGGCCTTCACCGGGTCGCCGGGGATGATCCGGAAGAGGAAGAAGCTGGTGACGAGCACGGCGAGCAGCGAGACCGCCGCGCCGCCCAGTTTGCCCGCCACATAGCGGAGGTACGCGGTGGTGTCGCGGGTGCGCTTGCCGGTGGTGCCGCCCTCCGCGGCGCGGGCCCCCGGGGCCCGCGCCACGTCGGCAGAGGTGCTCGCGGTGGTCATGGACTACTCGCGGTCGTCGGCGGTGGAACGCCGGCGCATCACGAGGAAGAGCCCGATCCCGACGACGGCCAGCACGGCCGCGCCGATCCCGACGACCGCTCCGGCCGAGGTACCGCTGTCCGTGTCGTGGCCGCCGCTCTCCGCCGGTACTGCGGACCACCAGCTCCAGTAGCCGTCCTGGCCCCAGAGATTGCCGGCGGCCTCCGGCATGGTCGTGATCGACTTGATGTGGTCGGTGCGATACGCCTCGACCGCGTTCGGGTACACCATGACATTCATGTACCCCGTGTCGTACAGCCGGGACTGCATCCGCTTGACCAGGTCCGCCCGCTTGGCGGCGTCGTACTCCACCGCCTGCTGCGCGTACAGCCCGTCGAACTGCTTGTCGCAGATGAAGTTGTCCGTGGCGCCGGTGTCCTTCGGCGTGGCCGGGAGCGCGCCGCAGGTGTGGATCGACAGGACGTAGTCCGGGTCCGGGTTGACCGACCAGCCGTCGAACGCCAGATCGTAGTCACCCTTGGCCCACGGATCGGAGACGTTGTCGAGACAGTCGACCTTCAGTCCGACACCCAGCTTGCCCCACCACTCCTGGAGGTACTTGCCGACGGCCTTGTCGTTCGGGTCCGTGGCGTGGCACAGGATCCGGAAGTCCAGCGGCCTGCCGTCCTTGCCGGCCCGCTTCCCGGCGCCGTTCTTCCGGTATCCGGCCTGGTCGAGGAGCTGCTCCGCCTTGGCCGGGTCATAGCTCAGCCGCTGCGAGGACCCCGGCTTCCAGAAGTACGGGCCGAAGCGGGGCGGAATGTACCCCTCGCCCTCGACGGCGTGGCCCTGGAACACCTTGTCGACGACCGTCCCGCGGTCGACCGCGAGGAAGAGCGCCTTGCGGACGGCCGGGTCGAGCAGGGCCGGATGGCCGCTGCCGAAGGTCTTGCCGTCCTTGGCGCGGGCGCCGGGGTTGGTGGCGAGCGCGAAGAAACGCCGGCCGGGCGCGTCGTTGACCTTGATGTTCTTCTGCGACTTCAGTGCCGCGGCCTGGGCGGGCGTCAGGTTCGGTACGAACGACACCTCGCCCTTCTGCAGTGCCGCGACGGCGGCGTCGTTGTCCTTGTAGTACTTGAGCACCAGCTCGTCGAACCTCGGCGCGCCGCGCCAGAAGCCCTTGTTGGGCTTGAGCTTGAGGTACTGGTCGACCTTGTAGTCGGTGATGACGAAGGGCCCGTTGCCGACGATCGGGAACCGCTGGTCGTTGGTGAACTTCGAGAAGTCGCCGACCTTCTCCCAGACGTGCTTGGGCACGATCGGCACGTCGAGTGCCGTCATGGTGGCCTGAGGCTTCTTCAGCTCGATGACCAGCGTCCGGGGATCGGGAGCGGTGACCTTCTTGAAGTTCGCCGTGAAGCTGCCGTCCGCGGTGGCCGCGTTCGGGTCCGTCATCATCTTGGTGAAGGTCCACGCCGCGTCCTCGGCCGTGGCCTGCTTGCCGTCGGACCACTTCGAGTTGTCGCGGATCGTGTACGTCCAGGTCAGCTTGTCCGGCGACGACTTCCACGCGGTGGCCAGACCGGGGATCGTGTGCCCGTCCTTGACGTCGTAGTTCGTCAGGTACTCGTAGGCCAGCCGGTGGACGGTGGTGGAGGTCAGTCGCTGGGCCAGGAAGGGGCTGAGCGAGTCGATGCTCTGCGCGATGGCGATGGTGAGGACGTTGTTCCCGCCCTTGTCCCCGTCGGCGGCGGGCCGGGCCTCCGCCTGCGCGGGGACGGCCACCACGGCGGAGGCGGTGACGCCGGCGGCGAGGAGCAGTCGGATCAGGGGGCGTTGCCGGACAGTGCGGGGCGGAACCTTTGTGACCATAGGACGGACCTCGCGTCATGGATCTTGGGGGCGCCAACTGGTGAAGCGAAGGTCTATCAGCGCTGGACGAGTGGAGTCAACGACCCCTCAAACCCCTTGTGGGCTGCGGGAATACAAAGAGGGCCCGCACCGTGGTGACGGTGCGGGCCCTCATTGGTCCAGTCCTCTGACGCCTTACTGCTGAGGGGCTGGCGGCGCCTGCGGCGGGCCCTGGGGCGGCTGCTGCTGGGGCCATCCGGCCGGAGGAACCGGACCCTGCAACTCAGCCGGGCCGGGCTGCGGAGCGGGTGCTCCCGGGGCGCCTGGCTGCGCGGGCGGCTGCTGCCAGCCCTGCGGGGGCATGCCGGGCTGCTGGGGCGCGTACGGCTGCTGCGGGGGCTGGCCTGGCTGGCCGCCGGGCTGTCCGGGCTGGGCTCCGTAGGGCTGCTGGGGCGGATACGGCTGACCGGGCTGGCCGGGCATGCCGGGCTGCTGCGGGGCGTACGGCTGCTGACCGGGGACCGGTCCCCCGCCCGGTGCCTGCTGACCGCCCGGGGCCTGCTGGGCGCCACCGGGCATCGGGGGCGCCATGTGCGGGGGCAGACCACCCTGGCCGTCACCCGTCCACAGCCCCTGGGCCTGCTGCGCCCGCGAGAAGTCCTCGGCCACCATCGCCGAGAGGTTGAAGTACGCCTCGCGGGTCTTCGGCCGCATCATGTCGAGGTCCACCTCGGCGCCGGCCGAGAGGTGCTCGTCGAAGGGCACCACGACCACACCGCGGCAGCGGGTCTGGAAGTGCTGCACGATGTCGTCGACCTTGATCATCTTTCCGGTCTCGCGGACCCCCGAGATGACGGTGATCGAACGTTGCACGAGCTCGGCGTATCCGTGCGCGGAGAGCCAGTCCAGTGTCGTCGACGCGCTGGACGCGCCGTCGACCGACGGCGTCGAGATGATGATCAGCTGGTCGGCGAGGTCCAGCACCCCGCGCATCGCGCTGTACAGCAGACCCGTGCCCGAGTCGGTCAGGATGATCGGGTACTGCTTGCCCAGGACGTCGATCGCCCGCCGGTAGTCCTCGTCGTTGAACGTCGTCGAGACGGCCGGGTCCACGTCGTTGGCGATGATCTCCAGACCGGAGGGCGCCTGCGAGGTGAAGCGGCGGATGTCCATGTACGAGTTGAGGTACGGGATCGCCTGGACCAGGTCGCGGATCGTGGCCCCGGTCTCCCGACGCACCCGGCGGCCGAGCGTACCGGCGTCCGGGTTGGCGTCGATCGCCAGGATCTTGTCCTGCCGCTCGGTGGCCAGGGTCGCGCCCAGCGCGGTGGTCGTCGTGGTCTTGCCGACACCGCCCTTGAGGCTGATCACCGCTATCCGGTAGCAGGACAGCACCGGGGTCCGGATCAGGTCGAGCTTGCGCTGCCGCTCGGCCTCCTCCTTCTTGCCGCCGAGCTTGAAGCGGGTGGCGGCGCCGGGGTTCCGGCTGGACTTGGGCTTCTGCTTGTTGTTGCGCAGCAGCCGGTCCGAGGACAGCTCCACGGCGGCGGTGTACCCGAGCGGGGCTCCCGGAACGGAACGCTCACGCTGGTCGTGCGTGACCGGAGTGGGCCAGGCCGCCCCGGCGCGCGGGTCGACGGGCGCGGGCGGGTACGCCTGCGGCTGGTCGGGGTGCGCGTTCGCCGGCGGGTACGCCTGCGGCTGCCCGCCCTGCGGGAACCCGTACCCGCCCTGCGCGGCACCGGCGTCCGGCGCGGCTGTCTGCGGCGGCATCGGGGCGGCCTGCTGCACGGGGGCGGGCAGGTTGGGCGTGGGCGCGGGCCCCGGCTGCGGCTGGCCCGGGTTGGGGTAGCCGTAGCCCTGGGGCGCGTCGGGGCCCGCGGTGGGCGCGGGCAGGTTGGGCGTGGGGCTGGGCTGGCCCGGGGCGGGATAACCGTAGCCCTGGGGCGGCGCGTCGGGCCCCGCGGTGGGCGCGGGCAGGTTGGGCGTGGGGCTCGGCTGGCCCGGGGCGGGATAACCGTAGCCCTGGGGCGGCGCGTCGGGCCCCGCGGTCGGCGCGGGGAGGTTCGGCGTCGGGACGGCCTGCGGCGGGGTACCCGGCGCGTTCTGACCCACCGGCGGCTGGCCGGGGTTCGGGTAGCCGTAGCCCTGGGGCGGGGCTGTCTGCGGCGGCATCGGGGCGGCCTGCTGCACGGGGGCGGGCAGGTGGGGCGTCGGCGGCGGCCCCTGCTGGGGCCGGCCCGGTGCGGGATAACCGTAGCCCTGGGGGGCGTCGGTGCCAGGGGCGGGCGTGGGCGCCGGGCCCGGCTGGCGCCCGCCCGGGTCGGGGTAGCCGTAGCTGCCCTGCGGCGCAGGCAGGTTCGGGGCGGGCAGCGGGAAGCCGTACCCACCCTGCTGCCCGGGCGCGGGCGCGGTGGCCGGCGGCGGGGCGGACTGGTCGGCCGTCGGCGCGGGCCACTGAGGCGCGTTGGTGGGCGCGGCCGGCTGGAAGGCAGGGGGCAGCGGCGGCAGGCCACTGCCCTGGGGTACCGGCGGGGGAGACCACGGCTGAGGGGCGACGGGAGGGGCGTCCTGGGGCGTGTCGGCCACCGGAGCGTCCATGGGCACGGCGTCACTCGGAGCCGTATCCGTGCCGTCCGCGACCTCCACGGCGTCCCGGACGTCCACGACGGAGTCCTCGGGAACCTCGTCCGCAGGCACCTCCGGCGCGTCGGCCGACTCCTCGGCCGCACCGCCGTCCGTGGTCCCGGCGTCGGAGTCCTCGTCAGCCGCCTCCGGAGCGTCGGCCACGGGGGTTTCCGGCGCGCTGTCGGCCGGCTCCGTGGCCTCGTCGGACGGGGCCGGGGAGCTCTCGCCCGGCTCGTCGTCCTCGGCGGGGCCCTCGGCGGTCCCGCCCACCGGACCGGCCGCCGACGTGTCCGGCTCCGACTGCTGGGCGGCCTCCGCCGCCTTCGCCTCCGCGGCCTCGCGCTCGGCGATCTCCGCCATCTCGCGCTTCAGGGCGGCGGGGGAGAAGCGCATGGTCGCGCCGCTCTCCACGTCACCGGCGCCGAACGGCTCCGCCGACTGCGCGGCGACCGTTGGCGGAGCGGACACGCCGGCGTCGGGCGCGGGCGGAGGCACGGTCGCGGGCAGGGCCACCGGCGCCGGAGGAGCCGGCGGCACCTGCGCGCCCGGCGTCCAGGTGGGCTCGAAGCCACTGCCCGCCGGAAGCCCCGGCAGAGCCACGGGCGCCCCGGACGGCGGCGGATTCACGTCACCGGCCCCCGGCGCAGCGCCGTTCGGGATCGCGCCGTTCGGTCCCGTGCCTTGCGGCACCGCACCATGCGACGCGGCCCCCGCAGCGTCCCCCGACGCGTTCTGCGTGTACCAGGCCGGCGGGGTGTAGTCGATGGTGAACTCACCCGTCATCTCGGCGGGATCCGCGTCGGACTGATCATCGACGGGCGTGTTCCAGCCCTCGCGGATCTCGTCCCGATCGCCGTTCACTTTGCCTCCTGGTGTGGTCGAGCACCCTTGTGCCGTCGTGGGCGGGGCGACCGTTCCGTCGTCCGAGCCGCCCGGCTCTCCCCTTGTGACGCCGCGATCCCGCTCACAGGTTCTCGCCGCGCTCTTCCCACCCTAATCGTCAACGGCGGCCGTACGTCAGGGCGGCCGGTCCCCTCGCCTGTCCCGTTCGTCACGTATCCCTCCACATGAGACGCCCAAGTGAAGCCTCTGTGCGGAAACATGAGAGAGATGCCCGGTCGAATCGGGCCATCTCGTGCGGAATCAGTCCGTCCGTCGGAGGTGTTCCTCGCAGGAGGGCCTCTCAGTCCATCCGGCGCGCGCTGCCCAACAATCCGGTCTCGGCATCCGTCGGCCGCGTCATCACGAACCGGCGGTCGCCCTGAGTGCACCAGAGCGTCACGCCGTCGGCGAGCGTCGACAGCGCTTCGGTCTCGCCGCGCGGCAGGTTCATGATGCGGCCGATCCGCGCGGCCTCGTCCGGGGACACCCGCTGCACGCCGACCAGGCCCGACTTCCGCATCAGCCTGGGTGCCACCGGGCTCAGGTAGGGGAGCAGGGTGACCACAGACTGCCAGGGGCCCGACACCACACGCCCGCGCGGCGGCCGCATCCCGCAGTCCCGCACCACGAGCGCCGGACTCCCGACCGAGGCGCCCAGCGGCGGCACCCGACCGACGTCGTGCAGCGTGACGCACGGCCGGTCGGCGCCCACCGCGTGAACGAGTGGCGTCCAGGCCTGCGCGCGGCCGGTCTCCACGGCGATCCGGGCGCACGTGGCGGCGGCCCGCAGCGCCAGCACCTGCGCGGTCCACACGCCGCCGATCAGTGTGATCTCGTACGGAGCGGGGCGGTTGACGCCGAGGACGGCGGGCTGCCCCGCCGCGTCGACGCCGATCACCACACCGTCGTCGCCGACGGGCAGCGCCAGTGCCTCCAGGTCCTCCACGGGAAGCGTGTGGGGCTCACGGCGTGGTCCGATCAGACCGCGACCGCCCGCCGACAGCGTGCGCGCGCGCACCGGGAGGAAGGGCATCAGCGGGCACCCCCGAGCGGAAGCGTCGCGAGCAGCGCGGGCAGTTGCTCGCGGTCGAGCCGCACCAGCCCCGTCCCCGCCTCCCGGGCGGTCCGCTCCAGTTCATGACGCGCGGCGACCAACTCCTCGGCGCCACGCGCGACGACCCGTACGTACCCGGTCACGGTCGCCTCCCGGCGGTCACCGCCGCCGAGGGTCAGGCTGAAGGTGGTGGCCAGTGCGGACGTCGCGGTCAGGCGCGCCACGAGCTGCGGCAACGAGACGCCCCCGGCGCCCAGCCGGGGCCAGCGCCCGATCCAGTACGTGGTGTGCGGCCGGCCGTCGCAGCGCCAGGTGCGCACGGTCTCCTCGGTGCGCCGCCCGGCGGGGCCCTCCCGCCCCTCCCGTACGACGGCGAGCGGGTCGGCGCACAGGGACGTGGCGATCGCCGCGGTCAGCTCCTGCTCGGTCAGCACGGTCGCGCCGAAACCGGCGCCGGCGAGCCGGCTCGCCAACTGGTCGGCCGCGCGCACAAGACACTTCCGCGCGCCCCGCACGCCACCACCGCGCGCCGCCACCGCTTCCGGGCACAGCTCCGGATCGAGCTTCAGCGCGACCCAGGTGACGCGCACGGCCGGCGCGCCGGTCCCCGCGGGCAACGGCAGGTAGTTCCGCGCGATCAGCGACTGAGCGGGCAGGTCCGGCGCGGGCGCGGGCCGGGTGTGCTGGACGATTTGCGCCGACTCCAGACGGATGCCGTCGACGTCCAGCCCGTCCCGGACGAGAGCGACGGGCAGGGGCCGCGCCTCCCGGTCGTGGCGCAGCGCCGTGCCGTCCGATTCGATCCGCAGCACGGCGGTCAGGAACGTGCCGTCCCCGATCATCCCGACCGGGCGGCGCTCACCGTCGGCGTACGCGTAGGTGCGCAGCGCCGGATCGCATTCGAGCAGGGGCGCGAGGCCGGGTTCCGTACCCGGAGCGAGGACCGCCGAGGCGGCGGCGCGTGTCCGCGCGCGCAGGGCGAACGCGGTGGCGAGCCACTCGGGCAGCGAACGCCCGCGCCGCCGGGCCACGGCCAGGAGGACGAGGAGCCCCGCGACCAGCCCCGCCGGAACCAGCAGCAGCGGCTCGGTCACCCGGGCGACGAGGAGCAGCGCCGCGGCGATCTCGACGAGCACGAGTTGTTGCAATCGGAACGGCCCGACGCGTCCCGGGCGGCTCCGCGCGCGCGGAGCCGCACTCGGCCCGGAGGGCGGCCGGCGCCCCGCCGTGCCCGGCGCCGCCGCGGCGGGCCGTGTCTGCGTCGCGGAAGCCATGCCGGAGAGTCCCCCATTCGTCCCGATCGCCCCTGGCCGGCCGGGGCGTTGGGGAGCTGGATCACCCTACCCGCCCCACGGGCACCCCCGGACAGCAGGCATAGTAGGGGGCCGGTCGGACAGCCGGGCTCCGGGCGCCATGCTCCCCGGTCCCTCGTGCGGAGGCTGCGCCGGTGGAAGACGGGGGACCCATGGCGTCACGGCGGGACGAGCTCAACGCGTACACCTTTGCGAAGAAACGCACGGTGGCCGCCTTCCTCCGGCCCTCGCCCTCCGGCACCGACGAGGGCGCGCCCCGTCCCCTGCGCGCGGTCGTCCCCGGGCTGATCGCCGCCGCGGTCCTCGTGGCCGGGTTCGGCGCGTGGGGGATGCTCAAGCCGGTGGCTCCGAAGGGCTGGGACACCCCCGGCACCAAGGTCGTGGTGGGCAGGCAGTCCACCACCCGCTATGTCGTCCTCACCACCGGTGAGGGCAAGGACCGCCGGACGCTCCTGCACCCGGTGCTCAATCTGGCCTCGGCCCGACTGCTGCTCGACCCCCAGCGGTTCGAGGTGGTCCAGGTCGACGACTCCGTACTGGACGCCGGCCGCCCGCCGCGCGGACCGGTCCTCGGCATCCCGTACGCCCCCGACCGGCTGCCCACCGCCGCGGACGCCGCGAAGTCCAAGCGCTGGGCGGTGTGCGAACAGCCCGGCGGAGGCAGGGGATCCAGCGTGCAGAAGGCCACCTTCGTCCTCGCCGACCGCGACGCCTCACGCACCGACGGCAACGGGGAGCGGCTGACCGGCGGCCAGGTGCTCTATGTGAAGGGGCAGACCGGCGCCCGCTTCCTCGTGGACGCCGGTGGCACCAAGTACGCGGTCCCCGGCAAGCAGGCGGACACGCCGGGCCTCACCACCGCGCTGGTCGGCCTCGGCCGGGAGCCGCAGCAGGTCACCGACGACTGGCTGAACACCCTGCACACCGGCAGCCCCGTCGACTTCCCCCTCCTGCCCGGTACGGCCGGCGCGGACGCCGGGGTCGGCGGCGGTCTCAGCCCCACCGAGGACCGTGTGGGCATGGTGCTCAAGGCCCAGACGGGATCCGGCCCCCAGCACTACGTCGTCCTGCCGGGGAAGGTGCGGCCGGTCTCCGACTTCACCGCCTGGCTGCTCATCAACTCCCCGCAGACCGAGACGCTCGACATGGACGGCCGGGCGACCACCGTCGACGCGGCCTCCTTCGCCCCCGACCCCGAGGCCTTCGGCGCCGACCGTCGCTGGCCCGCCGAGCGGGTCCAGCAGGCCAACGCCACCGGCGGCGCCGGCGCCCGGGACACGGTGTGCAGCGTGCTGCGCGGTGTCGACTCCCGGGGCCGGACCACCCTCTCCACCTGGGCGGGCGCGGGCTACCCGGTGGACATCACCGCCGGCGGCACCGGCACCTATGTCACTCCGGGCAGTGGTCTGCTGTACACACAGGTCCGGGGCGAGCAGACGAAGCCCGACGGTTCACTGTTCCTGGTGACGGACACGGGTCTGCGGTACGCCGTTCAGGCGAACGGAGACAGTGACACGGCCCGCTCCGACACCGGCTCCGCCGACCGGGAAGGCGAGCAGCGGGACGGCCCCCCGGAGCCGAGCCAGGCGCAGATCCGTCTGGGGTACGAGAACGTCGTCCCCGCCCTGGTGCCGCTCGCCTGGTCGGACTTCCTGTCCAAGGGGCCACGGCTCGACACCAACAGCGCGCGCCGACCGCAGGGTTCGTAGGGGGAAGCTTCCATGCCGTACCGCACCGCGGCTCTGATCGTCTCCTCGGCCGCCCTGCTCGGGCCGACGGCGGCGCCCGCCCACGCCCAGGGGCCTCGCCCCGACGGCAGCGGCGCGTGCGCCTTCCCGATGAGGAAGCAGATGGAGGGCACCCCCTGGCCGCTCCAGCGCGTCCTGCTCGACGAGCTGTGGCAGGAGACCAGGGGGAAGGGAGTACGGGTCGCCGTCATCGACACCGGTGTCGACACCGCCAATCCGCAGCTGAGGAACGCCGTCGACGCCACGGCCGGCGCCGACTTCGTCCCGGCCGGCGGGGACCCGGCGGCCGGCGACCCCGCCGGCGCGGCCGGGAACAGGGCCGCCGGCACGGTCGACGAAGTGGGCCACGGCACCAAGGTCGCCGGGATCATCGCCGCCCGCCCCCGCGCGGGTACCGGGTTCGTGGGGCTCGCCCCGGAGGCGACGATCATTCCGATCCGGCAGAACGACGGGAAGAACAACGGCACCTCGGACCTGATGGCCCTGGCCATCGACCACGCCGTGGCCAAGGGCGCCCGGGTCATCAACATCTCTCAGGACACCACCCAGGCGCTCACCGCCCAGTCGGACCTCGGCCGGGCCGTCGCACGCGCACTCGCCGCGGACATCGTCGTCGTGGCCTCCGCGGGAAACGACGGCATGGACGGCAGATCGAAGAACACCTACCCCGCCGCCTTCCCGGGCGTCCTCGCCGTCGCCGCGTCCGACCGCAACAACGAACGCGCCGCGTTCTCCCAGTCCGGCGCCTTCGTCGGTGTCGCCGCACCCGGCGTGGACGTCGTCTCCACGGTTCCCGGCAACGGCCAGTGCGCCGACAACGGCACCAGCTTCTCCGCCCCGTACGTCTCCGGGGTCGCCGCGCTCCTGCGCGCCAAGTACCCCCGGTGGAAGGCCCCTCAGGTCGTCGCCCAGATCGAGCAGACCGCCGAGCGCTCGGTCAACGGCCGTGACGACCACGTCGGCTGGGGCGTCGTCGACCCCCTGCGCGCCCTCGACGGCGACGCCGGCCCCCCGGACGCCGCCACCCCCGACCCGGCGCCGCCCGCGCCGCCCGCGCCCGAACCTGCCCCGCTGGCGATGACGGGGAGCGCCCAGGAACGCGACGAACGGCTCGCGACCTACGCGCTCGCGAGCGCCGCCGTCCTCCTCGCCGTCGTCGCCGGCACCGTGACCGTGCTCAGGGACAGCCGCCGCAAAAGAGCCCGCTGAGCCCATGTCCCCCACGGGCCTGCGCAGTTGGAAGTGTCGGTACCCACGGTCCGCTGGACCGCGGACCGCACACCCCGCACCGCGCACGAGGAGCCCCACATGACGAACCCGGCAGGCGGATTCGGACTCGCCGACGACCCGGTGGTCAAAGCGAAGAACAAGATCATGGAAACCGGCGAGGCGGTGTCCCGGCAGGCCCGCGAGATGGCCGACATCCTCGCGACGGTCGGCGCCGGCTGGACCGGCGGAGGCGCCGAGGGCTTCAAACGGGCCCAGACCTCCCTCAATGAGGACCACGACACGATCCGCCGGCTGCTGGGCGTCCTGCTCCACGCCGTGGGCGAGACGAAGAACCTCAGCAACGCCAACGACGACGAGGTGCGTGGCGCCTTCGCGGCCGCCAACACCTCGGCCCTCAACGGCATCTGAGCGCGAGGAGACGAACATGACCGGCATCGACCAGCACACGAAGGTCCGGTACGAGAGCGTCCAGGAGATGGCCAACCGTCTGCGGGCCGTCTCGCAGAACATCATCAAGGACCTGGAAGAGATGGACACGGCCCTCAAGGTCGTCACCGGAACGTGGGACGGCGAGGCGCACCAGGAGTACGTGACCCTCCAGGGCAAGTACAGGAAACGGGCGGAGGACATGAAGAACCGCCTGGAACAGGTCGCCCGGCTCATCGAGCGGGGCAAGGACAACTACCGCTCGACGGATCTGAAGGCGTCCCGCCTCTTCACCGAGGCGTACTGACCCCGGCGGGCAAGGCTCTCACCGAGGCGTACTGACCCCGGCGGGCAAGGCTCTTCCCCCGAGGCGTACTGCCCCCGCAGCAACCGGACCAGCGAAAGGGGGCCGCTCCCCGAGGAGCGGCCCCCTTCCGTGCGGGCGGATCATCGCCCTCGGCTCACCTCACCGCAGGTCGAACTCGCCGTCCTTCGCACCCAGAACGAAGGCGCGCCACTCGGCCTCGGTGTAGCGCAGCACGGTGTCGGGGTCGAGGGAGGACCTCATCGCCACGGCCCCGCCGGGCAGGTGCGCGATCTCCACGCGCTCCTCGTCGGGGCTGGTGCCCGGGGCGCCCTGCCACTCCACCCCGCTGATGTCGAGCGCGTACAGCTCGTCCTTCTCCTGCTGAGTGCCCATCAGGCGCTTCCCCTTCGTGGAACATGGAACGTCGTCGCGGATCGATTATCGGCTCCGGCCGCCCCCGCGCGCACAGAACGACCCGATTCACCGCTCGGGCATCCTGCCCACCTGTACCATCGCCGCCCCCCGTCGACGTGACACGAAGTAGCCGCGCCCCGCCGGCATCGGCCGCGGCCGCACGTTCCCGACGAGTTCGCCCTCGTTCGGATCGCCCGACAGCACCACGCCCTGGGCACCCAACTCCTTCAAGCGCTGCATGAACCCCTCGTACATCGCGCGCGAGGCGCCCGCGGTGGTGCGCGCGACGACGAAGCGGATGCCCGTGTCGCGGGCGAACGGGAGGTACTCCGCCAGCGGTGCCAGGGGATTGCCCGCGCCGGTGGCGACCAGGTCGTAGTCATCGACCACGACGAAGACCCGCGGACCCGTCCACCAGCTGCGCTCGCGCAGCTGGTGCGCGGTGACGTCCGCCGGCGGTCTGCGCCGCTCGAACACGCCCGCCAGCGCCTCCATGTGGGTGCGCATCGAGTCGGCCATCGGCGCGTACTCCAGCAGATGGCTCTCCGGAAGGGACCCGAGCAGCGTGCGGCGGTAGTCCCCGACGACGAGTCGCGCCTCGTCGGGGGAGTAGCGCTCGGCGATCTGCTTGGCGATCAACCGCAGCAGGTTCGTCTTGCCGGACTCGCCCTCACCGAACACCAGCAGGAAGGGATCGCTCTCGAAGTCCACGAACACCGGCTCGAGACCGGTCTCGTCGATACCGATCGCGACGCCGTCCCGGGGGAACTCGAAACCCTTCGGCAGCCGGTCCGCCGGCAGGGTGCGCGGCAGGAGCCGTACCGGCGGCGCCGGGGGCCCCGCCCACGCGTTCTTCGCCGCGCGTACGAACGCCGCCGTGCCCTCGGACAGGTCCTCCACGGCGCTCGACCCGTCGACGCGCGGCAGCGCGCCCATGAAATGCAGCTTCTCCGGCACCTGGCCACGGCCCGGCACCCCCTGCGGGACGTTCGCCGCGACCCTCCGGTCGAACTCGGAGTCCATGACGTCGCCCAGCCGCAGTTCGAGGCGGCCCGGCATCTGGTCCTTCAGCGCGGCCCGTACCTCCATGTAGCGGGACGCGGTGAGCACCACATGGACGCCGTAGCCGAGACCGCGCGCCGCGATGTCGGCGACGACCGGCTCCAGCGCCTCGTAGTCGCCCTTGAACCCGCCCCAGCCGTCGACGACGAGGAAGACGTCGCCCCACGCCTCCTCCGGGCCGGGGAGCGTCCCACCGGAGGCCCCCGCGCCCGCGGCCCGCCTGCGCCGGTAGGCGGTCATGGAGTCGATGCCCTGCGCGCGGAAGAACTCCTCGCGCCGGTCGAGGACGCCCGCGACCTCCGCGACCGTGCGCCGCACCCGCTCCGGGTCCAGCCGGGAGGCGACCCCGCCGACATGCGGCAGGCCGGCCAGCGACGACATGCCTCCCCCGCCGAAGTCCAGCACGTAGAACTGGACCTCGTGCGGGGTGTGGGTGAGCGCGAACGACGAGATCAGCGTCCGCAGCAGCGTCGACTTGCCGGACTGCGGGCCGCCCACCACCAGCATGTGGCCCGCCGCGCCGGAGAAGTCGCGGTACAGCACCTCCCGGCGCTGCTCGAACGGCTTGTCGACGAGCCCCAGAGGCACGGTCAGCCCGCCCGGTCGGGTGTACTCCGTGGCGGTCAGACCCCGTTCCGCACTCGGCGCGATCCCCGGCAGCAGCTGGTCCAGCGCCGGCGCCCGGTCCAGCGGCGGCAGCCACACCTGGTGCGCGGGCACACCCTGCCCCTCGAGCCGTCGCACAATCACGTCGAGCACGGTGTCGGACAGCGGCTCGTCCCCGGTGTCCTCCTCGTGCCCGCCCACAGGCGCCGACGGATCGGCCGCCGCGTAGACCACCGGCACGCGAGCCGCGGTGAACACGGCCGGCCGGCGCTCCACGGGCACCTGCCCCGCGGCCGGCCGGGGCTCCCGCGCCCGGTACGCCCCCGAGACGTACGCGGCCTTGAAGCGGATCATCGCGTCCGTCCCGAAGGTGAGATAGCCGGAACCCGGCACGGACGGCAGGTGGTAGGCGTCCGGAACGCCGATCGCCGTCCGCGACTCGGCCGCTGAGAACGTCCGCAGACCGATCCGGTACGAGAGATAGGTGTCCAGCCCCCGCAGCCTGCCCTCCTCCAGGCGCTGCGAGGCCAGCAGCAGATGCACCCCGAGCGAGCGGCCGATCCGGCCGATCTGGATGAACATGTCGATGAAGTCGGGCTTGGCGGTGAGGAGTTCGGAGAACTCGTCGATGACGAGGACGAGCGAGGCGAGCGGCTCCAGGGGCGCCCCGGCCGCCCGGGCCTTCTCGTAGCCCTGGATGTTCGCGTAGTTGCCCGCCGAGCGCAGCAGCTCCTGGCGGCGCCGCAGCTCACCCCGGATCGCGTCGCCCATGCGGTCGACGAGGGTGAGGTCGTCGGCGAGGTTGGTGATCACGGCGGCGACGTGCGGCATGCGTGACATCCCGGCGAACGTGGCCCCGCCCTTGAAATCGGCGAGGACGAAGTTCAGCGTCTCCGAGGAGTGGGTGACCGCGAGCCCCAAAACCAGTGTGCGCAGCAGCTCCGACTTGCCGGAACCGGTCGCGCCCACACACAGACCGTGCGGCCCCATGCCCTCCTGCGCGGCCTCCTTGAGGTCGAGCATCACCGGCCGGCCGTCCTCGCCGACCCCGATCGGCACCCGCAGCCGCTCGGCTGCCGACCGCGGCCGCCACGTGCGGGCCGCGTCGACCGCGGCCGCGTCGCCCAGGTTCAGCAGATCCGTGAAGTCGAGATCCGCGAGCAGCGGTTCGTCGTCGTCCCCGCCGCCCATCCGCAGCGGGGCCAGCTGTCGGGCCAGCGCCTCGGCCGCCTGCGGCGAGATCCCGTCCGGCTCCCCCTCGTACGCGACCCCGCCGCCCGAATCCAGGCGCAGCCGCCCGGGCCGCACGACCACCGAGAGGCCGCGGACCGGCTCGGCGGGGCCGCCCGGCACGACCTCGACGATCGTCACGCCACGCAGACCCTCCGGCGCCGCGCACAGCGAGTCCGGCGGCACCAGCCCCCCGTCCACGACCACGACGACATGCGGCTGGTCGAGCACCGGCGGACTGTCGCGGCTGAACCGGGGCCGTCCGTCGAGCCGTCCGCGCAGCAGCTCCTCGAGCTCCCCGAGGTCGTCGCCGAACAGCCGCCTCGTACCCGCCCCGTCGACCTCCCCGGCCACCTGCGTGTGCGGCAGCCACTTCGTCCAGTCCCAGCGCCGCTGCGCGCCCCCCGCCGCCACCACCGCGACCACCAGATCGTCGGGGGAGTGCAGGGTGACCAGCTGGCAGACCAGCGCCCGTGCCGCCGCCCGCGCCGACTCCGGCTCGCCGCAGACGGTGACGTGCGGGAAGGCGCGCATCGAGACGGCCATCGGCAGCCCGTCCAGCGACCCGTGCACCGCGAGGAACTGCTGCATCGCGCCCGCGCACAGCGGCTCCAGCTCGTCCACCGGCGCGGTGTCGGGCGCGATCAGCGGCGTGGACAGCCGCTGGGTGCCCAGACCGATCCGCACCTGCGCGAAGTCCGGGTCCCCGGCCCGCCGTTCCCACACCCGCGAGCCCTCGGCCACCACCGCCCACAACTGCTCGGGGCACGGATGCAGATAGAGCTGGGCGTCGCGCTGTGCCCGGGCCGTGCGGCGCACCGTTCGCCGCGTCCGCGCGAGATACGCGAGGTAGTCACGGCGCAGCTCGGTCATGCGCCCGTGCGTACCCCTGAGGAATCCGGCCAGTTGGGCGCCGGCCATCGCCACCGTCGAGACCAGCATCAGAACGCCCATGATCCGCATGAACGGATGCGTGCCCGGCATGAAGAAGAAGACCGCCGACGAACCCATCCCGAGCATGGGCAGAAGCTGCATCAGCAGGGACTCCCGCTGCCCCCTGGGCAGCTCCGGCGGAGGCGCCAGCACCAGTTCGCCGACGGGGACTTCGGGAGGAAGGGACCTCGGCGGGCGTTTGACGACGATCTGGCTCACCGGTACATCAATCCCTCGATACGGGCGGACGGCGGACGGGAAGTCTCCGCACCGGCGCCCCCGTTGGTGCCCCCGCTCGCGGATCCCCTCCCGCGACGGCGATCCTATGCCGCGGCGGTGACACAGCGTCCCGGTAGGGTTGCGCGGGCACGGTGCGCAACCGCGAATCAGGGGGTCCAGACACGTGAGTACGACCACAGGGACCGGCTTCTGCCGGGTCACGGTCGTGGCGCCCGACGGCCGCATCGACGTCGCCCTCCCGGAGGACCTCCCGGTCGCCGACATCCACCCCGAGATACTCCGCCTCACCGGCCGGACACAGCCCCCCGGCACCCCGACCGGCTACCACCTCGTCCGCCGCGACGGCTCGGTCCTCGACGGCGCCCGCACCCTCGCCGCCCAGCGGGTCCTCGACGGCGAACTGCTCTCGCTGCGCCCCTTCGCGCAGTCCCTCCCGCCCGCCGTCTTCGACGACGTGTCCGACGCCATCGCCTCCGCGGTCACCCGCGACCGGCGTCTGTGGAGCGACGACCTGCTGCGCGGTGCGGCCCCGGTCGGCGGCCTCCTCCTGCTCGTCCTGATGGCCTTCGCCCTCTGGTTCTCCGACCCGGTCCACCACGACACGCACGGCCTGCCGGGCGTCGTCGCGGGCGTGGCCGGTGTGCTGCTGACCGCCTTCGCCGGCGTACGGGCCCGGGTGTACGAGGACCGGCTCACCGCCGTCGCCCTCGGCCTCGGCGCGCTCCCGCTGCTGCTCCTCGCCGGCTCGGGGATCATCGGCCCGAACGCCGGGGCCGGACCGGGCCGCCTGCAGTTCCTCCTCGGCTGTGTGACCGTCCTCGTCGCCTCCGCCGTCCTGGCGGCCCTCACCCCCGGCGCGGACGCCCCCTTCGTCGCCGCCGGCCTCCTGTCCGTCGTCGGCACCCTCGCCGCCTTCGCGGCGATCCTCACCGGAGCGTCCTCCACCGGCGCCGCCGCGGTCTGCGCCCCCCTCGCCATCGGTCTGGTCGCTTTTCTGCCCGGCCTCTCCGCCCGCTTCGCCCGGCTCCCCGTCGGCTACGCCGCCCCGCGCGGCGCCACCGACGACCTCGACGATCCCCACGAGATGCCCCACGGCGGGCGGACCCCGGTCAGGATCGACGCCGAACACATCGCGACCCGGGCCCGCCGCGGCCACGACCTGTTGCTCGGCCTGGCCGGCGGCTGCGCCGCGATCGTCGTCGGTTCCGCCGCCGTCCTCGGCTTCAGCCACGACCCCTGGGCGCAGCTCCTGGCCCTGGCCACCGGTCTCGCGGCGCTGCTGCGCGCCCGGCTCTTCCGCTACACCTCACAGGTCGCCTGTCTCCTGGTCGCGGGCCTCGCCGCCCTCGCCCTGCTGGTCCTCGGCCTCTCCCTGAACCCGCCGCCCGGCCCGGTCCAGGACCTGCGCGTGTACGGGGACCGGGCAGGCCTGGACATCCGTACGATCTGGCTCACCGCCGCCGTCGCCGCCGGCGCCGCGCTGATCACCGCCATCGGCCTGATCATCCCGAAGAAGGGCCTCTCCCCCTTCTGGGGCCGACTCCTCGACCTCGCCGAAGGCGCCGTACTCCTCTCCCTCGTGCCGCTCTGCCTCGCCGTACTCGACGTCTTCGAGAAGGCCAGGTCCCTCACTGGCTGAGCGGGCGGACGAGCGGGCGGCGGCCCCGGTCAGGGGCCCGGCGACGGGCTGGTACGCTGGGTGACGGCCGTTTGTGTACGCGCTCCCGGAAGTGTCTGGGAGCAGCGCCCATCGCGCCTTCGCCTCCGAGTCACGGAAGCTCCCCTGAGACCCAGACCAGGGGCACTCGTGGGCGCATCGAACATCAAGAGGAGTACCGAGTGTCTCTCGACGCCGCTACGAAGAAGCAGATCATGGCCGAGTTCGGCACCAAGGAGGGCGACACCGGCTCCCCCGAGGTCCAGGTCGCGATGCTCTCCCGCCGCATCTCGGACCTGACCGAGCACCTCAAGCAGCACAAGCACGACCACCACTCCCGTCGTGGTCTGCTGATCCTGGTCGGCCAGCGTCGCCGCCTGCTGCAGTACCTGGCCAAGAAGGACATCCAGCGCTTCCGTGCGCTGGTCGACCGCCTCGGCATCCGCCGTGGTGCGGCCGGCGGTGCCAAGTAAGACGCCGTGAAGGGAGCGGTTCCCACTTTTAGGGGGCCGCTCCCTTTGCTGTACGTGCGGTATGGACCCACTGCTAAGTAGTCTGGTCGCACAACGCCATAACGAACGAGGAGAGCGCGGCCTCGCCGCCGCCGGTCCTCGGTAGTGGCCCCCGGAGCATGGCACCCCGGGTGCTTCGATCGAAGACCGGCCCGCACACCAGGCGCGCTTCTCCACCCCCGTCCCGCGCCACACGGGCGTATCCGGGACGAAAAGACGATACGCAGACAAGTAACGGAGAAATCGCTAGTGGAGAACGAGACCCACTACGCCGAGGCCGTCATTGACAACGGCACTTTCGGCACCCGCACCATCCGCTTCGAGACGGGCCGCCTGGCCAAGCAGGCCGCCGGCTCCGCCGTGGCGTACCTGGACGACGACACCATGGTGCTGTCGGCCACCACCGCTTCCAAGAAGCCCAAGGACCAGCTCGACTTCTTCCCCCTGACGGTGGACGTCGAGGAGCGGATGTACGCAGCCGGAAAGATTCCCGGCTCCTTCTTCCGTCGTGAGGGCCGGCCCTCCGAGGACGCCGTCCTCACCTGCCGCCTGATCGACCGCCCGCTGCGCCCCTCCTTCAAGAAGGGCCTGCGCAACGAGATCCAGATCGTCGAGACGATCATGGCGCTCAACCCCGACCACCTGTACGACGTGGTCGCGATCAACGCCGCCTCCTGCTCCACGCAGCTGGCCGGCCTGCCCTTCTCCGGCCCGATCGGCGGCACCCGTGTCGCGCTGATCAAGGGCCAGTGGGTCGCGTTCCCGACGCACACCGAGCTCGAGGACGCCGTCTTCGACATGGTCGTCGCCGGTCGCGTCCTCGAGGACGGCGACGTCGCGATCATGATGGTCGAGGCCGAGGCCACCGAGAAGACCATCCAGCTCGTCAAGGACGGCGCCGAGGCCCCCACCGAGGAGGTCGTCGCCGCCGGTCTCGAGGCCGCGAAGCCCTTCATCAAGGTGCTCTGCAAGGCCCAGTCGGAGCTCGCGGCCAAGGCCGCCAAGCCCACCGGCGACTTCCCGGTCTTCCTGGAGTACCAGGACGACGTCCTGGAGGCGCTCTCCGCCGCCGTGACGTCCGAGCTCTCGCAGGCGCTGACCATCGCCGGCAAGCAGGAGCGCGAGACCGAGCTGGACCGCGTCAAGGAGATCGCCGCCGAGAAGCTCCTCCCGGCCTTCGAGGGCCGCGAGAAGGAGATCTCCGCCGCGTACCGCGCGCTGACCAAGAAGCTCGTCCGCGAGCGGGTCATCAAGGACAAGGTCCGCATCGACGGCCGTGGCGTCACGGACATCCGTACGCTCGCCGCCGAGGTCGAGGCCATCCCGCGCGTGCACGGCTCGGCGCTGTTCGAGCGTGGCGAGACCCAGATCCTGGGCGTCACCACCCTCAACATGCTCCGCATGGAGCAGCAGCTGGACACCCTCTCCCCGGTGACCCGCAAGCGCTACATGCACAACTACAACTTCCCGCCGTACTCCGTCGGTGAGACCGGCCGCGTCGGTTCGCCGAAGCGCCGCGAGATCGGCCACGGCGCGCTCGCCGAGCGCGCCATCGTGCCGGTCCTGCCGACGCGCGAGGAGTTCCCCTACGCGATCCGTCAGGTGTCCGAGGCCCTCGGCTCCAACGGCTCGACGTCCATGGGTTCGGTCTGCGCCTCCACCATGTCGCTGCTGAACGCCGGTGTGCCGCTCAAGGCCCCCGTCGCCGGTATCGCCATGGGTCTGATCTCCGAGGAGATCGACGGCAAGACCCACTACGTCGCCCTCACCGACATCCTCGGTGCGGAGGACGCCTTCGGTGACATGGACTTCAAGGTCGCCGGTACGAAGACCTTCGTCACCGCGCTCCAGCTCGACACCAAGCTCGACGGCATCCCCGCCTCGGTCCTGGCCGCCGCGCTGAAGCAGGCCCGCGACGCCCGCCTCCACATCCTCGATGTGATGAACGAGGCCATCGACGTCCCGGACGAGATGTCCCCCAACGCCCCGCGGATCATCACCGTCAAGATCCCGGTGGACAAGATCGGTGAGGTCATCGGCCCCAAGGGCAAGATGATCAACCAGATCCAGGAGGACACCGGCGCCGACATCACGATCGAGGACGACGGCACCATCTACATCGGTGCCGCCCAGGGCTCGCAGGCCGAGGCCGCGCGCGCCACGATCAACGGCATCGCCAACCCGACCATGCCGGAGGTCGGCGAGCGCTACCTGGGTACGGTCGTCAAGACCACCACCTTCGGTGCCTTCGTCTCCCTGATGCCCGGCAAGGACGGCCTGCTGCACATCTCGCAGATCCGCAAGCTCGCCGGTGGCAAGCGCGTGGAGAACGTCGAGGACGTGCTCGCGGTCGGCTCCACGGTCCAGGTCGAGATCGCCGAGATCGACTCCCGCGGCAAGCTCTCCCTGATCCCCGTGATCGCGGACGAGGACGCCGCCGAGGGCGACAAGGACGACACCGACAAGTGACGTCCCGTAGTTCCGTGACGACGGCCCGCACCTCCTCGGAGGCGCGGGCCGTCGCCCGTACCCAAACGCTTCTCAAGGGCAAGGACGGCATCGGCACGGTCCGGCGCACGACCCTGCCCGGCGGCCTGCGGGTCGTCACCGAGACCCTGCCCTCCGTACGCTCCGCCACCTTCGGCATCTGGGCCCACGTCGGATCCCGCGACGAGACGCCCGCCCTCAACGGCGCGACGCACTACCTCGAGCACCTCCTCTTCAAGGGCACCAAGCGCAGAAGCGCCCTCGACATCTCCTCCGCCCTCGACGCGGTCGGCGGCGAGATGAACGCCTTCACGGCGAAGGAGTACACCTGCTACTACGCCCGTGTGCTCGACACCGATCTGCCCCTGGCGATCGACGTCGTCTGCGACATGCTCACGGGCTCCCTGATCCTCGAGGAGGACATCGACGCCGAGCGCGGCGTCATCCTCGAGGAGATCGCCATGACCGAGGACGACCCGGGCGACTGCGTGCACGACCTCTTCGCGCACACCATGCTCGGCGACACGCCCCTCGGCCGCCCGGTCCTCGGCACCGTCGACACGATCAACGCGCTGACCCGCAACCAGATCGCCCGCTTCTACAAGAAGCACTACGACCCCACGCACCTGGTCGTCGCCGCCGCGGGCAACGTCGACCACGCCACGGTCGTACGCCAGGTCCGCAGGGCCTTCGAGAAGGCCGGCGCCCTGACCCGCGCGGACGCCGTCCCGGTCACCCCCCGCGAGGGCCTGCGGTCCATCCGCACGGCCGGTCGCGTCGAGCACCTGGGCCGCAAGACCGAGCAGGCCCATGTGGTCCTCGGCATGCCGGGGCTGCCGCGGACCGACGAGCGCCGGTGGGCCATGGGCGTCCTGAACACGGCCCTCGGCGGCGGCATGTCCTCCCGCCTCTTCCAGGAGGTCCGGGAGAAGCGCGGCCTGGCCTACAGCGTCTACTCGTACACCTCCGGCTTCGCCGACTGCGGCCTCTTCGGCGTGTACGCCGGCTGCCGCCCGAACCAGGTCCACGACGTGCTCGCGATCTGCCGGGACGAACTGGGCAAGGTCGCCTCCGACGGGCTCACGGACGAGGAGATCGGCCGCGCGATCGGCCAGCTCTCCGGATCCACGGTCCTCGGCCTGGAGGACACCGGCGCCCTGATGAACCGCATCGGCAAGAGCGAGCTCTGCTGGGGCGAACAGATGTCCGTCGACGACATGCTGGCGCAGATATCGGCGGTCACCCCCGACGAGGTCCGCCAAGTCGCCCGCGACATCCTCGGGCAGCGCCCCTCGCTGTCGGTCATCGGCCCGCTCAAGGACAAGCAGGCCGCCCGCCTGCACGAATCCGTCTCCTGAAGTCTGAAGAGAGAGTCAGAGCAATGAGCAAGCTGCGCGTGGCGGTCCTCGGAGCCCGGGGCCGCATCGGCTCCGAAGCGGTACGAGCCGTGGAGGCCGCCGAGGACATGGAACTGGTCGCGGCGCTGTCCCGGGGCGACAAGCTGGAGACGCTCGCCGAGACGGGCGCCCAGGTCGCGGTCGAGCTGACCACACCCGCCTCGGTGATGGGCAACCTCGACTTCTGCGTGCGCCACGGCATCCACGCGGTCGTCGGCACCACCGGCTGGACCGAGGACCGCCTCGCGCAGCTCGGCAGCTGGCTCGACGCGTCGCCCGGGACCGGCGTGCTCATCGCGCCGAACTTCTCCATCGGCGCCGTCCTCACCATGAAGTTCGCGGCCCAGGCCGCCCGCTACTTCGAATCGGTCGAGGTCGTCGAGCTGCACCACCCGAACAAGGTCGACGCCCCCTCCGGGACGGCCACCCGCACCGCTCAGCTCATCGCCGAGGCCCGGTCGAAGGCAGGCTGCGCCCCGCAGCCCGACGCCACGGCCACCGCCCTCGACGGCGCCCGCGGCGCGAACGTCGACGGAGTCCCGGTGCACGCGGTCCGTCTGCGCGGCCTGCTCGCCCACCAGGAGGTACTGCTCGGCGGTGAGGGGGAGACCCTGACGATCCGTCATGACTCCCTGCACCACAGCAGCTTCATGCCGGGCATCCTGCTCGGCGCCCGCCGCGTGGTCACCACCCCGGGTCTGACCTTCGGCCTGGAAAACTTCCTGGATCTCCACTGATGCGTGCCAAGATCACGTACTTCGTCACGGCAGCCGCCCTGGTCGTCTTCTTCGTCCTGGTCGGCGGCCGTGCCGTCGCGCTGATCCGGCTGGGCACCGCGCTCGGCATCGGGATGGGCGCCGCCGCTCTGGTGATCCCGGCGATCGGCGTCTGGTTCCTCTGGGCGAACACCCGGTTCGTCACCAGGGCCAACAAGCTCGCCGCCGCGCTGGAGGCCGAAGGCGGCCTGCCCGTCGACGAGTTGGTCCGCACCCCCGCCGGCCGCATCGACCGCGACTCGGCCGACGAGGTGTTCGCCCGGCGGAAGGCCGAGACCGAGGACTCACCGGACGACTGGCGCTGCTGGTTCCGCCTCGCGATCGCCTACCAGGACGCCCGCGACACCCCGCGCGCCCGCAAGGCGATGCAGCGCGCCATCGCGCTCCACGAGGCCCGGCCGCTCAGCGCACAGCGCCCCTGACGCCGCTCAGACGGCGGAGGGGGCGACGGGCGCGTACTCGGCGCTCCACGCCTCGACCGCGTCGGCCGCGCGGTCGAACGCCTCGGGCCTCGACAGGAAGTCCGCGTTGTGGTCGGTGAGCAGCGCGAGCTGCTCACCACCCTGCCGTACGACGACGAGCGCCTGCCCCTGCACCGTGCGGGGCAGCCCCAGCCAGCGCACCGGCTGCTGCACGGTCCGCACGGCCGGCGCCCTGCCCCACGGCACGGTCGTGGTCGAGAGGAATCCGACCCGGCGCACCCCGTGCGCGCTCACCCAGGTCCCCATGCGAAGCATCCGCAGGGCCCCGATGATCAGCACGGCCGCCACGCCGAAGCAGGCGCCTGCCGCCGGCAGAGCTCCCGCGGCGGCGATGATGACCGTCGCGAGGAGCACGAACGAGGCGAGCAGGAGGACGAGCGCCGCCGCGCCGACGCGCCACGGGCCCGGCCGGTAGGGCCGGCGCCAGTGGTCGTGGTCGTCGAACGGCAGGGCGACGTCATCGTTCGCGTCAAAAGCGCGGTCGGCCGTCAGAAAGGGCAGGGGCACGACTGATCCTCACTCACAAGCACGCTCGATTGCACTGTGCCCGGTGAGGCTACCCAGCGGCCCCTCACCCGGCTACCCAGGGGGTCCGTCCGAGTCACCGGCCCTCGGCGGCCTCGGACTGCTGGTGACGGGTGGCGGACTGACCGGTCTCCAGGGCCGGAAGCCCGAAGAGCAGCGATCCGACCAGACCGGCCACGACGGTCAGCCCGATCAGCGTACGACCCATGAGCTGCGATGCCCCGAGGCGCTCTCTCGGCGGCGGAGTGACGTTACTGCGGAAGCGGTCCGCCTCGGCGACGAATGCGAACGGGACGGCTTCTCGCCGGCTGAACATGAGGGGGAATCTCCTTGATCCTCGTGATGTGACGCTGCTACCGGTAGAGACGTGCGTACCCACGATTCGGTGCCCTATTTCGCCGAATTGGCCGAAGAACGTCTCGGTGGCTCACTCGGCACGGCCCTGTCGGTGGCTCCCCGTAGAGTGGGCGGCGCCCGAGCGACGCAATTGGAAGGACCCCGCCGGTGAGCGACACCCCCGCCGAAGACCTCAAGCCCAGCTTCCGCAGCGACGTGACCGTCGAGCTGGTGAAGCACAGCGCCGCCGACTCCGACGTCCTGTGGGCCGCCCGCGTCTCCACCGCCGGCGAGCAGTCGCTGGAGGAGCTCCAGAAGGACCCGGAGCGCTCCAAGGGGCTCATCAACTTCCTGATGCGGGACCGGCACGGCAGCCCCTTCGAGCACAACTCGATGACCTTCTTCATCAGCGCCCCGATCTTCGTCTTCCGCGAGTTCATGCGGCACCGGGTGGGCTGGTCGTACAACGAGGAGTCCGGCCGCTACAGGGAGCTGGAGCCCGTCTTCTACGTCCCCGACGCCTCCCGCAAGCTGGTCCAGGAGGGCCGCCCCGGGAAGTACGTCTTCGTCGAGGGCACCGAGGCGCAGCAGGAGCTGGTCGGCCGTGCCATGGAGGACTCCTACCGGCAGGCGTACGACACCTACCAGGAGATGCTGGCGGCGGGCGTCGCCCGCGAGGTGGCCCGGGCCGTCCTGCCGGTCGGTCTCTTCTCCTCGATGTACGCCACCTGCAACGCCCGCTCGCTGATGCACTTCCTCGGACTGCGCACCCAGCACGAGCTCGCGAAGGTCCCGTCCTTCCCACAACGTGAGATCGAGATGGTCGGCGAGAAGATGGAGGAGCACTGGGCGCGGCTCATGCCGCTCACCCACGCGGCCTTCAACAAGAACGGTCGTATGGCCCCGTAGCGCACAGATGTACGGAGGAGCGGAGCGAAGTGTCCGTATTGCGGCGTTTCGAGAAGTTCATCTAGGCTGATCAAACGGACCCGGCACTGCTTGAACCCCCGAGCAGGCAGTGCCGGGATCCCCTTCTCGACATCCCCCCGAGGGGGCACCGGGCCCTGAGCAGCGAGTAGCGTGTTACCCATGGCTCCGATCTCCACTCCGCAGACCCCCTTCGGGCGGGTCCTCACCGCCATGGTCACGCCCTTCACGGCGGACGGCGCACTCGACCTCGACGGTGCCCAGCGACTGGCCGCCCATCTGGTGGACGCAGGCAACGACGGCCTGATCATCAACGGCACCACCGGCGAGTCCCCGACCACCAGCGACGCGGAGAAAGACCAGCTCGTACGAGCGGTCCTGGAGGCAGTCGGCGACCGGGCGCACGTCGTCGCCGGCATCGGCACCAACGACACCCACCACTCCATCGAGCTGGCCCGCACCGCGGAGCGCTCCGGCGCGCACGGCCTGCTCGCCGTCACGCCGTACTACAACAAGCCCCCGCAGGAGGGCCTGTTCCGGCACTTCTCGGCCATCGCCGACGCCACCGCGCTCCCGGTGATGCTCTACGACATCCCCGGCCGCAGCGGCGTCCCGATCGACACCGAAACCCTGGTGCGCCTCGCCGACCACCCGCGTATCGTCGCCAACAAGGACGCCAAGGGTGACCTCGGCCGCGCCAGCTGGGCCATCGCCCGCAGCGGTCTCGCCTGGTACTCCGGCGACGACATGCTCAACCTGCCGCTGCTCTCCGTCGGCGCCTGCGGCTTCGTCTCCGTCGTCGGCCATGTCGTCACCCCGGAGCTGCGGGCCCTGCTCGACGCCCACCTCACCGGTGACGTCCAGAAGGCGACCGAGATCCACCAGCGACTGCTCCCGGTCTTCACGGGCATGTTCCGCACCCAGGGCGTCATGACCACCAAGGCCGCCCTCGCCCTCCAGGGCCTCCCGGGCGGCCCCCTGCGCCTCCCGATGGTCGAGCTTTCGCCCGAAGAAACCGCCCAGCTCAAGCTCGATCTCGCCGCAGGCGGGGTACAGCTCTAGCCACAGACTTCACAACTGAAAATCCGATCTGAAGACGAGATCGACAACAGACAACAGCAAGTGCACGAATGTCATGCGCGCCACGTGCCCAGGCGGTACGTGGCGCGTGTGGTGAGGAGAGTCTTTTGAGTCATCCGCATCCTGAACTCGGCGCCCCGCCGAAGCTGCCCAAGGGAGGCCTTCGCGTCACCCCGCTCGGCGGGCTCGGTGAGATCGGCCGGAACATGACGGTCTTCGAATACGACGGCCGTCTACTCATCGTCGACTGCGGCGTCCTCTTCCCCGAGGAGGAGCAGCCGGGCATCGACCTGATCCTGCCGGACTTCACCACCATCCGGGACCGCCTCGACGACATCGACGGCATCGTGCTCACGCACGGCCACGAGGACCACATCGGTGGCGTCCCGTTCCTGCTCCGGCTGAAGCCGGACATCCCCCTGATCGGCTCCAAGCTGACGCTCGCCCTCATCGAGGCCAAGCTGCAGGAGCACCGGATCCGCCCCTACACCCTCGAGGTGGCCGAGGGGCACCGCGAGAACCTGGGCCCGTTCGACTGCGAGTTCATCGCCGTCAACCACTCCATCCCGGACGCCCTGGCCGTCGCCATCCGCACCCCCGCGGGCATGGCCGTCCACACCGGCGACTTCAAGATGGACCAGCTCCCGCTGGACGGCCGTCTCACCGACCTGCACGCCTTCGCGCGGCTCAGCGAGGAGGGCATCGACCTCCTGCTGTCCGACTCGACGAACGCCGAGGTCCCGGGCTTCGTCCCGCCGGAGAAGGACATCTCCAACGTCCTGCGCACGGTCTTCGCGAACGCCCAGAAGCGGATCATCGTGGCCAGCTTCGCGAGCCACGTCCACCGCATCCAGCAGATCCTCGACGCCGCCCACGAGTACGGCCGCCGGGTCGCCTTCGTGGGCCGCTCGATGGTCCGCAACATGGGCATCGCCCGGGACCTGGGCTACCTGCGCGTCCCGGCCGGCCTGGTCGTCGACGTCAAGACCCTCGACGACCTGCCGGACCACGAGGTCGTCCTGGTCTGTACGGGTTCCCAGGGCGAACCCATGGCGGCCCTGTCGCGCATGGCCAACCGCGACCACCAGATCCGTATCGTCCAGGGCGACACGGTGATCCTGGCGTCGTCGCTCATCCCGGGCAACGAGAACGCGGTCTACCGCGTGATCAACGGTCTGTCCCGCTGGGGCGCCAACGTCGTCCACAAGGGCAACGCGAAGGTGCACGTCTCCGGCCACGCCTCGGCCGGCGAGCTCCTGTACTTCTACAACATCTGCCGGCCGAAGAACCTGATGCCGGTCCACGGCGAATGGCGCCACCTGCGCGCCAACGCCGAGCTCGGCGCGCTGACGGGTGTCCCCAAGGACCACATCGTCATCGCCGAGGACGGCGTCGTCGTCGACCTGGTCGACGGCAAGGCCAGGATCGTCGGCAAGGTCCAGGCGGGCTATGTGTACGTCGACGGCCTCTCGGTCGGCGATGTCACCGAGGTCCATCTCAAGGACCGGCGCATCCTCGGGGACGAGGGCATCATCTCGGTCTTCGTCGTGGTCGACTCCACCACCGGCAAGATCGTCGGCGGCCCGAACATCCACGCCCGCGGCTCCGGCATCGAGGACTCGGCGTTCAACGCGGTCGTTCCGAAGGTCGAGGAGGCCCTGAACAAGTCGGCCCAGGACGGCGTCGTGGAGCCCCACCAGCTCCAGCAGCTGATCCGCCGCAGCGTCGGCAAGTGGGTCTCGGACACCTACCGCAGGCGCCCGATGATCCTCCCGGTCGTGGTCGAGGTCTGACCTCGACCAGCTCGTTCGTGGAGCGGGGCCCCTCGATTTGCATCGGGGCGCCCCGCTCCAGTACGTTTACGGCTCCACCTCAACGGGAAGCCCGCACAGCCATGTGCGCGATAGGGCCACCCGGGAGGGGATGGAAATTCCGACTGAGAATCTCTGATAAAGTCGGAGCCGCCGGAAAGGGAATCGCGAAAGCGAGGAACTGGAAAGCAAATCGAACCCCACTCCGACGGGGAATCGGACACGAAAGAGTCTGATAGAGTCGGAAACACGAAAGACCGAAGGGAAAGCCCGGAGGAAAGCCCGAGAGGGTGAGTAC
>NZ_JBVJYZ010000028.1:0-70934 GCF_055600045.1 Streptomyces sp. NPDC038280
GGCACCTCCAGCGTGTCCTCCAACCAGGCCACCACCGTCGCCGACGAAAACCTCGCCGCCATCGAATTCCAGACCCGCCGCGCCGTAGAAATCGCCACGGCGCTTAAGGCCGGTCTCAAGAACGCCTGATCCGCCTCGGGGGGAACAAGGGGGCGGGGCAGGACCAACAGGTCCTGCCCCGCCCCCTTTTTTTGGTTGTCTTCCCGGATCACTTCGGTGGGCTCAGACGAACGAGCCGGCCGGCATCAGGGAGCCCGCGGCGGTGCGCCGCGGCGCCACGGGCCGGGACGCCCGTGCCACGTCGCCGACCGTGAGGATGGACCGCTGGAGCCTGCGCAGCCGCGCCGAGGGCTCGCCACCGGACTCCCGCTTGAGGCCGTTGCGCAGCCGCTGGTAGACCTCCAGGGCCTCGGTCTGACGGCCGCAGCGCAGCAACGCCACCATGAACTGGCCGTGCAGGGGCTCGTTGGTGCGGTATTGGGCAACGAGTTCGGACAGCTCCGGGATCATCTCGGAGTGCCGGCCGAGCCGCAGTTGTGCCTCGACCCACTGGTCGAGGGCGCTCAGCCGGGACTTCTCGAGGCGTTCGATCTCTCCGCGTAGATGCGGACCGACGGCCACGCCGGCGAACGCCTCGCCGTGCCAGAGGGCGAGGCCCTCACCGAGCCTGCGCGCCGCGCGCTGTAAGTCGCCCGCTTCCATGGCCCGGTATCCGGCGCCGGTGGCCCGCTCGAACTGCCACGCGTCGATGGAGCCTCCGCCGGTGTCGAGGCGGTAGCCGCCGGGCAGGGAGACGAGCACCGCGTCGGCGGTGCGGCGCTCCAGCCAGGTCGAGGCGGGGTCCGGCGGCTCGGTGTTGCGCAGCGCGGTGGTGATCAGCGCCCGTACGTCCATGATGTGCGACTGGAGTTCGAGCCGTGCGGTGCGCGGCGGTCCGGACGGCCACAGTTCCTCGATCAGTACGGCCGCCGGCACGACCTGGTCGGCCTTGGCCGCCAAGAGCGCCAGAACCTGCCGCGGAGCGGCTGCCGTTGGTGTGATCGAGACCCCGTTCTCGTGCACCGACAGTCCTCCCAGGATCCGGACGTCCACTCTGCCCCCTCAGTCTGTGCGGCTCGGCCCTCGTCGATTAGAAAAGCAGACCCTGAGGCATGTCAATAAGAAACCCCAGGGTATGGATTCGTAGCACCGAACTGCGTAGGGGAATGACCGGTTTTGCCTTGATTTAAATCCATCAGGAGAGCGTCAACGCATCCGATCAAGCACACCGGTGCATCCGAAATCTGGACTCACAGGTACGCTTTGGAATGTCAAATCGGGGCGTACGGCGGGTGAAGAGTCTGTGGCAACCTCAAAAAACAAGGAGCTGGGTATGTTTTTTGAGCCCGGGTCTGGGCCAGAGGTGCCTAGCTCGACGTCGCGTCGGCCGCCCGAAGCGCCCGGGCACCGCGACCGGGCTCCATGTCGAGCATCGCGAGGACGGCCGGCACGGTGATGCTGGGCGTCAGATGGCGGTAGAGCGCCGAGGCCCAGCGGTCCATGTCCGCGCGGTTGCCCAGCGCCTGGGACATGAGGTTGAGGCCCGCGTACGCGCCCACGACGAGCGGCGCCACCTCGGCGGTGTCGGCGTGCGGCAGCAACTCGCCGCGCTCCTTGGCCTCGTTGAGCACCTGGAGGTTCAGTTCGGTCCACTCGCGGTACGGGCCGCTGCGGTTGAGTTCGTGGCCGCCCTGGTCGAGGGTGAGCCGCACGCTGCCCCGCAGCAGCCCGTCATGGGTCAGCCGGTGGGCGAAGACCATGCCGATGTCCACGAACTCCTGCATCTTGGAGACCTGGGGCATGGGAAGGGGAACGGCCTGGACCTGGGCGTCGATCACCGCGTGCGCCAGGTCCTCCTTCGAGTCGAAGTGGAAGTAGAGCGCACCCTTGGTGACCTGGGCCAGCTGCAGGATGTCGGTGAGCTTGGCGGCCTCGTAACCGCGCTCGTCGAAGACGGTGGCGGCCGCTTCCAAGATCGCCTGGCGCGTTCGAATCGCGCGATCCTGCTTCGCCATTGGGGGTCACGTCCCTCTCATAGCCCGATGACCGGCGGGGCCCTCGCGCTCGCTCCGTGCTCACTCGCACTTCACAGTCGAAAACAGCAAGTATGGACGGATACGTGCAGAGGACACAAGATGTCGTACGCAGGGCTTCCCGCGGCCGTTGCCGCCGGTCACCGCCCGCCTCACACCATGGTGAAACCGCCGTCCACCGGCATGATGACACCGGTGACGAAGGACGCGCGCTCACTGAGCAGCCAGGCCGCCGCCTCGGCGATCTCCTCGGGCTCCGCGGTGCGCGGCTGCGGGGTCGCCGCGTGCAGTGCCGCCTCGACTCCGGGCACGGCGGCGAACCACTCGGCCACGACCTCGGTACGGGTGGTGCCGGGCGCCACCGAGTTGACCCGGATGCCCTGCGCCGCGTACTCGGCGGCGGCCGCCTTGGTCAGCCCCACGACCGCGTGCTTGGCGGCCACATAGGGCGCGGCGACAGGGGTCGCGAGGAGTCCGCCGACGCTGCTGTTGTTGACGATCGCGCCGCCGCCGGTCGCCAGCATGGCGGTGACCTCGTCCCGCAGGCAGTTCCAGACACCGCGGACGTTGACGTCCATGATCCGGTCGTAGAGCTCGTGGTCCATGGTGTGCAGCGGCTCGCGCCCGACGCCCCAGCCGGCGTTGTTGAAGGCCACGTCGAGGCGCCCGAAGCGCTCCACCGCGTGGGCCACGGCGGCCGCGGTGTCCTCGGGGCGGGTGATGTCGGTCACGACGTACTCGGCGGTGACGCCCTGCTCGCGCAGCTCGGCCACGACGGCCTTCAGCCTCTCCTCGCGGCGGGCGGCCAGCACCACGGTGGCGCCCTCGCGGCCGAAGACGCGGGCGGCCGCCGCTCCGATTCCACTGCTGGCGCCGGTGATGAGGGCGACCTTGTCGGTCAGCAGGCGGTGGTCGGCAGTCATGGGACGGTTGTCTCCCTCGGCAGATGGGTGGGGGTCACGGCGGCTCAGCCGTTCCAGTTGCGGCCGGCGGCGGCCTCGGCGTCGACCGTGCGCAGCAGCGGCTCGTCGATCTCGTCGAGCGATCCGACCACGTGTCGTACGCCCGCGCCGCGCATCAGCTCGCCCTGGAAGCCATGGGCGAAGTCGCTGGGGTGCCCGATGAAGGCGATGCCGAGCTCCATCGCGGCCTCGCCGACCCTGGCGACGTCGTCGATGAAGACGACCTGGTCGTAGTCGAGACCGAAGATCTCGGCGGTGATCTCGTGCAGCCCGGGCCGGAAGTCATTGGTGCACACATAGCCGGGGCCGTCGAAGAGCCCGGCCTGGTCCCGCAGGTAGCGGTCGAAGTGGCTCTTGTCGAGGCCGCCGTAGCAGACCGTGCGCAGTCCGAGGCCGCGCAGCCGCATCAGCAGCTCGGTCGCGCCGTCGAGCACGCGCAGCGGGTGCTCGACGAGATGGGCGGCGCGCTCCTCGAAGTAGGCGGTGAGGACGTCCTGCGGGGCGAGGTCGATGCCGGCGGCGGCGCCGAGGGCCTTGGCGGCGGTGAGCTGGGTCTGGGAGAAGATCTCCCGCTCGACGTCGGCGTCGTAGTGGCCACCGCGGCTGGTGATGAAGTGATGGATGACCGGGCTGAAGGTGTCGTTCAGCAGGACGCCGTCGATGTTCACGGCGGCGAGGCGTATTTGACGCAGGGGTTCCACGGAATCTCCAAGAGGCAGCCGAGGCCGAACGTATCGGGCCGGAACCACCTCAGCGTGGCGTATGCGCCCAAACCGGCGTCTCGGGCACCCGCGAAACAAACCTGGCGGTACAGATTTTCCGGCAGCTGGAAGATACCCGAAGCCGCCTGCCGGGTGAACCCCGGGGTCTCACGCACCGGACATCTACCGTTTCGCGCACCGGCGTTGGCTGGTCGGTCACGCCTCGCAGTCTGTTCCCGACAGCACTCCGTGCAGTACAACCTGACAGACCGTGGAACTTCTGGCCTGGATCCCTTGCAAAACCGACCCGAAAGTTCGTATCTTCCGCGAGTCCCGCCCCTTTTCTCCCCGCACGCCCGCTACTTGAGGACCTCATGCTGCAGACGACCGCTCACGCCGACCTCGCGACGACGCATGCGGCACCGCTGGGTATCGGCCGTCTCACGACGACGGCCCCGCGGGAGTACGTCCACCGGGCAGCCGTGGCGGAGGTGTTCCTGACGGCCGACTGGTCCCGCCTGGACGAGGAGCACTTCACGCTGACCGCCCAATGGCCGCGGGCACACAGCTTCTTCACTCCCGTGGGCGGCACGCACTACGACCCGCTCATGGCGGCGGAAACGATTCGTCAGGTCGGCGCGCTGCTGGCCCACGCGGGCTTCGACGTCCCGCTCGGCCACCAGTTCCTGATGTGGGAGCTCAACTACGGCGTCGAACCGGACCTCGTCCGCATCGGCTGCGCACCCGCGGACCTCCGCCTCGACGTCACCTGCACCGACATCAAGCGGCGCGGCCGGCAACTGACGGGACTGCGCTACGAAGTGGTCCTCAGCTCCGGCGGCCTGACCTGGGCGACCGGCAACGCTCGCTACACCTGCACCGGCCCCGAGGTGTACCGCCGGCTGCGCGCCCCGCAGCTCGCCGCCGTGGCCGCCGCCGCCCCGCAGCGCCCCGGCACGCCCGTGCCGCCCCGCACCGTCGGCCGCCACCACGGCTTCGACGTGGTCCTCGCCCCGGCCGAGGGGCCGCACCGCTGGCAGCTGCGCGTGGACACCCGCCATCCGGTGCTCTTCGACCACCCCGGCGACCACATCCCCGGCATGGTCCTGCTGGAGGCGGCCCGGCAGGCGGTCCACACCCTGGCCCCCGAGGGCCGCGCGGTCCTGCCCGTCGCCATGGACAGCACCTTCCACCGGTACGCCGAGTTCGGCAGCCCGGTCTGGATCGAGACCGAGCCGGCCGTCTGCCCGGGTGAGCGGGGCGGGCTCGTCCTGGTCACCGGGCGTCAGGACGGCGAGATCCTCTTCACCTCGATCATCGGCGTCACGGAAATCCCGACCGCGCTCGAGGGCTTCTGACCGACACCGGCAGGCGGACGGGCCTTCCTGACTGCCCGCCTGGCCGCCCGCCCTGTCCTGACCGCCCTGCCTGCCTGCGTGAAGGAGCTACGTCAGCGAGGCGGCGATCAGCAGTCCGAACGCGGCGGTGACCAGCAGCGTGCGTACGGCGTGGAGACGGTTCCAGCGCTCCTCGAACGCCGTCCGGACCGCCGCCGGGTCCTCGCCCTCCGAGCCGGCCAGCGCGGTGTTCAGCGGAACGTTCCCGCCGATGGTCACCAGATGGTTGAGCACCACGCCCGCCAGGCCGGCCACGATCAGCCAGAACTGCGTGTCCGACCGCCCCTCGACGGGCACGGCAAGCGCCACTGCCGGGAACACCACGATGCCCAGGAACACCGTCAGGAACACCGGTCGCGGCACGTACTCGTTGATCCGCCGCATGACGGTCACGAACTCCTGGTCGGTCAGCCGGGCGAGCGCGGGCATGATCCCCGTCAGGAAGATGAGCATGAACCCGGCGTAGAGCCCTGTGGAGCCGACGGCGAGGGCGAGCAGAAGTGTGGCCATGGCGCACATCATCACCCGGCCGGGCGGCGGGCGCAGCCCCGTTTCGCTCCTCGGCCGCCCGCCCCCCGCGCCCCATCGCCCGTGAACGCGCTAGGACTTGAGCCGCTGGGCCTGCCGGATGGAATCGGTCAGCTCGCGGATCACCTTCGATTCCGTACGGCTCGCCAGCGCGCCGGAACGCTCGGCCAGTTCGGACAGACCCGGGGCGCCCGGAAGCGTGCCCCCGCGCAGGGTGTCCGCGAAGTAGGCGGCGATCGCGGCGAGCTGGAGGCTGTCGTGACCCCTGTCCCACAGGCCGGCGGCGAGGGCCGGCGTCTCCAGGACCCCGGCGCGCTCGTGCGGGGCGCGGGTCGCCGGGTCGAGCCAGCGGACGGTGGCCGTCGCCAGACGCCCGCTCCGGCCGGGCCGCGTCTTCACCGCGTACAGCGCCGTCACACTGTGGCCGGGACCGACCTCGCCGCCGTCCACCCGGTCGTCGCGGAAGTCCTCGTCGGCGACCTCCCGGTTCTCGTACCCGATCAGCCGGAACTGCTCCACCGTCCCCCGGTCGAAGGCCACCTGCGCCTTGGCGTCACGGGCCCGCAGTTCGAGATGCGCGGGCAGCTGGTCGACGAAGACCTTGCGGGCCTGCGCGGGGGTGGAGACATAAGTGGTGTGCCCGTCGCCCTTGTCGGCGAGCCGCTCCATGAGCGCGTCGCCGTACTCGCTGCCGACACCGACCCCGAAGAGCGTGATGCCGAACTCCCGGCGCGCGCCGTCGACCCGCTCGAGGATCCCGTCGGCCTCGGTCTCACCGGTGTTGGCGAGCGCGTCGGAGAGCAGGACGACCCGGTTCGTCGCGCCCGCGCGGCGCCCCTCGACGGCCACGTCGTAGCCGGTGCGCACGCCCGCCTCCACATTGGTCGACGACGTGGTCTCCAGCTCGTCGACGACCCGGTGGATCCGGTCGCGGTTGCCGCCGACCCGGGTCGTCCTCAGCCGGGTCTCGGCCTCGTCGCTGAAGGTCACCAGGGCGATCGAGTCGTCGTCCCGCAGCTGGTCGGTGAGCACCCCCAGCGACTCCTTGACCAGGTCGAGCCGCCCGGGCTCGTCCATCGACCCGGAGATGTCGACGACGAAGGTGAGCACGGCGGGCGGACGCTTCCCCCGCCGGTCCGAGGGCCTGGTCGCCAGCCCGACCCGTACGAGCGACCAGTTCTCGGCCTTCGTACGGGCGCCGTCCACGGTCACGGTGAACCCGTCACCCTCGGGGCGCGGATAGTCCTGGCGGAAGCTGTTGACGAACTCCTCGGGCCGTACGGTCTCCGGAGACGGCAGCCTTCCGTCGGCGAGGGTGCGGCGGGCGTAGCCGTAGGACGCGGTGTCCACGTCCAGGGCGAACGTCGAGACGTAGTCGGGCGCCGCCTGCGGGCTCCGGCCCTTCTGCTCGCCCTCGCCCTTCCCCTCTCCCTCCCGCACGCTCTCTCCCGGCGCGCCGCCGTCGCGCGGTCCGGGCGCCGGTGCGACCGGGGCCCGGCCGCGGCCCTCGCTCGCCGTCCGGTCGGCGCTGCCGTTGGCCGCGCATCCGGTCAACAGCATTCCGGCGGCCAGGAGTACGGCGGTACCGGCCCGGTATGTCCTCGAACGACGCCTCACTGTGGTCCCCCTCCATGTCGGCACTTGTGAATGTGACGTCCGCGGCGGCCGGAAAGTGCATGCGAAGGAGTTGCGGATGGATCTCAATGCGGCAACGGCCACCGCGCGTTGGGCACAGCCGAAGGACCCGCCGAGGGCGGATGGCTGGGACTCGCCACCCCTTGGCCTGGGTCTTGTCACCGTGTGCAGTCGCGTGAGTACATGGAGTGGCACGAGCGGATTGACGGGGGTGGTCGGTCGTGGCGGATGTCGTGGGCTGTGTGCTCGGTTGGTCGGACACCGCGAGTCTCCTGGAGACATCGCGCGCTGTGGACGGCGTCGACGTGGGGTACGGCGCGGACGGCGAGGCGGCGCCGGAGGTGAGGCGCCCGCCCGGACGGCCGGTGCGCGGGCCGAGACAGGTGAGCGCCGCCCTGGCCGGGCTCGCCGCCTCCGCGCGCCATGAACTGCTCACCTTCGACGACCCCTCCGGCTGCGCGGGCCGCGCCATCCCGGAGCCGTTCCTCGAGCTGGCCGGCGCCTGTGTGCGCGCGGCGGCCGAGCGGGCCGGGGCCGTCCGGCGGATCGTGCCCCGTCGTGCGCTGCCCCATGTCGCGGGCGGCGCCTGGCCCCGCGGCCGGGCCCGGCTGGCGGAGACGATCCCCTTCAAGATGATCGTCGTCGACCGCACGGTCGCGGCCGTCCCCCTCGATCTCGAACTGCTCTACAACGGGCTGCTGTTGATCCGCGACCCCGTCGTCGTGCAGGCTCTCGTCCGCGCCCACCACGCCTGCTGGGACGCGGGCGAGGAGCTGACGTCGATTCCCCGGCCGCCGGACGTACTGCCCGCCCGCCTGCGCCCGGTCCTGGACGCGCTGCTGGCCGGGCTCACCGACGAGACGGCGGCGGCCCGCCTCGGCATGTCCGGCCGGACCTACAGCCGCCGGGTGGGCGAGCTCTTCGCCGCTCTGGGCACGACCAGCCGCTTCCGGGCCGGAGCGGAGGCGGCGCGCCGGGGGTGGGTCTGACGTGGGGCGCATCCGTGGAGAGGCCCGCCCCTGCGGACAGGGCGTCGCACGCCAGGCAAGACTTTCCGGGCACTCCCTAGGACACGATGTCCTTGCGGGCGAACCCCCGGAACGCCAGGGCGAAGAGCACCAGGGCGTACGTCACCGAGACCGCCGCGCCCTTCACCATCCCGCCCCACTCCAGCTGCGGCTGCAGCGCGTCGGCCCAGGCGAACTGCCAGTGCGCGGGCAGGAAGTCCCGCCAGGAGCCCAGCGCGGTCACCGCGTCCAGGACGTTGCCGATGATCGTCAGCCCCACCGCGCCGCCGACCGCGCCCAGCGGCGCGTCCGTCCTCGTCGACAGCCAGAAGGCCAGTCCGGCGGTGACCAGTTGGGACACGAAGATGAAGACGACCGCGAGCGCCAGGCGCGGGACGGTGTCGGCGGTCGCCAGCGACCCGCCGGTGGGCAGCCTCAGCGGCCCCCATCCGTACGCCACCGAGCCGACCGCCAATGCCACCAGCGGCAGCAGGACCATCGCCGCCGCGCTGAGCCCGAGCCCCACGGCCAGCTTCGACCAGAGCAGCCGGGCACGCGGCACGGGCGCGGCGAGCAGATAGCGCAGCGAGGACCAACTGGCCTCCGAGGCGACGGTGTCTCCGCAGAACAGCGCCACCGGCACCACCAGCAGGAAGCCCGCCGAGACGAAGAGACACACGGCGGCGAAGTTCGCGCCGGACGCGGTCGCGGTGTCCATCAGCGTGATCCGGCCGTTGTCCCGCCCGTCCGGTGTGCCGCCGATCGCGAAGGCGATGATCAGCACGAACGGCAGGGCGGCGAGGATTCCGCCCATGACGAGCGTCCGGCGCCGTTTCAGCTGCCGTACGGCCTCGACGCGCAGCGGCAGGGTGTGCCGGGCGCGGTAGCCCGGCGCGGCCTCGGTCGCCACACTCATGCGGAGCCTCCGATCAGGGTGAGGAACGCGTCCTCCAGGCGACGGTGTGGCCCGACGCCGGTCAACGGGACGTCGAGCCGGATCAGTTCGCTGATGAGAGCGGTCGGGGTGGCGCCGTCGAGACGGACCAGCAGCCCACCGTCCGTGCGGACCGCCGAGCCGATACCGGGCAGCTGCCCGATCTTCTCGACCAGCGGGTCGGAGACCCTGTCCCCGAGCGTCACCAGAAGCGTGTCGCCCGCGCCGGTGATCTCGGCGACCGGACCGGCCTGCACCAGCCGGCCCCGGTCCATGACCACCAGATGCGTACAGGACTGCTCGACCTCCGAGAGAAGGTGGCTGGAGACGATGACGGTCCGGCCCCCGGCCGCGTACCGGATCATCACGTCCCGCATCTCGCGGATCTGTGGCGGGTCGAGCCCATTGGTCGGCTCGTCGAGGATCAGGAGATCCGGCAGGCCGAGCATGGCCTGCGCGATGGCCAGCCGCTGCCGCATGCCCTGCGAATAGGTGCGCACGGCGCGGGCGAGCGCGTCGCCGAGGCCGGCGATCTCCAGCGCCTCGTCGAGGTGCGCGTCCTCGGCGGGGCGGCCGGTGGCCTTCCAGTACAGCTCGAGGTTGTCCCGGCCGGACAGATGCGGCAGGAAACCGGCGCCCTCGACGAACGCGCCGACGCGGGAGAGCACGGGGGCGCCCGGCCGGATGGCGTGGCCGAAGACCCGGATCTCTCCGCCGTCGGGGGTGATCAGGCCCATCAGCATGCGCAGCGTCGTCGTCTTTCCGGCGCCGTTGGGTCCGAGCAGCCCGAGGACCTGCCCCTGTTCGACCCGGAAGGACAGATCCCGTACGGCATAGCGGTCGCCGGCCTTGGCGTAGCGCTTGGTGAGTCCGCTGATCCGGAGCGGCACATGGGCCAGTTCGGGATCCGGCGCGGGGGCCGCGCCCCCGCGCCGTGCGGTGATCAGCAGCAGGGCCGCGATCAGGGCGGCCGATGCCGGCAGCCCCCAGACCCACCACGGCCATCCGGCCGCCTGTGTCGTCACCCCGGGGGCGGTCGGCACGGCCAGGCCGCTCTCGAGGGTGACGGTGTACGTGGCCGGGGCGGCCGGTGACGCGTAGCCGAGGTCGGTCGCGGCGAGCACCAGACGCAGCCGGTGCCCGGCCTCGACCTCGTGGTCGATGGCGGGCAGCGTGAGCCGGAGGCTGCTGCCCTGCTTCGCGTCCTCGACGCGGACGGGGGCGACGAGCTGCGCGGGCAGTACCTGCCGGTTCCCGTCGGGCCCGACGTCGTACAGCTTTCCGAAGAGGACGGCGCCGCCACTGTTGGAGGCGACCTTCACGCGGACGGTCGGTGAGCCGGTGATCCGTACGGATCCCGTCAGCGGGGCGGAGTCGAAACGGGCGTGCTGGCCGGGGAAGTCGAGGGAGAGGCCGCCGACGCCGATCGAGGAGAGCTGGGAGAGCCCACCGCCGAGGCCGGGCACGGCGGAGACGGCGGGCGGGGTCGCGCCCGCCGGGTTGCGGAAGGTCTGGGTGCGGGGGCCGGTGAGGGGAAATGCCGAGGCCGTGGACGACAGACCGGGGTAGCGGTCGGCGGTGGCGCCGCGCAGCTGGGCCTGGCCATCGGTGGAGTCGACGCCGCCGGTGCGGCTGACCCGGAAGCCGGGCCCGGTGGCGGCGCCCTTGTCGTCCTTGAGGTGGCGGTCGAACCAGGCGCCGATGCGGGACTCGACCCGGCCGGTCTCCCGGTCTCCGCCGTCGTGGCCGCCGGCGATCCAGTCGACGGCGACGGGCGCGCCGTTGGCGCTGATCGCCTTGGCCATGGCGTCGGCGTGGGAGAGCGGGAAGAGCGAGTCGGACTGGCCCTGCACGATGAGCGCGGGCACCTTGATCCGACCGCCGACGGCCGACGGGCTGCGGGCCTCCAGCAGGGTGCGGGCCTCTGCGTCCGGGATCCCGGAGACGGCGACGCGCTCGTACATCGCGCACAGCTCGGGCGAGAAGCGGCCGCAGGCGCCCTGGGGTCCGGTGGCACGGCCCATGCCGCCCGCGCCGCCGGAGGTCGTACCGGTGGAGAAGAAGATGCCGGCCCAGAGCTTCTTGAAGACCCCGTCGGGGAACAGCGCGTCGGCCAGGTTCCAGTAGGCGATCTGGGGCGCGATCGCGTCGACGCGGGTGTCGTACCCGGCGGCGAGGAGCGAGATCGCGCCGCCGTACGACGAGCCGGTGACGCCGACCCGCGGATCGCCGTCGCCGTCGAGCCGCACCTCGGGCCGCTTCGCCAGCCAGTCGATCAGCCGCTGGACGTCCTTGACCTCGCGGGCCGGGTCGTTGAGGCCGATCTGTCCGGTGGAGGCGCCGAAGCCGCGCGCCGACCAGGTCAGCACCGCGTATCCGTCCCGGGCCAGCTTCTCCGCCTGGGCCGTGACGTCGTCCTTGCTGCCGCCGAAACCGTGTCCGACGAGGACGGCGGGGCGGCGGCCGGTGCCTGAGGTGAAGTACGAGGTGTCGATCCTCGCCCCCGGCATCTCCATGACCTGGTCCTCGCGGTGCACGGCCGGCGCACCGTCCGAGGCGACGGCGGTCCAGGTACCGGCGCCCGCGAGCAGCGCCACGGCCGCGGCGAGGGCCGGCCATCGCCGGGACAGTCGGATTCGCATGTCTCAAACCCTAAGCGGACGCCCGCTCGGGCTCGGCTGCCGTCAGGCGGAACTCGGAAGCCTCCTCCAGTCGTACGCAGTACGGTCCGCGTACACCAGACGCGGTACACACCTGGAGGGCACTTCATGGAGATCCGCCGTGCGACGACGGTCGCCGAGCTCGTCGCCGCCCAGCATCTGTACGACGGTCCGGCCCGGCCGGAGTGGGCGGAGCGGTTCCTGGCGGCACCAGGGCATCTGATGCTGATCGCCCATGTGGAGGGGGCGCCGGTGGGCATGGTCTCCGGGATCGAGATGCTCCACCCGGACAAGGGGGTGGAGATGTGTCTGTACGAGCTGTCGGTGGACGAGGCGTACCGGCACCGGGGCATCGGGCGGGCGCTCACCGAGGCGCTGGCCGCCGTCGCCCGGGAGCGCGGCTGCTACGACATGTGGGTCGGTGTGGACACCGACAACGATCCTGCTCTGGCGACCTACCGGTCCGCCGGCGCCCACGACGATGGAGAATTCGCCATGCTCACGTGGGGGTTCGGCGACGAAGCCGGGTGAGGCCGAGGCACACTCTTGTGCGGTACATGACCAGCCGAGACGCTGTGGGGCCGTCCGGACAACGAAAGGTCAGGTGCCCCGAGATGAGAGCCCCGTCCCGCCGCATCGGCACGCTGATATCCGTCATCGGCCTTGCGGCCGGTCTGCAGGTCGCCGTCTCCCCCACGGCGCAGAGCGCGTCGCTCGGCGACCTTCGTCTCGCTCCCGCCTCCACCGCCCTGCGAAACAGCTGGATCGTCGTCCTCAAGGACGGCTCGACGCGCGCCGCCGACCTGGGCGTCACGCCGAAGCACGAGTACCGCACCGCCCTGAAGGGCTTCTCCGCCACGATGTCGCAGGCGAGGGCGGCCACGCTCGCGTCCGACCCCCGGGTCGCGTACGTGGAACAGAACGCGATCGTGCGCCTCAACGCCACGCAGACGAACGCCACCTGGGGCATCGACCGGATCGACCAGCGCGGTCTGCCGCTGTCGACGACGTACACCTACAACACGACCGCCTCCAACGTGAACGCGTACATCATCGACACCGGAATCCGGACCTCGCACAGCGAGTTCGGCGGCCGCGCGGTGGTCGGCACGGACACGGTCGGCGGTGGCCAGAACGGGCAGGACTGCCAGGGCCACGGCACCCATGTCGCGGGCACGGTCGGCGGCGCGAAGTACGGCGTCGCCAAGGGCGTGAAGCTGGTGGCGGTCCGCGTGCTGGACTGCGACGGCTCCGGTACGACGGCCGGGGTCATCGCCGGCATCGACTGGGTGACCGCCAACGCGGTCAAGCCGGCGGTCGCCAACATGAGCCTCGGCGGCAGCGCGAACACCTCACTGGACAACGCGGTGAAGCGCTCGATCGCCTCGGGCGTCACCTACGCCGTCGCCGCGGGCAACGGCCTTCCGATCCTGGGCCTGCCGGCCAACGCGTGCAACTACTCGCCGGCCCGCGTCCCCGAGGCGATCACCGTCGGCGCGACGGACAGCGCGGACAAGCGTGCCTCGTTCTCCAACTACGGCACCTGCCTCGACCTTTTCGCACCGGGCGTGAACATCACCTCGGCGTGGAAGGACAACGACTCCGCGACGAACACCATCTCGGGCACGTCGATGGCGACCCCGCACACGGTCGGCGCCGCGGCCCTCTACCTGGCGGCGCACCCGACGGCTTCCCCGGCCCAGGTCCGCGACGCGCTGGTGAACAACGCGACCCCCAACAAGGTCCAGGACCCGCGCACCGGCTCCCCGAACCGCCTGCTCCACTCGCTGTTCTAGGGCGGACCCGCTTCAGCCGGTCGCCGGGTGAACGACCGTGTCCAGGTCCATTCCGGCGTACTCGTTGACCAGATACAGGTGAGGACCGTCGAACGTTCGGCGGTCCTTGCCCGTCCTGGCGTCGAGAACGACGTAGGCGGGACCGGCGTGTGCGTAGACGGCGCCGTGCCAGGCGGTCTGGACCGTCGGCATCTCGCGCGAGTGATCGTCCTCGGAGATCGTCCACAGCACCTTGCGGCTGGTCGTGTCCATCGCCCGCACTTCCTTGTCACCGACGCACACGACCACCGACTGCTGGTCGTAGGAACAGGTCAGGAAGGAGCTGTAGCCTCCGCCCGTCATCATCCCGGGCACGACCTTGCCCGTGCGGATGTCGTGCACCGCGGCCTCCGAGGCGAACAGGCCACCTCCCAGGCGATTGACCTGGAGCGACGAGACACCCCCCTGCTTCCAGCGGACAGCGCCGTCGGCGACCGACCGGCCGGTGAGAGCGAGGTCCTCATTCTCGGCGTGCCAGGTGCCCTTCTGCCCCACCGTCGTCAGGTCACGGACCTGCACCCCGGCGATGACCCCGCTGTCCACAGCGGCGGCCGCGAAGCCAGGCTGCTTCCAGGCCACTTGGTGCGTATCCAGGGATATGCCGTAGGTGACGGCACTGTCGCCGGATTCACCCGAGCCGTCGGGGCTCGTACGGGCGGCCACGATCGCGGTCCCGTTCTCCGCCCCGACCACGACCGGCGGTATGTCACCGACGTGCGTTCCGGCAGGCACCGGCAGCCGGGTCGTCCAGGTCACCTTGCCGCTGTCCGCGTCCACGGCACGCACATAGGCATCCATCCGGCCGGCACTCGTGCCGCTGCCTTCGGTGAAGTTGGTGAACGCGAAGAGCGCCTCCGTACGGTCACCCTGCGACACGAAGACCAGAGGGACGCTGCTGGAACTCTCCAGGCGCTCGTCGGAGCCGGTGTACAGGTTCTTCATGTCCGGGGCGGTCGACCAGAGCTTCCGGCCGGTCCGGGTGTCGTACGCCTCCAGGGCCCGCTCCGTCAGCACGTAGGCGCGCAGTCCCCGCAGACCGACGTCACGCGACTTGGCCTGCTCCTCACGGGCCGGCTTCACGCCCTTCCCGAACGCGAGCGGCGGGTCGAACGCCTTCGCCTCGGGCCCGGCCGTCCCGGCTCCCGCCGGGCCCTTGCCGCCCACCCCGGGCGCCCCGTCGGAGCACCCTCCGAGCCCGCACACGACGGCCGCAATCATCAGCCCCACGACAGGCCGGTACACCGCTCGCACAGAAATCGCCCCCCCGATTCATGGTCAACTGGTCATGACATTAGCCTAGTTGCAGCGGCAAAGGCACCGGTTCGAGCCGGCGCCGGCGCCCCCCTCAGCCGAGCAGATGCCCGAGCAGTTCCTCACCCGCGGGGTAGGGGCGCTCCTCGGGCAGGAGCTTCGCGGCTGCCTCCAGGTCGCCGGACCGCACCAGGCCGTGGATCTCCTGCGCGAGCGGCGTCACGTCGCTGATCGAGACCGTCCACTCATCCGCGTACCGCCGCGCCGCCTCCCCCGCCAGCCCCAGCTGCAGGGAGCGGTACGGCAGTGCGTTGAGCCGCAGATCACGCTCGGGGTCCCACTGCACCCGAGCGGGCGCCTGCCTCAACTGCCGCTTCCAGTCGGCCTGATCGGCGTGCACGCCCGGGACGTAGTGCGACAGGCAGGCATGCCGCAGCGCCCAGTCGAACCCCTCCCGGAGGATCTCGACGGCGAGGACGGTCTGCTGCCCCTCCTTCGTCCCCCAGCCGCAGCGATACATCATCCACAGGAACGACGGCTTGACCCAGGTCATCCGCTCCCGCTTCCACGCCCCGGGAAACCGCCCCTCCCGTACGGCGGGCAGCCCGATCGCGGGGTCGTACGCCTGGTAGACGGTGACGGTGGACTCGCTGCACAGGGCCCGGATCTCCTGCCGGGGACGCTCACTCATCCCCCTACCCTGCGCGGGCGACACCCGCGGGGGCCACTGGTTAAACGGCCGCCGGCCCGCCCGGATTGAGGGACCCGGGCGGGCCGGCGAGTCGTCGGGGGACGGTTCAGTGGTTGCGCGGGAAGCCCAGGTCCACGCCGGCCGGGGCGTCCGAGGGGTCCGGCCAGCGGGTGGTGACGACCTTGCCGCGGGTGTAGAAGTGGATGCCGTCGTTGCCGTAGATGTGGTGGTCGCCGAAGAGCGAGTCCTTCCAGCCACCGAAGGAGTGGTAGCCCACCGGCACCGGGATCGGGACGTTCACGCCGACCATGCCCGCCTGGATCTCCAGCTGGAAGCGGCGGGCCGCGCCGCCGTCGCGGGTGAAGATGGCGGTGCCGTTGCCGAACGGCGAGGCGTTGATGAGGGCGACGCCCTCCTCGTACGTCTCGGCGCGCAGCACGCACAGGACCGGGCCGAAGATCTCGTCCTGGTACGCCTTCGCCGAGGTGGGGACGCGGTCCAGCAGGGAGAGGCCGATCCAGTGGCCGTCCTCGAAGCCGTCCACCGTGTAGCCGGTGCCGTCGAGGACGACTTCGCAGCCCTCGGCCGCCGCGCCCGTGACGTAGGAGGCGACCTTGTCGCGGTGGACCGCGGTGATCAGCGGGCCCATCTCGGACGTCGGGTCGTTGCCGGGGCCGATCTTGATCTTCTCGGCGCGCTCGCGGATCTTCTCGACGAGCTCGTCGGCGATCGAGCCGACCGCGACGACCGCCGAGATCGCCATGCAGCGCTCGCCCGCGGAGCCGTACGCCGCCGAGACCGCCGCGTCGGCCGCCGCGTCCAGGTCCGCGTCCGGGAGGACGAGCATGTGGTTCTTGGCTCCGCCGAGCGCCTGGACCCGCTTGCCGTTGGCCGAGGCGGTGGCGTGGATGTGGCGGGCGATCGGCGTGGAGCCGACGAAGGAGACGGCCGCGACATCGGGGTGCGCGAGCAGCGCGTCGACCGCGACCTTGTCACCGTGCAGCACGTTCAGTACGCCGTCGGGCAGCCCCGCCTCGGACGCCAGCTCGGCGAGGAGGTTCGCGGCCGAGGGGTCCTTCTCGCTGGGCTTCAGCACGAACGTGTTGCCGCAGGCGATGGCCAGCGGGAACATCCACATCGGCACCATCGCCGGGAAGTTGAACGGGGTGATGCCCGCGACGACGCCCAGCGACTGCCGGATCGCCGACACGTCGACCCGGTTGGAGACCTGGGTCGACAGCTCGCCCTTGAGCTGCGTGGTGATCCCGCAGGCCAGCTCGACGATCTCCAGACCGCGGGCGACCTCGCCCAGCGCGTCCGAGTGGACCTTGCCGTGCTCGGCGGTGATCAGCGCGGCGATCTCGTCGCGGTGCGCGTCGAGCAGGGCGCGGTACCTGAAGAGGATGCCGGTGCGCTGTGCGAGCGAGGACGTGCCCCAGGTCTCGTACGCGGCCTTGGCGGAGGCGACGGCGGCGTCGACCTCCTCGGCCGAGGCCAGGGCGACGCGCGTGGTGACGGCACCGGTGGCCGGGTCGGTGACCGGGCCCCAGTTGCCCGACGTGCCCTCGACGGACTTGCCACCGATCCAGTGGTTGACGCTCTTCGTCATGACGTACGTACTCCTTCTACCTACAGGTGGCGGCGTCGGGCTACGACTTGCCGGTCGTACTCCTCCCGGGCCTTGACCGCCGACGGGCGGGTCGCGATCTCGGCCACGGGCACATCCCACCACGCCTGGGCGGGGGGCGCGCCCGACACTGTGTCTGCCGTTTCGGTCTCGACGTAGACACATGTGGGGACGGTCGCCGCCCGCGCGTCGGCGAGGGCTTCTCGCAGGTCACTGATGGTGTGGGCACGCAGCACCCGCATACCGAGGGACGCCGCGTTGGCGGCGAGGTCCACGGGCAGCGGATCGCCCGTGAAGCCGCCGTCGGGGGCCCTTCGCCGGTAGGCGGTGCCGAACCGCTCGGCGCCGACCGCCTCGGAGAGGCCTCCGATGGAGGCGTACCCGTGGTTCTGGAGGATCACCACCTTGAGAGGGATGTTCTCCTGCACCGCTGTCACGATTTCGGTGGGATTCATCAAGTATGTACCGTCCCCGACGAGCGCCCAGACCGGGCGGCCCGGCGCGGCGAGCGCGACCCCGATGGCGGCCGGGATCTCGTAGCCCATGCAGGAGTACCCGTATTCGACGTGGTACTGGTCCACGGACCGGGTCCGCCACAGCTTGTGGAGGTCGCCGGGGAGCGAGCCGGCCGCGTTGATCACAATGTCGGCTTCGGTGACCAGAGTGTCGAGTACCCCGAGGACCTGCGGCTGGGTGGGGCGCGCGCCCGCTTCCGGGGCGGCGTAGGCGGCGTCCACCCGCGCCTCCCACGCGGCCTTGGCACCGGCCCACGACAGCTCGGTGCGATATCCGTCGAGGGCCTCTGTCAGCGCGTCGATGCCCTCGCGCGCGTCCGCGACCAACGGCAGCGCACCTTGCTTGTGAGCGTCGAAGCCGGTGATGTTGAGGTTGACGAACCGGACGTCCGGATGGGCGAAGAGCGTCCCCGAGGCGGTGGTGAAGTCGGTGAACCGGGTGCCGATCCCGATGACCAGGTCGGCGCCGGCGGCGAGCTCGTCGGCGACGCCCGTCCCCGTGTGGCCGATGCCGCCGACGTCGCAGGGATGGTCGTACGGCAGCGACCCCTTGCCCGCCTGAGTGGAGGCGACGGGAAGGTGGGTCCGCTCGGCGAGCGCTCCCAGCGCCGCCTCGGCGCGGCTGTGGTGGACCCCGCCGCCGGCCACGATCAGCGGGCGGCGGGACTGCCGGACCGCCCGTACCGCGTCGGCGAGTTCCCGTGTGTCCGGCCGGGGGCGGCGGACCCGCCACACCCGCTCGGCGAGGAAGTCCTCCGGCCAGTCGTACGCCTCCGCCTGCACGTCCTGTGGCAGCGCCAGGGTCACGGCCCCGGTCTGCGCCGGGTCGGACAGGACCCGCATCGCGGCGAGCGCGGCCGGGATCAGGGCCTCGGGGCGGGTGATCCGGTCGAAGTACCGGGAGACCGGCCGCAGACAGTCGTTGACGGAGACGTCCCCCGCCCAGGGCACCTCCAGCTGCTGGAGCACCGGGTCCGCGGGGCGGGTCGCGAAGGTGTCGCCGGGGAGCAGCAGCACGGGCAGATGGTTGATGGTGGCGAGGGCCGCGCCGGTGACCAGGTTGGTGGCGCCGGGCCCGATGGAGGTGGTGACGGCGTGGGCGGAGAGCCGGCCCGCCTGGCGGGCGTGACCGACGGCCGCGTGCACCATGGCCTGTTCGTTGCGGCCCTGGAAGTAGGGCATGTCGTCGGCGTACTCGAGGAGGGCCTGGCCGACCCCGGCGACGTTCCCATGGCCGAAGATCCCCCAGGTGGCACCGATCAACCGCTGCCGGGCACCGTCCCGTTCGGTGTACTGGCGGGACAGGAACCGCACCAGCGCCTGTGCGACGGTCAGCCTCATCGGTAGCCCTCCGTGTGGTCGGGGTGGAAGCGGATCCGCCACTCCCGTTCGGCTCCGGGGCCGGCCATCACATTGAGGTAGTACATGTCATGGCCGGGTTCGGCGATGGAGGGTCCGTGCCAGCCGTCGGGGACGAGGACGGCGTCGCCGCCCCGGACCTCGGCGAGGAGATCGGCGCCGCCGGGCCTCGACGGGGACACCCGCTGGTAGCCGGCGCCGCCCCCGTCGATCTCGAAGTAGTAGATCTCCTCGAGTGCGGCCTCCTGGCCGGGCACGTGCTCGTCGTGTTTGTGGGGCGGGTAGGACGACCAGTGGCCCCCCGGGGTGATCACTTCGACGGCGATCAGCCGGTCGCAGTCGAAGACCCCGGCGGCGGCGAAGTTGCGCACTTCGCGGCCCTGGACCCCGGTGCCGCGCGCCTCGACGGGAACCTCCGGCGCGGGGCCGTAGCGAGCGGGGAGTCGTCGCTCGCACTTCGCTCCTGCCAGGGCGAAGCGGCCTCCTGCGCCGGAGGCGATCTGTGCGTGGGCGTCGCGCGGCACATAGGCGAAGTCACCGACTCCGCTGAACACGCTTGCCCGCCCCAGCAGTTCAAAGGATTCTCCGTCCACTTGAACCGTACAGCCGCCGGTCAGCGGAAGCACGATCCATTCACTGTCTCCTGCGGCCAGGAGGTGGGTGTCACCCGGCCCGAGGTCGAGCACGCGGAGCGCGGAGTAGCTCCAGCCGGCCCTTTTGGGATCGATGTGGACGGCGTACGGCCCGTGGGCGGCACGGCCGGCCGGGAGATGCAGGTCGTTCATGGTCCCTCCCTACCCCTTCAGAGCAGTCCGACGGCGATGTCGACCGCGCCGGCCACGTCGCCGTCGGCCGGATAGAGCAGCGAGCGTCCGACGACCAGCCCCTGCACGGTGGGCAGTCGCAGGGCCCCTCGCCACTTCTCGTACGCCGTGTCCGGGTCGGGCCCTATGTCGCCGCCGAGGAGCACGGCGGGCAGGGTCGAGGCTGCCATCACCTGGTCCATGTCGTCGGGATTCTCGGTGACGGGGACCTTGAGCCAGGTGTACGCGGAGGTCCCGGCGAGGCCGGAGGCGACGGCCAGGGAGGTGGTGACCGCCTCGGCGGACAGGTCGGTGTGGAGCCGTCCTTCCGAGTCGCGGTGGCAGCGGAAGGGCTCCACGAAGACGGGCAGCCGCAGCGCGGCCATCTCGTCGATGGCGCGGGCGGTGGCCTGGAGGGTGTCGAGGGAGCCCGGGTCGTCGTAGTCGAGGCGCAGCAGCAGCTTGCCGGCGTCGAAGCCGAGTCGGTGAAGGTCCTGGGGGCGGTGGCCGGTGAAGCGGTCGTCCAGTTCGAAGCGGGCGCCGGCGAGCCCGCCGCGGTTCATGGATCCCATGGCGACCTTGTCGTCCAGGGCGCCGAGCAGGAGCAGGTCGTCCAGGATGTCGGCGGAGGCGAGGACGCCGTCGACGCCGGGGCGCGAGAGGGCCAGGCAGAGCCGGCTCAGCAGGTCGAGGCGGTTGGCCATGGCGTAGGGGCGGTTGCCGACGGCGAGGGCCCCGCGGGCGGGGTGGTCGGCGGCGATGATCATCAGTCGGCCGCTGTCCCCGATGAGGGGGCGCCTGCGGCGCCGGGCGGCGGCCTCGGCGACGGCTTCGGGGTGCCGGGTCCGCACGGCGACGAGATGGGCGAGGTCGACGGCGGTCACCGCGTTCACGGCCATACGCCTCCCTCGAGCGCGGCCTCGACCTCTGCGGGGAAGGGCATCGCCGAGGAGCAGGCGACCCTGGACGCGACGACGGCGCCGGCGGCGTTGGCGTACTGAAGGGTCCGCTCCAGGTCCCAGCCCGCGAGGAGTCCGTGGCAGAGGGCTCCACCGAACGCGTCTCCGGCGCCGAGCCCGTTGACGACCTCGACGGGGATGGGCGGTACGTCCGCGCTGCGGCCGTCGGCCGTCAGACCGAGGACGCCCTTGGGGCCCTGTTTGACGACGGCGAGGGCGACCCCGGCGTCGAGCAGGGCGCGGGCGGCGGCGTACGGGTCGCGCTCACCGGTGGCGATCTCGCACTCGTCGACGTTTCCGACGGCGACGGTGGCGTGGCGCAGTGCCTCGCGGTAGTGGCGGCCGGCCGCCTCGGGCCCTTCCCCGGCGGCGGCCCAGAGGTTCGGCCGCCAGTCCAGGTCGAAGACGGTGAACGCGGCGGGTCCGCCACGGGCCGCCGAGCGGGCGGCGAGGGCGTCGAGAGTCGCGGTTCGGCTCGGCTCCGCGCTCAGTCCGGTGCCGGTCATCCAGAAGATCCGGGCCGAGGCGATCGCACCGAGGTCCAGCTCATGGGTGTGGATCTCCAGGTCCGGGGCCTTGGGATGCCGGTAGAAGTACAGCGGGAAGTCGTCGGGCGGGAAGATCTCGCAGAAGGTGAGCGGGGTCGGGTACGCCTCGACGGGGGTCACCCACCGGTCGTCCACGCCGAACGCCCGCAGCTCCTGGTGGAGATAGTCGCCGAAGGGGTCGGCGCCGGTGCGGGTGATCAGGGCGGTACGGCGTCCGAGGCGGGCGGCGGCGACGGCGACGTTCGACGGCGAGCCGCCGAGGAACTTGCCGAACGTGTCCACCTCGGCCAGCCGGACCCCGATCCGGAGGGGGTAGAGGTCCACCCCGATCCGCCCCATGGTGATCAGGTCGTACGGATCGGTCTCCATCCGGCATCCCTTCGCAAGCGATGACCTCGTCGGTGGACCTCGTCGCGCCGGCGGCTTCGCGCGGGGTCGGCCTCGCGCATCGGCGGCGCGGGGCCGACCACCCCAGGTCTAGTAGGCCCCGCGCGACCCTGTCAACATTTTGTCCTTACATTCGGACGAATACCTTGACACCTCTTGACGGCGGCCGGAAAGCTGACGCCCATGACCTCGCCGTCCCCCTTGTCCCGCATCCGGATCGGCTCCGCCCCCGACTCGTGGGGCGTGTGGTTCCCCGACGATCCCCGCCAAGTCCCCTGGGTCCGCTTCCTCGACGAAGTGGCCCGCGCCGGATACGAGTGGATCGAACTCGGCCCGTACGGCTATCTGCCCACCGATCCGGTCCGGCTCACCGAGGAGACCACGCGACGCGGTCTGAAGGTGTCGGCGGGCACGGTCTTCACCGGGCTGCACCACGGGCCGGACGTCTGGGAGAAGACCTGGGCGCACGTGGCCGACAACGCGGCCCTGGCCCAGGCGATGGGCGCGGGGCATCTGGTCGTCATCCCGTCCTTCTGGCGCGACGACAAGACGGGTGAGGTCCTGGAGGACAGCACCCTCACCCCCGCGCAATGGCGTGATCTCACCACTCTGACCGAGCGGCTCGGCCGAGAGGTGCGCGAGCGGTACGGGCTGCGGATCGTCGTCCATCCGCATGCGGACACGCACATCGACAGCGAGGAGAACGTCACCCGCTTCCTGGACGCCACCGACCCGGACCTGGTCTCGCTCTGCCTGGACACCGGGCACTACGCGTACTGCGGCGGCGACAGCGTCAAGCTGATCGAGACGTACGGGGAGCGCGTCGGCTACCTCCACCTCAAGCAGGTCGACCCGGAGGTCCTGGCCGATGTCGTCGCGCGGGGCACGCCGTTCGGACCGGCCGTGGCGCGGGGGGTGATGTGCGAGCCGCCTGCCGGCGTGCCCGCGCTGGAGCCGGTCCTGGCGGCGGCGGGGGCGCTGGACGCCGACCTGTTCGCGATCGTGGAACAGGACATGTACCCGTGCCCGCCGGACAAGCCGTTCCCGATCGCGGCCCGCACCCGCCGTTTCCTGCGCTCCTGCGGGGCCTAGGCGGACGGGGCGGCAGAACCCCGCGGCGCGTCAGGCGTCGGTGGCCGAGCGCGGCCACTGCGCGAGGGCGAGGTGCAGTGCCTCCAGGGCCCGCTCCCAGGAGGCCCGTACGTCCCTCGGATGACCGAAGCCGCCCCCTGCCTCCAGGTGGACATAGCCGTGGAAGGTGGAGCGCAACAGCCGTCCCGCGTCGGTGAGATCGGGCTCGGCGAGGTCGTAGCCGCGGAGCATCCCATAGGTGAGTTCGATGCTGCGCCGGCACGCCGGGGAGTCCGCCACGACGGCCGGGTCGAGAGGGATCTGGGTCGCCGCGTACCGGCCGGGGTGCTCCAGGGCGTAGTCGCGGTAGGCGTGGGCGAAGGCGATCATGGCCTCCTTCCCGGCCCGGCCGGCCACCGCGGCGGAGATCCGGTCGGCCAGTTCGCCGGTGGCGAGAAGGGCGACCCGGGTGCGGAGGTCGGCGAGGTTCCTGACGTGGGAGTAGAGGCTCGCGTCCTTGACGCCGAAGCCACGGGCCAGCGCGGACACGGTGACCCGGTCGAAGCCGATGTCGTCCGCGAGGTCGGCGGCGGCCTCGGTCACCCGCGCCGCCGTGAGTCCGATGCGGGCCATGCGCCACCTCCGGCAGAGCGAAACTAGACCTCCTAGGTTACGACCACGGCCGCGACTCTCCGGCCGCGAGCACACCGGTCCGGTGTGCCGCTTCCGTCACATCAGTCCCTTTGCTGTCACGCATATCTCCGTTACGCGGGTGTTCCGTCACAGCCGGTTCACAACCCCTCTCTCTCGGTCACCAGTTGTCGTTCAGGTGGGCACAGGCTCAGGGGATCGCCAGCGATCACCAGCGTCCGCGTCACAGCTCCCCCGAACGGCACTCCGGCCGCCGCTGCGACGCGCGCAGGGAGGTGTCACACATGCCGGACAGAAGGCTCTGGTCGTACAAGGACATTGCGGCGCACATCCGGGTTCAGCCCGACACTGTCCGCTCCTACCGGAAGCACGGACTACTGCCGCCCCCCGACCACGTGGAAGCGGGAAAGCCCTACTGGTACGCGGATACGATCCGGACCTGGGTGGCCAATCGCCCGGGGAACCGGGGACGTCGGGAATGACCCCGCCGCTCAGCTCTGCGGACGGATCACCGTCACGCCCGCTCCCGGCGCCGACCCCATCTCGGCGAGCGCGGCGGGGGCCGCCGTCAGCGGGATCTGCTGGGTGACCAGCAGATCGGGGCGCAGGGCGCCCGAGCGGACCAGTTCCATCATCGGCCCGTAGGCGTGCGCGGCCATGCCGTGGCTGCCGAGGATCTCCAGCTCCAGGCCGATCACCCGGGCCATCGGGACCACCGGGTCACCGGCGGCCGTGGGCAGCAGCCCGACCTGGACGTGGCGGCCGCGCCGGCGCAGGCTCGCCACCGAGGCGGCGCAGGTGGCCGACGAGCCGAGGGCGTCGAGGGACACATGGACACCGCCGCCGGTCAGTTCGCGGATGGCCGCGGCCGTGTCGCCACCGGGCAAGGCGGAGGCGTCGATGCACTGGTCCGCACCGAAGGTGCGGGCCAGCTCCAGGGCGCGCGGGGCGACGTCGACGGCGACGACCCGCGCCCCGCAGGCGGCCGCGATCATCACCGCCGAGAGGCCGACGCCGCCGCAACCGTGGACCGCGACCCAGTCGCCGGGCGCCACCCGGCCCTGTGCGACGACCGCACGGAAGGCGGTGGCGAACCGGCAGCCGAGGCCGGCGGCCGTCGTGTACATCAGCTCGTCGGGCACCGCGACCAGATTGATGTCGGCGTGCTCCAGGGCCACGTACTCGGCGAAGGATCCCCAGTGGGTGAACCCTGGCTGGGTCTGGCGCTCGCACACCTGCTGGTCCCCGGCGGCACACGAGGGGCAGCTGCCGCAGGCGCATATGAAGGGCACGGTGACCCGGTCGCCGACCCGCCAGTTGGCCACATCGGCGCCCACCGCCTCGACGACGCCCGCGAGTTCGTGTCCGGGCACGTGCGGAAGGCTGATGTCCGGGTCATGACCCATCCAGCCGTGCCAGTCGCTGCGGCACAGACCGGTGGCCTCGACGCGGACGACGACACCGCGGGGCGACGGGGCGGGGTCGGGCACGTCCCGTACACGTGCCTCCTGTCCGTACTCCTCGAACACCACAGCCCTCATCGGCCCGGCCCTTCGCTCGACTGGACCTGAATCTAGGGGATGCACCACTCCTGGGGGAATGTCCGATCACACGTTCCCGCGCCCGCACTCCACCACCGGGTGGCGCGGCGCAGGTTGACCGTCATACCCCCTAGGGGTATAAAGTGGGGTCTCTACCGGATCAGCAATGCCCGATGAGGAGAGCGCCATGACGACCGCCGAGACGAAGACCGAGCTGCCCCAGGCCACCGGCTCCTGCTGCTCGTCGACCGGCTCCTGCCACGACGGCGCGGCCGACGCCCAGGCCGCCGGTGTCACCACGGTCTACCAGGTGAAGGGGATGACCTGTGGGCACTGCGAGGGTGCCGTGTCGAGTGAGATCTCCGAGATCGCCGGCGTCTCCTCGGTGAAGGCCGTGGCCTCCACCGGTCAGGTCACCGTCGTCTCCGAGGCCGCGCTGGACGAGGCCGCCGTGCGCGCCGCCGTGGACGAGGCGGGCTACGAGCTCATCGGTCTCGCCTGAGGTCGCGCATCGGGCATGAAGAGCGGGGTCGTACCGTTGCCAACGGTAGGGCCCCGCTCCCCTTTGGAACCCCACATGACATCCCCCGCGACATCCACCACCACGACCGAGCTCACCATCGGCGGGATGACCTGCGCCTCGTGCGCGGCCCGCGTCGAGAAGAAGCTCAACCGCATGGACGGCGTCACCGCCACCGTCAACTACGCGACGGAGAAGGCGAAGGTCTCGTACCGGGAGGGCATCGAGGTCGCCGATCTGATCGCGACGGTGGTCAGGACCGGCTACACCGCCGAGGCACCCCCGCCGCCCGAGCCCACGGACGAGGCCGAGAGCCCCGCCGGGGCCACCGCCGACGAGGCGGACGCGCTGCGCCGGCGGCTGATCGTCTCGGCCGCCCTCGCCGCACCGGTGGTGGCGACGGCGATGGTCCCCGCCCTTCAGTTCGACGGGTGGCAGTGGCTCTCGCTCGTGCTCGCCACACCCGTCGTCGTCTGGGGCGGACTGCCCTTCCACCGCGCGACCTGGACCAATCTCCGGCACGGCGCCGCCACCATGGACACGCTCGTCTCGGTGGGCACCCTCGCCGCCTTCGGCTGGTCGCTGTGGGCCCTGTTCCTCGGTGACGCGGGGATGCCCGGGATGCGTCACGGCTTCGACTTCTCCGTCTCCCGCGCCGACGCCGCGTCCACGATCTATCTCGAAGTCGCGGCCGGAGTGATCGCCTTCATCCTGCTCGGCCGCTTCCTGGAGGCACGCGCCAAGAGGAGGGCGGGCTCGGCACTGCGCGCGCTGATGGAGCTGGGCGCCAAGGACGTCGCCGTCCTGCGGGCGGGCCGCGAGGTGCGCGTCCCGGTGGACGCCCTGCGGGCCGGGGAGTTCTTCGTCGTGCGCCCCGGAGAGAAGATCGCCACCGATGGCACCGTCACCGAGGGCGCGTCCGCCGTGGACGCGTCCATGCTCACCGGCGAGTCCGTGCCGGCGGAGGTCACCGTCGGCGACCCGGTCATCGGCGGGTGCGTGAACACCTCGGGACGGCTGGTCGTCGAGGCCACCCGCGTCGGCGCCGACACCCGGCTCGCCCGGATGGCACACCTCGTCGAGGAGGCCCAGAACGGCAAGGCGCGCGTGCAGCGGCTCGCCGACCGGATCTCCGCGGTCTTCGTCCCCGTCGTGCTGCTGCTCGCGCTCGGCACGCTGGCTCTCTGGCTGGCGGTCACGGGCGACGCGACGGCGTCCTTCACCGCCGCCGTCGCCGTCCTGATCATCGCCTGCCCCTGCGCCCTGGGGCTCGCCACGCCGACCGCGCTGATGGTGGGCACCGGCCGGGGCGCCCAGCTCGGCATCCTGATCAAGGGCCCCGAGGCCCTGGAGTCCACGCGCCGCGTCGACACCGTCGTCCTCGACAAGACGGGCACGGTCACCACCGGCCGGATGACGCTCCGGAAGGTGTACGCGTACGAGGGCGTGGACGAGTCCCAGCTGGTGCGGCTCGCGGGCGCCCTGGAACACGCCTCCGAGCACCCGGTGGCCCGGGCCGTTGCGGCGGGCGCGCTCGAACGCGGCGACCTGCCACCCGTCGACGGCTTCGAGAACGTCCCCGGCCTCGGCGTACGCGGCACGGTCGAGGGCCGCGAGGTGGTGGCCGGCCGCGCCGCCCTGCTCGCGGACGCCGGAATCACCCTGCCGCCCGCCCCCGACGACCTCGGCGGGAGCACCGCCGTCCATGTCGCCTGGGACGGCGTGGCACGCGGGATCCTCACCGTTGCCGACACCGTCAAGGAGACCAGCGCGGAGGCCGTCCGGCTGTTGCGCGCGCTCGGCCTGACGCCGGTGCTGCTGACCGGCGACCAGCGGGCCGTCGCCGAGGCGGTCGCCGCCGAGGTGGCCATCGACGAGGTGTACGCGGAGGTCCTGCCCGAGGACAAGGCGGACGTGGTCCGCAGGCTCCAGGGCGAGGGGCGCACGGTCGCCATGGTCGGCGACGGCGTGAATGACGCGGCCGCCCTGGCCACGGCCGACCTGGGCCTCGCGATGGGCACGGGCACCGACGCGGCGATCGAGGCCGCCGACCTCACCCTCGTCCGGGGCGACCTGCGGGTGGCCGCGGACGCGATCCGGCTGTCACGGCGGACCCTGGCCACGATCAGGGGCAACCTCTTCTGGGCCTTCGGTTACAACGTGGCCGCGCTGCCGCTCGCGGCGGCCGGTCTGCTGAACCCGATGATCGCCGGGCTGGCCATGGCCTTTTCATCCGTTTTTGTCGTGACCAACAGCCTTCGACTCCGGGCGTTTACGTGAATTCACGTTCACGTGACGCACAGGACCTTCACAAAGAGACCTAGATCACAGATATTTGGGGGTAACCATTCGGGCTGTTCGCGAGTCTAAGTGGGCGATGCCGAGAACGTCTTGGGGGACGTTCATGGGATGTCTTGGGGGACGTCCCAGGCAAGCGTTGGCCGGGGCACGTGCACCGGGGAGCTTTGAGCGGCCCTCCCGTACGTACGTACCCCGGCAGACCGCGCAGACCTGCGAAAGCTTCTGCTGACCGACAAGGACAGCAGACGCCCGGCCCGGATCCCGTGGGGGGAATCCGCACCGGGGATATGGGAAGCGCCCCGCTCGTCGACCCGTGGGGGGATCGGCGGCGGGGCGCTTTTCTTCGTTTCGGCACGGGCCCGGCGGCGGGCCCGGACGGTGGGGTCAGCGACCCTCGACCGGGACGAAGTCGCGGAGGACCTCGCCGGTGTAGATCTGCCGCGGACGGCCGATGCGGGAGCCGGGCTCCTTGATCATCTCGTGCCACTGGGCGATCCAGCCGGGAAGGCGGCCGAGCGCGAAGAGCACGGTGAACATCTCGGTCGGGAAGCCCATCGCCCGGTAGATCAGACCCGTGTAGAAGTCGACGTTCGGGTAGAGGTTGCGCGAGACGAAGTAGTCGTCGGAGAGCGCGTGCTCCTCCAGCTTCAGCGCGATGTCGAGCAGCTCGTCGGACTTGCCGAGCGCGGAGAGGACATCGTGCGCGGCGGCCTTGATGATCTTGGCGCGCGGGTCGAAGCTCTTGTAGACCCGGTGGCCGAAGCCCATCAGACGGACGCCGTCCTCCTTGTTCTTCACCTTGCGGATGAAGGAGTCGACATCGCCGCCATTGGCCTGGATGCCCTCGAGCATCTCCAGGACCGACTGGTTGGCGCCACCGTGCAGGGGGCCCCACAGGGCCGAGATGCCGGCGGAGATCGAGGCGAACATGTTCGCCTGCGAGGAACCGACCAGACGCACGGTGGACGTCGAACAGTTCTGCTCGTGGTCCGCGTGCAGGATCAGCAGCTTCTCGAGCGCGGCGACCACGACCGGGTCGAGCTCGTACTCCTGGGCGGGGACCGAGAAGGTCATGCGCAGGAAGTTCTCGACGTACCCGAGGTCGTTGCGCGGGTAGACGAAGGGGTGGCCGATCGACTTCTTGTACGCGTACGCCGCGATCGTCGGCAGCTTGGCGAGCAGCCGGATCGTGGAGAGGTGGCGCTGCTTATCGTCGAACGGGTTGTGGCTGTCCTGGTAGAACGTGGACAGCGCGCTGACCACGGACGACAGCATGGCCATCGGGTGGGCGTCGCGCGGGAAGCCGTCGAAGAACCGCTTGACGTCCTCGTGCAGCAGCGTGTGCTGGGTGATCTCGTTCTTGAAGGTCGAGAGCTCGTCGACCTTGGGAAGCTCACCGTTGATCAGCAGGTAGGCGACCTCGAGGAACGTCGAACGCTCCGCCAGCTGCTCGATGGGGTAGCCGCGGTACCGCAGAATGCCCTGCTCACCGTCGAGGTAGGTGATCGCGGATTTATAGGCGGCGGTGTTGCCGTATCCGCTGTCCAGGGTGACCAGACCCGTCTGGGCTCGGAGCTTCCCGATGTCGAAGCCCTTGTCACCGACGGTGCTGTCAACCACCGGGTAGGTGTATTCACCGTCCGCGTACCGCAGTACTACAGAGTTGTCGCTCACGTCATCCCTCACCGACGTAGTGCCTCTTCTTCGAGGTGCCCTGACTGTCTCTACCATCCCCCATTTGGCTCAGGAGAGTGCACTCGGGGTCGACCATTGGGCCAATTGGCGGCACTCAGTGCCGCCAACCTGCTCATCCTGCCCCCTTCGCCCCGGTTCCGGTAGTCGGGGGTGGGGTTTCCCACGTCCGGGTGTCCTGAAGATCGATCCTGTGGTCAGGGCCGCGCGGACAGACTTCCGGACAGTCGGTGATCCAGCGCGGTGAAGCGTCTGCCTGCGGAAACAGTGCGGACGGCCTGCCCGATCGCCTTGCGGGAACCGACGAGGACGACCAGCTTCTTCGCCCGCGTGACGGCCGTGTAGAGCAGGTTCCGCTGCAGCATCATCCAGGCTCCGGTGGTGACGGGGATCACCACGGCGGGGTACTCGCTGCCCTGGGAACGGTGGATCGTCACGGCGTACGCGTGGGCCAGCTCGTCGAGTTCGTCGAAGTCGTACCCCACCTCCTCGTCCTCGTCCGTCAGCACCGTCAGCCGCTGGTCGTCCAGGCTGAGCGCGGTGACCACGCCGACCGTGCCGTTGAAGACCCCGTTCTCTCCCTTGTCGTAATTGTTGCGAATCTGGGTGACCTTGTCCCCCACCCGGAAGACCCTTCCACCGAATCTCTTCTCGGGCAGGTCCGGACGCGCCGGGGTGATGGCCTGCTGGAGCAGTCCGTTCAGCGTGCCCGCGCCGGCCGGGCCGCGGTGCATGGGGGCGAGTACCTGCACGTCGCGGCGCGGGTCGAGACCGAATTTGGCGGGAATCCGCCGTGCGGCGACATCGACGGCGACCCGTCCGGCGTCCTCGGTCTCGTCCTCGCTGAAGAGGAAGAAGTCCGGCAGGCCCGTGGTGATCGGCGGCACGCCGGAATTGATCCGGTGGGCGTTGGTGACCACGCCGGACTGCTGGGCCTGACGGAAGATGCGGGTGAGCCTGACGGCCGGGACGGGGCTTTCGGGGGCCAGCAGGTCGCTGAGCACCTCTCCGGCCCCCACCGAGGGCAGCTGGTCCACATCGCCGACGAGCAGCAGATGGGCGCCGGGCGCGACGGCCTTCACCAGCTTGTTGGCGAGCAGGAGGTCCAGCATGGAGGCCTCGTCGACCACCACCAGATCGGCGTCCAACGGCCGGTCCCGGTCGTACGCGGCGTCACCGCCCGGCTTGAGTTCCAGCAGCCGGTGGACGGTGGACGCCTCGGCGCCGGTGAGCTCGGCCAGGCGCTTGGCCGCCCTGCCCGTGGGCGCGGCCAGGACCACCTTGGCCTTCTTGGCCCGGGCCAGCTCCACGATCGAGCGGACGGTGAAGGACTTGCCGCAGCCGGGCCCACCGGTGAGCACGGCGACCTTCTCGGTGAGCGCCAGCCGGACGGCCTGCTCCTGCTCGGGCGCCAGTTCGGCGCCCGTGCGCGTCGCGAGCCAGGCGAGCGCCTTGTCCCAGGCGACGTCCCGGAAGGCCGGCATCCGGTCCTCGGCCGCCCGCAGCAGGCGCTGGATCTGGGCGGCCAGGGACAGTTCGGCGCGGTGGAAGGGGATCAGGTAGACCGCCGTGACCGGCTGCCCGTCGACGCCCGGCACCCGCTCCCGTACGACGCCCGGCTCGTCGTCCTCACCGGGTGCCGCCAGCTCGGCGAGGCACTCGATGACCAGCCCGGTGTCGACCTGGAGCAGCTTGACCGCGTCGGCGATCAGCTGCTCCTCGGGCAGGAAGCAGTGCCCCTGGTCGGTGGACTGGGACAGGGCGTACTGCAGCCCGGCCTTGACCCGCTCCGGGCTGTCGTGCGGGATGCCGACGGCCTGGGCGATCCGGTCGGCCGTGAGGAAGCCGATGCCCCAGACGTCCGCCGCCAGCCGGTAGGGCTGGTTCCTCACGACGGAGATCGAGGCGTCGCCGTACTTCTTGTAGATCCGCACGGCGATGGAGGTCGAGACCCCGACCCCCTGGAGGAAGATCATGACCTCCTTGATCGCCTTCTGCTCCTCCCAGGCGGCGCCGATGAGCCGGGTGCGCTTGGGGCCGAGGCCCGGCACTTCGACGAGCTTCGCGGGCTGCCGCTCGATGATGTCGAGGGTGTCGGTGCCGAAGTGCTCCACGATCCGCTCGGCGATCCTCGGGCCGATGCCCTTGATCAGACCGGAGCCGAGATAGCGGCGGATGCCCTGGATGGTGGCCGGCAGGACGGTCGTGTAGTTCTCGACGGTGAACTGCTTGCCGTACTGCGGGTGGGAGCCCCAGCGGCCCTCCATGCGCAGCGACTCGCCCGGTTGCGCGCCGAGCAGCGAGCCGACCACCGTGAGGAGGTCCCCGGCGCCTCGACCGGTGTCGACGCGGGCGACGGTGTAGCCGCTCTCCTCGTTGGCGTAGGTGATCCGCTCCAGGACGCCTTCGACCACTGCCTGACTGGACATGATCCGAAGATAGCGGCGGGGTCGGACAACCCGCCGGGCCCGCGGACAACTCCCCGGCCGCACCGGGGCGGCTCGCGCACCGCCTCGGGGATGTCCCGCGCGCTGCCTCGCGCACACCTCGCGCACTACAAGGGGCCCGGTCCGCGGACCGGGCCCCACGCGTTCCCCTCCCTGACCAAGGCTTCCCGAATCCCCCCAGATCCCTCCCCGGAAGCCCTGACACGAGATAGGACCACCGTCACCCGCAAAGGGTTGTACGGCTTCGCTGAGTTATTTTTCCGGAGTCACGGCGGCGTATCTCGCCGCCGTCTCCTCCAGCACCTTCGCGCCGTCCCGGGCCCACAGTTCCTCGTTGAACAGCTCCACCTCGATGGGGCCGTCGTATCCGGCCGCGTCGACCAGGGAGCGCCACGCGCGCAGGTCGATCACCCCGTCACCCAGCTGTCCCCGGCCGTTCAGGACCCCCGCCGGCAAGGGGGTGGTCCAGTCGGCGAGTTGGAAGGAGTGGATCCGTCCGGCGGCTCCCGCGCGCGCGACCGCCGCCGGCGCCCGGTCGTCCCACCACACGTGGTAGGTGTCCACGACCACGCCGACCTGTCCGGCGGGGAAGCGCTCGGCGATGGCGAGGGCCTGGTCCAGCGTGGAGATCGCGCACCGGTCCGCCGCGTACATCGGGTGCAGCGGCTCGATGGCCAGGCGCACGCCCCGCGCCCCCGCGTAGGGGGCGAGTTCGCCGATGGCGTCGGCGATCAGGGCGCGGGCCGCGGTCAGGTCCTTGGTGCCGGGGGCCAGTCCACCGGAGACGAGGACGAGGGTGTCCGTGCCGAGCGCCGCCGCCTCGTCGATCGCGGCGCGGTTGTCGTCCAGGTCGGTGGCCGTGGTGAAGAAGCCGCCCCGGCAGAGGGTGGTGACGGTCAGGCCCGCGTCCCGCACGAGCCGGACCGTCGCCTCGATCCCGTACGCCCGCACGGGATCGCGCCACAGGCCCACCCCGGGGATGCCCAGCCGTACGCACTGCGCCACGAGCTCCGGCAGCGGGAGCCCCTTCACCGTCATCTGGTTGACGCTGAGACGGGACAGGGTCACTGGTCCACTCCGTACACCGTGAGCAAGGACTTCATCCGGGACTGCGCGAGCTCGGGATCGGGGAGGAGACCCAGCCCGTCGGCGAGTTCGTAGGCCCGCGCCAGGTGCGGCAGCGAGCGGGCCGACTGGAGGCCACCGACCATCGCGAAGTGGTCCTGGTGTCCGGCCAGCCAGGCCAGCAGCACCACGCCCGTCTTGTAGAAGCGGGTCGGCGGCGCGAAGAGATGACGGGACAACGCGACGGTCGGGTCGAGGAGTTCGCGGAAGCCGCGTACGTCACCCGTGTCGAGGGCGCGCACGGCCCGGGCGGCCAGCGGGGCGAGCGGGTCGAAGATCCCGAGAAGGGCGTGGCTGAAGCCCCGCTCGTCGCCCGCGATCAGCTCGGGGTAGTGGAAGTCGTCGCCGGTGTAGCAGCGCACACCCTCGGGGAGGCGGAGCCGCAGCACGGTCTCGCGTTCCGCGTCCAGCAGGGAGACCTTGACCCCGTCGACCTTGTCCCGGTGCGTGGCGATGATCTTCAGAAAGGTCTCGGTCGCGGCGTCCGGGTCGGCGGAGCCCCAGTACCCCTCGAGCGCCGGGTCGAACATCGGGCCGAGCCAGTGCAGGATCACCGGCTCCGACGCCTGCCTCAGTAGATGGCCGTACACCGCCGCGAAGTCCTCGGGGCCGCGCGCGGCGGCGGCGAGCGCCCGGGAGGCCATGAGGACGGCCTGCGCGCCGGTCTCCTCGACGAGCGCGAGCTGCTCCTCGTAGGCACGGGTCACGGCCGTCAGGTCCGCGGGTCCGGTGAGCTGGTCGGTTCCGACCCCGCAGGCGATGCGGCCGCCGACCGCCTTCGCCTCGGCCGCCGAGCGGCGGATCAGCTCCGCCGCGCCCGTCCAGTCGAGGCCCATCCCGCGCTGCGCGGTGTCCATGGCCTCGGCGACGCCGAGGCCATGGGCCCACAGATGGCGCCGGAAGGCGAGGGTGGCGTCCCAGTCGACGGCGGCCGGGGAGTCCGGGTGGGTGTCCGCGTACGGGTCGGCGACGACATGGGCGGCGGCGAAGACCGTACGGGAGACGAGGGGGCCGCCCGGGGGGAGCGTCAGCGGCTCGGTGCGTGGCTCGTACGTGCCGTACGGCAGGCGGATGGTCACAGCGTGAGCTCCGGGACGTCGTAACGGCGGCCCTCCGCGGACGACTTGAGGCCGAGTTCGGCGAGCTGGACGCCACGGGCGCCGGCCAGCAGGTCCCAGTGGTACGGCTCGTCCAGGGCGATGTGGCGCAGGAACAGTTCCCACTGGGCCTTGAATCCGTTGTCGAACTCGGCGTTGTCCGGCACTTCCTGCCACTGGTCGCGGAAGGAGTGCGTCACGGGCAGATCCGGGTTCCAGACCGGCTTGGGGGTCGTGGACCGGTGCTGTACGCGGCAGTCACGCAGGCCCGCGACGGCGGAGCCGTGGGTGCCGTCGACCTGGAACTCGACGAGTTCGTCGCGGTGGACGCGGACCGCCCAGGAGGAGTTGATCTGTGCGACGGCTCCGCCCTCGAGCTGGAAGATGCCGTACGCGGAGTCGTCGGCGGTGGCCGCGTACGGCTTGCCGCGCTCGTCCCAGCGCTGCGGGACATGGGTGGTGATGTGCGCGTTCACACTGGTCACGCGGCCGAACAACTCGTGCAGTACGTACTCCCAGTGCGGGAACATGTCGACGGTGATGCCGCCGCCGTCCTCGGCGCGGTAGTTCCAGGAGGGGCGCTGGGCCTCCTGCCAGTCGCCCTCGAAGACCCAGTAGCCGAACTCGCCCCGCACGGACAGGATCTTCCCGAAGAAGCCGCCGTCGACGAGGCGCTTCAGCTTCCGCAGACCCGGCAGGAAGATCTTGTCCTGGACGACGCCGTGCTTGACTCCGGCGGCGCGGGCGAGCCGGGCGAGCTCCAGGGCGCCGGTCACGTCCGTGGCGGTGGGCTTCTCCGTGTAGATGTGCTTGCCCGCGGCGACGGCCTTCCTGATCGCGTCGACGCGGGCGGAGGTGACCTGCGCGTCGAAGTACACCTCGACGGTGTCGTCGGCGAGTACGGCGTCGAGGTCGGTCGACCACTCGACGAGGCCGTGGCGCTCGGCGAGTCCGCGCAGCGCGTGCTCACGGCGGCCGACGAGGACCGGCTCGGGCCACAGGACGGTTCCGTCCCCGAGGTCCAGGCCGCCCTGTTCGCGCAGCGCGAGGATCGAGCGCACCAGATGCTGCCGGTATCCCATCCGTCCGGTGACGCCGTTCATGGCGATCCGGACTGTCCTGCGTGTCACGAGATTCCCTCCGTGCTGCGTCGTAACCGCCGTAGCAAGCGCTTTCTACGGGGCAGGACGCTAGCCTGCCGACAGCGCCCCGGACAAGGGGATCGCCCGACTCTCCTCGGAGGAACGCGATGACCGTCACGCTGGCCGATGTGGCCGCACGCGCGCGGGTCTCCCCGGCCACCGTCTCCCGGGTCCTGAACGGCAATTACCCGGTCGCCGCGGCCACCCGGGAGCGGGTGCTGCGCGCCGTCGACGAGCTGGACTACGTACTGAACGGCCCCGCGAGCTCGCTCGCCGCCGCCACGTCCGACCTCGTCGGCATCCTGGTGAACGACATCGCCGACCCCTTCTTCGGGATCATGGCCGGGGCCGCTCAGAGCGCCATCGGCGAGGGCGCGCTGGGCCGCGCGGGCGGGGAGAAGCTGGCCGTCGTCTGCAACACCGGCGGCTCCCCCGAGCGCGAACTCACCTATCTCACACTGCTCCAGCGGCAGCGCGCGGCGGCCGTGGTCCTGACCGGCGGCGCGCTCGAGGACCCGGACCACATCGCCGCGACGGCCGCCAAGCTGGCGAAGCTCGCGGACGCGGGCACCCGGGTGGTGCTGTGCGGCCGGCCGCCGCTGCCCGGCTGCGACGCGGTCGTGGCGGCGCTGGCCTTCGACAACCGGGGCGGCGGGCGGCGGCTCACCGAGCATCTGCTCGCACTCGGCCACCGGCGGATCGGCTATGTCGCGGGCCCGGCCGAGCGGACGACGACCCGGCACCGCCTGGAGGGCCACCGCGAGGCGATGGCCGCGGCGGGTCTGGCGGAGGGCCAGGAGCGGGTGACCGTGCACGGGCCGTACGACCGCCGCTCCGGCTACGACTCCACCGTCGAACTCCTGCGCCGCGCCCCCGACCTGACGGCGATCGTGGCCGCCAACGACACGGTCGCCCTCGGCGCCTGCGCGGCCCTGCGCGACCAGGGCCTGCGCGTCCCCGAGGACATCTCGGTGGCGGGCTTCGACGACCTGCCGTTCTCGGTGGACGCGGTCCCGGCGCTCACGACCGTACGGCTGCCGCTGTACGAGGCGGGGGCGCGGGCCGGCCGGCTCGCGATGGGCACGGAGTCACCACCGCCGGGCGGCATCGCGACGGTCCCGGCGGAGCTGATGGCGAGGGGGTCGACGGCCCGGCCACGGGGGTGAGGTGTTCTCTCGGGGTCGAGGGGTCGATTGGCCGAGGGGCCGAGGGTCGGGCCGCGGCGGTGATTGGGCTTCCCGGGGCGCGCACCGACTCGCCCCGGGGCGGACCGGCGAGCCGATCGGGGCGCTCAGGCCCCCGGGCGCACCGGCAGGCTGATCCGGGCGCGCACCGACGCACCCCGGGCGGACCGGCGAGCCGATCGAGGCGCTCAGGCCCCGGGCGCACCGGCGGGCTGACCCCGGTTCGCCCAGGCGCCCCGGCGGACCGGGTCAGCCCGTCGCCGCCCCGTCCAGGCCCGTCGCCGACAGGACCGCGTCCACGGTTTCCTCCACCGACAGTTCGGCGTTGTTCACCCAGGCCCCCTCCCCGAGCAGTTCTTCTTGCATCACCTCGTCCAGCGCCGACCAGTCCGTCGACAGGCGCTTGTCCCGCGCGAGGTTGCGCTCCCAGGCCGTCTTGGGGCCGGGGGCGAGGATGACGAGGTGGACCGGTCCGCTGCCGGCGGGCAGCGTGGCGCGGTAGAAGTCCAGGTGGGACCGGCGGGCGACCACGTCGTCGACGACGGGGAGGAAGCCGGCGGCGGCGAAACTGCCCGCCAGGAGGCAGGCGTTGCGGGCACGGAGGAAGATCTGCCGGTCCGCCTCCGGATCCCCGACGGGGTCCGGCCACCGCCCGCCCCGGACGATCAGCTCCTGGAGGCGGTCGACTTCGAGGTGCGCGGAGTGCGCGAAGCGGGCCGCGAGCGCGGCGGCGACGGTCGACTTGCCACTGCCGGGGATGCCGCTCAGGAGGACGACTCCGGGGGCCGGTTCACGATCGATGGGGACAAGATCCATGCCGGGACGATAGCGCGGACCGGCAGCGGCGTCAGGGTCGCCCCGGACACCGGCAGCGCCGCGGCGCACCACCTCGGAGGGTTGACCGTCTCGTCCAGGACCAGGTCCGGCCGGGACGGGGACGCTGCCGGCGGAGGCGGCGGCCGTACGGCTGGATCCGGTGTCCAGGCGGCGGCGGTCGGCGCTGTGGCGTGCGGGAACGGCCCGTCGGCCCAGGCTCACCGGGACCGCACGGACTCTCCGTCCGGCCTTCGGTGGCCGAAGCCGAGAGCCGCGGGCCGGCCCGCCTTCCCGCCTCCTCACCGCACAACCACCCGGCCTTCCCCACCGCTCATCGAGTGGTCTTTCCTGTGCGATCCCTTGACCTGGCAGTTAGTTTCCGACTATCCGTGACACCTTGGAAGTTTCCTTCACCACCCCCCGCCCCGTACGGCCGGAAGGAGCACCAGTGCACGATCGCCCCACCTCCAGACGCGCCCTGCTCACCGCCACCGCCGCCGTGTCCGCCGCCGCGGCAACCGGAGTCCTCACCCCCGCGACCGCCGCGGCCGCGCCCCCCGACCTGCACCGCCTCCGCCGGCTCATCTCCCGGATGAGCCTGGAGGAGAAGGTCGGCCAGCTCTTCGTCATGCGGGTGTACGGTCACTCCGCCACCGCCCCCGACCAGGCCGACATCGACGCCAACCTCAAGGAGATCGGGGTCCGTACGGCCGCCGAGCTCATCGCCACGTACCACGTCGGCGGTGTCATCTACTTCTCCTGGGCCCACAACACCCGCGACCCGCACCAGATCGCCGCCCTCTCCAACGGCATCCAGCGGGCCGGTCTCGCCCAGCCCACGCCGGTCCCCCTGCTGATCTCCACCGACCAGGAGCACGGCATCGTCAACCGCGTCGGCAAGCCCGCGACGCTGCTGCCCGGTGCGATGGCTCTGGGGGCGGGGAGTTCGTGTACGGACGCGCGCCGGGCCGCCCGGATCGCCGGCGCCGAGCTCGCCGCGATGGGCATCCGGCAGAACTACGCGCCCGTCGCCGACGTCAACGTCAACCCCGCCAACCCGGTCATCGGCGTACGGTCCTTCGGCGCCGACCCGCAGGCCGTCGCCGGACTCGTCGCCGCTCAGGTGAGGGGGTACCAGGGCGCCGGGGTCGCCGCGACCTGCAAGCACTTCCCCGGCCACGGCGACACCGCGACCGACAGCCACTACGGGCTGCCGACCATCACGCACACGCGCGAGCAGTGGGCGGAGCTGGACGCGCCCCCGTTCCGGAGCGCGATCGCCCACGGAATCGACTCGATCATGACCGCGCACATCGTCGTTCCTGCGCTCGACCCGAGCGGGGACCCGGCGACGCTCTCCCGGCCCATCCTCACCGGCATCCTGCGTGAACAGCTGGGCTACGACGGTGTGGTGGTGACCGACTCGCTCGGCATGGAGGGCGTCCGCACCAAGTACGGCGACGACCGCGTTCCGGTGCTCGCCCTGAAGGCCGGGGTCGACCAGCTCCTCAACCCGCCGAAGCTGGATGTCGCCTGGAAGGCCGTACTGAAGGCCGTCAAGGAGGGCGAGCTCACCGAGGAGCGCCTCGACGAATCGATCCTGCGCATCCTTCGGCTGAAGGCCCGGCTGGGTCTCTTCCACGATCCCTACGTCTCCGACCGGGACGTGGACCGGACCGTGGGAACCCGTGCGCATCTGGCGGCGGCCGACGACATCGCCGAGGCGACGACCACCGTGCTGCGCAACGAGGGCGGGCTGCTGCCGCTCGACCCGCGCACCCGGCCGAACCTGCTCGTCGTCGGCGCGGATCCCGCCTCGCCGACCGGCACCACCGGGCCGCCCACCGCCACGCTCGCCAAGGCCTTCACCGAACTGGGCTTCACCACGACGGCGTTGGCCACGGGGACGGCCCCTGCGCCGGCGAAGATCGACGAGGCGGTGGCGGCGGCGGCCGGCAAGGACGTGATCGTCGTCGGCACGTACAACGTCACAGCGGTCAGTACCCAGCGCACCCTGGTGACGCGGCTCGCCGCGACCGGCGTGCCGGTCGTCACGGTCGCGATCCGCAATCCGTACGACATCGCCCAGCTCACCGGGCAGCGGGCGACCGTGGCGAGCTACTCCTGGACGGATGTCGAACTGTGTGCGGCCGCCCGGGTCATCGCCGGCCGCGCCGATCCCCGGGGCCGGCTGCCGGTCGCCATACAGAGCGCGGACGATCCGGCCAAGGAGCTGTACCCGGTCGGCTACGGCCTGCGGTACTAACCGCAGCGAACCGGCGAGGGGCTGTGCGCGCCCGTTCCGAGCGGCGCGCACAGCCCCTGTCAGTGGTCCGCGGGCCTTCCCGCTTACGGGCGCAGGGTCTGCGCGCGCTCCACGCTCTTCTTGTCCAGGCGCTTGTCGAACGGCGCCAGCGGCTTCGCCTTCGCCGGGTCGGCCTGGACGGCCGCCGGGGCGACACCCGCCCACTGGAGGATCCGGGCCGTGGCCTTGGTGCGCTCGGCCTCGACCAGACCCGCCACGTTGGCGCCGTGGTTGGCGCCGGGCGCGGCGTAGACATAGCTGTCACGGGCGCCCTTGCCGAGGCGGAAACGCTCGGCACCCCACGGATCGTTGGCGCCGTACACGAAGAGCATGTGGGTGGCGTGGTGCCGGACCCAGCTGTCGACGTCCCGCATGGCCTGCGGCTCGGCCTTCATGGGGATGGAGGCCGGCACGAAGTTCCGCGGCGGCTGGTACCCGTAACGGCTCAGTCCGGCCAGGTGCGGCAGCGTGATGGTGGGCGAGCCCAGCTCCGTGCCGGCCTGGTAGTAGTACGGGGTGTAGGGCTCGAGGCCCTGGTCGGTGTAGAAGGAGAAGCCGGAGATCGCGTCGACGCTGTCCCAGATCTCCTGGTCGGACGCGGTCGCCGCGTCGGGGACCGACGCGCAGTCGGCGAGCAGGCTGTACTGCCAGAAGGCCCAGACGTAGTCGAGGACGACGGCTTCGTACGCCTTGTCGAGGCTGCCGACGGTGGCGAAGGTGTAGCCGTTCTCCGCCGCGTACTGGGTGTACTTGGCCTCCAGCGGCTCCCGGCGGACGAGGGCCTCGCGCTGCACGGCGTTGAGCTTGTCGCGGCACTCCTTGGTGCCGACCTTCTCGAAGAACCGGTCGTAGGCCGAGTCCTCCTTGTTCACCACGTCGTTGGGCGCCACATAGGCGACGACACCATCCATGTCGCGCGGGTAGAAGCGCTCGAAGTAGGTGGCGGTCATGCCGCCCTTGGACGCGCCGGTGGCGATCCAGTTCTTGGTGTAGATCTGCTTCAGCGCGGTGTGGATGCGGTGCTGGTCGGTGGCGGCCTGCCAGATGTTCAGCTTCGACCAGTCGGCCGGCTGGGGCCGGGACGGAGTGAAGAACCGATACTCCATGGAGACCTGGTTGCCGTCGATGATGGCCGTCGGCTCACTGCGGCGCGGGTTGGTGCTGACGTGGTAGCCGGAGGTGAAGAAGACGGTCGGGCGGCTGGTGTCCTTGTGCAGCAGGGTGATGCGCTGCTGGAAGGTGCCCTTGCGCGGGTCCCGGTGGTCCACCGGCTGGGTGTAGGTGAGGACGAAGAAGCGGTAGCCGGTGTAGGGCTTCTCCTCGATCAGGGTCATCCCGGGAATCGCCAGGATGCGGTCCTTGATGTCCGTGGCCGCGGCCGTCGGTGTGGCCGTGCCGGTGGCTGTGCCGGTGGCCGGTTCTGCGGCGGTGGCCGCACCGGCCGCACTCACGGTGCCGATGAGCACCACGAGTGACAGCAGCCACCTCAGCGTCTTGCGCATTCATCCTCCCCTGTGGTCACGACGTTCGCCGTGAACCTAGCGGGATGAACATGCCTGTCGCCAGACCCAGTTGGACCAGTCGGCCGGTCGGATCGTCAGCACAGTACCCAACCGGTGGATCCGCTCCGGCCGGCGACCGTGCCGGTGGCCCGGACACAGCGGTTGAGCGCGTGGACGGTGACGGGACCCGCCTGCCGGGTGAACCGGCCGCTGTCGACGACGGCGCGGCCACCGCGCGGCTGGAGGGAGACGGACATGGCACGCCGCGCGCCGGGGGACTTGGCGAGCGTCAGCGCGCAGACGTACTGCCTGCTCTTGTAGAGACGCAGCTCGCCGGTGGCGAACGTGACGGTCTTGGTCGGCCGGCCGTTGCACAGCGAGGCGGCCCCGGCCCCGGAGACGCCCGGCCCGGCGAGCGTGAGGGCCGCCGCGGCGATCACCACGGCCAGCAGGTGCGTCAGCAGTCGGCGGCCCCTGGCCCCGGCCCCGGTCGCCATCCTGAACACACGCGCCCCCCGGCTCATCTGAAGTACGTACATGCGTACGACGCAGCAGGGGCGCGTACGGTTGCGCGCTCTCCCGCCCGCCCCTCCCACCTCAGGCCGTGGCGGGCTCCTCCTCACCGATGAAGGTGCGCCACAGCGTGGCGTACTGCCCGCCGCGCGCCAGCAGCTCCTCGTGCGTCCCGTCCTCCGCGACCCGGCCGTCGGCCATGACGACGACCCGGTCCGCACGGGCGGCCGTGGTGAGCCGGTGAGCGACGACAAGCGTCGTGCGGCGACCGGCGATCCGGTCGGTGGCCTGGTTGACCTGGGCCTCGGTCGCGAGGTCCAGGGCGGCCGTCGCCTCGTCGAGGAGCAGGATGTCCGGGTCGACGAGCTCGGCCCGGGCCAGGGCGATCAGCTGGCGCTGGCCCGCGGAGAGGTTGCGGCCGCGCTCGGCCACCTCGTGGAGGTAGCCGCCGTCGAGCGTGGCGATCATGTCGTGCGCGCCGACCGCGCGGGCGGCCGCCTCGACATCGGCGTCGGTCGCGTCGGGCCGTCCGTACGCGATGGCGTCGCGGACCGTACCGGCGAAGAGGTACGCCTCCTGCGGAACCACTCCGAGCCGGTGGCGGTAGGCCGTCAGGTCGAGGTCCCGCAGATCGGCTCCGTCGGCGGTGACCCGGCCGGAGGTGGGGTCGTAGAACCGGGCGACCAGCTTGACCAGGGTCGACTTGCCCGCCCCGGTCTCGCCGACGAAGGCGACCGTCTGACCGGCCGGGATGCGCAGGTCGATGCCGGCCAGGGCCTCTTCCTTGTCGCCGTACGCGAAGGACACGTCCTCGAAGGCGATCTCGCCCCGCAGCGACGGGACGTCGAGCGGCTCGGGCGCCACCTTGGTGGAGGTCGGCTCCTGGAGCAGTTCCTGCATCCGCTTCAGCGAGACGGCCGCCTGCTGGTAGCCGTCGAAGACCTGCGAGAGCTGCTGCACCGGCGCGAAGAACAGGTCGATGTAGAGGAGATAGGCGACGAGCGCGCCGGTGGTGAGCGTGCCCGCCTCGACCCGGCCCGCGCCGACGATCAGTACGGCCGCCGCGGCCACCGACGACAGCAGCTGGACGAAGGGGAAGTAGATGGAGATCAGCCACTGGCCGCGGACGCGTGCCTGGCGGTAGTGGTCGCTGCGCTCGGCGAACCGGGCGGCGCCGGAGCGCTCGCGGCGGAAGGCCTGCACGATGCGCAGACCGGAGACGGACTCCTGGAGGTCGGCGTTGACGACGCTGATGCGCTCACGCGCCAGTTCGTACGCCTTCACGCTGGAGCGCCGGAAGAAGTACGTGCCGACGACGAGCACCGGGAGTGTCGCGAAGACCACCAGCGCCAGCTGCGCGTCGATGACGACGAGGGCGACCATGATGCCGAAGAAGGTGACGACCGAGACGAACGCGGTGACCAGGCCCGTCTGGAGGAAGGTCGAGAGCGCGTCCACGTCGGTCGTCATCCGGGTCATGATGCGGCCGGTGAGCTCGCGCTCGTAGTAGTCGAGTCCCAGCCGCTGGAGCTGCGCGAAGATCTTCAGGCGCAGCGCGTAGAGGACCCGCTCGCCGGTGCGGCCGGTCATCCGGGTCTCGCCGGTCTGCGCGACCCACTGCACGAGGACGGTCAGCAGCGCGAGCGCGGACGCGGCCCAGACCGCGCCGATGGCGAGCTGGGTGACGCCCTCGTCGATGCCGTGCCGGATCAGGATCGGCAGCAGCAGCCCCATGCCCGCGTCGGTGGCGACCAGCAGCAGGCTGACGAGCAGCGGGAGGCCGAAGCCGTGGAGCAGCCGGCGCAGTCCGTAGGACTCCTCCGGCCTGACAGCACGGGCCTCGTCGACGGCCGGGGTGTCGGTGGCGGGTGGCAGGGCCTCCACCTGGGCGAGCAGTTCGGGTGTGGCGCCGGGGGCGGTGTTCTCCGTCGACTCCTCGTCGCGCACCCACAGGGCCGGGGTGATGCCGCGCTCGGCGTCGAACTGGGCGTCCAGCTCCTCCCGTACGGTGCGGTCCTCGGGCACCTCGACGGGCACGGCCCGGCCCGGCGACACCCCGCCCAGCTCGTCCGGGTCGGTCAGCAGCCGCCGGTAGAGCGCGGAGCGTTCCTGCAGTTCGTCGTGGGTGCCGATGTCGGAGAGCCGGCCGTCGTCGAGCACCGCGATCCGGTCGGCGAGGCCCAGGGTCGAGCGGCGGTGGGCGATGAGCAGGGTGGTCCGGCCCGCCATGACCTGCTTGAGGGCTTCGTGGATCTCGTGCTCGACGCGCGCGTCCACAGCGGAGGTGGCGTCGTCGAGGAGGAGCAGCCGGGGGTCGGTCAGGATCGCCCGGGCCAGCGCGACGCGCTGGCGCTGACCGCCCGAGAGGGTGAGGCCGTGCTCGCCGACCTTGGTGTCGTAGCCGTCGGGCAGTTCGGCGATGAACCGGTCCGCCTGCGCCGCGCGGGCGGCGGTCTCGATCTCCTCCTGGGTGGCGTCGGGCTTGCCGTAGGCGATGTTGGCGCGGACGGTGTCGGAGAAGAGGAAGCTGTCCTCCGGTACGAGTCCGATGGCGGCCCGCAGCGAGTCCAGGGTGAGCTCGCGGACGTCGTGGCCGCCGACGAGGACGGCGCCCCGGGTCACGTCGTAGAAGCGGGGCAGGAGCAGCGAGACGGTGGACTTGCCACTGCCGGAGGATCCGACGACGGCGACGGTCTCGCCGGGCCGGATCTCCAGGGAGAAGCCGTCGAGGACGGTCCGTCCGTCCTGGTAGGAGAAGCTCACGTCGTCGAACTCGACGCTCGCGGGGGCGCTTGCCGGGAACTCCTTGGTGCCGTCGGCGATCGCGGGCTCGGTGTCGATCAGTTCCAGGACGCGCTCGACGCCGGCGCGGGCCTGCTGCCCGACGGTCAGGACCACGGCGAGCATCCGGACGGGTCCGACGAGCTGGGCGAGATAGGTCGAGAAGGCGACGAAGGTACCGAGGGTGATCTGGCCCCGGGTCGCGAGCCAGCCACCGAGGGCGAGCATGGCGACCTGTCCGAGGGCGGGCACGGCCTGGAGGGCCGGGGTGTACTTCGAGTTCAGCCGGATGGTGCGCATCCGCCCGGCGAAGAGCTTGCGGCTGGCGTCCCGGATCTTGCCGGTCTCCTGGTCCTCCTGGCCGAAGCCCTTGACGACGCGGACGCCGGTGACGGACCCGTCGACGACCCCGGCGACGGCGGCGGCCTGCGCCTGGGCGTACCAGGTGGCGGGGTGGAGGCGGGTGCGGCTGCGCTTGGCGATGAACCAGAGGGCGGGAGCGACGGCGAGGGCGACGAGGGTGAGGGGAACCGACAGCCACGCCATGATCACGAGGGAGATCAGGAAGAGCAGGACGTTGCCGATCGTCATCGGCAGCATGAAGAGCAGGCCCTGGATCAGCTGGAGGTCGCTCGTGGCACGTCCGACGACCTGTCCGGTGGACAGCTCGTCCTGACGCCGCCCGTCGAGGCGGCTGATCGTGCCGTACATCTCGGTACGGAGGTCGTGCTGGACGTCGAGGGCGAGACGGCCGCCGTAGTAGCGGCGGACGTACGTCAGGACGTAGACGACCACGGCGGCGGCGATGAGGGCGCCGGTCCAGGTCACGAGCGAGCGGGTCTTGCTGCCGATCACGTCGTCGATGACGACCTTGGTGATCAGCGGGACGAGGGCCATGACGGCCATGCCCGCGAGCGAGGAGCCGAGCGCGAGCATGACGTTCCGCCGGTACCGCAATGCGTACCCGGCGAGCCGCCGGGCCCAGCCGTCCTCTTGTCGAGCCGCCGACGCCACGTGGTGCCTCCCGATCGTCCTGCTCTACCGGAAGGCACCAACGCGACCATCGGCCGATTTCATCCCGCCGCAACAAAGTACGGCCTTTGGTCCTAGGTCGTGTCCGGAAAGTCTTGCCTGGCGTGCGACGCCCTGCACGCACGCTCGCCGCGTTGCCGACATGCCCGAGTAGCTTCGCTACGAGGGCATCCCGGCGCCTTGCGATCGCACGCACCGGACGCCGCGCGCCCCGCCCTTCGGGCGGACGGCCATACTTTCCGGACACTCCCTAGGACTGCGGCGGCGCCGTGACCATGGACTTGGCCGGAGCCTCGGGCACGGCCGGGACGGCCTCCTGCGGGGCGACGGGCGGCTGCACGGCTCCGGAGAAGGACTCGGTGGGGTTGAGGTCCAGGTGGACGACGCGGGCGATGGCCTGAATGGTGTTCACGCCGTCGTTCATGGTCGCGTTGTCCTGGGTCAGGACGTTCATGTGGTACGCCGGGCGCCCGCTCTTGCCGGTGAAGGCGCCGATGCTGTGCACCCGCCAGCCGTGCGTGGCCCGCGGCAGCCAGCCGTTCTTGACCTGCACGGCGACGGAGGCGGGGGCGCCGGCGGGGGTTCCCCAGCGCTGGGACGCGATGACGGCCCGCATCAGATACAGCTCGTACTGGCGGGACACCTCGTTGAGGATCCCGTTGTTGGGGGTGATGAGCATCCCCAGCAGCCGGGCCTCGTCACGTGCCGTTATCTGCGTGAGCCCCCAGTAACCACCGGGGCCGGGCACGGTCTGCGTCATGCCGACGGCGGCGAGGAAGGCCTTGATCTTCGTGATGCCGAGCTGGCGCCACAGCGTGCTGGTGGCGTCGTTGTCCGACTTGGTGATCATGGCGCTGGCGAGGTTCTTCTCGGTGTCGGTCAGGGACCGCCGCTGCTTCTGCGCGTCCAGCAGCAGCGCGCCGAGCACGGTCGCCTTGACGACGCTCGCGGAGTCGTACGTCACGTACGGCCGGTACGAGCAGCTGGTTCCGGTCTTCCGGTCGTACAGCGCGAGCGAGGTCGCGGCGGACCGGCCGCGCAGGGCGACGCCGAGATCCTTGCTGAGCTTGGCGGCGAGCCCGGGCGTGACGGAGGTGCAGGCCACGACGGGGTCGGCGGCCGCGGCGGGGGTGGCGACGCCGGCGGTCGGCACGAGCACGCCCACGGCGAGCGCCACACCGAGGGCGCCGCGCGAGCGGCGGGAGACGGGGCGGGAAGTCAGGTGTTGGGTCACGCCTCTGACGACTCCTCAGCATCGGGAAGGTTGTACGGAGCGGGGGGCTCCGTGGGGTGATGTGCCCGATGCTGCCACGGGAACCTGGCGGGACGGGCGAAATGACCCTTCTGCACGGCGGCGCCCCGGCCATCGGGGGGATGGCCGGGGCGCTGGAGTACCGCGTCCGTCTCAGGCGTACCGCGTTCGGAGCCGTATCGGCGTCTGCGTCCTTCAGAGGTGCGTCGGTTCGAACATGCGCAGGAGGGCCGGGAGGACCACCACCGAGGGGCCCGGGGCCGACAGGGACTTGGTGAGGTCCTCCGTCAGGGACTCCGGGGTCGTGAGGGTCGCCGGGACACCGAAGGACTCCGCGAGGGCGACGAAGTCCGGGCGGGACAGTTCCGTGGCCGTCGCCTCGCCGAAGGCGCCCGTCATGTACTCGCGCAGAATGCCGTAGCCGCCGTCGTCCACGATCAGCCAGGTGACCGGGAGGTCGTACTGCCGGGCCGTCGCCAGCTCCGCGATCGAGTACATCGCGCCGCCGTCGCCGGAGACCGCGAGCACCGGGCGCGTCGGGTCCGCCGCGGCCGCGCCGAGCGCCGCCGGGAAGCCGTAACCGAGGCCGCCGGCGCCCTGCGCGGAGTGCATGGTGTTGGGATGGCGGGCGTCGAAGGCGGACCACGCCCAGTACGCGAGGATCGTCATGTCCCAGAAGCTCGGGGACGTGTCCGGCAGGGCCGCCCGGACCGACGCCACGACCTCCTGCTCCAGCGTCAGGTCCTGCGCCGCGATCCGGGACCTGACCTTCGCCAGGACCTCGGCGACCCGGACGGCGGCCTCGGCGTCCTCGCGGGGCGTCACCGTCTCCAGCAGCGCCTGCAGGCCGAGTCGCGCGTCAGCGTGGATGCCGAGCGCCGGGTGGTTGGACTCCAGCTTCCCCGCGTCCGCCTCGATCTGGACGACCCGGCCACGCGGCTTGAACGTGTGGTAGTTCGAGGAGAGTTCGCCGAGGCCCGAGCCGACCACCAGCAGGACGTCCGCGTCCTCCAGGAAGTCCGTCGTGTGACGGTCCTCCAGCCAGGACTGGAGCGACAGCGGGTGCTCCCAGGGGAACGCGCCCTTGCCGCCGAAGGTCGTGACGACCGGTGCGTTCAGCTTCTCGGCGAGCGCCAGGAGCTTGCCCGACGCGTCGGAGCGCACGACCCCGCCGCCCGCGATGACCGCCGGGCGGGCCGCCCCGGAGAGCAGTGACGCCGCGACGGCCGTCAGCTCCGGTCGCGGCGCGACCTCCTCCGGGGTCGCGTCCATCGCGGTCACGACGGGCAGCGTCGTCTCCGCGAGGAGGACGTCCTGCGGGATCTCCACCCACACCGGGCCGTGCGGCGCCGTCAGCGCGGACTCCCAGGCCGCCGCGATCGCGGACGGGATCTGGGACTGCGTACGGACGGTGTGGACCGACTTCACGATGTCCCGGAAGGAGGCCTGCTGGTCGCGCAGCTCGTGCAGATAGCCGTGACGGCCGCCGCCGAGACCCGCGACCGGTACCTGGCTGCCGATCGCCAGCACGGGCGCCGAGGCCGCAGCCGCCTCCTGGAGCGCGGCCAGGGACATGAGCGCGCCGGGGCCGGTGGAGAGCAGCAGCGGGGCCGCCTCGCCGGTGATCCGGCCGTACGCGTCCGCCGCGAAGCCCGCGTTGTTCTCGACGCGCAGTCCCACGTACGAGAGCGAGGAGCGGCGCAGGGCGTCGAACATGCCCAGCGCGTGCTGCCCCGGCAGCCCGAAGACCGTCGTCGCGCCGAGACCGGAGAGGGTCTCCACGACGAGGTCGCCGCCGTTGCGGCCGGGCGGCGGGTTCAGCGCGGCCCGCGTCTGTGCCTCCGTGGGGCGCAGGACGACGTCGTGGTCGTGGGTCACTTGGAGGTCCGGGAGGCCGCGATCTGCCGGGACATGATCGTGGTCAGCTCGTACGCGGTGTGCGAGGCGGCCACGGAGGTGATCTCGGCGTGGTCGTAGGCCGGGGCGACCTCGACGACGTCGGCGGAGACCAGGTTGCAGGAGGACAGCCCGCGCAGGATCTCCAGAAGCTCGCGGGAGGTCATGCCGCCCGCCTCGGGGGTGCCGGTGCCGGGCGCGTGGGCCGGGTCGAGGCAGTCGATGTCGATGGAGATGTACAGCGGGCGGTCGCCGATGCGCTGGCGGAGCTGGTCGGCGACCTCGTCGGCGCCGCGGCGGTAGACGTCGGAGGAGGTGACGATGCCGAAGCCCATCTTCTCGTCGTCGGTCAGGTCCTGCTTGCCGTACAGCGGGCCGCGCGTGCCCACGTGGGAGAGCGCCTCGGTGTCGAGGATGCCCTCCTCGACGGCCCGGCGGAACGGCGTGCCGTGGGTGTACTCGGCGCCGAAGTAGGTGTCCCAGGTGTCGAGGTGCGCGTCGAAGTGGAGCAGCGCGACCGGGCCGTGCTTCTTCGCCACCGACCGCAGCAGCGGCAGCGCGATGGTGTGGTCGCCGCCGAGGGTCATCATGCGGGCGCCGGTGCCGAGGAGGTCGTCGGCCGCGGCCTCGATCGTCTCGACGGCCTCGTGGATGTTGAACGGGTTGGCGGCGATGTCACCGGCGTCCGCGACCTGGGCGAGGGCGAACGGCGAGGCGTCCTGGGCCGGGTTGTAGGGCCGCAGCAGACGGGACGCCTCGCGGATCGCGTTGCCGCCGAAGCGGGCGCCGGGCCGGTACGAGACGCCGGAGTCGAAGGGCACGCCGACGACGGCGACATCGGCGGTGCCGACCTCGTCGAGGCGCGGCAGCCGCGCGAACGTCGCCGGTCCGGCGTACCGCGGGATGCGGGACGAGTCGATGGGGCCGCGCGGCGTCCCGTTGCTGCTCATGTGAATGCCTTCTTTCCAGCGTTTCGATATGGTTTGAGTTTAATTGGCCCCGGGGACCACGGGTGCCACGGGGACGGGCTCCTCGGCCGCCTCGGGCACCCGGCCGGCGAGCCGGTCGCGCCAGGCGGCGAGGACGGCGGCGTCGGTCGGCGTGGTCGCCAGCGAGACGATCACATAGGCCGCCAGGGACAGCAGCAGGCCGTAGTAGACGGGCTCGTTGGCGAGGATGCCGTAGGTCGCCATGAGGCCGATGACGGCCAGGCCACCGACGATCACCGAGGAGAGCGCGCCCTGGACCGTGCCCCGGCGCCACAGCAGACCGCCGAGGATCGGGACGAGCAGGCCGCCGACGAGCAGGTTGTACGCCACGGTCAGCGCCTGCACGACGTCGTTGAGGGCGATGGCGATGCAGATGACCGCGACACCCATCAGCAGGATGAAGGCACGGTTGCCCTTCACCTCGTCGTGGGCCTCGCCGTCACCGCGGGACACCGCGCCCCGCAGCCGCGACCAGATGTCGTTGTTCGCCACCGTCGCACAGGCGATCAGGGCGCCGGACGAGGTCGACATGACCGCCGCGAGGGCCGCCGCGAGGACCAGTCCCCGCACGCCCATGGGCAGTTCGTCCTTCACGATCGTCGCGAAGGCGTCGTCGGCGCTCGGCAGCGTGGGGTACAGCACCTTGGCGGCGGTACCGATCACCGCTCCGGCGAGGGCGTAGACCAGGCAGTACGTACCGGCGACCGTGCCGCCCCAGCGCGCCACCCGGTCGGTGCGGGCGGTGAAGACCCGCTGCCAGATGTCCTGACCGATGAGCATGCCGAAGGTGTAGATGAGGACATAGGTGAAGATCGTCTCGCCGCCTATGCCGAGCGGCTCGAAGTACTCGGTCGGCAGCTGCGCCTTCATCTCGGCGAAGCCGCCCGCCTTGATGACGGCGATCGGCAGCAGCAGGATCAGCACGCCGATGGTCTTGACGACGAACTGCACCATGTCGGTGAGCGTGATCGACCACATGCCGCCGAGCGTGGAGTACGCGACCACGATCGCGCCACCGAGGATGATCGACAGGGTCCGGTTCAGGTCGAAGAGGACGTCGAAGATCGTGGCGTACGCGATGGTCGAGGTGACCGCCAGCATCAGCGTGTACGCCCACATCACGACACCGGAGATCACTCCGGCCCGGCCGCCGTAGCGCAGGTCGAGCATTTCGGAGACGGTGTAGACCTTCAGGCGCGCGATGCGGGCGGAGAAGAAGACGGAGAGCGCGAGCAGGCCGAGGCCGATGGTGAAGACCATCCATGCGCCGGAGAGTCCGTACGTGTAGCCGAGGCCGACGCCACCGATGGTCGACGCGCCGCCGAGGACGATGGCGGCCATGGTGCCGGAGTACATCCAGGGCCCGAGCCGGCGGCCCGCCACCAGGAACTCGCTCTTGGACTTGGCGCGGCGCATGCCCCACCAGCCCATGGCCAGCATGCCGGCCAGATAGACGACGATCACTGTGTAGTCGACGGCCATGGGGCCCTCCTTCGCTCACTTCGGTGGCGTGTCGTGCGGGTGGAGTGCTCCTGAGGCTGTTCACGGGGACATCCGCCCGTACCCGTGGCCTCTGGATGGGGTCGACAGTAAGTGGCCGGAAAGCGACGCTGAAGTGTACGTTTCCTCCACTGCTCACACGCTCGATGGATGGAGTGTCCATGTCGGAGCCGATGGCTGCCCCGCCCACCCCTCCCATCACCCTGGTTTCGCTGCTGGCGCGCGAGGAACTGGGGCTCGTCCTGATCTCGGGTCCCGGCGACGCGGACATCCACTGGGTGCACACCTCGGAGATGGCCGACCCCTATCCGTACCTTCTCGGCGGGGAGCTGCTGATGACGGCGGGCGTGCAGCTCACCGACCCCGAGCGCTACGTCTCCCGGCTCGTCGAGGCAGGAGCGGCGGCGCTGGCGTTCGGAGTGGCCCCGGTGTACGACACCGTGCCCCAGGACCTGGTGGACGCCTGCGCCCGGCACGGACTGCCCCTGCTCGAAGTACCGCCGAGAACCCCGTTCACGACGGTGGCCCGGGCCGTCTGGCGGCTGATGGCACAGGCCCGTCACCACGAACTGCGCCGGGTGACCGAGGCCCAGCAGTCCCTGGCCACGGCGGCGGCCCGACCGGACCCGGTCCCGGCGGTGCTCCGGGCGCTGGCGGCGCGGCTGGGCGGCTGGGCGGCCCTGTACGGCCCCGAGGGCGGGCCCCTCGCCGAGTCCGGGAGGGAGCCCGCGCCGGACGCCCGCACCGCGCTGGCCCCGCTCGTCCGTGTCGTCATCGGATCCGGGAGCGAGCAGCCCGGGCCGGGGGAGACCACAGCCCCGCCCGCGCGCCCCGCTCCGGCCTCGGCCACCGACACCGTCCCCGGGGCCCATCTCGCCGCGTATGCCCTCGGCGGCGCCCAGGGCCTCGCGCTCGGGATCGCCGCCGAGCGGCGCGAGCCCGGGGACCACACCATCGCCGGGGTCGCGGTCGTCCTGCTCTCCCTGCTCACCGCGCCCCACCAGGGCGCCGACGAGGCGGCCCGCTCCGCCGCGCTGGTCAGGCTCCTGCTGGGCGCCTCCCCCGCCGAGGCGGCGCCGCTGCTCGGCGGCGGGCCGTGGACCGTGGTCCACGCGCGCGGCGAGGGGTCCCCGCCTTCGTTCGGCAGCCCGTTGACCGATGCGACCGCTGACGGGGTACGCGTCCTGCTCCCGGCAGACCGCGAGGTGACCGCGCAGCCCGGCTGGGTCCTCGGGGTCAGCGCGCCCGCCACCGCCGAGGGCCTTCCCGAGGCGGATCTCCAGGCGGCGAGGGCCGTCCGCCGCGCCGAGGCCACCCACACCCCGCTCGCCCGGCACCGCGAGGCCGGGCTCGCCGGCCTGGTCGGCGCCGAGGAGGCGGCCACCCACGCCCGCCGGGTCCTCGCGGCCGTGGCGGACTCCCCCGCGCTCGTGGAGACCCTGCGTGCCTGGCTCTCCCTGCACGGGAGCTGGGACCGTACGGCGACGGCGCTGGGCGTCCACCGCAACACGGTCCGCCAGCGGATCGCCCGCTGCGCTGCGCTGCTGGAGGCGGATCTGGACGACGCGGACGTGCGGATGGAGCTGTGGTTCGCGCTGAAGTCGCTCGAGTCGCCGTGAGATCCGCGCGGGGCCGCGGCCGCCGACGCCGTGACAGTGGTCGTGTCTGTCGTTGGGGCAGTCGTTGTGAGATGAACGACCCGCTCTGGACAGCGCCGGTGACTGGTAGGTAACTTAAGGCTGAGCAAGCGCTTAGACAATCGCGTACCAGACTCCGGAGGAGGCGGCTCGATGCGCCGTACCGTATTCGACGAGGACCACGAGGCGTTCCGGGAGACCATCCGGGCCTTCATCGAGTCCGAGGTCGTCCCCGTCTACGACGAGTGGTTCGCGGCGGGCCAGGCGCCTCGCGACTTCTACTACAAGCTCGGCGAGCTGGGCGTCTTCGGGATCAACGTCCCCGAGGAGTTCGGTGGCGCGGGCCTGGACACCCACAAGTTCGAGGCCGTCCTCTACGAGGAGACCTCGCGCGCGGGCGTCAACTTCGGCGGCTCCGGCGTGCACGTCCTGCTCGCCCTGCCCTACATCAAGCTGCTCGCCGACGACGAGCAGAAGAAGCGCTACCTGCCGAAGTTCGTCTCCGGCGAGGAGATGTGGGCGCTTGCGATGACCGAGCCGGGCACCGGCTCCGACGTCGCGGGCATGAAGACCACCGCCAAGCTCTCCGAGGACGGCACGCACTACGTCCTCAACGGCTCCAAGACCTTCATCACCGGCGGTGTGCACGCCGACCGTGTGATCGTCTGCGCCCGCACCTCCGCCCCGAGCGCCGAGGACCGCCGCTTCGGCATCTCCCTCTTCGCGGTGGACACCAAGTCCGAGGGCTACTCCATCGGCCGCAAGCTGGACAAGCTCGGCCTGCGCACCTCCGACACCGCCGAGCTCGCGTTCGTCGACGTCAAGGTGCCCGTCGAGGACCTTCTCGGCGAGGAGAACAAGGGCTTCTACTACCTCGGCCAGAACCTGCCGTCCGAGCGCTGGGGCATCGCCTTCGGCGCCTACGCGCAGGCCAAGGCCGCCATCCGGTTCGCCCAGCAGTACGTGAGCGAGCGCACCGTCTTCGGCAAGCCGGTCGCCTCCTTCCAGAACACCAAGTTCGAACTGGCCGCCTGCCAGGCCGAGGTGGACGCGGCCGAGGCCGTCGCCGACCGCGCCCTGGAGGCCCTGGACGCGGGCGAGCTCACCGCCGCCGAGGCCGCCTCCGCGAAGCTGTTCTGCACCGAGGTCGCCCACCGCGTCATCGACCGCTGCCTCCAGCTGCACGGCGGCTACGGCTACATGAACGAGTACCCGATCGCGCGCCTCTACGCCGACAACCGCGTCAACCGCATCTACGGCGGCACCAGCGAGGTCATGAAGTCGATCATCGCCAAGTCGATGGGCCTGTAGGGCCTGTGACCGAGGCGCTCGACAGCCTGCTCGATCTGCTCGACCTGGAGCAGATCGAGCAGGACTACTTCCGGGGGCGGTCACGTTCGGCGATCGTGCCCCGTGTGTTCGGCGGACAGGTCGCGGCCCAGGCTCTGCTCGCGGCCGGCCGCACGGTCCCCGCGGACCGCACCGCGCACTCGCTGCACGCGTACTTCCTGCGCATGGGCGACCCGGGCGCGCCGATCGTCTACACGGTCGACCGCATCCGGGACGGCCGCTCCTTCACCACCCGCCGGGTGGTCGCCGTCCAGCACGGGCAGCCGATCTTCCATCTCTCCGCGTCGTTCCAGACGTACGAGGAGGGCCTGGAGCACCAGGCGGACATGCCGACGGCGCCCGACCCCGAGTCGCTTCCGACGGCGGCGCAGACGCTGCCGCTGCACGCGGACCGGTTCATCCACCCGGAGACGGCGGAGCGGTTGCTGGAGGCGCGGGCCGCGGTCGATCTGCGGTACGTGGACGCGCCGCCCTACGCCACGGCCGGACAGCCGCGCGAGCCGCGCTCCCAGGTCTGGTTCCGTACGAACGGCAAGCTGGCCGACGACCCCCTGCTGCACGTCTGCCTCGCCACGTACGTCTCCGACATGACACTGCTCGACTCGGTGCTCCTGGCACACGGGCGCGGCGGTTGGGCGGTCGGCGATGTCGTCGGCGCGTCGCTGGACCACGCGATGTGGTTCCACCGGCCGTTCCGCGCGGACGAATGGCTGCTGTACGACCAGGAGTCGCCGTCGGCGTCCGGCGGGCGCGGTCTCGGCCAGGCCCGGATCTACACGCAGGACGGGCGGCTGGCCGTCACGGTCATTCAGGAAGGCGTGGTGCGCGTCCCGCACTGACGCGCACCACGTCCGGCCCCGCTCCCAGCGCCCCCAGCGCCCGTCCGCGCTGATGCAGCCCGCCGCGATCGGACATACCGTCAGTCGCATGGCGGAGCAGGGTGACAGCGTGGTGACCGTGATCGTCGCGGCGGTGGCGAACCTGGGGATCGCCGCCGCCAAGGCGGCCGCGGGCGTCGTCAGCGGATCGAGCGCGATGCTGTCCGAGGCCGCCCACTCGGTCGCCGACACCGTCACCGAGCTGCTGCTCCTCACCTCGCTCAAGCGGAGCGTGAAGCCCGCCGACGAGGAGCACCCCCTGGGCTACGGCCCCGAGCGCTACATCTGGGCGCTGCTCGCGTCGGTGGCGACCTTCGTCGGCGGCGCGGTCTTCTCCGTCTACGACGGCGTCCACACCCTCGTCCAGGGCGAGGAGCTCGGCGACCCGCTCGTGTCGTACCTCGTGCTGGGCGTCGCCTTCCTCCTGGAGGGCTACTCGCTGCGCACCGGCATCCGGCAGCTCCGCGGCGAGGCCGAGCGCTTCGAGGCGCCGCTGGGCACCTATCTGCGTCACACGCCCGACACGGCGGTCAAGGCCGTGGTCCTGGAGGACTCGGCGGCCCTGGCCGGGCTGATGCTGGCGGCCGGCGGCCTCGCGGGCGCCCACATCACCGGATCGGGCGTGTGGGACGGCGTCGCCTCGATCCTGATCGGCGCGCTGCTCGTGTACGTGGCGTGGGTGCTGGGCCGCTCCAACGCGGAGCTGCTGATCGGGCGCCCGCTACCGGCGCCGATGCGGGAGGCGGTGGTCGAGGAGATCCTCTCCGTGCCGCACATCACCGGCGTACTGGAGCTGACGACGCTGATCCAGGGCCCGGACGAGGTCCTGATCGCCGCGAAGGTCGACTTCCGCGACGTGGCGTCGGCCGAGCAGGTGGAGTGGGCCTGCGACGAGGCGGAGGCCCAGCTCCGCGAGCGCTTCCCGGCGGTCCGAAGGGTGTATCTGGACCCGACGCCAGGGGTGGCCGGGAGAGGGCCTGCGGGAGGGTGAGCCCCAGCGGGGGATCCAGGGCCCTGCCGGGCGCCTCCGGGCCCACGGCCGCGAGCGTTCCGCCGGTCCCGCCGCCACCCCCGTCAGAGCAGCCCGGCCGCGTCCAGCAGGTAGTCCGTCATCGGCTCGTAGTAGCGCGGGTCCACGACATGGTCGTCGAGCGGGATGGTGACCTGCAGGGTGCCCTCCGCCTCGGCGAGGAAGAGCGCCGGGTCGTTGCTGTCCGCGTACCCCATGGAGTCGATGCCCCGCTGGCCCGCGCGCCCCGCCCAGCCGTGGTCGGCGACGACCAGGTCGGGCTGTGCGCTGCCCTCGGCCTCCAGGCCGTCCAGGATGGCGTTCATCGGCTCCGGCGAATGGGTGTGCCAGAGGGAGGCGCCGCGCTCGAAGACGGCGACGTCGGCGAACTGCACGACGTATCCCTCGTCGGCGGTCAGCCCGCCCGGGATCCGCACGATGTCGCACCCGGCGGCCCGCAGCGCGGAGGCGGTTCTGCTGTGGACGTCGATCAGCGCGCCCGGGTGCCCGGTCGCGAACAGCACTCGCTGCTTCCCGGCGGCGGCCTTGCGCAGCCGCGCGGCCATCCGGTCGAGGGCGTCGACGGTCAGCTCGGGGTCGATGGTGTCCTGCCCGGCGCGGTGCGCGGGGTCGTCGTTCACGCCGCACCGCTCGGCCATGACGGCGAGCACGTCCTGCTCGTCGGTCCAGCGGTCGCCCAGTTCGAGGCCCAGCCAGTAGTGGCGGTCGCCGTTGGCGAGCTTGCGGTAGTGGGAGAGGTTGTTGTCGCGGGGTGTGGCGACGTCTCCGGCGATACGTGTGCGGACGAGGTGCTCGACAAGGGCTGCGCGGCTGGGTATCGGCATGGTCCCCATTCTGCCGGGCCGTTGGGCGCGCGGCAGCGATGTTCCGCCCCGTGGACGACGGGCCGGGGCGCTCAGCCGGCCGCCAGGGCCCCGAACGCCCCGTGCGCCAGGCGCTGGAGCACCCCTTCGGTGACGCCCCGCCCTGCCCCGAGGTGCGGCGTCGAGTTGAGCAGCCCGAAAACGGCGTGCACGGCCGCTCTCGCCTCCGCTTCCGAGGGGGCGGGGTAGAGCTCGCGCACCACTGTCACCCACAGCTCGACGTACTGCCGCTGGAGCTGCCGGACGCGCTTGCGGTCCGCGTCCCGCAGGCGGTCCAGCTCGCGGTCGTGCAGGGTGATGAGGGGGCGGTCGTCGAGCGCGAAGTCGATGTGTCCGTCGATCAGCGCGGCGAGGAGGACGTGCGGGTCCCCGTCCGACTCCTCCACGCGGCGGCGGCCCCCGTCGAGCAGCCGCTCGCTGATGCCCACCAGCAGCTCCGCGAGCATCGCGTCCTTGCCGGGGAAGTGCCGGTAGAGCCCGGGGCCGCTGATGCCGACCGCTGCCCCTATCTCGTCGACGCCCACTCCGTGGAAGCCGCGCTCGGCGAAGAGACGGGCGGCCTCCTTGAGGATCTGCTCGCGGCGGGTGGGTGCGTCGGTGCGGGTGCTCATGGGACTGATTCTAGACAACGCGGTTAGCGCTCGTTAACCTGGAGGAAATGCGTTAACGCTCATTAACAAGGGAGCGCTTCAGAATGCAGCAGGCACCTGTGCTGGCGAGCGCGGCCGATCCCGCGTCGGACGCCTGGCAGGCCAATGAGGCGGCACACCGCGAGCTGGCCGACACGCTGCGCGCGAAGCTCGCCGCGGCCCGTCTCGGCGGCGGCGAGAAGGCCCGCGCCCGGCACACCGCGCGCGGGAAGCTGCTGCCGCGGGACCGCGTGGACACCCTCCTGGATCCCGGATCACCGTTCCTGGAGCTGGCGCCGCTCGCGGCGGAGGGGATGTACGGCGGACAGGCACCGGCCGCCGGCGTCATCGCGGGTATCGGACGGGTGAGCGGCCGGGAGGTCGTGGTCGTCGCCAATGACGCGACGGTCAAGGGCGGCACGTACTACCCGATGACGGTCAAGAAGCACCTCCGCGCCCAGGAGGTCGCCCTGGAGAACCGCCTCCCCTGCGTCTATCTGGTCGACTCGGGGGGCGCCTTCCTGCCCATGCAGGACGAGGTCTTCCCGGACCGTGAGCACTTCGGCCGGATCTTCTACAACCAGGCCCGGATGTCCGGCGCGGGAATCCCGCAGATCGCCGCCGTCCTCGGCTCGTGCACGGCCGGTGGCGCCTATGTGCCCGCGATGAGCGACGAAGCCGTGATCGTCCGCAACCAGGGCACGATCTTCCTCGGCGGCCCGCCGCTGGTGAAGGCCGCGACCGGTGAGGTCGTCACCGCCGAGGAGCTGGGCGGCGGCGAGGTCCACTCCCGTACGTCCGGTGTCACCGACCATCTCGCGGAGGACGACGCGCACGCCCTGCGGATCGTCCGCACCATCGTCTCGACCCTCCCCGCGCGCGGCTCCCTGCCGTGGTCCGTGGAGCCGGTCGAGGAGCCCAAGGTGGACCCCGCCGGGCTGTACGGCGCGGTGCCGGTGGACTCCCGCACTCCCTACGACGCGCGGGAGGTCATCTCCCGGATCACCGACGGCTCCCGGTTCGCCGAGTTCAAGGCGGAGTTCGGGCAGACGCTGGTCACCGGCTTCGCCCGGATCCACGGCCACCCGGTGGGGATCGTCGCCAACAACGGCATCCTGTTCTCCGAATCCGCCCAGAAGGGCGCCCACTTCATCGAGCTGTGCGACCAGCGCGGCATTCCGCTGCTCTTCCTGCAGAACATCTCCGGCTTCATGGTCGGGCGGGACTACGAAGCGGGGGGCATCGCCAAGCACGGCGCCAAGATGGTGACGGCCGTGGCGTGCACCCGCGTACCGAAGCTGACGGTGGTGGTCGGCGGGTCGTACGGCGCGGGCAACTACTCGATGTGCGGCCGGGCCTACTCGCCCCGCTTCCTGTGGATGTGGCCCAACGCCAAGATCTCGGTGATGGGCGGCGAGCAGGCGGCCTCGGTCCTCGCGACGGTCAAGCGCGACCAGCTGGAGGCGCGCGGCGAGACCTGGCCCGCCGAGGACGAGGACGCCTTCAAGGCGCCGATCCGCGAGCAGTACGAGCACCAGGGCAATGCCTACTACGCCACGGCCCGTCTGTGGGACGACGGCGTGATCGATCCGCTGGAGACCCGGCAGGTGCTGGGCCTGGCTCTGACCGCCTGTGCCAACGCGCCGCTGGAAGCCGCCGGCTTCGGCGTCTTCCGGATGTGAGGGGATCCATGTTCGACACAGTCCTTGTGGCCAACCGGGGCGAGATCGCGGTCCGCGTCATCCGCACGCTGCGCGCCCTCGGCGTGCGGTCGGTCGCCGTCTTCAGTGACGCCGACGCCGACGCGCGGCATGTCAGGGAGGCGGACACGGCGGTGCGGATCGGACCGCCGCCCGCCGGCGAGAGCTATCTGTCCGTCGACCGGCTCCTCGACGCCGCGGCGCGCTCGGGCGCGCAGGCGGTCCATCCGGGGTACGGCTTCCTCGCCGAGAACGCGGCCTTCGCGCAGGCGTGCGCGGACGCCGGTCTGGCCTTCATCGGCCCGCCCGCGTCGGCGATCTCGCTGATGGGCGACAAGATCCGGGCGAAGGAGACGGTGAAGGCGGCCGGCGTTCCGGTCGTACCGGGCTCCTCCGGGTCCGGTCTGACGGACGGCGAACTGGCGGCGGCTGCCCGCGAGATCGGTATGCCGGTGCTGCTGAAGCCCTCGGCGGGCGGCGGCGGCAAGGGCATGCGCCTCACCCGGGTCGAGTCGGAGCTGCTCGACGAGATCGCGGCGGCCCGCCGCGAGGCCCGGTCGTCCTTCGGCGACGACACCCTCCTCGTCGAGCGGTGGATCGACCGCCCGCGCCACATCGAGATCCAGGTCCTGGCCGACGGGCAGGGAAACGTCCTGCATCTGGGCGAGCGCGAGTGCTCCCTCCAGCGTCGCCACCAGAAGATCATCGAGGAGGCGCCGTCGGTCCTGCTGGACGAGAAGACCCGGGCGGCGATGGGTGAGGCCGCGGTGCAGGCCGCCCGCTCGTGCGGCTATGTGGGCGCGGGGACGGTGGAGTTCATCGTCCCGGGCAGCGACCCGTCCTCGTACTACTTCATGGAGATGAACACCCGCCTCCAGGTCGAGCACCCGGTGACCGAACTCGTCACGGGCCTGGACCTGGTGGAGTGGCAGCTGCGGGTCGCCTCTGGTGAGCGGTTGCCGTTCACCCAGGAGGACATCACGCTCACCGGCCACGCCATCGAGGCGCGGATCTGCGCGGAGGACCCCTCCCGGGGGTTCCTGCCGTCGGGCGGCACGGTGCTGTCCCTGCGCGAGCCGCAGGGCGACGGCGTCCGCACCGACTCGGGCCTGGCCGAGGGCACGGAGGTGGGCAGCCTCTACGACCCGATGCTGTCCAAGGTCATCGCGTACGGCCCCGACCGCGCGACCGCCGTGCGCAAGCTCCGCGCGGCCCTGGCGTCGACGGTCACGCTCGGCGTCCCCACCAACGCGGGCTTCCTGCGCAGGCTGCTGGCCCACCCGGCGGTCGTCTCGGGCGACCTGGACACGGGCCTGGTCGAGCGCGAGGCGGACACCCTGGTGCCGGACGGCGTACCGGCCGAGGTGTACGCCGCGGCGGCGGCGGTTCGCGAGGCGGCGCTCGCCCCGGCTCCGGTCGACGGCTGGACCGACCCCTTCTCGGTACCGAACGGCTGGCGTACGGGCGGTGAACCGGCGCCGCTGGTCCACTGGTTCCGCGTGCCGGGGCTCGAGCCCGTCACCCATCAGGGGCCGGTGCCGAAGGCCCACGTGGAGGCGGACCGGGTCACCGTCCATCTGGACGGCGTCGTCCACTCCTTCCACAAGGCCCCCTCGCCGGACGGCGTATGGCTCGGGCGGGACGGCGACTCCTGGCACGTCCAGGACCACGATCCGGTCGCCGCTTCCCTCACCGGCGCCGCGCACGCGGGCGCCGACACCCTCGCCGCGCCCATGCCCGGCACCGTGACGGTCGTGAAGGTGGCCGTCGGCGACGAGGTCGCGGCCGGACAGAGCCTGCTGGTGGTGGAGGCGATGAAGATGGAGCACGTCATCTCCGCGCCGCACGCCGGGACCGTCACCGAGCTGGACGTCACGCCCGGTAGCACCGTCGCCATGGACCAGATCCTCGCCGTGGTGACCCCGAGCGATCCGACGGAGGAAGCATGACCACCGGTCTCGGACTTCCCATGACCGTGCCCGCCCCGGGGCTGCCGGCCCGTGTCCGTATCCATGAGGTCGGCGCCCGGGACGGTCTGCAGAACGAGAAGACGGTCGTCCCGACCGAGGTGAAGGCCGAGTTCGTCCGGCGCCTCGCCGACGCGGGCCTGACGACCGTGGAGGCGACGAGCTTCGTGCACCCCCGGTGGGTGCCCCAGCTCGCCGACGCGGAGCAGCTGTTCCCGCTGCTCGATCCGGTGCGGCGGCTCGGTGTGCGGCTGCCCGTCCTCGTGCCCAACGAGCGCGGGCTGGACCGGGCGCTGGCTCTCGGCGCCCGTGAGGTGGCCGTGTTCGCCAGCGCCACCGAGTCGTTCGCCAAGGCCAACCTCAACCGGACCGTCGACGAGGCGCTCGCCATGTTCGAGCCGGTCGTCACGCGGGCCATAGAGCAGGGTCTGACCGTGCGGGGCTATCTGTCGATGTGCTTCGGCGACCCCTGGGAGGGCGCGGTCCCGGTGGAGCAGGTCGTCCGGGTCACGAAGGCACTCGCCGAGATGGGCTGCGACGAGCTGAGCCTCGGCGACACCATCGGCGTGGCGACCCCCGGCCATGTCGAGAGCCTGCTCTCCGCGCTGAACGACGCGGGGGTCGCGACCTCCCGTCTCGCCGTGCACTTCCACGACACCTATGGCCAGGCCCTCTCCAACACCCTCGCGGCGCTCCGGCACGGCGTGACCACCGTGGACGCCTCCGCGGGCGGCCTCGGCGGCTGCCCGTACGCGAAGAGCGCCACCGGGAACCTCGCCACCGAAGACCTGGTGTGGATGCTCCAGGGCCTCGGCATCGACACCGGTGTCGACCTCGGCCGGCTCACCGCCACCAGCGCGTGGATGGCCGAACAACTGGGCCGACCCAGCCCCTCCCGCACCGTCCGCGCCCTCGCGGCGGACTCTCACAAGGAGTGACCGTCCCATGTCCCTGGACCACCGGCTCTCGTCCGAGCACGAGGAACTGCGCCGCACTGTCGAGGAGTTCGCCCACGATGTGATCGCGCCGAAGATCGGCGACTTCTACGAGCGGCACGAGTTCCCTTACGAGATCATCCGCGAGATGGGCCGCATGGGCCTGTTCGGTCTGCCCTTCCCGGAGGAGTACGGCGGCATGGGCGGCGACTATCTCGCCCTCGGCATCGCCCTGGAGGAGCTCGCCCGGGTCGACTCGTCCGTCGCCATCACCCTGGAGGCCGGGGTCTCGCTGGGTGCGATGCCGGTCTACCGCTTCGGCACGGAGGAGCAGAAGCGGGAGTGGCTGCCGCGGATGTGCTCCGGGGAGATCCTGGGCGCGTTCGGTCTGACCGAGCCGGGCGCGGGTTCGGACGCCGGCGGCACGCGGACGACGGCCGTGCGCGACGAGGCGACCGGCGAGTGGGTGATCAACGGCTCGAAGTGCTTCATCACCAACTCGGGCACGGACATCACCGGTCTGGTCACGGTCACCGCTGTCACCGGCCGCAAGGCGGACGGCCGCCCGCTGATCTCCTCGATCATCGTGCCGTCGGGCACCCCCGGTTTCACGGTCGCCGCCCCCTACTCCAAGGTGGGGTGGAACGCGTCGGACACCCGCGAGCTGTCCTTCGACGACGTCCGCGTGCCGGGCGAGAACCTGCTCGGCGAGGAGGGCCGGGGCTATGCCCAGTTCCTCCGCATTCTCGACGAGGGCCGGATCGCCATCTCGGCGCTGGCGACGGGTCTCGCGCAGGGCTGTGTGGACGAGTCGGTGAAGTACGCCAAGGAGCGTCACGCCTTCGGACGGCCGATCGGCGACAACCAGGCCATCCAGTTCAAGATCGCCGACATGGAGATGCGGGCGCACATGGCCCGGGTCGGCTGGCGGGACGCGGCCTCGCGCCTGGTGCTCGGCGAACCGTTCAAGAAGGAGGCCGCCCTGGCGAAGCTGTACTCGTCGACGGTCGCGGTGGACAACGCCCGTGACGCCACGCAGATCCACGGCGGCTACGGCTTCATGAACGAGTACCCGGTGGCCCGGATGTGGCGAGACTCCAAGATCCTGGAGATCGGCGAGGGCACGAGCGAGGTGCAACGGATGCTGATCGCCCGGGAGTTGGGGCTGCCTTCCTGACGCCCACCACCCTTCCGCGACGCACGCGTGTGCCCGCCGCCCCTCGGGGCGGCGGGCACTTCCGCGTTCGGGCCCAGCACGAGCCCCGGCAGCGGGGGCGTCCCACCCCTACTGATCCACGTGAGGTTAGGCTAACCTACCTTCGACTTGCCCAGGCCGACCACGGCTCGTACCGAAAGCGACTTCGCCATGCCCAGCAACGCCCGAGCCACCCACCTCACCCGACGCGGTCTGCTCGCCGCGGGCAGCGCCGTCGGGCTCGGTGCCGCGCTCACCGCCTGCGGAAGCAAGGACGCCAAGGGCGGGGCCGCCGCCGGCGAGAAGACCGGCCCGTGGAAGTTCACCGACGACCGCGGCAAGGCCGTCCGGGCCACGTCCGTCCCGAAGAACATCGTCGCCTTCACCGGCACCGCCGCCGCCCTGTACGACTACGGCATCGAGGTCAAGGGCGTCTTCGGGCCGACGACCGTCAAGGACCCCAAGACCGGCGAGGTGAAGCCGGACATCCAGGCGGGCGACCTCGATGTGAAGAAGGTCAAGGTCCTCGGCAACGCCTGGGGCGAGTTCAACATCGAGGAGTACGTCAAGCTCGAGCCGGAGCTGCTGGTCTCCGCGCTCTGGGAGCCCAACAAGCTCTGGTACGTGCCGGACCAGTCGGCCGCCAAGATCCTCAAGCTCGCGCCGAGCGTCGGCCTGTGGGCCGTCAACGTCACCGTCCCGAAGGCCCTCGAGCGCCACGCGCAGCTGGCCGAGTCCCTCGGCGCGGACCTCAAGGACAAGAAGACCGTCGAGGCCAAGGCCCGCTTCGAGAAGGCCGCCGCCCGGCTGCGCGCGGCCGCCAAGTCGAAGCCGGAGATCAAGGTCATGATCGGCTCCGCCAGCCAGGAGCTGTTCTACGTCTCGCTCGCCAAGATGTCCGCGGACACCCAGTACTTCGCGGAGCTCGGCGTGAAGTTCGTGACCCCGAAGGTGAACGCGCAGGGCTTCTTCGAGGAGCTGAGCTGGGAGAACATCGACAAGTACCCGGCCGACATCATCATGATGGACAACCGGAGCGTCGCCATCCAGCCCGCCGACCTCTCGGGCAAGCCGACGTGGGCCCAGCTCCCCGCCGTCAAGGCCGGACAGGTCGTGCCGCGTGTCACCGAGCCCATCTACTCGTACGCCAAGTGCGCCCCGATCCTCGAGGACCTCGCCAAGGCCATCGAGAACGCCAAGAAGGTTGCCTGACAGATGACGACTGCCGTGACCGCCCCGTTCCGTTTCTTCGCCCTGCAGGTCGACCGGACGAGGCGGCTCGGCCCGTCGATGGTCCGGGTCACCTTCACCGGCGAGGACCTGAAGGACTTCGTCTCCGGGGGCCGCGACCAGAGCCTCTCGCTCTTCCTGCCCCACCCCGGCCAGAGTGAGCCGGTCCTTCCCCCCATCGACTACGACGACCTGTACGGCGTCCTGGGCGCCTGGCGCGCGATGCCCGACGACGTACGGGCCGTGATGCGCTCGTACACCGTGCGGGAACAGCGTGCCGAGTCCGGGGAGGTCGACATCGACTTCGCCCTCCACACAGTGACATCGGCCGCTGACGCGGCGGGCGCCGGGCCGGCGTGCCGCTGGGCCCAGCAGGCCTCGGCCGGAGACCGGGTGGTGGTCCTCGGACCGGCGGTCGCGGAGAACACCGGGGTGCGTTTCCACCTGCCCGAGGACGCCGACTCCGTGGTGATCTGGGCGGACGAGACGGCGCTTCCGGCCGCTTCCGCGATCCTGGAGTGGCTTCCGGCCGAGACCCGGGCGCAGGTCTTCCTCGAAGTCCCCTACGCCGAGGACCGCGTCGAGCTCGCCACCGAGGCCGACGCCACGCTCACCTGGCTGGTCCGCGAGGAGGGCGCGCCCAGCGCCGTGGACGCGGTGCGCGCCGCGGAACTGCCGGGCGCGGCTCCGTACGTATGGATCGCGGGCGAGTCGGGCTCGGTGAAGGCGTTGCGCCGCCACTTCGTGCAGGAGCGTCAACTGGACCGCCGTCGGGTGACGTTCGTGGGCTACTGGCGCAAAGGACTGAGCGAGGACGTCCTGCGCGAGACGCCAGAGGACGACGCGTAGGTCCGGCGCACATCGCTGAACAGCCGTGCCCCGAGGGGGCGAGGGTCGTTGCGAGTTGAAGTTAGGTTAGGCTAACCTTACTTCACAAGCCCCCCTCGCCCCCTCTTCCTGTCCGGAGGAGCGGCCCCGTCCCCGTCCCCAGGAGGACCGTGCATGCGCTCGCACCTGCTCAATGACACGACGGCGGAGAGCTACCGGCGCTCCGTCACCGAAGGCGTCGAGCGGGTGGCGAACAAACTCGCCTCGACCCGGCGGCCGTTCACCGGCATCACGCCCGCCGAGCTGGCGCCCGTCGTCTCCGCCGTCGACCTCGACCAGCCGCTCGGCGACACCTCCGCCGCCCTCGACGAGCTGGAGCGCGTCTACCTGCGGGACGCCGTGTACTTCCACCACCCCCGCTACCTGGGACACCTCAACTGCCCGGTCGTCATCCCCGCCGTCCTCGGCGAGGCGGTCCTCTCCGCGGTGAACTCCTCGCTGGACACCTGGGACCAGAGCGCGGGCGGCACGCTGATCGAGCGCAAGCTGATCGACTGGACCGCCGGGCGCATCGGCCTCGGGAACGCGGCCGACGGCATCTTCACCAGCGGCGGCACCCAGTCCAACCTGCAGGCGCTGCTGCTCGCCCGCGAGGAGGCCAGGACGGACGACCTGTCGAGACTGCGGATCTTCTCCTCCGAGTGCAGCCACTTCAGCGTCCAGAAGTCCGCGACGCTCCTCGGCCTCGGCCGTCAGGCCGTCGTCTCCATCCCCTGCGACCGCGACAAGCGCATGCAGTCCGTCGTCCTCGCCGCCGAGCTGGAGCGCTGCCGCGCCGAGGGCCTGGTCCCGATGGCGATCGTCGCCACCGCCGGCACCACCGACTTCGGCTCCATCGACCCGCTGCCGGAGATCGCCGCGCTGGCCGACGAGTACGGCGCGTGGATGCACGTGGACGCCGCCTACGGCTGCGGTCTGCTCGCCTCCCCCACCCGCCGACACCTCCTGGACGGCATCGAGCGCGCCGACTCGGTCACGGTCGACTACCACAAGTCCTTCTTCCAGCCGGTGAGTTCGTCGGCCGTGCTGGTACGGGACGGGGCGACGCTGAGGCACGCCACCTACCACGCGGACTACCTCAACCCGCGCCGCGCGGTCACCGAGCAGATCCCCAACCAGGTCGACAAGTCCCTGCAGACCACCCGCCGTTTCGACGCCCTCAAGCTGTGGATGACGCTGCGCGTGATGGGCGCCGACGGTGTCGGACAGCTCTTCGACGAGGTCTGCGACCTGGCCGGGGCCGGCTGGGACGTTCTCGCCGCCGATCCGCGCTACGACGTGGTCGTCCGTCCGTCGCTGTCGACCCTGGTCTTCCGCTACATCCCCGAGGACGTCACCTCGCCCGCCGAGATCGATCGCGCCAACCTCCACGCCCGCAAGGCGCTGTTCGCCTCCGGCGAGGCCGTCGTCGCGGGCACCAAGGTCGACGGCCGCCAGTACCTGAAGTTCACCCTGCTCAACCCCGAGACGACCGTGCACGACATCACCGCCGTCCTCGATCTGATAGCCGGCCACGCCGAGCAGTACCTGGGAGAGACCCTTGTCCACGCCTCTTGATTTCATCGGCATCGGCCTCGGGCCGTTCAATCTCGGGCTCGCCTGCCTCACCGAGCCGATCGACGAGCTCAACGGCCTCTTCCTGGAGTCCAAGCCCGACTTCGAGTGGCACGCGGGCATGTTCCTCGAAGGTGCGCACCTCCAGACGCCGTTCATGTCGGACCTGGTCACGCTCGCCGACCCGACGTCCCCGTACTCCTTCCTCAGTTACCTGAAGGAGAAGGGGCGTCTGTACTCCTTCTACATCCGCGAGAACTTCTATCCCCTGCGGACCGAGTACAACGACTACTGCCGCTGGGCCGCCGCCAAACTGAGCTGCGTCCGCTTCTCGACCACGGTCACGACCGTGTCCTACGACGAGACGGACGAGCTCTACACGGTCGCCACCGAGGGTGGCGAAACGTTCCGGGCGCCGCGGCTGGTGCTGGGCACCGGCACCCCGCCGTACATCCCCGAAGCCTGCCGGGACCTCGGTGGCGACTTCCTGCACAACTCCCGCTACCTCCAGTGGAAGGACGCCCTGCAGGCCAAGGAGTCGATCACCCTGGTCGGCAGCGGTCAGAGCGCCGCGGAGATCTACTACGACCTGCTCTCCGAGATCGACGTCCACGGCTACCGGCTGAACTGGGTCACCCGCTCCCCGCGCTTCTTCCCGCTGGAGTACACCAAGCTCACCCTGGAGATGACCTCGCCCGAGTACGTGGACTACTTCCACGCCCTCCCCGAGGCGACCCGCTACCGCCTGGAGACCCAGCAGAAGGGCCTCTTCAAGGGCATCGACGGCGAACTGATCGACGCCATCTTCGACCTGCTCTACCAGAAGAACCTCGGCGGCCCCGTCCCCACCCGGCTGCTCACCAACTCCGCCCTCCACACCGCCTCGTACGACAACGGCACCTACACGCTGGGGCTGCGCCAGGAGGAGCAGGGCAAGGACTTCGAGATCCAGACCGAGGGCCTGATCCTGGCCACCGGTTACAAATACGCCACGCCCGCCTTCCTGGAGCCGGTCCGCGACCGGCTCAGATGGGACGCCCAAGGGCGCTTCGACGTCGCCCGCAACTACTCGATCGACGAGACGGGCCGCGGCGTCTTCCTGCAGAACGCCGGTGTGCACACGCACTCGATCACCTCGCCCGACCTGGGCATGGGCGCCTACCGCAACGCCTACATCATCCGTGAGCTGCTGGGCTCCGAGTACTACCCCGTAGAGAAGTCGATCGCGTTCCAGGAGTTCGCCGTATGAGCACCACCACCCTCGGGACCTTCGCGGTCCGGCCCCTCGACCCGCTCACCGACGCCGAGCTGATCCACCCGTGGGTCACGCACCCCAAGGCCTCCTTCTGGATGATGCAGGGCGCCGCGCTCCAGGACGTCGAGCGGGAGTACATGGCGATAGCGGCCCATCCCCACCACGACGCCTTCATCGGCCTCCACGACGGCGAGCCCGCCTTCCTCATGGAGCGCTACGACCCGGCCGAGGTGGAGCTGGCCGGGCTGTACGAGAAGCAGCAGGGCGATGTCGGCATGCACTTCCTGGTCGCGCCGACCGAGCGGCCCGTGCACGGCTTCACCCGCGCCGTGATCACCGCCGTGATGACCGAGCTGTTCGCGGACCCGGCGACCGAGCGGATCGTCGTCGAGCCGGACGTACGGAACACCGCCGTGCACGCGCTCAACGAGGCCGTCGGTTTCGTCCCCGAGCGCGAGATCCAGAAGCCGGAGAAGAAGGCCCTGCTCAGTTTCTGCACCCGCGCCGCGTTCGAGACGGCCGTGGGGGTGACCCGGTGAACCCCGTCGCGCACCTCACGCCCGAGCGCTGGGCCACCGCCACCCGGCTGCTGATCCGCAAGGGCCTCGCCGAGTTCGCGCACGAGCGGCTGCTGACGCCCGAGCCGCTGGGTGATGACCGCTACCGGGTGGTGAGCGACGACGGCTCGACCGAGTACCGCTTCACCGCCGCCCGGTTCGCCCTCGACCACTGGCAGGTCTACCCGGAGTCGATCAGCTGCCACCGGGGCAGCGAGCGCCTCCCCCTGGACGCGCTGCGGTTCATCATCGAGATGCGCGGCGCCCTGGGCCTGTCCGACGAGGTCCTGCCGGTCTATCTGGAGGAGATCTCCTCCACCCTCGCCGGCACCGCCTACAAGGCGACCAAGACGCCGGTCCCCTCCGCCGAGCTCGCGAGGGCGGACTTCCAGGCCGTCGAGACCGGCATGACCGAGGGCCACCCCTGCTTCGTCGCCAACAACGGCCGGCTCGGCTTCGGCGTCGACGAGTACCGTGCCTACGCCCCCGAGGCGGCGGCGGAGATCCGGCTGATCTGGCTGGCCGCCCGCCGTGAGCGCACCACCTTCACCGCCGGCGCCGGGATCGAGTACGAGAGCTTCATCCGGGCCGAACTCGGCGACGAGGCCGTGGACGGCTTCGCCCGTACTCTCGCCGAGCAGGGCCTGGACCTCGCCGACTACCTCCTCGTCCCCGCGCACCCCTGGCAGTGGTGGAACAAGCTGTCGGTCACCTTCGCCGCGGAGGTCGCCCAGCAGCGCCTGGTCTTCCTGGGCGAGGGCGACGACGCCTATCTGGCCCAGCAGTCGATCCGTACCTTCTTCAACACGAGCGACCCGGCCAAGCACTACGTCAAAACCGCGCTGTCCGTGCTCAACATGGGCTTCATGCGCGGCCTTTCGGCGGCCTACATGGAGGCGACGCCCGCCATCAACGACTGGCTGGCCACGCTGATCGAGCGCGACGGGATCCTGAAGGCCGCACGCTTCTCGATCATCCGCGAGCGGGCGGCGGTCGGCTACCGCCACCTCGAGTACGAAGCCGCCACCGACCGGTACTCGCCGTACCGCAAGATGCTCGCCGCGCTGTGGCGCGAGAGCCCCGTCCCGTCCCTCAAGGACGGCGAGCGGCTCGCCACCATGGCCTCCCTGCTCCATGTCGACCACGACGGCGCCTCGTTCGCGGGCGCGCTGGTCAAGGAGTCGGGCCTGGCCCCGGCCGCGTGGCTGCGCCGCTATCTGGACGCCTACCTGCTGCCGGTGCTGCACTGCTTCTACGCGTACGACCTGGTCTTCATGCCGCACGGCGAGAACGTGATCCTGGTCCTCGACGAGCAGGGCGCCGTGGCCCGGGCGATCTTCAAGGACATCGCCGAGGAGATCTGCGTGATGGACCCCGGTGCGGTCCTGCCGCCGTCGGTGGAGCGCATCCGCGCCGAGGTCCCCGAGGACATGAAGCTCCTGTCGGTCCTCACCGACGTCTTCGACTGCTTCTTCCGCTTCCTGGCGGCGACGCTGGCCTCGGAGGGCGTCCTCGACGAGCACACCTTCTGGGAGACCGTCGCCGAGTGCGTCACCGCGTACCAGCGGGCGGTGCCCGAGCTGGCGGAGAAGTTCGCGCGGTACGACATGTTCACCGAGGAGTTCGCGCTGTCCTGTCTGAACCGGCTCCAGCTGCGGAACAACAAGCAGATGGTGGACCTGGCCGACCCGTCCGGAGCGCTCCAGCTCGTCGGCACCCTGGCGAACCCGATCGCCCGGTTCGCCCGCTAGGTGTATTGACCCGCAGGGTTGTTGACGCGGTTGATGGGTGGGTGTCCGCCGAGTGCTGTGTGGCTGCGGTGGTGGTTGTAGGTGTGGAGGAAGTCTGTCAGGGCTTCGGTTCGCTCGTTGTTTGAGGTGTAGGGCCTTAGGTAGGCCCACTCCTCGAGCAGGGTGCGGTTGAAGCGTTCGACTTTGCCGTTGGTCTGCGGCCGGTAGGGCCGGATCTTTTTATGCCGGATGCCGGCCTCGGCGAGGGTCTGGGTGAACAGCTTGGACTTGTAGCAGGCGCCGTTGTC
>NZ_JBVJYZ010000029.1:0-25329 GCF_055600045.1 Streptomyces sp. NPDC038280
TTCGTGCCGTCGATGCTGGAGGCTTTTCTTGCTGAGGAGTCGGCGGCCGGGTGTGGTGGGCTGCGCCGGGTGGTTTGTTCGGGTGAGGCTCTGTCGCCTGCGGCGCAGGAGCGGTTCTTCGCCGTGTTGCCGGGGGTGGGGCTGCACAATCTGTACGGGCCGACGGAGGCGTCCGTCGACGTCACCGCCTGGGAGTGCGCGCCGGGTGCGCCTGTTGTCATCGGCGCGCCGATCGCCAACACCCGTACCTACGTGTTGGATGCGGCTCTGAATCCGGTGCCGGTGGGTGTGGGGGGAGAGCTCTATCTCGCGGGTGTCCAGCTTGCTCGCGGCTATGTGGGGCGGGCGGGCCTGACGGCTGAGCGGTTTGTGGCCAGTCCCTTCGTCCCTGGTCGGCGGATGTATCGCACTGGTGATGTGGTGCGCTGGAACGCGGACGGGCAGCTCGAATACCTCGGGCGCGCGGACGAGCAGGTCAAGATCCGTGGCTTCCGTATCGAGCCCGGTGAGGTGCAGGCCGTCGTGGCCGCGCACCCGCAGGTGGCCCACGCCGCGGTGATCGCCCGCGAGGACGCGCCGGGCGACACCCGCCTCGTCGCCTACGTCGTACCGGTCGAAGACAGTGCGGAACTGGCCAAGGCCGTCAGTGAGTTCGCTGGTCAGCGGCTCCCCTCCTACATGGTCCCCTCGGCCGTCGTCACCCTCGACGCCCTGCCCCTGTCGGTGAACGGCAAGCTCGACCGCAAGGCACTCCCCGTCCCTGACTTCGCCGGCCTGGCGGGATCGGGGCGCGGCCCGGCGACCGTGCGCGAGGAGATCCTCTGCGCGGCCTTCGCCGAGGTCCTGGGCCTGGAGAGCGTGGGCGTCGACGACGACTTCTTCCGGCTCGGCGGCCACTCCCTCCTCGCCGTGCGCCTGGTCGAGATCCTGCGCGCCCAGAACGTCTCCATTTCCGTACGCACCCTGTTCGACACCCCGACGGTCACCGGCCTCGCCGCCTCCGCCGGGGACGAGCAGGTCGTCGTCCCCGAGAACCTCATCCCGGCGGACGCCACCGAGATCACGCCCGCGATGCTGCCGCTGGTCGACCTCACCGCCGACGAGGTCACCCGGGTCGTCGCCACGGTCGACGGCGGGGCGGCCAACGTGAAGGACGTCTACCCGCTCGCCCCGCTCCAGGAGGGCCTGCTCTTCCACCACCTGCTGGCGGAGGGCGGCGAGGACGCCTACGTCATGCGCGCGGTCCTGGAGTTCGACTCCCGGGACCGGGCGGACGCGTTCACCGACGCCCTGCAACGGGTGGTGGACCGGCACGACATCTACCGGACCTCGTTCGTGTGGGAGGGCCTGCGCGAGCCGGTCCAGGTCGTGTGGCGCCGGGGCACCCTGCCCGTCGAGGAGGTCCTCCTCGACCCGCAGGGCACCGACCCGGTGGCCGCGCTGGTCGCCGTGGGCGGCGCTTCCATGGACCTGGGCCGGGCCCCGCTCCTGGGCGCCCACGTCGCGGCTGATCCCGGCGGCGACCGCTGGCTGGTCCTCGTGCGCATGCACCACACGGTCCGCGACCACACCGCGCTCCAGGTCGTCCTCGACGAGGTCGAGGCGTTCCTGGCGGGCCGGGGCGACGAGCTGCCCGAGCCGCTGCCGTTCCGCAACTTCGTCGCCCAGGTGCGCGGCGGGACCGACCGGACCGAGCACGAGCGGTACTTCGCCGCGCTCCTCGGCGACGTCACCGAGCCCACGGCCCCGTACGGGATGGCGGACGTGCGCGGCGACGGCGCGGACACGGTTCACGAAGTCGTCGCTTTCTACCCCGAGTTGGACCGGCGTCTGCGGACGGTCGCGCGCCGCGTCGGCATCAGCACGGCGACCGTGCTGCACGTCGCCTGGGCCCGGGTCCTCGCCGCCGTCAGCGGCCGCGAGGACGTGGTCTTCGGCTCGGTACTGTACGGCCGCCTGAACGCGGGCGCCGGAGCCGACCGGGTGGCGGGCCCGTTCATGAACACCCTGCCCGTGCGCGTGCGGACCGAGGAACTGGGCGCGCTCGCGGCGGTGTCCGCGATGCGCGGCCAGCTCGCGGAGCTCCTGGAGCACGAGCACGCGCCGCTCGTCGTGGCCCAGCGCGCCAGCGGGGTCAGCGGCGACACCCCGCTGTTCACCTCCTTCCTCAACTACCGGCGCAACCCGGGCCGTGCCGTCGACGAGGGCATGGACGGGGTACGGCTCCTGTCGGTGCGCGAGCGCACCAACTACCCGCTGGTCGTTCTGCTCGACGACTACGGCGACCGCACCGAGGTGGCCGTCGACTCCATCGCGCCCATCGACTCCCGCGCGGTCGGTGTCCTCGTGCGCACGGCCGCCGGGAACCTGGTCTCCGCCCTGGAGTCCGCGCTCGACGGCGGCCCGGACGTGCCGCTCGGTTCGATCGAGGTCCTGGACGACGACGAGCGCCGCCGGGTGCTGGTCGGCTGGAACGACACGGCGACCGAGGGTGATGTCGCCTTGGTGCAGGATTTGTTCGAGGCACAGGTGGCGCGTAGGCCGGACGCGGTGGCCATCGTGTCCGGGGGCGTCGGGGTCTCGTACGGGGAGCTGGACGCGCGGGCGAACCGGATCGCGCACTACCTGATCGGTCAGGGCATCGGTGCCGAGTCCGTAGTGGGTCTGTGTCTGCCGCGCGGTGCCGACATGATCGCGGCGATCCTGGGTGTGTGGAAGGCGGGCGCCGGCTACCTGCCGATCGACCCTGAGCAGCCTGCCGACCGGGTGGCGTTCATGCTGCGGGACAGCAACGCGGCGCTCGCGCTGACGACCGAGGAGATCCTGGACGAGTTGCCGGCCGGGCGGTCGCGCCTGGTCGCCATCGACGACACCTTCGTCGAGATGCAGCTCGCAGCTGCCTCAACCGAGTGTCCGAGCAGGGCGGTTGACCCGCAGTCGCTCGCGTACGTCATCTACACCTCGGGCTCGACCGGTCAGCCCAAGGGCGTCGCCGTGACGCACGGCGGGCTCGCGAACTACTTCTCCTCCGTCCCCGAGCGCGTCGGCTTCGGTGGGGAAGGCGCGCGGTACGCGCTGCTCCAGGCGCAGGCGACCGACCTCGGCAACACCGTGGTCTTCGCCGGCCTCGCCACCGGTGGCGAGCTGCACATCCTGGACGAGGGAGCCGTCACGGACCCGGTCGCGGTCTCCGCGTACCTCGCCGAGCACCAGATCGACCACTTCAAGGCCGTCCCCTCGCACCTCGCCGCGCTCTCCGCCGCCGGTGGCGTGCAAGGCGTCCTGCCGATCCAGTCCCTCGTCCTCGGCGGCGAGGCAGCCTCACCGGTGTGGCTGCGGGAGCTGCTCGCCGCCGCCGGTGAGTGCGGGATCCACAACCACTACGGCCCCACCGAGACCACCATCGGCGTCGCCACTACCCGGCTCACCGCCGACCGCGTCGCCACCGGCGCCGTACCGGTCGGGTCCCCGGTCGCGAACACCCGCTTCTACGTCCTGGACGAGCGGCTGCGGCCGGTCGCACCGGGCGTCGTCGGCGAGTTGTACGTCTCCGGGGCCCAGCTCGCCCGAGGTTACGTCCGCCGGGTCGGTCTGACCGCCGAGCGGTTCGTGGCCAGCCCCTTCGAGTCGGGGCGGCGGATGTACCGCACCGGCGACCGGGCCAAGTGGACGGCGGACGGCCAGGTCGTCTTCGCCGGCCGCTCCGACGACCAGGTGAAGGTGCGCGGTTACCGGATCGAACCCGGTGAGGTGCAGGGCGTCCTGACCGGTCACCCGCTGGTCGCGCAGGCGGCGGTGGTCGCCTGCGAGGACACCCCGGGCGACCGGCGCCTCGTCGCCTACGTCGTCCCGAACGACCGGTTCGAGGGCGGCGACGAACTCCCGGCGGCCGTGCGCCGGTTCGCGGGACAGCGGCTGCCGGAGCACATGGTGCCGTCGGCCGTCGTGGTCCTGGAGGCGCTGCCGCTGACCGGCAATGGCAAGCTCGACCGCAAGGCCCTGCCCGCGGCCGACTTCGCGGCGATCGCAGGTGCGGGCCGGGCCCCGGCCGACGTGCGCGAGGAGATCCTGTGCGCCGCCTTCGCAGAGGTCCTGGACCTGGAGAGCGTGGGCGTCGACGACGACTTCTTCGAGCTGGGCGGCCACTCGCTGGTGGCCGTGCGACTGGTCGAGATCCTCCGGGCGCGTGGAGTCTCCGTCTCCGTGCGCGCCCTGTTCGACAACCCGACGGTGGCATCCCTCGCGTCGTCCGCCGGTACGGAGCAGGTCGTCGTCCCCGACAACCTCATCCCGGCCGGTGCCACCGAGATCACGCCCGAGATGCTGCCGCTGGTCGACCTGACCGCCGAAGAGATCTCCGTGATCGTGGCCTCCGTGGAGGGCGGCGCGGCGAACGTGAAGGACGTCTACCCGCTCGCTCCGCTCCAGGAGGGCCTGCTCTTCCACCACATGCTGGTGGAGGGCGGCGACGACGCGTACGTCATGCCGGCGGTCCTGGAGTTCGACTCGCGGTCCCGGCTCGACGCGTTCACCGACGCGCTGCGGCGCGTGGTGGAGCGGCACGACATCTACCGGACCTCCTACGTGTGGGAGGAGCTGCGCGAGCCCGTGCAGGTGGTGTGGCGCGAGGCCGCCCTGCCCGTCACGGAGGTCGTCCTGGACCCGCGCGGCACCGACCCGGTCGCCGCGCTCGTCGAGGCGGGCGGCGCGCGGATGGACCTGGGCCGGGGCCCCCTGCTCGACCTGCACGTCGCGGCCGTGCCCGGCACCGACCCGGAGCGCTGGTTCGCGCTGATCCGCGCCCACCACATGGTCCGCGACGGCACCGCCCTCGAAGTGCTGCTCGAGGAGGTGACCGCGTTCCTCGACGGGCGCGGCGACCAGCTGCCCGAGCCGCTGCCGTTCCGCACCTTCGTCGCCCAGGCACGCGGCGGCGTCGCCCGCTCCGAGCACGAGCGGTACTTCACCGCGCTGCTCGGTGACGTCACCGAGCCCACGGCCCCCTTCGGCCTGGTGGACGTGCGCGGCGACGGCGCCTCGCTGGCCCGTGCCCGCGTCGCGGCCGAACCCGAACTGGCTGGGCGCCTGCGGGAGGTGGCGCGGCGCGCGGGTGTCAGCGCGGCGACCGTGCTGCACGTGGCATGGGCGCGGGTCCTGGCGGCGGTGAGCGGCCGGGAGGACGTGGTCTTCGGCACGGTTCTGTTCGGACGCATGAACGCGGGCGTGGGCGCCGACCGGGTGCCGGGTCCGTTCATCAACACCCTTCCCGTACGCGTCCCCACTGGCCGGCTCGGGGCGCTCGGGGCCATCAGCGCGATGCGCGGTCAACTGGCGGAACTCCTGGAACACGAGCACGCGCCGCTGGTCGTGGCGCAGCGGGCGGCGGACCTGGAGGGCGACGCCCCCCTGTTCACCGCCTGCCTCAACTACCGGCGCAGCATCGGCGAGGACCTGGACGAGCGCTGGAACGCGTCCCTGCCGGGAACCAAGCTGCTGTTCACCCGCGAGCGCACCAACTACCCACTCGCTCTGCTCGTCGACGACGACGGAAACGGTATCGAGCTGATCGTCGACGCCGTCGCCCCGATCGACCCGGAAGCGGTCGCCGCCCTCGCGCGCACCGCCGTCGAGGAGCTGGTGGGCGCCGCCGAGCAGGCCCTGGATGGCGGTCACGACCTGCCGCTGAGCAGGGTCGGCGTGCTGGCCGACGACGAGCGCCGGCAGGTGCTCACCGAGTGGAACGACACGGCGGCGGACGTACCGCCCGCGACGGTGCCCGAGCTGTTCGCGGCGCGCGTGCGCTCGAGGCCCGACGCGGTCGCGGTGGCATCCGACGGCGCCGAGCTGACGTACGCGGAGCTGGACGCCCGCGCCAACCGGCTGGCCCGGTTCCTGATCGGCCGGGGAGTGGGACCCGAGTCGGTGGTCGCGGTCGTGCGGGAGCGCGGCGTCGACCTGATCGTCACCCTGCTCGCTGTCCTGAAGGCGGGCGGCGCCTATCTGCCGGTCGACCCGGAGTACCCGGCGGAGCGCATCGCGTTCATGCTGAAGGAGTCGGGCGCGGCGGCGGTCCTGGCGTCGGCGCTGTGCGCGCCTGTCGTGCCGGGCGACACGCGGGCGCCGGTCCTCGTGCTCGACGAGCCGCCGCTCTCGGCGGAGATCGAGGCGCTGGACGGCGGCGAGCCGAGCGACGCGGAACGGTGCGCGCGGCTGTTGCCCGCCCATCCCGCGTACATGATCTTCACGTCGGGCTCGACGGGCATGCCCAAGGGTGTGGTCGTCACGCACACCGGCATCGCCAGCCTCGTGGCCACGCAGATCCAGCGGTTCGAGGTCGGCGCCGACAGCCGGGTCCTGCAGTTCGCCTCGCCGGGCTTCGACGCGGCGACTTGGGAGCTGGTCATGGCCCTGTGCTCGGGCGCCCGCCTGGTGGTCGCCCCAGCCGATGCGCTGCTTCCCGGCGGCGGGCTCGCCGAGCTCGTGGCACGCCACGGAGTCACGCACGCCACGCTGCCGCCCGCCGTCCTGTCCGTACTGGAACCCGCGGACCTCGCCCCCGTCACCACGCTGGTGTCGGCCGGTGAGGCGCTCGGCGCCGAACTCGTGGCGCGCTGGTCGCACGGCCGCCGCTTCGTCAACGCCTACGGCCCGACCGAGACGACGGTGTGCGCGACGATGTCCGACGCACTCCGCGCGGACGACGAGCGGCCCGGCATCGGCACACCGATCACCAACTCCCGGGTGTACGTGCTCGACGCGAGTCTCAACCCGGTCCCGGTCGGTGTCGACGGCGAGCTGTACGTCGCGGGCGCCGGGCTCGCCCGCGCCTACGTGGGCCGCCCGGCCCTGACCGCGGAACGGTTCGTGGCCTCGCCCTTCGACGGGACGGGCGAGCGGCTGTACCGCACGGGTGACCGGGTGCGCTGGACCACCGACGGCCGGCTGATCTTCGCCAGCCGCGTGGACGACCAGGTCAAGATCCGCGGGTTCCGCATCGAGCCGGGCGAGGTCCAAGCCGTCCTGGCCGCGCACCCCGGCGTGACCCAGGCCGCCGTCGTGGTCCGCGAGGACGGGGCGAGCGGCAGACGGCTGGTCGCCTACATCGTCCCCACCGGTCCCACCGGTCCCGCCGATGCCGACGTGGCGACCCACGTCAGGCAGTTCGCCGAGGCCCGGCTGCCCGAGCACATGGTGCCGTCCACGATCGTCGTACTCGACGCGATGCCGCTGACGGCCAACGGCAAGGTCGACCGCAGGGCCCTGCCCGAAGCCGGACCCGCCGTGAGCACGGGCCGCGCGCCCGCCACTGAGCGGGAGAGGGTCCTGTGCGCGGCGTTCGCCGAGGTCCTCGGTCTGGAGCGGGTGGGCGTCGACGACGACTTCTTCGCCCTCGGCGGGCACTCCCTGCTCGCCGCCCGCCTCACCAGCCGTCTGCGGACGGTGCTCGGTGTCGAGGTGTCCCTTCGGGTGCTCTTCACGGCGCGGACAGTGTCCGGCCTCGTACGACAGCTTGGAAATGTGAGCTCTGCTAGGCCCGCGCTGCGGCCGATGCGTACCCAGGAGGAGTCCTGATGATTCCGTTGTCATTCGCGCAGCGTCGGCTGTGGTTCATTGCCCAGTTGGAGGGCCCGAGCGCGGCCTACAACATCCGGGTCGCGCAGCGGCTGTCCGGCCCCGTGGACCCGGGCGCGCTGGAGGCGGCCCTGCGGGACGTGATCGCCCGCCACGAAATCCTGCGCACCGTCTACGGCGTCGCGGCCGGCGAGCCCTACCAGCGTGTCCTCAAGACCGCCGAGCTGGACTGGAGCCTGGAGGCGGCCGACGTCACGCCGACCGACCTCGACCAGGAGATCGCATCCGCCGTCGGGTACGCATTCGACCTCACCACCGAAGTTCCCATCAGAGCCTGGCTGTTCACGACGTCCCCCGACGAGCACGTGCTCGTCATGGTCGTCCACCACATCGCGGGCGACGGCTGGTCGATGGGCCCGCTGGCCCGTGACCTCTCCACGGCCTACGCGGCGCGCGCCCAGGGCGAGGCCCCGCTGTGGGAGCCGCTGCCCGTGCAGTACGCGGACTACACGCTGTGGCAGCGCGAACTGCTCGGTGACGAGAACGACCCCGGAAGCCTGTTCTCCCGTCAGACCGCCTATTGGCGAGCGGCGTTGGCGGACGTGCCCGAGGAGCTGGAGCTGCCGTACGACCGGACCCGTCCGGCTGTCCTCGGCCACACCGGCCACACCGTCCCCTTCGAACTGCCCGCCCGCGTGCACGCACGCCTCGCCGAGGTCGCGCTCGCCGAGGGCGTGACCCTGTTCGCCGCACTGCAGGCCGCCCTCGCCGTGACCCTGTCCCGGCTCGGCGCGGGCACGGACATCCCGATCGGCTCCGTCAACGCGGGCCGCGGCGACGAGGCCCTCGACGACCTGGTCGGCTTCTTCGTCAGCACCCTCGTGGTGCGCACCGACCTGTCGGGCGACCCCACGTTCCGCGAACTCCTCGCACGCGTGCAGGAGGCCAGCCTGTCGGCGTTCGAGCACCAGGACGTCCCCTTCGAGAAGCTGGTCGAGGAACTCGCCCCGACCCGCTCCCTGGCCCGGCACCCGCTGTTCCAGGTCATGCTGATGCTGCAGAACACCGGCGACGCGGCGCTCCGGCTGCCCGCCATCGAGGCCGAGTCCGTACCCACCGGGGAGTCCGCCGCCAAGTTCGACCTGGAGGTCGGCGTGGGCGAGACCTTCGACGCGAACGGGGCCCCGGCCGGGCTGCGCGGCACCGTCATCGCCGCCGCCGACCTGTTCGACGCCGACTCCGTCCAATGGATCGCCGACCGGCTCGCCCGCGTCGTCGAGGCCCTCGCCGACGAGCCCGCCACCCGCGTAGGTGACGTACGGCTCCTGGACGACGCCGAGCTGCACCAGGTCCTGCACGGGTGGAACGACACCGACGCGGAGGTCCCGGCGGCTACGCTGCCCGACCTCTTCGAGGCCCAGGTCGCCCGCACGCCCGACGCGGTCGCCCTGGTCGACGGTGACGACTCGTACACGTACGCCCAACTCGACGCCCGTGCCAACCAGTTGGCGCACCAGCTCGCCGACCGGGGAGTCGGGCCCGAGGCGATCGTCGCCGTCGTGATGGAGCGCGGCGCGGACCTGGTGGCGTCGCTGCTCGCCGTGGTGAAGGCCGGCGGCGCCTATCTGCCGGTCGACCCGGAGTACCCGGCGGAGCGGATCGCGTACATGCTCGCCGACGCGCGCCCCGTGTGCGTGCTCACCGACCTCGCGTGCGCCTCCGCGATCCCCGGGACCGACGCGCCCGTGATGGTCCTCGACGGAGAGCACGCCGGGTTCGACGCGGCCGCGCCGCCCGCCCGGGCCGCCCTGCTGCCGCAGCACCCCGCGTACGTCATCCACACCTCCGGCTCCACCGGCCGCCCCAAGGGCGTCGTCGTCGGCCACCAGGCCCTCGCCAACCACCTGCACGCCGTCGCCGAGCGCGTCCCGCTCGTCGCGGGTGACCGGCTGGTCGCCGTCACCACGGTCTCCTTCGACATCGCGGCGCTGGAGCTGTTCCTGCCACTCGTCAGCGGCGCCGCCGTCGTCCTCGCCGACCGCGACACCGTCCGCGACCCCCACGCCCTCCTCGACGTGGTCCGCACCAGCGGGGCGACCGCCCTGCAGGCCGTGCCGTCCCTGTGGCGCGCGCTCCTGGACGCCGGCGACTGGCCCCCCTCCACGCGCGCCCTCGTCGGCGGCGAGGCACTGCCCGAGGAACTGGCCGCCAGGCTGCACGCCCTCGGCGCTCGCGCCGTCAACCTGTACGGGCCCACCGAGGCCACCATCTGGGCCACCTCCGCGGAGGTCACCGACGGCCCCGTCCTCATCGGCCGGCCCTTCTCCAACACCCGCGCGTACGTCCTCGACGACCGGATGCGGCCCGTGGCCCCCGGCGCCACGGGAGAGCTCTACCTCGCGGGCGCCCAGCTGGCACGTGGCTACCTGGGCCGCGCAGCCATGACCGCCGAACGGTTCGTCGCCTCCCCGTTCGTCCCCGGCGACCGGCTCTACCGAACCGGCGACGTGGCGCGCCGGCGCACCGGCGGCGTCCTCGAATGCCTGGGCCGCACCGATGGGCAGGTCAAGGTGCGTGGTTTCCGTATCGAGCTGGGCGAGGTCGAGGCCGTCCTCGAACGCCACGCACGGGTCGCCCGCGCCGCCGTCGTCGTCCGCGAGGACGCCCCGGGCGACGTCCGGCTCGTGGCCTACGCGATCCCCGCGAAGGGTGGGGACGGAGAACTTGATGCCGCAGAGCTACGCGCCCACGTGGGCGCGAGCCTGCCGGGTTACATGGTGCCGTCCGCGGTGCTGGTGCTGGACGCACTGCCGCTGACCGCCAACGGAAAGCTCGACCGCAAGGCCCTGCCCGCGCCCGACCACGCCACGGGCGCCGGCCGGGGCCCGGCCGACCTGCGCGAGGAACTGCTGTGCGGCGTCTTCGCCGAGGTCCTCGGCCTGGCGGGCGTCGGCGTCGACGACGACTTCTTCGCCCTCGGCGGCCACTCGCTGCTCGCCGTCGAACTCATGGGCCGGGTCCGCGCCGCCCTGGGCGCCGACGTGCCCGTGCGCGCGCTCTTCCAGACCCCGACCCCGGCCGGCCTCGCCGCCTCGGCGCACGCCGCCCCGGCGGCCGCCCCGCCCAACCTGATCCCGGCCGACGCGACCGCGATCACCCCCGAGATGCTGCCGCTCGTCGACCTCACGGCCGACGAGGTCACCCGGATCGTCGCCACCGTCGACGGCGGCGCGGCGAACGTCGCGGACGTCTACCCGCTCGCTCCGCTCCAGGAGGGCCTGCTCTTCCACCACCTGCTGGCCGACGGCGGCCGGGACGCCTACGTCCAGCCGACGGTCCTGGAGTTCGACGCGCGGGAGCGGCTGGACGCGTTCACCGACGCCCTGCGCCGGGTCGTGGAGCGCCACGACATCCTGCGCACCTCCCTCGTGTGGGAGGGGCTGCGCGAGCCGGTCCAGGTCGTGTGGCGCGACACCACCCTGCCCGTCACCGAGGTCACCCTCGCCGAGGGCGGCGACCCCGTCGCGCAGCTGCTCGCCCTCGGCGACGGCGCCATGGACCTGACCCGCGCCCCGCTGCTCGGCCTGCACGTCGCGGCCGACCCGGTGGGGGGCCGCTGGCTCGCCCTGGTCCGGGCACACCACACGGTCCAGGACCACACCGCCCTGGAGGTCGTCCTCGACGAGGTGCGTGCGTTCCTCGACGGGCGCGGCGCCGAACTGCCCGAGCCCGCGCGGTTCCGCGACTTCGTGGCCCGGGTCCGCACCGGCCTCGAAGGTGCCGACCACGAGCCGTACTTCGCCGGACTGCTCGGCGACGTCACGGAACCCACCGCGCCCTACGGCCTGGTGGACGTACGCGGCGACGGCGCCGGATCGTCCCGGGCCCGCCTCCCCTTCGCACCCGAGCTCACCGGACGCCTGCGCGACGTCTCCCGCCGCCTCGGCGCGAGCCCCGCCACCGTCCTGCACCTCGCCTGGGCACGGGTCCTCGCCGCCGTCAGCGGCCGCGACGACGTGGTCTTCGGCACCGTCCTGTCCGGCCGCATGAGCGCCACCACCGGCGACCGTCAGGCCCCCGGCCCGTACATCAACATGCTGCCCGTGCGCGTGCGCACCGCCACACTCGACGCCCGCGCCGCCCTGTCCGCGCTGCGCGAGCAGCTCGCCCGGCTCGTCGAGCACGAGCACGCGCCGCTCGCCACCGCCCAGCGGGCCAGTGGGGTCACCGGCGATACGCCCCTGTTCACCTCCCTGTTCAACTACCGGCGCGGCGCCACCGGCGGCCAGGAACTCGACGGCATCCGCACCCTGCTCGCCCAGGAGCGCTCCAACTATCCCCTGGCGGTCTCCGTCGACGACGACGGCGAGGCGCTCTCGCTCGCCGTGGACGCACGCACCCCCGTCGACCCGCACGAGGTCGGCACCCTGCTGCGCACGACCCTCGCAGGGCTCCTCGACGCCCTCGACGCGGACACCGGCCGGCCGCTCGCCGCGATCGACGTCCTCGACGAGGACCGGCGCCACCAGGTCCTCACCGCGTGGAACGACACCGCCGCCGACGTGCCGCCCGCCACGGTCCCCGAGCTCTTCGAGGCCCAGGCCGCGCGCACCCCCGAGGCGGTCGCTGTCACCGCCGACGGCGAAAGCCTCACCTTCGCCGAACTCGACTTCCGTGCCAACCAGTTGGCGCGCCTGCTCGTGGAGCGGGGCGTCGGGCCCGAGTCCGTCGTCGGCGTGTGCCTGGAGCGCGGCGCAGAACCGGTCGTCGCCCTTCTCGCCGTCCTCAAGGCCGGCGGCACCCACCTGCCCCTCGACCCGGGTTACCCGGCCGACCGCATCGCGTACATGGTCCAGGACGCGGCCCCCGCCGTCATCCTCGCCAACGCCAGCACGGCCACCGTCCTACCGGGCGGCGGCGCCCCCGTGCTCGTCCTGGACGACGCGGCGCTCGACGGCGTCGACGACGCCCCGATCGGCGTCGCGATCCGGCCCGACCACTCCGCGTACGTCATCTACACCTCGGGCTCGACCGGCCGCCCCAAAGGCGTCGCCGTGCCCCACGAGGGGCTCGCCAACCTCGCCGCCTTCCAGCGCGCCGGCGCCATCACGCGCTCCGGGCCGCGCATGCGCGTCGCCCTGACGTACTCCCTGTCCTTCGACGCCTCCTGGGAGCTGCTGCTCTGGATGGTCGCGGGCCACGAACTCCACGTCGTCCCCGACGACGTGCGCCGCGACACCACCGCCCTGGCCCGCTACGTCGACGCCTCCCGCATCGACCTGATGGCCGTCACCCCCGTCCAGGCCGAACAGCTCCTCGACGAGGGCCTCCTCGGCGCCTCCGTACACCGACCCCGCGCACTGCTCCTCGGCGGCGACGCCGTCGGCAGCGCCCTGTGGGAGCGCCTGCGGGCCGCCGAAGGGACGCTCGGCCTCAACTTCTACGGCCCGACCGAGGCCACCGTGCACGTCCTGTGCCACGACACCGAGCAGGGCGGGCGCCCGCTGATCGGCCGCCCCCTGCCCAACACGCGCGCCTACGTCCTCGACGGCTCGCTCCGGCCCGCCCCCGTGGGCGTCGCCGGCGAGCTGTACGTCTCCGGCGCGGGCCTGGCCCGCGGCTACGTGCGCCGCGCGGGCCTGACCGCCGAGCGGTTCGTCGCGAACCCCTTCGAGCCGGGCACCCGCATGTACCGCACCGGCGACCTGGTACGCCACGACGCCGACGGTCGCGCGGAGTACCTGGGCCGCGCCGACGACCAGGTCAAGATCCGCGGCTACCGGATAGAGCCCGGCGAGGTCGAGGCCATCGCCGCCGCGCACCCGGACGTCGCCCAGGCGGCGGTCGTCGCCCGCGAGGACACCCCCGGGGACCGGCGCCTGGTCACCTATGTCGTGCCCGTCCACGGCGCCTCGGACGTGGCCGCGGACGTACGGGAGTTCATCGCCGCCCAGCTGCCCGAGCACATGGTGCCCTCCGCCGTCGTCGCCCTGGACGCCCTGCCCCAGTCCGTCAACGGCAAGCTCGACCGCGCCGCCCTGCCCGCCCCGGTGTACACGGCGAGCGCGGGCCGCGGCCCCGCCACGCTCCACGAGGAGCTGCTGTGCGGCGTGTTCGCCCAGGTCCTCGGCGTGCCCGACGTGGGCGTCGACGACGACTTCTTCGCGCTCGGCGGTCACTCCCTGCTCGCCACCCGGCTCATCAGCCGGGCGCGCACTGTCCTCGGCGTCGAGGTACCGCTGCGCACCCTGTTCGAGGCGCCCACCGTGGCAGCGCTCGCGGCCCGCCTCGACGGCGCGGGCCCGTCCCGCACCGCGCTCGCCCCGGCGGTACGTCCGCAGCGCGTCCCGCTCTCCTTCGCCCAGCGCCGCCTGTGGTTCGTCGGTCAGCTGGAGGGCCCCGGCGCCACCTACAACATCCCGGTCGCGCTGCGGCTCACCGGCACGCTCGACCGGGACGCGCTGGGCGCGGCCCTGAGCGACGTGATCGGGCGGCACGAAGTGCTGCGGACCGTCTTCGAGGTCGCCGACGGAGAGCCGTACCAGCGGATCCTGGACCCGGCGGACCTGGGCTGGGCGCTGACGGTGGCCGACGTGGCCCCGCAGGACCTGGACCACGCGGTCGCCGAGGCCCTCGCCCACCCCTTCGACCTGTCGGCCGACGTGCCGGTCAGGGCCTGGCTGTTCGGGACCGGCGCCGACGAGCACGTGTTCGTCATGGCCGTCCACCACATCGCGGGCGACGGCTGGTCGATGGAGCCGCTGGCGCGCGACTTGTCGATCGCCTATGCGGCTCGGCGCGAGGGCGGGGCCCCCGAGTGGCAGCCGCTGCCGGTGCAGTACGCCGACTACGCGCTGTGGCAGCGCGAGCTGCTCGGTGAGGAGGGGGACCCCGAAAGCTTGAGCTTCCGTCAGGTCGCCTACTGGCGCGATGCGTTGGCCGGTGCTCCGGAGGAGCTGGAGCTGCCGGCCGACCGCGTGCGGCCCGCTGTCCCCTCGCACCTGGGGCACAACATCCCGCTGGCGGTACCCGCGCAGGTGCACGCCCGCCTCGTGGAGGTGGCGCGCGCCGAGGGCGTGACGCCGTTCATGGTCCTGCAGGCCGCGCTGGCGATGCTGCTGTCGAAGCTGGGCGCCGGGACGGACGTCCCGATCGGCTCGGCGAACGCGGGCCGCACGGACGAGGCCCTGGACGACCTGGTCGGATTCTTCATCAACACCCTTGTCATACGCACTGACTTGAGCGGCGATCCGACGTTCCGGGACGTGCTCGGTCGCGTCCGGGAGACGAGTCTGTCCGCGTTCGCGCACCAGGATGTGCCGTTCGAGAAGCTCGTGGAGGAGCTGGCGCCGGCCCGGTCGCTGGCCCGGCATCCGCTGTTCCAGGTCATGCTGAAGGTCCAGAACACCGGCGAGGCCGCCCTCGACCTGCCGGGCGTACGCGCCGCCGGGTTCCCGGCCGGAGCCTCGACCGCCAAGTTCGACCTGGACGCTTCGGTGTCGGAGGTCTTTGACGAGGCGGGCGCTCCGGCGGGGCTGCGCGGTTCGGTGGTCGCCGCCGCCGACCTGTTCGACGCGGAAACGGCCGAGCGGCTCGTGGCCCGCTGGGTGCGGGCCCTGGAGAGGCTGACCGCCGACCCGGAGCTGTCGCTGAGCGCCCTGGACGTCCTGGACGAGGGCGAGCGCCGGCTTTTGGCTGAGTGGAATGACACGGCTGCTGAGGTGGTGGCGGGGTCGTTGGTGGAGTTGTTCGAGGCGCGGGTGGCGCGGACGCCGGATGCGGTTGCGGTGGTTGCGGGTGAAGTCTCCCTCGCTTATGCGGAGTTGGATGCTCGTGCTAACCGTCTGGCCCGTCATTTGGTGGCTCAGGGTGTGGGTGCTGAGTCGCTGGTGGGGGTGTGTCTGGGGCGGGGTGCGGATCTGATTGTTGCGCTGCTTGCGGTGCTGAAGGCTGGTGGCGCGTATGTGCCGTTGGATCCGGAGTATCCGCGGGAGCGGATTGCGTACATGGTTGAGGACGCGGCGCCGGTGGTGGTGTTGACGTCGTCGGTGACGGCGGGGGTGCTGCCGCTGTCGGACGTGCCGCTGGTGGTCGTGGACGGTGCGGAGACGGTGGATGCGCTGGCTGGTTTGGATGCCGGTGCGTTGGGCATGCGGATTCGGCCTGAGGATCCTGCGTATGTGATCTATACCTCGGGTTCGACGGGTCGGCCGAAGGGTGTGGTGGTCGCGCACAGGGGTGTGGTGAGCCTGTGTGAGGGCCACAGTCGGACGGTGTTCGCCGGGGGCCCGCTCAGCGTTGCGCTGACGACTTCGGTCTCTTTCGATGCGTCGTGGAACCAGCTGTCGGCTGTGTTTGTGGGGCATGAGCTGCATGTGGTGGATGCGGAGACGTGGCTGGACGCGGGGCGTCTGGTGGCGTGGATGCGGTCCTCGCGTATCGACTTCGCCGAAGTGACGCCCTCGTATCTGGAAGTCCTACTGGACGAAGGTTTGTTCGGGGGTTCCGATTGGATGCCGTCGCGGATTGGCGTGGGTGGTGAGGCGGTTCCAGCGGACCTGTGGGAGCGGCTGCGGTCGCTGGATGGTGTGGAGGGCTTTAACTTCTACGGTCCGACCGAGGCGACTGTGGACACCGCGATCGCCCGTCTGTCCGACTCCGAGACCGTCGTGGTGGGTAGGCCGGTGCCGAACGCCCGCGTCTTCGTCTTGGACGAGACTCTGCGCCCGGTCCCGGTCGGTGTGCCGGGTGAGCTTTACGTCTCCGGGGCGGGCGTGGCCCGGGGCTATGTGGGGCGCTCGGGGCTCACGGCTGAGCGGTTCGTGGCGTCGCCGTTTGTCCCCGGTGAGCGGATGTATCGCTCGGGTGACCGCGTGAAGTGGTCGGCGGAGGGACAACTCGTCTTCCTCGGTCGTACCGATGACCAGGTCAAGGTGCGTGGTTTCCGTATCGAGCTGGGTGAGGTCCAGGCCGCTGTGGCCGCGCACCCGCAGGTCGTGCAGGCCGCTGTGGTGGTACGGGAGGACAGTCCGGGCGACCGTCGCCTCGTCGCGTACGTCGTCACCACTGGCGAACCAGCCGTCCCCATCGCCGAGTTCGTGGCTGAGAGCCTGCCCGAGTACATGGTCCCTTCGGCGGTCGTCACCCTCGACGCGCTGCCGTTGACGGCCAACGGCAAGCTCGACCGCAAGGCCCTCCCCACGCCCGAGCACGAGACGACCGCCGGAGTGCGCGGGCCCTCCAACGCCCGCGAAGAGATCGTCTGCGCCGCCTTCGCCGAGGTCCTGGGTGTGGAGAGCGTCGGCGTGGACGACGACTTCTTCCAGCTCGGCGGCCAGTCGCTGCTCGCGATCCGCCTCGTCGCCCTCCTCCAGAAGCAGGGCGTCTCCGTCTCCGTGCGGGCCTTCTTCCAGGCGCCGACCCCGGCCGGCCTCGCGGCCTCGCTGGGTGCTGCCCAGGTCGAGGTGCCGGAAAATCTGATCCCGGCCGGCGCCGCCGAGATCACCCCCGAGATGCTGCCGCTCGTCGACCTGACAGCCGAGGAGCTGGGGCGCGTCGTCGCCAGCGTTGACGGCGGTGCGGCCAACATCGCCGACATCTATCCCCTGGCCCCGCTCCAGGAGGGCCTGCTCTTCCACCACCTCCTGTCGGAGGGCGGTAACGACGCCTATGTGCTCCCCACCGTCCTGGAGTTCGACTCGCGGGCGCGGCTCGACGCGTTCACGGACGCCCTGCGCCAGGTCGTGGAGCGGCACGACATCTACCGCACGTCCATCGTGTGGGAGGGCCTGCGCGAGCCGGTCCAGGTCGTGTGGCGCCACGCCACCCTGCCCGTCACCGAGGTCGCCCTCGACGAGGGCGGCGACCCCGTCGAGCAGCTGCTCGCGGCAGGCGGTCTGTCGATGGCCCTGGGCCGGGCGCCCCTGCTGGGCCTGCACGTCGCGGCCGCGCCTGGTGGCGAAGGCGACGGCCGCTGGCTTGGGCTGCTGCGTGCGCACCACGTGGTGCGCGACCACACCGCCTTGGAGATCGTCTTTGGCGAGGTGCAGGCGATCCTCGCCGGCCGTGGCCGGGAGCTGCCCGAGCCGCTGCCGTTCCGTACCTTCGTGGCGCGGACGCGGGGCGCGGGCGCCCGCGCCGAGCACGAGCGCTACTTCGCCGACCTGCTCGGCGACGTCACCGAGCCCACGACCCCGTTCGGGGTAGCGGAGATCCGGGGCGACGGCGGCACCTCCGTGCGCGAAGTGGTTCCGTTCGCCAACGAGTTGACCAGGCGTCTGCGCGAGGTCTCCCGGCGCCTCGGCGCCAGCCCGGCGACGCTGTTGCACGTGGCCTGGGCCCGTGTCCTGGCGGCGGTGTCCGGCCGTACGGACGTGGTCTTCGGCACCGTCCTGTTCGGCCGCATGAACGCCGGCGAGGGCGCCGACCGGGTGCCCGGCCCGTACATGAACACGCTGCCCGTCCGCGTGCGCACGGACGCCTTCGGGGCCCTGGGCGCGGTCTCCGCGATGCGCGACCAGCTCGCCCGGCTCCTGGAGCACGAGCACGCCCCGCTCGCGATGGCCCAGCGGGCCAGCGGCGTCACCGGTGACACCCCGCTGTTCACCGCCCTGTTCAACTACCGTCATCACACCGACCAGTCCGACGGCAGCGCGCCGCGCGGCGAGCTGGCCGGCATCACGCTGCGGTTCGCCGAGGAGCGCGACAACTTCCCGCTCGCGCTCTCCGTCGACGATCACGGCGACGGCATCAAGCTGGCCGTCGACGCGGTCGCCCCGGTCGACTCGCGCATGGTCGGCGGCCTGATGCGCACCGCCGCGCACAACCTGGTGGCCGCGCTCGAAGCGGCCCTCGACGACGGACAGGACGTGCCGCTCAGCTCCGTCCAGGTCCTGGACGAGGCCGGGCTGCGCCAGGTCCTCGGCGCGTGGAACGACACGGCGGTCGAGGTCCCCGACGCCACCGCGGTCGCCCTCTTCGAGGCTCACGCGGCCCGCACCCCCGACGCGGTCGCCCTCGTCGCCGACGGCGCCGAGGTGACGTACGCCCAACTCGAAGCCCGCGCGAACCGGCTGGCACGCCACCTCCTGGACCGGGGCGTCGGCCCCGAGTCGGTCGTGGCGCTGTGCCTGGAGCGCGGCGTCGACCTGATCACGTCAGTGCTCGCCGTACTGAAGGCGGGCGGCGCCTATCTGCCCGTCGACGTGGACTACCCGGCGGAGCGCATCGCGTACATGTTCGGCGATGCCGCTCCCGTGGCGGTCATCGCCTCCACGGGCACGGTCGCGGCCGTGCCGGCGTCGGACGCGCGGCTCATCGTCCTGGACGAGACGGAGCTCGACGGCCTGGCCGGCGACCCGCTCGGCACGCGGATCCGGCCCGAGCATCCCGCGTACGTCATCTACACCTCCGGCTCGACCGGCCGCCCCAAGGGCGTCGTCCTGACCCATGCCGGGTTCGCCAACACGATCGCGGGCCTCGCCCGCTTCGAGGCGGGTCCGGGCTCGCGGGTGGCGCAGTTCGCCTCGGTGAGCTTCGACATCTTCTGCCTGGAGTGGTCGCTGGCCCTCACCTACGGCGCGACCCTGGTGGTCGTCCCGGCCCACCGCCGCCTCGGCGCGGACCTGGCGGCGTTCCTCGCCGAGCAGGCCGTGACGCACGCGACACTGCCGCCCGCGGTCCTCGCGGGCCTGGAGGACGGATCGATCGGCCCGGACGTCGTCCTGGAGGTCGGCGGTGAGGCGTCCTCGCCCGAACTGATCGAACGCTGGGCGCGCGGCCGGAGCATGTACAACACGTACGGCCCGACGGAGACCACCGTCGACGCCACCGTGTGGCGCTGCGAGCCGGGCGTCACGGACGTCCCGATCGGCACACCCATCGGCAACACCCGCACCTACGTCCTCGACGGCTCGCTCTCGCCCGTCCCGGTGGGCGTCGCCGGTGAGCTGTACGTCGCCGGTGCCGGACTGGCCCGCGGCTACCTGGGCCGCCCGGGGCTGACCGGTGAGCGGTTCGTCGCCGACCCCTTCTCCACCACCGGAGACCGCCTCTACCGCACCGGTGACCTGGTGCGCTGGAGCCCGGACGGCCAGCTGGAGTACCTGGGCCGTGTCGACGAGCAGGTCAAGGTGCGCGGCTTCCGCATCGAGCTGGGCGAGGTCCAGTCCGTCGTCGTCGCCCACCCGGGCGTCGACCGGGCCGCCGTCGTCGTCCGTGAGGACACGCCGGGCGACAAGCGGCTGGTCGCCTATGTCGTCCCGACGGGGTTGCATTCCCCCGAACTGAGCCGCCTCGTCGGCGAGTTCACAACCGAGCGACTGCCAGCCCACATGGTGCCCGCGGCCGTCGTCGTCCTGGACGCCCTGCCGCTGACGGCCAACGGCAAGCTCGACCGCAGGGCGCTGCCGGCCCCGGCGTACACCGACGGCGCGAGCGTCGCGGGACGGGCCCCCGGCAGCCTCCAGGAGGAGATCCTCTGCGGAGTGTTCGCGCAGGTGCTCGGCCTGCCCTCGATCGGCGTCGACGACGACTTCTTCGCGTACGGCGGCCACTCCCTGCTCGCGGTCCGGCTCATCAGCCGGGTCCGCACCGTGCTCGGCGTGGAGGTCCCGCTGCGCACCCTGTTCGAGGCGCCGACGGTCGCCGCGCTCGCGGCCCGGCTCACCGGTGCCGGGACGGCCCAGACCGCTCTGACGCCGATGGAGCGGCCCGCCCGCACCCCGCTGTCCTTCGCCCAGCGCCGCCTGTGGTTCATCGGCCAGCTGGAGGGTCCCAGTTCCACCTACAACATCCCGATGGCGCTGCGGCTGTCCGGCCCGCTGGACCGCGCGGCACTGATCACGGCCCTTCGGGACGTCATCGGGCGGCACGAGGTGCTGCGCACCCTGTTCCCGGTTGCCGACGGCGAGCCGTACCAGCGGATCGTCGACCTCGACGACCTCGTGTGGGAACCGGTGGTGGAGCGGGTGGGCCGGGACGCCCTGGCGGCCGCGGTGGCCAGGGCGGCGGAGCACGTCTTCGACCTCGCCACCGAAGTGCCGGTCCGGGCCTCGCTGTTCGAGCTGGCACCCGAGGAGCACGTCCTCGTCGTGGTCGCGCACCACATCGTCACCGACGGCTGGTCCACCGGACCACTGGCCAGGGACGTGTCCGTCGCCTACGCGGCCCGCCGCGAGGGCCGGGCCCCGGTCTGGGAGCCGCTGCCGGTCCAGTACGCGGACTACGCGCTGTGGCAGCGCGAGCTGCTCGGCGACGAGCGCGACCCCGAAAGCGTCATGGGCCGCCAAGTCGCCTATTGGCGCGAAGCGTTGGACGGCTCCCCGGAGGAGCTGGAGCTGCCCTTCGACCACACGCGCCCGGCCTTGGCCTCCCACCGCGGACACGGCGTGCCCGTCGACATCCCGGCCGAGGTGCACGCGCGGCTCGTGGAGGTGGCGCGGGCCGAGGGCGTCACCGCGTTCATGGTGCTCCAGGCGGCGCTGTCGATGCTCCTCTCGCGCCTGGGCGCCGGGACCGACATCCCGATCGGCTCGCCCAACGCCGGACGCACCGACGAGGCGCTGGACGGCCTGATCGGCTCCTTCGTCAACACCCTGGTGCTGCGTACGGACCTGTCGGGCGACCCGACGTTCCGCGACGTCCTTGCCCGCGTACGGGAGAAGAGCCTGTCGGCCTTCGCCCACCAGGACGTGCCGTTCGAGCGCCTCGTCGAGGAGCTCGCCCCGAGCCGTTCCATGGGCCGCCACGCTCTCTTCCAGGTCATGCTGACCCTGCAGAACACCTCCGAGGCCGTGCTCGAACTGCCTGGCCTGCGGGCCGAGGCGCTGACGACCGGCGCATCCAAGGCCAAGTTCGACCTGGACGTCATCGTGGGTGAGGCGTTCGACGACCACGGCCACCCGGCCGGCGTACGCGGCTTCGTCACCGCCGCGGCCGACCTGTTCGAACCCGCCACCGCCGAGCGGCTCGTCGCCTGCCTGACCCAGGTCCTCGACGCGCTGACCGCCGAGCCGGACACCCGCCTCAGCGCGGTCCCGGTCCTCGACGACACCGAGCACCACCGGCTCCTGGTCGAGTGGAACGACACGGCCGCCGACATCGCGCCCGCCACGGTGCCGGAGCTGTTCGCCGCGCACGTGGCCCGCACCCCGGACGCGGTGGCCCTCGTCGCGGACGGCGCCGAGGTGACGTACGCCCAACTGGACGCCTGGGCCGACACGTTGGCGCACCGGCTGGTGCGGCGGGGCGTCGTACCCGAGTCCGTCGTCGCGGTCTGCCTGGAGCGCGGCACCGACCTCATGGTGGCGCTGCTCGCCGTCCTGAAGGCCGGGGGCGCGTACATGCCGATCGACCCGGAGTACCCGGCCGACCGGATCGCGTACATGCTCGGCGACGCGGCACCCGCCCTGGTCCTCGCCTCGGCGGACACGGCGGACAGGATCCCCGTCGAGACGCTGCTCGTCGAGGAGGCGGGCGACGCGGTGGACGGACCGCCGCGCGTCGAGCTGGCGGTGACCCACCCCGCGTACGTCATCTACACCTCGGGCTCGACCGGCCGCCCCAAGGGTGTCCTCGTCTCGCACGCCGGCGTCGCCGGCCTCGTCGCGGGCCACATCCGCTACCTGGGCGTCGGCCCCGGCGCCCGGGTCGCCCAGTTCGCCTCCGCGAGCTTCGACACCTTCGGCTGGGAGTGGCTCATGGCCCTCCTGTCCGGATCGACCCTCGTGGTCGTCCCGCGCGAGAAGCGCCTGGGCGAGGCGCTGCCGGTCTTCCTGACCGAGCAGCGCGTCACCCACGCCACCCTCCCGCCCGCCGTCCTCGCCACCCTCGACGAGAACAGCATTGACCCGGACACCGTCCTCGTGGTCGCGGGCGAGGCCTGCCCGCCCGACGTGATGGCCCGCTGGGCACGCGGCCACCGGCTCCTCAACTCGTACGGACCCACCGAGACCACCGTCGACGCCACCCTGTGGCAGTGCGACCCGGAATCCACCGAGGTCGCCATCGGCACACCCGTGCTCAACACCGAGGTGTACGTCCTCGACGAGTACCTGGCGCCCGTCCCCGTCGGCGTCGCGGGCGAGATGTACGTCAGCGGTGCCGGCCTCGCCCGCGGTTACCTGGGGCGCCCCGACCTGACGGCCGAGCGCTTCGTCGCCTCGCCCTTCGCGCCGGGCCGGCGGATGTACCGCACCGGCGACCGGGCCAAGTGGACGGCGGCCGGACAACTCGTCTTCGCCGGCCGCACCGACGACCAGGTCAAGATCCGCGGCTTCCGCATCGAGCCGGGCGAGATCCAGGGCGTCCTGACCGGCCACCCGCTGGTCGCCCAGGCCGCCGTGGTCGTCCGCGAGGACAGCCCCGGCGACAAGCGGCTCGTCGCCTACGTCGTGCCCTCTGTCGAGGAAGGGACGACCTGGTCGCCTTCCACCACGGCGTCGGTCCTCGCCCTCGCTGCCGACCGGCTGCCCGAGTACATGGTCCCGTCCGCCGTGGTCGCCCTCGACGCCCTGCCGCTGACGGTCAACCGCAAGCTCGACCGCAAGGCCCTTCCCGCACCCGACTACTCGGCGGGCACGGCGGCGGCCGGGCGCGGCCCGGCCAACGTCCGTGAGGAACTGCTGTGCGGCGTCTTCGCCCAGGTCCTCGGCGTGGACACGGTCGATGTCGACGACGACTTCTTCACGCTCGGTGGCCACTCGCTGCTCGCGGTACGCCTTGCCAGCAAGGTCCGCGCGGTCCTCGGCGTCGACCTCGACATCCGAACCCTGTTCGACGCGCCGACCGTCGCGGGACTCGCCGCCGAACTGGAGGGTTCCGTACGAACCCGGCTCGCCCTGACGGCCAGAGAGCGGCCCGAGCGGACGCCTGTCTCCTACGCCCAACAACGCATCTGGTTCATCCACCAGTTGGAAAGCGTCGGCGCCACCTACAACATCCCCATGGCGCTGCGCCTCACCGGGGACGTCGACGTGAGGGCCCTGGAGCTCGCACTGCGCGACGTGATCGGCCGCCACGAGGTGCTGCGTACCGTCTACCCCGCAGCCGACGGCCGGCCCTACCAGCACGTGCTGCCCCTCGACGACACCGACTGGACACTGGCGGTGACCCGGGTCGCCCCGGAAGCCCTCGCCGACGCGGTGCGGGAGGCGTCCGCGTATGCCTTCGACCTCACGACCGACGTGCCCATACGGGCGCACTTGTTCGATGCCGGACCGGGTGAGCGGGTACTGCTCGTCGTAGTCCACCACATCGCGGGCGACGGCTGGTCCTGGGCGCCCATGGCCGCCGACCTGTCCACCGCCTACACGGCGAGGTGCGCCGGCCGGGCACCGCAGTGGCAGCCGCTGCCCGTCCAGTACGCCGACTACGCGCTGTGGCAGCGCGAGCTGCTCGGCGACGAGCGCGATGCGGACAGCCTGCTGAGCCGACAGATCGCCTACTGGCGCGAAGCACTCGACGGAGCCCCGGAGGAGCTGGCGCTTCCCACCGACCGGCCCCGGCCCGCCACCGCCTCCCACAAGGGCCACGCCGTGCCCCTGGAGGTCCCGGCCGAGGTGCACGCCGCCCTGGTCAAGGCGGCGCGCGCCGAGGGCGTCACGACGTTCATGGTGCTCCAAGCCGCCCTCGCGATCACCCTGTCGCGTCTGGGCGCAGGCACCGACATCCCGATCGGCTCCGCCAACGCGGGCCGCACGGACGTGGCCCTCGACGACCTCGTCGGCTTCTTCGTCAACACGCTGGTGCTGCGCACCGACCTCTCCGGCGACCCCACGTTCCGCGAGGTACTGCACCGCGTCCGCAAGACCAGCCTGGACGCCCAGGCACACCAGGACGCACCGTTCGAGAAGCTGGTGGAGGAGCTGGCACCGAGCCGCTCCATGGCCCGGCACCCCCTCTTCCAGGCCCACCTGGTCCTCCAGAACAACGCCGATGCCGTACTGGATCTGCGAGGCGCGGCCGCGGGACGGATGCAGGTCGGCACAGCACCGGCCAGATTCGACCTGGAGGTCGGCGTCGGGGAGGTCTTCGACGCCGAGGGCGCCCCCGCGGGTCTGCGCGGCACGGTGGTCGCGGCGGCGGACCTCTTCGACCCGGAGTCGGTCGAGCGACTGGCCGCTTGCCTCGCGCGGGTTCTCGACGTGCTGGCTGCCGGGCCGGGCACCCGCCTCAGCGCGGTTCGGGTCCTGGACGATGCCGAGCGTCACCGACTCCTGGTGGAGTGGAACGACACTGACGTCGATCTGGTGCCAGCTACGTTGCCGGAGCTGTTTGAGGCGCAGGTGGCGCGGACGCCGGATGCGGTGGCGGTGGTTTTCGAGGGCGAGGCCGTCTCGTATGCCGAGCTGGATGCGCGGGCTGGCCGGTTGGCGCGGCGTTTGGTGGCTCGGGGTGTGGGGCCTGAGTCTGTGGTGGGTGTGTGTTTGGAGCGTGGTGTCGAGATGGTGGTGGCGCTGCTGGGTGTGGTGAAGGCGGGTGGTGCGTATTTGCCGGTGGATCCGGAGTATCCGGCGGATCGGGTGGCGTATGTGCTGGAGTCGGCGGGTGCTGATGCGGTGGTGACCGTCACCGGGCTGGAGGGGGTGTTGCCGGAGTGGGTTGCGTGTGTTCGCGTGGATGACCTGGAGCCGGCGGGGCTGGGGGGTGGGCCGTTGGGTGTTGTGGTGCGGCCGGAGCATCCTGCGTATGTGATTTTTACGTCGGGTTCGACGGGGCGGCCCAAGGGTGTGGTGGTGCCGCATGCGGGGATTGTGA
>NZ_JBVJYZ010000030.1:0-20748 GCF_055600045.1 Streptomyces sp. NPDC038280
CCGCGTGCGCTGGCGACGGTGGACGTGGTGACGGGTGAGGCGGCGCAGGCGCACCACCAGCGCTCCGACGTGTGCGCGGTGCCGGCGGCGGGGATCGTCGCCGAGGCGATGGTCGCGCTGGTCCTGGCGGACGCGGTGGTGGAGAAGTTCGGTGGCGACTCGGTCCCCGAGACCCGCCGCAACGTCCAGTCCTACCTCGGGGCACTCCGGCACCGGTAGCGCGCGCCCGAACGCCGCTGGTCCTCGCGGAGGTGGATCACCTGTTGCGAAGGATCGGCGGCGCCGGCGTGCGGGAACAGTCCCCCGCCTGCGTCGTCGAGAAGACCCGGCGGGGCAGGGTCGGGCTCCCCGTGATCACCGCGGACATCGCGGCAGCGAGCACGGACGTGATGCGGCGCCGCAGCGGGCTCGACCTGCGTCCGGCGACGCCGTGCTCGCCCGGGAGTTCCGTACCGATGCCGCCCTGACCCTCGACCGGCAGGACGTTCTTGCTGTCCGTCCCCCCACCGCGCACCAGGCGGTCCGGAAGACGCCCGGCGACTCGCGGCTCCGCGGCGTCCCCTACGACGCCACGCGACAGTTCGCCGGAAGCTGCCGGCAGAACGACTCCGGCCGCCCCCCGTCCGTACATCGGTGCGCCATCAGCGGCTCGCCCGCCTCCCGTTCCCACGCCAGGACCCAGTTCGGGCGCGAGCCCCGGCAGAAGTCCACGAACTCGGGCGGGGTTCCGGCGTACCGGCCCGCCCGATAGGCCTGGACGGGATCCAGCGGCACCCACAGGCCCGCCTCCCTGACCTCCGCCCAGGCATGCGGGATGCCCGCGCTCTGGTACGGGCCGGTGGGGCCCAGCAGGAAACCGCCGCGGGTGCGGACGGCCAGGCCGGCCGCCCGGGCGTGGACCGCCATCACCAGTGCGGCGGTGACCGAGTCCAACACCCCTGCGGACAGCGCCTGTTCGGGGTCACCGGCGAGCGCGGCGGGCAGCCTCGCGTACTGATAGCGCCCGGTCAGCAGGCCGTCGTACAGCTCTGCGAACACATCCCGCGCGGCCCGCGAGCGCGCCCGGCACGTGTGGCCCCGCAGTGTCACCTCCGCCAGGACCCGGCCGCCCGGCTCCAGCGTCCGCCAGGTGTGCACCGTCGCCGTACCGGGCGTCAGCGCCGTCGCGCACAGCGGCGGCCCCGGTGACGTCACGCACCCGTCCGAGCAGTGCGTGGAGATGGCCAGCCGCAGGCGCCGTCCGGCCGTCCATCCGGCGGACGGGCCGGCCGGCTGGGAGGTCCAGCGGCGCTCGGCCGCCTCGGCCACCGACCGGCCGCTCCCCGCGAGCAGACCCAGGTTCATGAGGTCGTACCGGTCCAGGAGCACACCGTCCGCGGTCTCCGCGGATGGCAGACCGGCGTCGATGAGCCGCTTCACCGCCTGTTCGTCGGTGCCGAGGAGGCGTGCGGCGACCTTCAGTCCGACCTCGGGGCTGCGGTGGGCGTCCGGGATGCGCGGGAGCCGGTCCACGGCCGGCAGCCAGCGCAGCCGCAGTTCGGCGGCCGACACCGCGCCGCGCTCCGGGCGGACCGGTCCGTCGCCGGCGCCTGCGCTCATTTCGTCGCTCATCCGACCTCTCCGCGTACGTCGGCGCCGATCTGTCGGCATGGGCCTGTCAAGAGCGGGTGAGGGTGTCGGAGGACTCCCGCGCCCTGCCGTACGACTCCGTGGCACCCACCTCGACCCGGCCCAGCACCGTGTGCCCGTCGGCGGAGAGGACCCGCTTGGTGTAGCGCCCGGCCGTCCAGTCCACTTCGGTGAACTCCATTGCCCCTTCCGTACGGGCATGGATGTCGCCGGACCCCGCGACACCGACCCCGAGCAGCTTGAGCCGGGTCGCTCCGGAGGTGTCCTCGAACGGCGTGTGACCGAGACCCAGGAGCTGCCGGGCGACCGACGCGGCCATCCGGAACCCCGGGGCGGCCAGGCCGTGGCACCGTCCCGCGACCGCCGCGCATTCGCCGATCGCCCAGATCGCCTCGTCGGCGGTGCGCAGCCGGTCGTCGACGAGGAAGCCGCCGCGCTCGCCCGTGGCCAGCCCGGCCGGGCCCGCGAGTTCGTCGCGAGGGCGGATACCGGCGGAGAAGACGACGAGCTCCGTCTCGATCGTGGTGCCGTCCGCCAGGGTCACCCCGCACACCCGTCCGTCGGCGCCGGCGTCCACCGACGCGGTCACGGCCGCGCAGTGCACGCGGACGCCCAGACCGCCGACCAGGGAGGCGAGCAGTTCGCCTCCCGTGGCGTCGACCTGGAGGGGCATCAACCGGTCCGCCATCTCCACGACATGGGGCCGTGTTCCGAGGAGCCGCAGCGCGTCGGCGGCCTCCAGACCGAGGAGCCCACCGCCGATGACGACGGAGGGCCGGCCGGGCCGGGCGGCGGCCCGGATCGCGTCGATGTCCTCGACCGTCCGGTACGTGAAGCAGCCGGGCAGATCGTGCCCGGGCACCGGGGGCACGAACGGCCGGGATCCGGTGGCCAGGACCAGTGCGTCGTACGGCTGCCGGGTGCCGTCGGCGCGGATCACGGCCCGGCCGGTCCGGTCGATGGCGGTCACCGGCGCGGACAGCCGCAGGTCGACGACGGGGTCGTGGGCGGCGAGCGCGAGTTCGGCGGGGGTGCGGCCGTCGACCAGGGAGGAGAGGGCGACCCGGTCGTAGGCCGGGCGCGGCTCCTCGGCGAGGACGACGACCCGCCAGCTGTCCGTACGGTCCAGCGCGCGCAGCTCCTCGACCAGCCGGTGGCCGGTCATGCCATGGCCGACGACGACCAGGATCCGGCTCATGACACCACCTCCAGGGGCTCGGCGGCGCCGCGCAGGGAGGCGCACAGGCTCCGCACGCTGTCGGCGCACCCCCCGCACCCGGTGGTGGCCCGGGTCGCCGCCGCGACCGCGCGCACATCGTGCGCCCCGTCGTGCCAGGCGTGGACCACGTCCCCCTTGGTCACGTGGTTGCACTGACAGAGCACGGCGTCGTCCGGCAGAGCCCCCGGCTCGCCCTCCGCGTCCCGCACGGCGCCCCCGAGCAGCAACGCCACCCGGTCGCGGGGCACGGGCCGCCCCTGGTCGTACAACTGCCCCACGTCGGCGATGGCCCGCGGCAACCCGACCACCACGGCGGCGACGACGCGCTCCTCCCGCACCACGATCCGCGCGTAACGCCCCCGGGCGGGATCGGAAAGGGTCACGACCTCGCCCTCGGGGCGGCTGCCGTATGCCTCGGGCGGGGTCGCGCCGACGGCCGTCCGGACGGCCGCCGGATCGGCCGCCGTGTGGGCGGCGTCCGCTGCGCGTGCGCCACCGGTCGCCTCGGGCGCGGCCCGTCGGGGTGTCGCGTCGCCGGACTCCCCGCCCATGTACGCCACTTCCAGTCCCGGCGTCCTCGGCCGGACCAGCAGTGGAGGGCGGACGTAGCGCGTCGTGGGCGCTCCCGACAGGAGCGCCGCCAGGGCGTCCGCCTGGGACCAGGTTTCGGACGGGTGGCCCGCCGAGCCGCCCGGGGGGCTCGCGCAATCGCCGAGGGCGTGGATCGACGGGTCGCTGGTGCGCAGCTGGGCGTCGACCAGGACGCCGCGGTGGACCTCCAGGCCGGCCGCCCTGGCGAGGGACGTCTCGGGAGTCGTACCCGTGCACAGCAGGACCGTGTCGGCGCGCAGTTCGTCCCAGGCCGTGACGCGGGTGCCGAGGCGCAGTTCGACTCCCAGATCCTCCAGCCACGCGGCCACCAGCGCGCCGGCCACCGGGTCGAGGCCCCGGCTCATCGGATGGGGTCCGGCGTGCGCGAGGACCGTCTCGTGGCCGCGCCGGCGCAGCGCCGACGCCGTCTCGACGCCGAGGACTCCGCCGCCCACGACCGCCACCCGGCCCCGGACGGGCCGTACGCAGTCGGCCAGGGTCCGCACGGTCCGCACCGCTCCCGTGTCCGGGAGGCCCGCGACCGCCGTGCGCGCGCCGGTCGCCAGGACCAGCGTGTCGTACCGCTTCACGGTCCGGCCGGCCGGAGTCGTGGCGTGCACGAGGCGCCGGGCGCGGTCGATGCCGTGGACGGTGACGCCCGTCCGCACCCGTACGCCCTCCGGCGGCGGGGGCAGCGTCAGCGCCTCGGGCGGCAGGGTGCCGTCGAGGACGGAGGTCAGCAGCGTGCTCTGGTACGCGGGGACCGGCTCCGCGCCCAGAACCGTCACCGGCCCCCGGTGCCCGAGGGCCGCCAGCCGCGCGGTCAGCCGGTGCGCGGCGAGTCCGTTGCCGATGACCACGATCCGGTTCATGCCGTCACCGCGGCCGGCTCGATCCGTACCGCGCTCACCTTGAACTCCGGCATCCCGCTGCGCGGGTCGAGCGCCCCACTGGTGATCAGGTTCGCCCGTCCCTCCCCGGCGTAGTGGAACGGCAGGAACACCGTGTCCGTCCGCAGGCTCTCCACCAGCCGCACCCGCGCCACCACCGACCCGCGCGCCGACGTCACCCGCGCGCTCGCCCCCTCGGTGAGTCCGGCGCGCCGGGCGGTGTCCGGGTGGACCTCCACGAACGGCTCCGGCGCCGCGGCGTTGAGCTGCCGCACCCGGCGGGTCTGCGCCCCGGACTGGTAGTGGGCGAGGACGCGGCCGGTCGTCGCGTACAACGGGTACTCCGCGTCGGGGAGTTCGGCCGGGTCACGGTGGTCGACCGCGGTGAAGCGCGCCCGGCCGTCCGGATGCGCGAAGCGGTCCAGGAAGAGCCGGGGCGTCCCCGGATGGGGCGTGCCGATGCCGCCGCGGTCCGGGCACGGCCAGTGCAGCGCCTCGCCCGCGTCCAGCCGCTCGTAGCTGATCCCCGAGTAGTCGGCGCGCCCGCCCCGGGTCGCCCGGCGCAGCTCCTCGAACACCTCGCGCGGCGCGGCCGGGAACCGCTCGGCCGGCTGACCGAGCCGTACCGCAAGCTCCCGCAGCACCTCCAGGTCGCCGCGGACCCCGGCGGGCGGGTCGAGGAGCGCGCGGCGGCGCAGGACCCGTCCCTCCAGGTTGGTCAAGGTGCCCTCCTCCTCGGCCCATTGGGTCACCGGAAGCACCACGTCGGCCATCCGCGCCGTCTCCGACGGCACGAAGTCGGCCACGACCAGCAGGTCCAGGGCGGCGAGCCGCTCGGCGATCCGGCCGGCGTGCGGGGCGGAGACCACCGGGTTCGAGCCGAAGACCAGCAGGGCGCGCGGGCCGCTTCCGGTGCCGAGCGAGTCGAGGAGTTCGTACGCGCTGGGGCCCGGCCCCGGAAGCGACCGTGCCGGTACGTCCCACACCTCGGCGACATGCTCGCGCGCCCGGCGGTCGGTGATCATCCGGTAGCCGGGCAACTGGTCGGACTTCTGGCCCAGTTCGCGTCCTCCCTGGCCGTTGCCCTGTCCGGTCAGACAGCCGTAGCCGCTGCCCACCCGGCCCGGGAGGCCCAGCGTCAGCGCGAGATTGATGAACGCGGAGACGGTGTCGGCGCCCTTGCTGTGCTGCTCCGCGCCCCGGCCGGTGAGCACATAGGCGCGGCGGGCGCCGGCCAGCAGCCGCACCGCCTCCCGCAGTTCGCCCGCGGGGACCCCGGTGACCCGTTCGGTCCGCTCCGGCGTCCAGGAGACCGCCTGCCGCCACGCCGTGTCGAAGCCGCTGGTGCGGTCCTTGAGGAACGCGTGGTCGAGCAGACCCTCCACGACGGCCACGTGCGACAGGCCGAGCGCCAGCGCCAGATCCGTGCCGGGCACCGGCCGCAGATGCAGCAGCGCGCGCTCGGCGGTGGGTGTGCGGCGCGGGTCGACGACGATCAGATCGGCCCGGTCCAGGTGGCGCATCAGCGGCGGCATGGTCTCGGCCGGGTTGGCGCCGGCCAGCAGCACGACATCGGCCCGGCCCAGATCGGTCACCGGGAACGGCAGACCCCGGTCGATGCCGAACGCCGCGTTGCCCGCGGCCGCGGCCGAGGACATGCAGAACCGGCCGTTGTAGTCGATCCGGCTCGTCCCGAGCGCGACACGGGCGAACTTGCCCAGCAGATAGGCCTTCTCGTTGGTCAGCCCACCGCCGCCGAACACGCCCACGGCGTCCGGGCCATGCGCGTGCCGTATCGCCCCCAGCCGCCCGGCGACCAGGTCGAGGGCGGTGTCCCAGCCGGCCGGGGTCAGCGCCCCGTCCGCGCCACGCACCAGCGGCTGCCGCAGCCGGTCCCGTACGCCGAGGACCTCGGGGGCCGTCCAGCCCTTCTGGCAGAGCCCGCCCTGGTTCACGGGGAACGCGGACGGCTCGACCCGCACCTCGTCCTCGGGGCCCCGGGTCAGCCGGGTCCCGCACTGCAGGGCGCAGTACGGGCAGTGCGTGTGCACGGTACGCACCGGAACGCGCAGGTCAGACACGGGTGACTCCGGGACGTACGGGAGCGGGGCCGGACTCGGCCGCGCGCGCCGGGCGCAGGTACACCGCCCAGGTCACCGCCACGCACACCGCGTAGAAGCCGAGGAAGGAGAGGAACGCGGGGGTGCCGCTGCCGGCCCCGCCTCCGTAGGAGGCGCGGAAGACCAGATTGACGGCGACCCCGCCGAGCGCGCCGACCGCACCGGCGATGCCGATCACCGCGCCGGACAGGCGCCGAGCGCGGGCGAAGGCGGCCGTGGCGTCGCGGCCCTCGGTCACCTCCCGACCGGCCTGCGCGGCGAAGACGGCGGGGATCATCTTGTAGGTGGAGCCGTTGCCGACGCCCGTGAGGACGAACAGCACGGTGAAACCGCCGACGAACAGCGCGAACGAGCCCGACTCCGAGGCCGTCAGGAGCACCCCGGTCCCGGCGGCCATCGCCACGAACGTCCAGCAGGTGACCCGCGCGCCGCCCCACCGGTCGGCGAACCTGCCGCCCAGCGGACGGGCCACGGAGCCGAGCAGCGGGCCGAGGAAGGTGTACGAGGCCGCCTCCAGCGGCGTCGACCCGAACTGGGTCTGCAGTACGAGCCCGAAGGCGAAGCCGTACCCGATGAACGAGCCGAACGTGCCGATGTAGAGCAGGGAGATCCACCAGGTGTGGCGGCTGCCGAGCGCCTCGCGCTGGGCGCCCCCGCCCTCTCCCCGTACGACCGCGATGTTGTCCATCCGCAGGGCGGCGAGGAGCGAGGCGGTGACGATGAGCGGCAGGTAGACGCCGGCGACGTACGACGGGTGCGTGTCACCGGCCGTGCTGATGACCAGCAGGCCGAGGAGCTGGACGACGGCGACCCCGAGGTTGCCGCCGCCCGCGTTGAGCCCGAGGGCCCAGCCCTGGTGGCGCTGCGGGAAGAAGGCGGTGATGTTCGTCATCGAAGAGGCGAAGTTGCCACCGCCGACGCCGGCGAGCGCGCCGATGACCAGGAACACCCACAGGTCGGTGCCCGGGCGCTGGACGAAGTACGCGGCGGCGCCTGCCGGGACGAGGAGGACGGCGGTGGCGAACGCGGTCCAGTTGCGGCCGCCGAAGCGGGTGACCGCGTAGCTGTACGGGAGCCGCAGCACCGCGCCGACCAGCGTCGGCGTGACCACCAGCAGGAACTTCTCACCGGGCGTGAAGGGGAGCCCGATCCGCGGGGACATGAACAGCACGAGGACCGACCACATGCTCCACACCGAGAACCCGATGTGCTCGGAGAGCACGGACAGCGCCAGGTTGCGGCGGGCGACGGACTTGCCGCGCGTCTCCCAGAACCGGACGTCCTCCGGGTCCCAGTCCTCGATCCAGCGACCGGACGCCATCACGCACCACCCCTCATCGTTCGGTCCCGCGCAGCGCGCGGTCCACGAGGGGACCGGCCGCGCCGGTGTAGTGGGACGGGTCGCACAGCGCGGCCAGTTCGTCGGCGTCCATCAGACCGTGCAGCTCGGGAGCCTCGGACAGGACGGTGCGCAGCGGCCGGCCGCTCTTCTCCGCCGTGACCGACGCCCAGGTCAGCAGCTCCTTGGCGGCGGCCTTTCCGAGCCGGGGCGCGAGGACGGCGGCGATCCGCTCGGAGACGACCTGGCTGCCGGTGAGGGCGAGGTTCTCCCGCATCCGGCCCTCACGGACCTCCAGGCCCTCCGCGAGCTCCACGGCGGTGTGCGCGGCGCCGCCGGTCAGCCACAGGCACTCGCGCAGCAGCTGCCACTCGGCGTGCCACACGCCGCCCGACCGCTCGTCCTCGGAGACCAGGCACTGCACCAATCCGCCGGACAGCGCCGGTACTTGCAGGGCTGCGCTGCGGATCAGGGTGGCGAGGACCGGGTTGCGCTTCTGCGGCATCGCAGAGGAGCTGCCGCGGCCGGCGCGGGTCGGCTCGGCGACCTCGCCGACCTCGGTCCGGGTCATCGACTGCACATCGACCGCGATCTTCCCGAGCGCGGCGGCGGTGAACGCGAGCGCGGACGCGAGGTCGGCGACCGGGGTCCGCAGGGCGTGCCAGGGCAGCATGACGCGGGTCAGCCCGGTCTCGGCGGCGAACGCCTCCGAGAGCCGGTCCTGGTAGGCGCCCGGCTCCACCGGGTGGTCGGCGGGGCCGTCGATCCGCGCGTACTCGACGTAACCGGCGAGGGTCCCGGCGGCGCCGCCCAGGGAGATCGGCAGCTCCGCGAGCACCCGGCCCAGGCGGGCGTCGGCGTCCAGCACCACCTGCCGCCAGCCGGCTGCCTTCAGCCCGAAGGTCGTCGGCACGGCGTGCAGGGCGAGCGTCCGCCCGGCGATCAGCGTGTCCCGGTGCCGGGCGGCGAGCTCGGCGAGCGCGGCGGCGGTACGTCCGAGGTCGGCCCGGATGATCCGGATCGCCCGGTCCGCGACCAGCATCGCGCCCGTGTCGAAGATGTCCTGACTGGTCGAACCCCGGTGCACGTACTCGGCGGCGGCCGCGTCGTCCTCGGCGACGACCCGGGTCAGTGCCCGCACCAGACCCACGACGGGGTTGGCGGTCTCCCGCGCACTGAGCGCGAGCTCACGGACGTCGAACCGCTCGGCCCGAGCGGCCCGCGTGATGGCCCGCGCCGCGAACGCGGGCACCGTCCCGAGCCGCGCCTGCGCCCGCACGAGCGCCGCCTCGGCATCGAGCATGGCCTGCAGCCACGCCCGGTCCCCCACGGCACTCTCGACGGGCGTCCCGGCCCGGACGGGCGAGAGCAACCCGGAATCGTAGGCGTCGCCGGGCGCGACCACGGCGCCCGCCTCGCGCTCGTCGCGGGGGCTCCCGCCGTGCGGGTCACCGGTGTTGTGGGCGCCCGCGGCGCCCGGGCCCCTCGTGTCGGCGGCGCCTGCCGCGGCCTGGCTGCCTGCGGGGCCCCCGTCGCGCGGTGCCGTTTCGGCGACCACGGCGCCGGGCTTGCCAGGCGCGCCTGTGGCCGCCGTGTCCTGCGGGTTGCCCACGCGGTGGGCGCCCGCCGCCGGTCTGCCCGCGGCGCCCGCCTCGCGCTCGTCGCGGGGGCTCCCGCCGCGCGGGTCACCGGCGTTGTGGGCGCCCGCGGCGGCCCCGTCCGTGCGGGTCGTCACACGATCACCCCCGCCAGGGCGGCGTCGTCCGTCACCGGGCGGACGGACGGGGGGACGTGGGCCGATGGGGGGAGGGCGCGCAGGGCGCGGGCTATCGCGTCGGAGTCGCTCAGGGTGACCGAGTCGACGCCCGGGCGGATGCCCGCCGCCGTCACCCAGTGGACGGACTCCGTCGGGACGCCGTAGGCGAAGCGGCGCGGGTGCGGGCGGCCGCGGCCGTCGATGACGTGGTACGGGCGCTCGGTGACGGCCAGGCCGCCCGTCTCGTAACTCGTCCCGCAGGCACCGGCGATGCGGTACGGCGCCGCCTGGTCGGTGTTGAGGAGGTGCAGCATCAGCGGGTCCCGCGTGCGTCGCAGGTCCGGTTCGGGCAGGCGCGCCTCGATCAGGACCGACGCCCTCACCGGCGGCCCCGGCACCGTGCCGGACGCGGCCACGAACGACGGGGCCGCCGCGTCCAGGCGGATCTGGGTGCCCGGGCCCATCACCTCGAGGACACCCGCCTCGATCAGCGCGATCATCTCCTCGATGCGCGACGCCGGCGGGCCGATCGACAGGAAGCCGTTGAGCGGCGTGTACCAGCCCTCCAGGTCGTCCCGGTGCGAGTTGCCCTCCAGGCCGCCGTGGTCCACCGCGAGCCGGACCTCGTTGCGCAGGTCGCGCAGCACGTCGAGCGCGGCCTTCAAGGGCCCCTCGACGTTCCCCGCCCTCGCGTCGGCGACGTCCCGCGCCAGATGCGCCAGCAGCCACGCCCGGAACTCCGACCGGTCGGCGAACTCCCGCTCCCCGTAAGGCCTCGACAGTCGCTCCCAGTCCCAGCGCTCGGCCTGCTCGATGCCGTGCCCGGCCACGAGCGCCGCCCGCTCGGCCTCGCCGTCGAGGGCGAGATAGCGGGTGGTGAACTCCTCCCGCTCGGCGCCGCGCCCCAGGGACTCCAGCAGCGTGCCGTAGTAGACGCTCTCCACCTCGCGGGAGATCAGCGGCCACAGGTCCTGGCCGAAGTTGACCCGGTCGCCGTCGACCGACCTCCGGCGCAGGTCCGCGATGAACTCCGGGGTGAGCAGCTGCGGCAGGTGGCGTCCGTACGCGCCCTTCTGGTTCTCACCGCGCGCGTGGTACGGGACGCCCCGTCGCGACGAGGCGAAGAGCCTCGGCTCACGGCCCGACGACCGGTACACGAGCCGGTCGCCGTCGCGGCGCTCGAACGCCCCGCCGCGCCCGACCGTGAACAGCGCCATGTGGTCGAAGAAGTTCAGCCCGAGACCGCGCAGCAGGACGTGCTGTCCCGGTTCGACGGAGCTGAGGTCCAGGTCCGCCGGGTTCCCGGGCGTGACATAGGTGAGGTTGTGGATCCGGGCGAGGCTCGCCGTGCGGGCCTCGCGCGCCGTGAGCTTCGCCGGCACATGGCCCTGCGCGAGCACCACCCCGTCGAGATGGTTGAGCCGGGTGCCGTCCTCCAGGCGCACCCCCTGCGGCCCGCCCGGCACCCCGTGGGTGTCGGCCATGGCGACCGCCCGCGTCCGGTGCACGCGTACGGTGATGTGCTCCGGCGCCCGCGCCACCACCCGCAGGAAGCTGTCGTGGAGATAGCGCCCGTAGAAGGCGCGCGTGGGGTACGAGTCGGGGCCCAGCCGCCGTGCCTCCGCCAGGGTCGCCGCGTCATGGCCGTCGGTGGACGCGCCCGCGTCGGCCGCCGCCGACAGGTCCCGTGCCCACTCGTACAGGCTCGGTCCCGGCTCGATCGGCCCCTCGATCCGCGCGCTGTCGTCCGTGTACACGGTGACCTGGGAGGCGACGGTGTTCATCAGCAGATGGCGGGACTGCTCGGTGCGCCACACGGCTCCCGCGCCGGGCGCCGCCGGGTCGACGACGTGAACCGTCAGGGTGCCGCGCGCCGGGGAGACCCGCTCGTTGGCGCAGAGCCGCTCCAGGACGGACAGCCCACGGGGCCCGGCGCCGACGATGCAGACTTCCGCGTGACCGCTCTTCATAGGGTCTCCGTTCTCGGGTGATGGGGGCGGTGGCTGCGCGGTGACGGCGCGGAGCGTGGAGGCAGGGGTGGGGCGGCCGGCGCGGGAGGGCGCCCGCCGCCGCTCGGGAAGGGCTACTCGCCCTGGTCGCCGGCCGCGAGCAGCCGCGCGAGCTCCAGTCGCTTGATCTTCGTCGTGGCGGTCTGCGGCAGCTCACCGAGACGCCACTGCACCGGCTCCGCCATCGGCGGCAGCGACGCGGCCGCCGCCTTCCAGGCGGCCTTGTCCAGCGGCCGGTCGTCCTTGGTGCAGACGACCGGGACGGCGGTCCCGTCCTCGCCCGGGATGATGATGACCTCGGCCAGCTCGTCGAGTTTTCCGAAGAGGGTGTCCTCGGCGGCCAGGGTGGAGCCGAAGCCCTCGATCAGGTCGACCTCGCGGTCGAGCAGATGCACGCAGCCCCACTTGGTGCGGTAGCCGACATCGCCCATCCGCCACCAGCCGCCTTCGGAGACCTGCTGGTCGTAGCGGGCCTGTTCACCGAGGTAGGTGACGATCCGGCCGTCGCTGCGGACCTCGATGTAGCCGGGGTTGTCGGGCGACGGCTCCTTGCCGTCGCGGCTGACCACCCGTACGTCGGTGAAGCCGGGGAAGGGACGGCCGACGCAGCGGCCGTCGTCGTCGAGGGAGCGGCGGCGGGTGAAGGCACGCACCACGGCCGGGCCGACCTCGCTCTGCCCGTACAACTGGCCGAACAGCGGGGCCCTGCGCCGCGAGGCACGCAGCAGCCGGTGCACGGTCCTCGGGTGGATCGCGTCGAAGGTGGAGCTGAAGAGCTTCACACTGGCCAGCGGCCGGCGTGGGTCGTGCGCCAGTTCCTCCCACTCCATGAAGGAGTTGGGATGCGCCTCCAGGATGCCGGGGCGCAACCGCGCGAAGAGATCCGCCGCCTGCTTGGGGTCGGAGTCGGCGAGCACGATGATGGGGAAGCCCCGGTGCAAGGAGATCGCGAGTGCCGTGAACAGCCGCGAGTGCACGAACGAGACATGCATCGCGATGGGCTCGGGACGCCGGAACAGCGGCTTGATCACGGACGCCTGCGGCCGGTAGCGCGCCTCGAGCGTCCGGCCCGTGTGCACGGCGAGCTTGGGCGTCCCCGTGGTGCCCGAGGTGTGTGTGATGAGCGTGGGGTGCTCCGGGGGCATCGTCACCGGGGCGACCCGGTCGACGCCCTCCAGGGAGGCCAGCGCGACGGCGCCCTCGTGGCTGCCCGAGGCCAGCAGGACCTTCTCGGCCCGGTCGAAGACCGAGGCGGGCAGCTCGTTCTCCAGCTTGGCCGCGTCGGTCAGCAGGAACGGCCGGTCCGTGCGGCGCACCAGCTCCGCCGCGGTCTCGCCGTCCAGCTTGGGCGAGAGGAGCACCGGTACGGCTCCGATGCGTGCGATGGCGCAGGAAAGGAGTGTGATGTCGAAGCCGTCGGACTTGTAGACGACGACCCGCTCACCGGGGCGCACCTTCGCCGCCCACAGCCGGGAGGCGAAGTCGTCGATGAGATCGGCGACCTCCGCGACGGTCGCCCGCCGGCCGAGCCGGGGGGCGATGTCGAGGTCGTGATCGAGAATCACCACATTCGCGGGATGCCGGGCCGCCGCGCGCTCGAACAGCGTGCCCAGCCGGATGCCACGGTTTCCTATGCGCTGAAGCAGCATGACCCCAAGCTCTCGTCAGTAGAGATACGCCAAAGTCGGGCCGCCCCTGCGGGAATGGGAAAAGGTGGCAGGGGCCGTTCCTGAGCCGGAATATGAGGCTGTTTCGCCGGTCGACGGGAATACTGCTGAGGGGGGTGGGTGGGGGTCAATGAATGGCATCAGGGTCCGTCAAGTCCGGGGCGCGGTACGTCAGGTCGCGGGACTGTCCGCTTCCGCCACGTCCAGCGCGAAGTGCAGCGCCCCGATGCGCATCCGCTGCGCGTGGTAGAAGCGCTGGGCTCCGTGGTTGGCCGTGCCGGTGTCCAGCTCGATCCGTACGCACCCCGCCCGCCCGGCGCGTTCCCGCAGCTCGGCGAGGAGGTGGGCGCCGACGCCGGTGGAGCGGGCGGCGGGCGCGGTGACGAGGTCGTCGACGAAGAGCAGCCGGCCGCGGCTGGTCGCCAGGACCCGGTGTGTGGCGACGCCCACACACCGCCCGGCGGGATCGTATACGGCGGTGAACACCAGCCCCTGGCCGTGTGACGCGAGGGCGAATTCCGTGAACTCGGCTTCTCCGAGGCCCGGTCGCAGGGTCCTGATCAGCGGCGCGACATCGTCGGCCATGGCCGGTTCGCCCGGCTTCACATCCCGCATTGTCAATTTCACGGGCCCAGCCTAGGCCGCTCATTCCCGACGTCCATACGGAGTTGACACACAATGGGTTACGGGCGGGAAACACATGAGCACCGCTGCCAGAATCCCGTCCCATGCGCGCTGCCTACATCGAACAGCTCGGATCACCGGACGTCATTCAATACGGGGTCGTGGCCGATCCCCGTCCCGGGCCCACGGACGTCCTTGTCGACGTCCTGGCCGCCACGGCGAACCCGGTCGACACGTTCGTCCGGTCGGGGCTCTTCCGTACGCCCACGCCCTTTCCCTTCGTGATCAGCCGTGACCTGGTCGGCACGGTCGCCGAGGTGGGTCCGGGAGCGGTCGGCTTCGTCGTCGGGGACCCGGTCTGGAGCAACAGCCTCGGGCACGGGGGGCGCCAGGGCGCGGCAGCGCAGAAGGCGGTGGTCGCCACCGACCGGCTGTACCGGCTGCCGGACGGCGTCGACCCGACGGCCGCGGTCGCCGTGGTGCACCCGGCGGCGACGGCGTATCTGGGTCTGTTCACCCATGGACGGATCAGGCCCGGCGAGACGGTCGTCGTCGCGGGTGCCGGAGGCAACGTCGGAAGCGCGATGGTGGTCCTGGCCGTGGAGGCCGGCGCGCGGGTCCTCGCCACGGCGAGTGAGCGGGACGCGGCGTACGTGCGGTCGCTGGGCGCGGCGGAGGTCTTCGACTACCGGGCTCCCGAGGTGTACCGGCGGATCGCGGAGGCGAGCCCCGGGGGCGTCGACGCCTATCTCGACTGCTCGGGCACCAACGACCTCGGCCACACCGTGGAGTTGCTGGCGCGGCGCGGCCGGGTCGTCATCCTGGCCGGAGCCCGTTCGACCCCGGTGCTGCCGGCCGGGCAGCTGTACATGAAGGACTGCTCGATCGTCGGATTCGCCATCTCGCACGCCTCGGCGTCGGAGCTGGCGGAGGCGTCGGTGACGATCAACCGGCTGCTCGCGGCCGGGCGGTTGCGGCCGAGAGCGGTGGAGGCACTGCCGCTGAGCGAGGCGGCGGACGTCCACCGGCGCCTGGAGAAGGGCGCGCTGCACGGCCGACGGGTCGTCCTGCGGACGGCCTCCTCGTGACACGGGCGGCCGTCCTGGGCTCCCCGGTCGGCCACTCGCTGTCCCCGGTGCTGCACCGCGCCGCGTACGAAGCCCTCGGCCTCGACGACTGGAGCTACATGGCGATCGAATGCCGCGAGCACGAACTCGCGCGTGTCATACGGTCGTTGGACGACACCTGGGCCGGTGTCTCGCTCACCATGCCGTTGAAACGGGCGGTCCTTCCGCTGCTGGACACGGTCTCGGAGCGGGCGCGAGCCGTCGGCGCCGTCAACACCGTCGTACGGCGGCCCGACGGCCACCTGCACGGCGAGAACACCGACGTCCACGGCATCCGGGCCGCACTCGCCGAGGCGGGCGTCGTCACCGCCGGCTCCGCCGTCGTGCTCGGCGGGGGAGCGACGGCCTGCTCGGCGCTGGCTGCCCTCGGTGAGTCGGGCGTCAGCCGCCCCACGGTCCTGGTCCGTGACCCTTCGCGTACGGACGCGCTCCGGGCGACCGCCGAACGCCTCGGAGTCACCCCGTCGATCCTGCCGCTGTCCGAGGCGCCCCGCGTGCTGCCGGCCGCGCCGCTCGTTCTCTCGACCCTTCCCCCGGGCGCGGCCGACGACCACGCCCGCCATCTGGGCCCCGGCACCCTCTTCGACGTCGTCTACGCTCCCTGGCCCACACCGGTCGCCCGCGCCGCCTCCGCCCGGGGCGCCCGGGTGGTGAGCGGGCTCGCGATGCTGCTCCACCAGGCGGTGGCCCAAGTGAGCCTGATGACGGGCCGCCACGACGTCCCGCCGACCCCCATGCGGCTGGCCCTCACCAGGGCGACGAACGCGCCAACAGCCGTGTGAGCGGCGGATCCCCGCTGTACGGTGGCCGTCGGAGCAGTTGAGTCACGGGGGGAATCACCAGTGGTATCGATCATGATTCTGTTCGGAGTCCTGGCCGGAGCCGTCGTGCTCCTGATCGTCACCCTGCTGCGCCGCGGAGGCGGCTCCACGCAGAACGTGGAGGGCCTGCTCATCGAGCAGCAGGCACGAGAGCGGGCGCATCACGACCGGACGTCCTTCAACTCCCTCGGGGCGCACAACGCGCCGCCGACGATGGGGGACAGCCACCACCGCTAGCGGGCCGCGCGTCCCTCAACCCTGCCGCGCGGGTTCCCGGGCGAAGTCCGGCAGGCGGGGCGAAGTCCCACGTCGGATCGGCGTCACGGACCGCCATCGGCCCCCGCACCCCGGCGGCGCCGGTGGACGCGGCGTAGGACGGAGCGAGCACACCGTCCAGCCGGTCCCACCCCAGGCCGCGCAGGGAGAACACACGAGACCGGCCCGGCGCGGCCAGTGCCTCCCTACTGCGTGGCAGCGACCGTTCGTGGCCGTGGATCTCCGACACCCGTCTCCCTCCGGCGTCGACGCGGCCCCAACTGCCACGTCGGCTTGCCGGTACAGCTTCGCCGGGCCGGTCGGCGTCGGAGAAGGTGGTCCCACGACACCGCTCACGGTGTGGCACGGTGACCATGACACACAGGGAATGCAGTGGCAGAGGTCACCGTTGACCCTGCCTCGGGGCCGAACTAGTTTCGGCCCGCAATCCGGGGTTTTCTGTTTCGTTACACAACGGGGGTTGGGACAATGACCGTGGAAGGAGCGGATACCGGCGGCGCCGACGCACTGACCGTGCTCGAATTGCTCGCACAGCAAGCTCCGCCGAGCCGATTCGACGAACTGCTGCACCACGCCCGCCGGGGAGGGGCGTCCGGTGCTCAACTCGCCCGTCTCGAACGGGCCGTTCAGCTCGCCAGGGGCATAGGTTCGTCGTTCACGCGACGCGAGCAGCGGGAGGCCGGGCTCGAGGCCCTGGTCGACACCGCCCGGGATCTGACGTTCCCGTACGACCTGGACAGCCTGCTCCGGGTGATCACCCGACGGGCCCGCCGCCTGCTGAACTTCGACATGGCGTACGTCAGTCTGCGCGGCGGCAACGGCACCTCGTTCATCCACACCACCGAGGGCTCGACCACCGCCCTCCACACCGGCCTGCGGGTGCTCGACGGCCGGGGGCTCGGCGGCGAGGCACAGGCCAACGGAGCGCCCGCGTGGACGGCCGACTACCTCCACGACGACCGCTTCCCGCACTCCGACGTCATCGACGAAGTCGTACGGGTCGAAGGGCTGCACGCCATCATGGCCGTGCCGCTGCGCAGCGGCGACTCGTCGGTCGGCGCGCTCTACGGCGCCGACCGCAGGGTCCGCCACTACACCCCGGACGAGATCGGTCTGATGTGCTCGCTCGCCGACCTCGCCGCCGTGGCCATCGAGAAGGCGGGTCTGCTGGAGCAGACCCGGGCCGAGGTGACCGAGCTGGAGCTGGACAGCTCACGGGCCCGCACCAGCCTCACCCGGATGCGGCACGTCAGCGAGGCACACAGCCGGATCATGAACCTGGTGCTCGCGGGCGGCGATCTGTGCAATGTCGCCAAGGCCGCGGGTGACGCCCTCGACGGCACCGTGATGATCCGTGACCCCGGGGGCCGCAGTCTCGCGTCGAGCCTCGCGACCGGCGGGGACATACCCGGTCTGGACGAGGAGGCCGTGGCGAAGGCCTCGTTGGACGCGCACGCCGGTCGCCGGCCCGTCGTCACCGGCGACAACACCTGGGTCGCCCCGGTCATCGCGGGCTCCGAGGACCTGGGTGTGGTGGTGATACGCCCCGCGACCGGGCTGACCGGCGAGGACGAGCGGCTGCTCGAACTGGCCGCGCAGTGCGTCGCGTTCATGCTGCTCATGCAGCGCTCGACCGCCGTCGCCGAGGGTCCCGTCCGTGACGAGCTCCTCGACGATCTGCTGGCCGAGCCGCAGCACGCGCCGCACCAGATCGTGCAGCGCGCCCGCCGGCTCGGCATCGACCTGCGCAAGCCGCACGTCCTGGTGGTCGCCCGGCCCGAGGGCGGCGAGCAGGGCAGGGCGGTCGTCTGGGCCTCGTCGTACGCCTACCGGATGTCCGGCCTGAAGACCGTCCAGGGCGGCTGCATCGTCCTGCTGCTGCCCGGACTCGACGCGTCAGCCGCCGCGCGCGCGGTCTCCGGCGAGCTGTCACCGCTGCTCGGCCACCCCGTCTCGGTGGGCGCCGCCGGTCCCGGCTGGAGCCCGGACAGCGCGGGGCGGATGTATCTGGAAGCGCTGCGCTGCCTGGACGCGATGACGGCGCTGAACGGCGTCGGTTCCGCGGCCTCCGTCCAGGACCTGGGGTTTCTGGGGCTGCTGCTCTCCGACGACCACGACGTGGACGGCTTCATCGAGGCCGCGATCGGTCCCGTACTGGACTACGACGCCGAGCGGTTCACCGATCTCACCCGCACTCTGGAGGCGTACTTCGCCTCCGGCGGCAGCCCGACCAACGCCGCCGAGGCGCTCCATGTCCACCCCAACACGGTCTCGCGCCGGCTGGAGCGGATCGGTGAACTCCTCGGCGCCGAATGGCAGAAGCCGGGCCAGGTCCTCGAAGTCCAGCTCGCCCTGCGGCTGCAGCGGACCCGCGACGTCCTGGCCCAGCAACGGGGCCTGGAACCCGGTCGTCAGCCGGTGGACCGGACCGTGTCGTAGGAGGCGTCCCAGTCCGCGCTCAGGACCGTGGCCGCGTGGGCCGCGGAGGCGAGCGTGATGTGCCGGTGCCAGCCGCGGAAGGACCGGCCCACGAAGTCACGCAGCCCCGCGCCCTCGCCGACCTGGGCGAAGTCACGCTCGACCCGGCGGGTCAGCTTGGTGAGCCGCAGCAGCTGGCCGACCGTCGCACCCGTCAGATCGGTGAGCCACAGCCGCGCCAGCGGCCGGCGCGGATCGTCCCACTCGCCCATCAGCAGGAAGTGCCGCTCACGGTCGCCCGACGGGCCCGGCAGCGTGACCCGTACCGCCGTGGCCAGCGAGGTCCGGGACACCCTCCGGCCGGTCGCCGTGTCCAGCCACCCCACCGGCCTGCGCAGGCCCTTGAGCGACTCCAGGATCTGCTGGGCGGGCAGCGGACCCGCTCCGAAGCCGGGCAGCGCGCGGTCCGCCACCGACAGCCGGCAGGTCGCGCCGATCCGGGCGACGATCGGTACTCCCGCCCCGGAGAGCCTGGTCAGCGCGGCGCGCCCGGCGCCTCCGCGGATGTCCAGGAGCAGCGGCTTGCGGGACACGTCCTGCCACCGGGCGGTGTCCAGGGCGGCGGCGACCGCGCACTCCTCCAGTGTCTCCTCGCCCGCCTCCTCGGGGACCTCGGCGCGGTCCCGGCGGGTACGGTCCTTCACCCAGGGATCGGGCAGGAACAGCCGCCAGTTGACCGGAACGCTCACGTCCTCGGAGGCCAGCCACACCCCGAACGCCTGCTGGCCCCGGAAGACCTGGCCGCGCTCCGGGTCGAAGCGCCGGTCCACGCCCACCGAGTGCTCGCCCGCCTTGGGTATCGGCATGGACCGCACCACCCAGGCCTGCGGGCAGCTGTTGCGCTGCACATGGCCGGCGAGCGCGGCACGCATCGGCCGCCAGTCCCAGGTGGAGCTGGATATGAAGTGGTGCAGGCTCTGTTCGGCGGCCGGGCCGCCGATCTGTGCGGCGATGTTGCGGATGGACTTGCGTCCCTGGGCGGTGAGCAGCCCCCGAAGGTACTGCTCGGCCTTCACGCGCTGGTCACGGCGCGGAAACCTGGCGAAGAGCGTGGCACACAGCTCGTCGACGACATCGTCGGCCACGGCGCTGCGGATCGGCGCGCGCTCCAGCCGACGGATCCCCTGTGTATCGAGAACGGTCCTGCGTTTGGTTGTGACGGATGTACTCACGACACTCCTGCCCTACGGTTTGGCAGCCCCCTCCAGCTGCCCTCCAACCGTCGCGCGTCCGGGCGCGGGGCACGAGGTGTACCCGGCACCCCCCTGGTGCGGTGGATGGTGGGCGGACCACCGGTGGGGGGCGCGCCAGGGGCGGCGCCGGGTGCGCGGGCGGAGCGGAAAGTGCGCCGGGTGTGGTCGGACCACCAGGGGGTGTGGTCCGACCACAGGGCGCCTGCCTGCGGCGTTGGGCCGCGGAGGTGATCTGACAGACTCGGCCGGCCCTCTTTGACCGGCCGGTCGGCACGGCCGGAACATCGCCCTCACGAGGCGGCACGGGACCAGTACCCGGTTAATGCCCCAGGCCGGGAACTGGACCTGTGCGCCTCCCTCGGGCCTCCGGCCGACCGGTGTCCGACGGGCCCGTTCAGCCGGGCCCCGCCCGTCCCGTTCAGCCCGCCGTGACGTTCTCCGGCCGGGATTCCGTCTCCGCGGCCTCCTCGTCGCGCCGCGCCACCAGTGACGCGTGCGTCGGCGCGTCGGGAACCCCGGGCGCCCGACGGCTCGCCATCTCCTTGCGCAGGACCGGAAGGACTTCCTCGCCGAGGAGGTCGAGCTGCTCCAGGACCGTCTTCAGCGGCAGGCCACCGCTGTCCACCAGGAACAACTGCCGCTGGTAGTCGCCCACATAGTCGCGGAAGGACAGCGTGCGGTCGATGATCTGCTGGGGGGAGCCGACGGTCATGGGCGTCTGCTCGGCGAACTCCTCCAGGGACGGGCCGTGTCCGTAGACGGGCGCGTTGTCGAAGTAGGGCCGGAACTCCCGCACGGCGTCCTGCGAGTTCTTCCGCATGAAGACATGACCCCCCAGACCGACGACGGCCTGCTCGGGAGTGCCGTGCCCGTAGTGCGCGTACCGGCGGCGGTAGAGGCCCACCATCTTGGCCGTGTGCTCCTTGGGCCAGAAGATGTGGTTGGCGAAGAAGCCGTCCCCGTAGTACGCGGCCTGTTCGGCGATCTCGGGGGAGCGGATGGAGCCGTG
>NZ_JBVJYZ010000031.1:0-13054 GCF_055600045.1 Streptomyces sp. NPDC038280
TGCGCCTTCGAACCAGGCACACGAGCCAGCTCGAACCCGTCACCCACCTCAACACCCTTGATCGCCTGGATCCCCATCAGCGCCGCGGCCAGCCGGGCGTCCAGCCGACGGTCCCAGTGCACATGCGACCCCAGACCGACCGGCACGCCATACGCCAGCACCTCCACCACACCACCCAGGGTGTCACCGTCCTTGTGAGCCTGATCGATCTCCGCGACCATCGCCTTCGACGCGTCCGCGTCCAAGCAGCGCACCGGATCAGCGTCCAGCCTCTCCACATCCGCCGGCGTCGGATACACCCCGTACGGAGCCTTCGCCGCAGCCAGCTCCACCACATGGGAAACAATCTCGATGCCCGCCGCCTCCTTCAGAAACGACCGGGCGACCGCGCCGAGCGCGACCCGCGCGGCAGTCTCACGAGCCGACGCCCGCTCCAGAACCGGCCGGGCCTCGTCGAAGCCGTACTTCTGCATCCCGGCCAGGTCGGCATGCCCGGGACGCGGCCGGGTCAACGGCGCATTACGCCCCGACTCCCTCAACTCCGCCGGATCCACCGGATCGGCCGACATCACCTTCTCCCACTTCGGCCACTCCGTATTCCCGACCATCACAGCCAGCGGAGAACCCAGCGACAAACCATGCCGCACACCACCCAGGAAGGTGACCTCGTCCTGCTCGAACTTCATCCGGGCACCACGCCCATAACCCAGACGCCGCCGCGCAAGATGGTCCGCCACCAGCTCAGTGGTGACCGGAACGCCGGCGGGAAGACCCTCCAGCGTCGCCACCAGCGCGGGTCCGTGGGACTCCCCAGCGGTCAGCCAACGCAACCTGCTCAACGATGCTCCTCATGCTCGCGCCTGGAACTGCTGCGGCGCGACCGGGTGCGCGGCCCTGGCCCGCCACCTCCGATCCTCCCACGTCCGGGCGGTGGACCCGAGCGCCAGTCCAGCTATCGGACGTCCGGGTCGCCCGGGTCGCCGGCCCCCGTGGAACCGGTGGAGCCCGGTCCGGAGGCCGAGAGGACGCGCCAGAGCCACCGGACGCCCACCGCCGCGAGGACCGCGAGCCCGGTCCAGACGACGACGGCTTCCAGCCAGTCCGGCAGCAGTCCGAGGAGCAGTTTGAAGAGCCCGCTCCCCCAGTTGGCGGCGAGCGTCACCGCGCGGCCACGGCCTGCTCGCCCGCCGCGCGCATGGCTTCCAGCGGCGCGGGGACGATTCCGGTCATCTGCTCGACCTGGAGCACCGCCTGGTGGACCAGAAGGTCCATGCCCCCGACGATCCGGCCACCGCGATGCGACCAGGCAGCCGCGAGAGCTGTCGGCCACGGGTCGTAGAGGACGTCGAAGAGCGTGCCGGGCGCGGACGGGACGGCTGCCGCGAGGGCGTCTGTCGTCCCCGCGGGGGTGGTGGCGATGACGAGAGGCGCGGCCAGGGCCTGCGCCGCGTCCCCCCAGTCGGCGGTCCGGACCTCGATGGCGAGCCGCTCGCCCCAGCCCCGCATCTCGCGGGCACGGTCCGCGCTGCGGACATAGGCGGTGACGGGCCCGGTGCAGAGGTGGGACAGCGCGGCGAGCGCGGACGAGGCGGTGGCACCCGCGCCGAGGATCGCGGCGGTCTCCACCTTCTCCACGCCCCGCTCACCGAGCGCGGCGATCATGCCGGGAATGTCGGTGTTGTCGCCGACCCGCCGGCCGTCCTCGGTGAACACGACCGTGTTCACCGCCTCCACCGCGGCCGCCGTCGCGCTGACCTCGTCGAGCAGCGGGATGACGGCGCGCTTGAGCGGCATGGTGAGGGAGAAGCCCGCCCAGGTGTCGTCCAGCTCCCCGAAGAATCCGGGGAGCCCGGCCTCGTCCACGTCGAAGCGGTCGTACGACCAGTGGGCGAGGCCGAGCGCCTGGTACGCGGCCCGGTGGAGCACCGGGGAGAGCGAGTGGGCGATGGGCGAGCCGAGTACGGCGGCCCTGCGGCGGCCCTCAGTTGCTCCCCGAGTTTGCATCGAACTTTTCCTTCAGTGTCAGGAACTCGGTGTGCGTCTTGGCGAACTCGGTCTTGCTCATACCGTCGGTCGCCACGAAGTACAGCCAGCCGTCCTTCGTCGGATTCAGGGCAGCGGCCAGCGCTTCGTTGCCCGGGTTGCCGATGGGCCCGGGTGTCAGGCCCTTCTGCGTGTAGGTGTTGTACGGGTCCTGGTTGCTGTTGATCTCCGACTCGCTGATCTTGATCTTGCTCTGGCCCTTGAGGTAGTTGAAGGCAGAGTCGAATTGGAGCAGCTGGTTCGTCTCGGTGTTGGTGGGCTTGAGGCGGTTGTAGACGACTTCGCCCATCTTGCGGAAGTCGTCGTGCGTCTTGCCCTCCGCCTGGACGAGGCTGGCCACCGTGACCAGCTCCCAGGGGCTCTTGAGCCCGAGCGAGGTGGCCTTGGACTGCAGGTCGAGCTGGTCGTACTCCTCATTCGCCCGCGCGACCATCTTCCGCAGGACGTCCTCGGGCGCGGCACCCTTGGCGACCGGGTAGCTCGCGGGGAAGAGGAAGCCTTCCAGCGGGTCCTTCACATTGGCATGGCCGTTGGCCCATGCGGGCAGGCCGAGGCTCTTGGCCCGAGTCTTGGCGACGCCCGCCGTGGTGCCCGCCTTCAGCCCCAGACGCTTGTCTAGCTCCGCGTAGACCCAGACGTTCCGCTTGCCCTCGGGAATGATGAAGTTGCTCCGGCTCACCGGGTTGAGCAGCAGCTTGACCGCGCTGGCCGCCGACATCTCCCTCTTCAGGGTGTAGACGCCCGCCTGGATCAACTGCCCCTTGGGGTTCCTCTGCTGTGCCGAGACGAATGCGTCGACGCTCTTGACGACACCCGCCTTCTTGAGGATGTTCCCGATGTCGTAGCCGCCGGCGCCCTTCGGGATCTCCACCTGGACCGACCCGGCGCCCTCGCCGGTGAAGTCCGGGGCCGCGCCGAACTTGCCCTGCCAGAACTGGTAGCCGAAGTAGCCGACGCCGCCCAGACCGCCGACCAGGACCGTGGCGACGACCAGACAGGCGATGCCGTTCCTGCCCCTTTTCTTCTTGTTCCGACCGCCACGGCCGCGGCCACCGCCGGAGCGCCGCCCCGCCGGGTCGTCCCCGTCGTCGTCACCGCGGCCGTCGTCGCTGCCGCTGAAGAAGGAGTGCTTCTCCTCATCCTCGGGCTCCGCCTGCCAGCCGGACGTGGGTTCGGGCGGGGTCTGCCGCTGTCCGGGGGGCTGCGGCGGCGGGTACGCCTCGGAGGTGCCGTAGAGGTCCTGGCCCGGCCCAGCGGCGTACGGCTCGGCCTGCGGCGCGCTGTAGGGCATCGCCACCTGCTGGCCGGTGGACGCCTCCCAGGTGCCGTCGTACGGCTGTGCGGGATAGCCCGGCTCGTTGTACCCCTGCGCGCCCTGGCCCGTGCCGCCGTACTGAGGGTCGGTGTACTGCGGCTGCTGCTGCGCGTACTCCTGCCCGTACGGGTCCTGGTGACCGCCGTACTGGGCCTGCTGGTACGGGTCCTGGGCCTGCTGCTGGTAGTACTGCTCCTGGCCGCCGGCCTGCTGACCTCTCCATCCCTGGTCCCCGAACAGCGGGTCCTCGGGATGCCACGGTTCGGAGCCGGGGCTCCGGCCATATTCAGTCATCGATCCCCAAACAGCCGCGAGGCGTCCGGACGGTCCGCCTCTACGTAGTGCGGCAGCTGTTCGAAAACGGCCGCATCGCGCGGAACGTTACCGTATCGCGATCAGATGACCACTTCGACGCTCTCGCCGGGCGGATTACCTGATACCCGTTCGGACTCAAGAGCGTTCTGAAGGATGATCACAGCGGCGGCCTGATCGATGACCGACCGGCCCTTCTTCGCCTTCACCCCCGAGGCGCGCAGGCCCTGACTGGCCGTCACGGTCGTCATGCGTTCGTCGACGAGCCGGACCGGTACGGGGGCGACGACGCGGGCCATCTCCTGGACGAAGGCCCTGACCTTCGCCGCGGCCGGCCCCTCGCCCCCACTGAGGGAGCGAGGGAGACCGACGACGATCTCGATCGGTTCGTACTCTTCGACAATCTGTCCGAGCCGGCGGTGGGCGGCCGGGACGTCGCGTCCCGGCACGGTCTCCACCGGCGTGGCGAGGACCCCGTCGGGGTCGCACGAGGCGACCCCGATCCGGGCGTCCCCGACGTCGATCGCGAGGCGACGGCCGCGTCGCATCAGGCGACGTCCCCCACGAGACGCTCGACGGCGTCGATGGCGTCGCCGATGGCCTGCGGGTTCTGACCGCCGCCCTGGGCGACGTCCGGCTTGCCGCCACCGCCGCCGCCGAGGGTCTTGGCAGCGGCGCGGACCAGCTCGCCGGCCTTGAGGCCCCGCTCGCGGGCGGCCTCGTTGGTGGCGATGACCGTCAGCGGGCGACCATTGGCCGTGGTGAACAGCGCCACGACGGCGGCCCGGTCGCCCGGGATGCGGCCGCGGACGTCGAGGACCAGCTTGCGCAGGTCGTCGGCGGAGGTGCCGTCGGGGACCTGGCCGGTGACCAGCGCGACGCCACGCACGTCCTTGGCCGTCTCGACGAGACCGGCCGCGGCGGCGAGGACCTTCTCGGCGCGGAACTTCTCGATCTCCTTCTCGGCGTCCTTCAGCTTGCCGAGCATGGCGGAGACCTTCTCCGGAAGCTCCTCGGGACGGCCCTTGACCAGCTCCTGGAGCTGGGCGACGACCGTGTGCTCCCGGGCGAGGAAGTTGTACGCGTCGACACCGACGAGGGCCTCGATGCGGCGCACGCCGCTGCCGATCGACGACTCGCCGAGCAGCTTCACCAGGCCCAGCTGGGCGGTGTTGTGGACGTGCGTACCGCCGCACAGTTCCTTGGAGAAGTCGCCGATGGTGACGACCCGGACCCGCTCGCCGTACTTCTCGCCGAACTCGGCGATGGCGCCCTGCTTCTTGGCCTCGTCGATCGACATGACCTCGGCCTGGACGTCCAGCTCGCGGGAGAGAACCTCGTTGATCTTCTGCTCGACGTCGGTCATGACCGAACCGGGGACGGCGTTCGGCGAACCGAAGTCGAAGCGGAAGCGGCCCGGCGAGTTCTCCGAACCGGCCTGGGCGGCCGTCGGGCCCAGAGCGTCGCGCAGCGCCTGGTGCGTCAGGTGCGTGGCGCTGTGGGCGCGCGCGATGGCGCGGCGGCGCGTGACGTCGATGGCGGCGTAGGCGGAGGCGCCGACGGTCACCTCGCCGACCTGGACGACACCCTTGTGGACGTGGACGCCCGGGACGGGCTTCTGCACGTCGCGGACCTCGATGATGGCGCCGGTGTCGAGCCGGATCCGGCCCTGGTCGGCGATCTGGCCGCCGCCCTCGGCGTAGAAGGGGGTCCGGTCGAGGACGACCTCGACCTCGTCGCCCTCGGTGGCGGCCGGTGAGGGAACGCCGTCGACGAGCAGGCCGACGATGGTCGACTCGGTCTCAGTGGAGACATAGCCGGTGAAGTCGGTCTCGCCGGAGGTGTCGGCGACCTCGCGGTAGGCGGAGAGGTCGGCGTGGCCGGTCTTCTTGGCCCTGGCGTCGGCCTTGGCGCGCTCCCGCTGCTCCCGCATCAGACGGCGGAAGCCGTCCTCGTCCACGGAGAGGCCCTGTTCGGCGGCCATCTCCAGGGTGAGGTCGATCGGGAAGCCCCAGGTGTCGTGGAGCAGGAACGCCTTCTCACCGGCGAGGACCGTGCCACCGGAGGCCTTGGTCTCGGTGACGGCGGTGTCGAGGATGTTGGTGCCGCCCTTGAGGGCCTTGAGGAAGGCGGCCTCCTCGGCGAGGGCCACCGTCTCGATGCGCTTGCGGTCGGTGATGAGCTCCGGGTACTGCTGCCCCATCGTGTCGATCACGACGTCGACGAGCTCCTGGACGACCGGTCCGGTGGCGCCCATGAGACGCATGTTGCGGATGGCGCGGCGCATGATGCGGCGCAGCACATAGCCGCGGCCCTCGTTGCCGGGGGTGACGCCGTCGCCGATGAGCATGGCGGACGTACGGATGTGGTCGGCGACCACGCGCAGGGAGACGTCCGAGCCGTGCTCGGCGCCGTAGCGCACGCCGGTCAGCTCGGTGGCCTTGTCCATGACGACCCGCAGGGTGTCGGTCTCGTACATGTTCTGTACGTCCTGCAGGATCATCGCGAGGCGCTCGAGGCCGAGGCCCGTGTCGATGTTCTGCGACGGCAGGTCCCCCAGGATCGGGAAGTCCTCCTTGCCGTCACCGGCGCCGCGCTCGTACTGCATGAAGACCAGGTTCCAGATCTCCACGTAACGCTCGTCGTTGACGGCCGGGCCGCCCTCGACGCCGAAGGCCGGACCCCGGTCGTAGTTGATCTCCGAACACGGGCCGCAGGGGCCGGGGACGCCCATGGACCAGAAGTTGTCCTTCTTGCCCAGGCGCTGGATGCGCTCGGCGGGGACGCCGATCTTGTCGCGCCAGATCTGCTCGGCCTCGTCGTCGTCCAGGTAGACCGTGATCCACAGACGCTCGGGGTCCAGGCCATAGCCGCCGTCCGCCACGGAGCTGGTGAGCAGCTCCCAGGCGAGCGTGATGGCGCCCTCCTTGAAGTAGTCCCCGAAGGAGAAGTTGCCGCACATCTGGAAGAACGTGCCGTGGCGGGTGGTCTTGCCGACCTCTTCGATGTCCGGCGTCCGCACGCACTTCTGCACGCTGGTCACGCGCGGGGCGGGGGGCTTGACCTCACCCAGGAAGTACGGCTTGAACGGGACCATGCCCGCGGGGACGAGGAGCAGAGTCGGGTCGTCCGCGATGAGCGACGCCGAAGGCACGACGGTGTGCCCGCGCTCCTCGAAGAAGCTCAGCCAGCGGCGGCGGATTTCAGCCGACTCCATCAGTGGTCCTCATTCCGGTTGTACGAACGCGTGTGGGGCGCATGCTTCGGGTACGCATGCGTGGTCTTGTGGGGCGTGGGGTCGAGCTCGGCCCTGCGCCGGGGCCCCGGGAGCTGCCGGTCCGGCGGCGTCTCCAGGCCCAGTGCCTCGCCCAACTCGGCCTCCCGCTGGACCATTCCCGCCCGGACGTCGAGCGCGAAGTCCTTGAGCCGGTGGCCCGTCTCGATCGCCTTGTTCGCGGCCTGCGCGGCGAGGCTCTCGGGGGTCAGCTGCCTGAGTTTGCGGTTGACCTTCGTGGTGGCCCAGACGCCGGCTGCGGCGCCCGCGGTGAACCAGAACGTACGGCGGAACATCGGGGTCAGCCCTTCTGCTTCCGGCGCCGGGCGGACGGCACGGTACGGCCGACGATCACGGTGCGGCGGGTGGGCGCCTGCGCCACGTCACTCCGGTCGCGGCCCAGCGCCCGGCGTACGCCGTAGCCGAAGGCAGCGATCTTGACCAGCGGCCCGCCGAAGGTGGAGGCGACGGTCGTGGAGAGCGCGGAGGCGTTGGAGGTGACTTCCTGGACGTCCGAGGCGATGGCGTCGACCCGGTCGAGCTGGGTCTGTGCCGAGCGCACGGTCGCGGAGGCGTCGGCGAGCAGCGGAACCGCCTGTTCGGTCACGTCCGCCACCATTTTGGTGGTCGCCTTGAGCGTCTGGGCCAGCCTCACCAGGACGACGGCGAGGAAGGAGACCAGGATCGCCCAGAAGACGGCCACCAGAATCCCGGCAACCTCTCCACCGGTCACTGCGCACCGCTCTCTGCTCGTCGAAGGGCACCTTGAAAGTCGTCCTCCGACCCTATCGCGCCCGCGGTCTTGTCCCGTACCGCATTAGCGGTCCACGGGAAGCCGGGGACGCGGTCGGACTGTACGGAGTGCGCCTGGATGAGTACGCTCCGTGTCCCATGCGACGGAGCGATCTACCCGCCGAGCCGAACCGGTTCGTGGGACGGGCCGGAGAGCTGGACGACGTACGGCGGCTGCTGGCGGAGTACCGGCTGGTCACCGTGGTCGGCGTCGGCGGGGTCGGCAAGACCCGGCTGGCCCTGCGGGCCGCGGCGGCATCGCAGAAACGCTACGCCGACGGGGTCCGGCTCGCCGAGCTGTCCACGCTGCGCGACCCGGCCGTGGTGGGGCACGCTCTGGTCGAGGCGCTGGGTCTGACCGATCACACGCTCAGGCCCCCGCGCGAGATGCTGGTCGAGTACCTGTCCGGACGCCAACTGCTGCTGGTGGTCGACGGGTTCGAGCATCTCGTGGAGGAGTGCGCGCCGCTGGTACGGGAGCTGCTGCGCCGCGCCCCCGGTCTGAGGGTGCTGGCGACGGGCCGGCGGCCGCTGCGGATGGACGGCGAGGCGGTCCTGCCGCTCGCGCCGTTGAGCGACGCGGACGCCGCCGCCCTCTTCGCCGAGCGGGCGGCCGCCGCGGGCGCGCCGGGCGGCGACGGGGACGGCGACCGGGAGGCCGTACAGGAGCTGTGCCGGCGGCTCGACGGGATCCCGCTGGCTCTCGAGCTGGCCGCCGGTCGGCTGCCGTTGCTCTCCGTCGCGCAGATGCTCCAGCGCCTCGACGACCGGTTCCGGCTGCTGACCGACGGGCGGCGCGGGGAGCCTGCCCGTCACCGGACCCTGCGCACCACCATCGGCTGGAGCCACGAACTGTGCGCGCCCGAGGAGCGGTTGCTGTGGGCGCGCCTGTCGGTCTTCGTGGGGCCCTTCGAGCTCGAAGCGGTCGAGTACGTGTGCAGCGGCGCCGAGTTGCCCGCCGAACGGGTCCTCGATGTGCTCGGCGGGCTGGTCGCCCAGTCACTGGTGTGGCGCGAGGAGAGCCCGGCGGGCCCGCGCTACCGGATGCTCGGCACGGTCCGGGCGTACGGCGCCGAGTGGCTGGAGGCGCTCGGCGACACGGGGCGGATGCGCAGGCGCCACCGTGACTGGTACATGGGCCTGGCCACCTGGTGCGAGCTGGAGTGGTTCAGTCCCCGCCAGGCGGAGGTGGCGGCCTGCGCGGAGAGCGCGCTCCCGCATATCCGGGCGGCCCTTGAGCTGTGTCTGGAGCGGCCGGAGGAGGCGCGTCTCGCGCAGCATCTGGCGGGCACGCTGTGGTTCTACTGGGTCGGGTGCGGGCGGCTCTCGGAGGGCCGGCACTGGCTGGACCGTGCGCTGCTGCTCGATTCCGGCCATGACGAAGCGCGGCTCAAGGCGCTGTGGGTACGGGGCTATGTGGCGATCCTGCAGGGCGACGGCACGGCGGCCGTGGGGGCGCTGTACGAGTGCGCGGAGCTCGCCCGCCTGACGGAGAACCGGGTCGCGGCCGCGTACGCGACACATCGGACGGGGTGTCTGGCTCTGCTCTCGGACGACCTGCCGCGAGCCGAGGCGCTGCTGCGGGAGGCGCTTGCCTCCTACCGGGAGCTGGGCGAGCTCAACAGCAATGTGCTGATGGCCCAGGTCGAGTTGGCGATGGTCAGGGTCTTCCAGGGGGACTTGGAGGCCGCCGTGTCGCTCTGTGACGAGGTGCGGGAGGTGTGCGAGGAGCGGGGCGAGCGGTGGACGAGGGCGTACGCGCTCTATGTGCTGGCCTATGCGGCCTGGACGCGCGGCGATCATGGCGAGGCGCGGGAGCTTCTCCACGAGTGCGTCACCATCGACCACGCCTTCAACGATCTGGTCGGCCTGGTGCTGGCGATCGAGCTGCTGGCGCTGGTGACGGCGAGCGAGGGCGATCCGGCGGAGGCGGCCGTCCTCCAGGGCGCGGCGGCGCCGGTGTGGGACTCGGTGGGACTCCGGCTGTTCGGCTGCGGCTCCTTCGGCGCGCCGAGGGCGCTGTGCGAACAGCGGGCGGGTGAGCTGCTCGGCACGGAGGCGTACGCGTCGGCGGTACGGGAGGGGCGGGAGCTGTCGCTGGACGCGGTGGTGCGGCGGGCGCTGGCCCGGCGCACGGCGCCGTCGGCCGCGGTGGAGGCGGCCCGCCCGTCGCGCACGTCCGTTCCGGACACGCGAAAGCCCGCCGACTCCCCCACCGGTAAGGGCGGGGAAGCGACGGGCTGAACACCGCGGGGGTGCTACGCCAGGGTCAGCGGGCGTAGTACTCGACGACCAGCTGCTCGTCGCAGATGACCGGGATTTCCTTGCGGTTCGGGTCGCGGTCGAGGCGGAAGGCCAGGGCCTTCAGGTTGACCTGCAGGTAGCGCGGGGTCTCACCGTCGGCGGCGAAGCCACCCTCGCGGGCCACCTGGAACAGGGGCTTCTCGCGGGAGCGCTCGCGGACCGTCACGACGTCGTCGGGACGGACGCGGAAGGACGGCTTGTCGACCTTGCCACCGTTGACCTGGATGTGGCCGTGAACGACCATCTGGCGGGCCTGGTAGATGGTGCGGGCGATGCCCGAACGCAGGACCAGGGCGTCGAGGCGACGCTCGAGCTCGACGACCAGCGCCTCGCCCGTCTTGCCTTCGGCCTTCTTGGCGCGGTCGTACGCGCGGGCCATCTGGCGCTCGCTGATGTCGTACTGCGCACGCAGGCGCTGCTTCTCGAGCAGACGGACCTTGTAGTCCGAGTTCTGCTTGCGGCCACGGCCGTGCTCACCCGGCGGGTACGGGCGCGCTTCGAAGTACTTGACAGCCTTCGGCGTCAGCGCGATACCGAGCGCGCGAGACTTCTTGACCTTGGGACGCGACTGGTTAGGCACGTTCTCCAGACCTCCGTTGTAGGTTAGGTTAGGCTCACCTTACTCAAGGAGATCGCATGTCTCGCCCTGGGAACACCAAGCGCATCACAGACAGCAACACAAAGAGCGATGCTTCTGAGAGCATCGAATGTGACGGAGGTCCGATCAGCTCATGGTCAGCCGCGTCCAACGGGCTTGAAATCGCGCGGATGCCGTCAGCAGCCGAGCGCACACGAACTCTCGTACAGAGTACATGCTCCTCGGTGCTGCTCGTCCCGGGGACCGAGGGAGCCCGCTCCGACCAGCTGATGCCCCGAGCGCGGGCGGTCGGCGCCGACGGCGAGGTGTTCCTGCTGTTTCCCGCCGACGCACCGGCCGTACGCGCCGCCACGCACGCCCAGGACGACGAGCTGGCGGCTGTGCTGGAGATCACCGACGTCGCGCCGGTCTCCGTCCCCCACCGCGTCCGGGGCCGCGCCTGGGTCTCCGGCTGGCTCACCACCGTGCCCGCGCTCGCCGAGCCCGGGCACATGATGCTGCGGCTGGAGGTCGGTGAGGCGAGCGTCGACGACCTCTGGGGCGCGGGGGACGTCGACGCCGAGGAATTCGCGGCCGCCGCTCCCGATCCGCTGGTCTCCCACGAGACCGAACTGCTCCAGCATCTCCACGCGGCGCACGGCCCCCAGGTCCGGGAGCTCTCCACCCTGCTCGGTGACCGGGCGCGGACCGGCCTGGCCGTCCGGGACGTGGTGCCGCTGGCGCTCGACCGGTTCGGGCTGCGGATCCGGTTCAGCGACGGGGCCGGGCACTCCTTCGACACCCGCTTCGACTTCCCCGAGCCGGTACGGGACGTGAACGAGCTGCGCCGGGCCATGCACCGGCTCTTCGAAGCGGCCCAGCACTGAGCCGGGGGCGCACCGGGCGCCCCGAAGCCCCGCGCGTCAGCGTGTCTCCTGTCCGCCCTCGCCGCGCAACCGCTCGCGGACCTTCTCGACCACGTCGGCGTAGCGCGCCTCGGCGCCGTACCGGGTGGGTTCGTAGTACCGCTTGCCGTGGACCGCGTCGGGCGCGTACTGCTGGGCGGCGATTCCGCCCGGCACATCGTGCGGATAGACATAGCCCTGGGCATGGCCCAGCTTGGCGGCTCCCTTGTAGTGGCCGTCGCGCAGATGGGACGGGACCGGGCCGGCCAGACCGCCCCGCACGTCCGCCTGGGCGGCGAAGATCGCGGTCGTCACCGCGTTCGACTTGGGGGCCAGGGCCAGCGCGATGGTGGCGTGGCTCAGGGTCAGGGCCGCTTCTGGGAAACCGATCATGGCGACCGCCTGGGCGGCCGCGACCGCGGTGGGCAGAGCGGTCGGGTCGGCGAGGCCGATGTCCTCGCTCGCCGAGATCATCAGACGACGGGCGATGAACCGGGGATCCTCCCCCGCCTCGATCATCCGTGCCAGGTAGTGCAGTGCCGCGTCCACGTCGGAGCCCCGGATGGACTTGATCAGCGCGCTGGCCACGTCATAGTGCTGGTCGCCGTCGCGGTCGTACGTCACCGCGGCCCTGTCGACGGTCTCCTCGACGGTCTGGAGGGTGATCTCCGGGTCGCCCTTGGCGAGGGCCGCGCCGGCCGCCGCCTCCAGGGCCGTGAGCGCGCGGCGGGCGTCGCCGCCCGCGATCCGCAGCAGATGGGCCTCGGCGTCCTCGGGCAGGGTGAGCGCTCCGCCGAGCCCGCGCTGCTCGGTGAGGGCCCGCTTCAGCAGCCCGCGCAGATCGTCGTCGGTGAGCGGCTCCAGCGTGAGCAGCAGGGAGCGGGAGAGCAGCGGCGAGATGATCGAGAAGTAGGGGTTCTCGGTGGTGGCGGCGATGAGGGTGACCCAGCGGTTCTCCACCGCGGGGAGCAGTGAGTCCTGCTGGGCCTTGCTGAAGCGGTGGATCTCGTCGAGGAACAGGACGGTGTCCTTGCCGAAGCCGCCGGAGGCGCGGCGGGCGCCGTCGATGACCGCGCGGACCTCCTTGACACCGGCGGTGATCGCGGAGAGCTCGACGAAGCGCTTGTTGGTGGCTTTGGAGACCACATAGGCCAGGGTCGTCTTGCCGGTGCCCGGCGGTCCCCACAGGATCACCGAGGACGCCCCGGCCGGGCCTCCCGAGCCTTCGCCGACCAGCCGGCGCAACGGAGATCCCGGCTTCAGCAGATGCTGCTGGCCCATCACTTCGTCGAGGGTGCGCGGACGCATCCGTACGGCCAGGGGGCTGCTGGACGGGTCCTTCTCCTGGCGCTCTTCGGCGGCTGCGGTAAAAAGGTCGGGCTCCACGTCATGAAGCCTAAGTCAGAGCACTGACAACGCCCTCCGTGCCCGTCAGCTGGTCCAGAAGTCCCACCAGCGGGTCAGGACCAGCATCCCGATGATCCCGATGTGCAGCACGGGCAGCACCCAGGTGAACTCCCCGAAGAACCCCC
>NZ_JBVJYZ010000032.1:0-8780 GCF_055600045.1 Streptomyces sp. NPDC038280
TGGTCGCGGGATGGTCAGGTTGAGTATGTGGGCCGTGCTGACGAGCAGGTCAAGATCCGTGGCTTCCGTATCGAACTCGGTGAGGTCCAGTCTGTCCTGGCTGCTCATCCGCAGGTCGGGCAGGCGGTTGTCGTAGCCCGTGAGGACACTCCGGGCGACAAGCGTCTGGTCGCCTACGTGGTGCCCTCGCAGGAGGGGCAAGCCTCTGACCTGTCCACGGCTGTCATCCGGTTCGCCGGTGACCGGCTGCCGTCGTACATGATCCCGTCTGCGGTCGTGGTCCTGGAGACGCTGCCGTTGAACTCCAACGGCAAGCTGGACCGGCGGGCGCTGCCCGCACCCGAATACGCGGTAGGCGCGGGACGCGGCCCCTCCAACGTACGTGAAGAGATCCTCTGCGCTGCCTTTGCCGAGGTCTTGGGTGTGGACGGTGTGGGGGTGGATGATGACTTCTTCCGCCTCGGTGGGCACTCGCTTCTGGCCGTCCGCCTGGTGGCGCTTCTTCGTGAGCGGGGGGTGTCCGTTTCTGTTCGGGCGCTGTTCGACGCCCCGACGCCGGCGGGACTCGCCGCCTCGGTGGGCGCCGTTCAGGTCGAGGTGCCGGAGAACCTGATCCCGGCCGACGCGACCGAGATCACCCCGGAAATGCTGCCGCTCGTCGACCTCACCGAAGATGAGATCGCGCGGATCGCGGCTACGGTGCAGGGCGGCGCGTCCAACATCGCCGACATCTACCCGCTCGCCCCCCTCCAGGAAGGCCTGCTCTTCCACCACCTCCTGAGCGGCGGCGGGCACGACGCCTACGCGCTCCCGACGGTGATCGAGTTCGACTCACACGAGCGTGTCGACGCGTTCCTGGACGCCCTCCAGCGCGTGGTGGACCGTCACGACGTTCTGCGGACCTCGGTCGTGTGGGACGGCCTGCGTGAACCGGTCCAGGTCGTGTGGCGCCACGCCGCGCTGCCCGTCGAGGAGGTCAATCTCGACCCGAGCTCCGCCGACCCGGTCGCCGCCCTGGTCGCCGCGGGAGGCTCCATGATGGACCTCGGTCGGGCGCCGCTGATCAGCGTCCACATCGCCGCGGCCCCCGACGGCGACCGCCGGCTCGCCCTGCTGCGTATCCACCACATAGTGCAGGACCACACCGCCAAGGAAGTTCTGCTCGAAGAGTTGCACGCGTTCCTCACCGGGCGCGGCGACGAGCTGCCCGCACCCCTGCCGTTCCGCACCTTCGTCGCCCGGGTGAGCGGCGGCTTGGCGGACTCCGAGCACGAGCGGTACTTCGCCGAGCTGCTCGGCGACGTGACCGAGCCCACCGCCCCGTACGGCATGGCCGACGTACGCGGCGACGGCACGGGCATCGTCTCGGGCCAGATGGAGTTCGCGCCGGACCTCACCGCTCGCATACGAAGCGTGTCCCGCCGTCTCGGCACCAGTCCTGCGACCGTCATGCACGTGGCGTGGGCCCAGGCGCTCGCCGCGGTGTCCGGCCGCTCCGACGTGGTGTTCGGCACAGTCCTGTTCGGCCGCATGAACGCCGGTGCGGGCTCCGACCGGGTCCCCGGGCCGTACATGAACACGCTTCCGGTCCGTGTACGCACCGGCGAACTCGGTGCGCTCGAGTCGGTGTTCGCGATGCGCGGTCAGCTGGCCCGCCTCCTGGAGCACGAGCACGCGCCGCTCGCCGTGGCCCAGCGCGCCAGCGGTGTCCCGAGCGACAGTCCGGTCTTCACCTCCTTCCTCAACTACCGGCACAACCCCGGGTCGCGCACCGACACCAACCAAGACATCGAGATCCCGGGCATCCGTACCCTCTGGACGCACGACCGCACCAACTACCCGCTGTCGGCGTCGGTCGACGACGACGGCGACACGATCGGGCTCGTGATCGACGCGGTCGCCCCGGTCGACCCGATCACGGTCAACGCCCTGGTGCGGACCGCCACCGAGAACCTGGTTTCCGCCCTGGAAACCGCACTGGACGGTGGGACCGACGCACCGCTGAGCTCGCTGGGCGTGCTGGGTGAGAAGGAGCGGCAGCGGGTCCTCGTCGACTGGAATGACACCGCTGCTGATCTGGGGTCGGTGTGGGTGCCGGGGTTGTTCGAGGAGCGGGTGGTGCGGTCGCCGGATGCGGTGGCCGTGGTCTGCGGCGGTATGGAGATCTCGTATGCGGAGTTGGATGCTCGGGCGAATCGTCTTGCTCGTTATCTGATCGGTCAGGGGGTGGGTGCCGAGTCGTTGGTGGGGCTGTGCCTGCCGCGGGGTGTCGACTTGATCGCGGCGATTTTGGGTGTGTGGAAGGCGGGTGCGGGCTATCTGCCGATCGATCCGGAGTATCCGGCGGAGCGGATCGGGTTCATGCTCACCGACAGTGGCGCGGCGCTGACGCTGACGACCGAGGAAATCCTGAACGATCTGTCGGCGAGTGGGAACCGGTTCGTGGCTCTGGACAGCACGCTGGTGCGCGCGAGGCTCGCGGGGGAGTCGGCGGAGCGTCCGCAGGTGCTGGTGGACGGTGCCGGCCTTGCGTATGTGATCTATACGTCGGGTTCGACGGGTCGGCCGAAGGGTGTGGCCGTCACTCATGGTGGTCTGGCGAACTATGTTGCGTGGGCTGCGGACGCGTATGGGATGAGTGGTGGCGGGGGTGCTCCGTTGCATTCCTCGCTCGCCTTTGACCTGACGGTGACGAGTGTTCTGGTGCCGTTGGTGTCCGGCTCGGCGGTCGTGGCGAGTGCGGCCGGTGGTGCCGAGGGGCTGGCCGAGCTGGTGCAGTCTCCGGGTGGGTTCGGACTGGTGAAGGCCGTGCCGGCGCACCTGCCGCTCCTGGTGGAGATGCTGGACAAGCAGCAATCGGCGGGTGCTGCTCGCCGTTGGGTTGTGGGTGGTGAGGCTCTGCCGGGCAGTGTGGTGCGTGACTGGCTGGAGCGTGCGCCGGGTTCGGTGGTGGTCAATGAGTACGGTCCCACCGAGACGGTGGTTGGTTGCTGTGTCTTTGAGGTCGTGGCAGGTCAGGAGGTTGGTGAGTCGGTGCCCATCGGGCGTCCGATCGCCAACACGCGTCTCTACGTACTCGATGAACGCTTGCAGCCGGTGGCGCCGGGTGTTGCCGGTGAGTTGTACATCGCCGGTGTCCAGCTGGCTCGGGGGTATGTGGGGCGCCCCGGCTTGACGGCGGAGCGGTTCATTGCGAACCCCTTCGAGCCGGGGGCGCGGATGTACCGGTCGGGGGATGTGGCCCGCTGGAACACTGAGGGACTGCTTGAGTACCTCGGCCGTGCGGACGAGCAGGTCAAGGTGCGTGGGTTCCGTATCGAACCAGCCGAAGTCCAGGCCGTCCTCAGCGCGCACCCGGACGTCGCGCAGGCAGCGATCGTCGCCCGCGAGGACACCCCCGGCGACACCCGCCTCGTCGCCTACATCGTCCCGGCCGACCCGACGGACGCCCACCCGGAACTCGTCTCGCAACTCCTGGACTCCGCTCGTCAGCGCCTGCCCCAGCACATGGTTCCGGCGGCGGTCGTCGTCCTCGACGCGCTGCCGCTGACGGCCAACGGCAAGCTCGACCGCAAGGCCCTCCCCGCCCCGTACGCCTCCGGCACGGCCGGCTTCGGGCGCCGGCCCGCCACCGTCCAGGAGGAGATCCTCTGCGCGACCTTCGCCCAGGTCCTGGGGGTGGAGAGCGTCGGTGTCCACGAGAACTTCTTCGCCCTCGGAGGTCACTCCCTGCTCGCCGTCCGCCTGGTCAGCCGCATCCGCGCCGTGCTCGGCGTCGAGCTGGCCCTCGCCGCGCTGTTCGAGGCACCGACGGTCGCGGGCCTCGCGGCCCGGCTCACCGGGGCCGGTGCGGCACGCAAGGCGCTGACGCCGATGGAGCGCCCGGAGCGCACCCCCCTCTCGTTCGCGCAGCAACGACTTTGGTTCATCGCACAGCTGGAGGGGCAGAGCGCGACCTACAACGTTCCCGTGGCGGTCCGTCTCTTCGGCGAGGTGGACCGGGAGGCTCTCGGCGCGGCCCTGCGCGACGTGATCGTCCGACACGAGGTTCTGCGGACCGTGTTCGGGGTCGCGGACGGGGAGCCGTACCAGCGGGTCGTTCCGGTCGAGGACCTGACGTGGGAACTGCCGGTCGTCGAGGTCGCACCGGAGGACTTGGAGGACGCGGCCGCCGCCGCTTCCGGGTACTCCTTCGACCTCTCCTCCGAAATACCCTTCCGAGCTTGGCTTTTCGAAGCAGGCGCCGACAATCAGGTGCTCGTCGTGGTCATGCACCACATCGCGAGCGACGGCTGGTCCACGGCTCCGCTGGCGCGCGACTTGTCGACCGCCTATGCGGCTCGGCGCGAGGGCGGGGCCCCCGAGTGGGAGCCGCTGCCGGTGCAATACGCGGACTACGCCCTGTGGCAGCGGGAGCTGCTCGGCGACGAGCGCGACGAGGAAAGCCTGATCTCTCGCCAGGTCGCCTACTGGCGCGATGCATTGGCGGGCGCTCCGGAGGAGCTGGAGCTGCCGGCCGACCGCGTGCGGCCCGCTGTCCCCTCGCACCTGGGGCACCACATCCCGCTGGCGATCCCGGCGCAGGTGCACGCCCGCCTCGTGGAGGTGGCGCGCGCCGAGGGCGTGACGCCGTTCATGGTCCTGCAGGCCGCGCTGGCGATGCTGCTGTCGAAGCTGGGCGCCGGGACGGACGTCCCGATCGGCTCGGGGAACGCGGGCCGTACGGACGAGGCCTTGGACGACCTGGTCGGATTCTTCATCAACACGCTGGTGTTCCGGACGGACCTGTCCGGCGACCCGACGTTCCGGGACGTGCTCGGTCGCGTCCGGGAGACGAGTCTGTCCGCGTTCGCGCACCAGGATGTGCCGTTCGAGAAGCTCGTGGAGGAGCTGGCGCCGACGCGTTCGCTGGCGCGCCACCCGCTGTTCCAGGTCATGCTGAACCTGGAGAACAATGCCGAGGCGGTCCTCGACCTGCCCGGCCTGAGCACCCCCGACCCGGAGCGGGCGACCTCAGGTCGGACGCTTGCCGTCGGGCGGGGCGCTGCCAACTTCGACCTGTCCTTCGACATTGGCGAGACCTTCAGCGCTGACGGCGCCCCGGCCGGACTGCGCTGCTCCGTGGTCGCGTCGGCGGACCTGTTCGAGGCGGTTTCGGCGGCCCGCATTGCCGAGCGCTGGGTCCGCGTGCTGGAGCTGCTGGTCACCGATTCGGGGACGCGGCTGAGCGCCCTGGACGTCCTGGACGAGGGCGAGCGCCGGCTTCTGGCTGAGTGGCATGACACGGCGGCCGAGGTGGTGGCGGGGTCGTTGGTGGAGTTGTTCGAGGCGCGGGTGGCGAGGACGCCGGATGCGGTTGCGGTGGTTGCGGGTGAGGTGTCGTTCTCTTATGTGGAGTTGGATGCTCGTGCTAACCGTCTGGCCCGTCATCTGGTGGCTCAGGGTGTGGGTGCTGAGTCGCTGGTGGGTGTGTGTCTGGGGCGGGGTGCGGATCTGATTGTTGCGCTGCTCGCGGTGCTGAAGGCTGGTGGCGCGTATGTGCCGTTGGATCCGGAGTATCCGCGGGAGCGGATTGCGTACATGGTCGAGGACGCGGCGCCGGTGGTGGTGCTGACATCGTCGGTGACGGCGGGTGTGCTGCCCCGGGGTGTGGCTCAGGTTTTGCTGGACGATGAGTCGACGGTCGACGAGATCAGTGGACATGAGGATGGTTCGCTGGGTGTGGTGATTCGGTCTGAGTCTCCGGCGTATGTGATTTACACGTCGGGTTCGACGGGTCGCCCGAAGGGTGTGGTGGTCGCGCACAGGGGTGCGGTGAGCCTGTGTGAGGGTCATAGTCGGACGGTGTTCGCCACGGATGGTGACCGGCTGCGGGTTGCGCTGACGACTTCGGTTTCTTTCGATGCGTCGTGGAACCAGCTGTCGGCTCTGTTTGTGGGGCATGAGCTGCATGTGGTGGATGCGGAGACGTGGCTGGACGCGGGGCGTCTGGTGGCGTGGATGCGGTCCTCGCGAATCGACTTCGCCGAGGTCACCCCTTCCTACCTCCAAGTCCTCGTGGACGAAGGCTTGTTCGAAGGGTCTGAGGGTCCGAAGCGCATCGGTGTGGGTGGTGAGGCCACTCCGGCCGACCTGTGGGGGCGGCTGCGGTCGCTGGATAGTGTGGAGGGCTTTAACTTCTACGGTCCGACCGAGGCGACCGTGGACACCGCGATCGGCCGTCTGTCCGACTCCGAGACCGTCGTGGTGGGTAGGCCGGTGCCGAACGCCCGCGTGTTCGTCTTGGACGAGACTCTGCGCCCGGTCCCGGTCGGTGTGCCGGGTGAGCTGTATGTGTCGGGTGCGGGTGTGGCCCGGGGCTATGTGGGGCGCCCGTCCCTGACGGCTGAGCGGTTCGTCGCGTCTCCCTTCTCCGACTGCGGTGAGCGGATGTATCGCTCGGGTGACCGCGTGAAGTGGTCGGCGGACGGACAGCTCGTCTTCCTCGGTCGTACCGATGACCAGGTCAAGGTGCGTGGTTTCCGTATCGAGCTGGGTGAGGTCCAGGCCGCTGTGGCCGCGCACCCGCAGGTCGCGCAGGCCGCTGTGGTGGTACGGGAGGACACCCCGGGCGACCGTCGCCTCACCGCGTACGTCGTCACCACCGGCCAGCCAGGCCAGCCGGTTGCGGAGTTCGTGGCTGAGAGCCTGCCCGAGTACATGGTCCCCTCGGCGGTCGTCACCCTCGACGCGCTGCCGTTGACGGCCAACGGCAAGCTCGACCGCAAGGCCCTCCCGGCCCCCGAGCACGCGGTCAGCGCAGGGCGCGGTCCCGCCACGCTCCAGGAGGAGCTGCTGTGCGGGGTGTTCGCGCAGGTGCTGGGTCTCGACAGTGTTGGCGTGGACGACGACTTCTTCGAGCTCGGCGGCCACTCGCTCCTCGTGATCCGGCTGATCAGCCGGGCGCGGACTGCCTTGGGCGTGGAGGTGCCGTTGCGGACCTTCTTCCAGGCGCCGACGGTCGCTGGTCTCGCGGCACGGCTCTCCGGTGCCGGAGCGGCGCGTCGGGAGCTGACGGCCGGGGAGCGCCCGGAGCGGATACCGCTGTCGTTCGCCCAGCGGCGTCTGTGGTTCATAAGCCAGTTGGAGGGGCCGAGCGCCACCTACAACGTGCCGGTGGCCCTGCGCTTGTCGGGCGGGGTCGACCCGGAGGCGCTGCGAGCGGCGCTGCGGGACGTGATCGGACGCCACGAGGTGCTGCGTACGGTCTTCGAGGTCGTCGACGGCGAGCCGTACCAGAAAATTATCGAGCTCGACGAGCTGGCCTGGGAGCCGGCCGTCCGGCAGGTGGCCGACGAAGATCTGGCGGCCGCGGTCGCCGAAGAAGCGGGGCGGGTCTTCGACCTCGCGACGGAAATCCCCCTGCATGCGGCTCTGTTCGAGCTGACGTCCCAGGTGCACGTCCTCGTCGTCGTCGTGCACCACATCGCGAGTGACGGCTGGTCCACGGCTCCGCTGGCGCGCGACCTGTCGGTCGCCTACGCGGCTCGGCGCGAGGGCCGGGCGCCCGAGTGGGAGCCGCTGCCGGTCCAGTACGCGGACTACGCGCTGTGGCAGCGCGAGCTGCTCGGTGACGAGCGCGATGCCGACAGCCTGATGAACCAACAGATCAACTACTGGCGCAACGCTTTGACGGACGCACCGGTCGAGCTGGAGCTGCCCTTCGACCGGCCGCGACCGGCGGTCGCGTCCCACCTGGGACACAGCGTTCCGCTCAGTGTCCCCGCCCGGGTACACGCACGACTTGTCGAGATGGCGCGGGCCGAGGGCGTAACCACGTTCATGGTTCTCCAGGCTGCCCTGGCCACTCTGCTGTCGAAGCTGGGCGCGGGGACCGACATCCCGATCGGTTCGGCGAACGCGGGCCGTACGGACGAGGCGCTGGACGACCTGGTCGGCTTCTTCATCAATACCCTCGTGGTCCGCGCGGATCTGTCGGGCGACCCGACGTTCCGCGAGGTCCTGGACCGGGTGCGGGACAAGAGCCTGGCGGCCATGGCCCACCAGGACGTTCCGTTCGAGAAGCTGGTGGAGGAGCTGGCCCCGGCCCGCTCGCTCGCCCGCCACCCCCTCTTCCAGACCGTCCTCACCCTGCAGAACACGATCGACGCGGTCCTCGACCTGCCCGGAGTGCGGGCAGGCGCCGTGTCGACCGCGTCCGCCGAGCCCTCCTCACGCCGTACGGCCGCGAAGTTCGACCTCGACGTCATGGTCGCCGAGACCTTCGACACGGACGGCGCACCGGCGGGGTTGGGCGGCTCGGTGACGGTCGCGGCGGACCTGTTCGACCCGGAGTGGGCCGGCCGTATCGCGGGCGCCTGGACCGGGCTCCTGGAGTTGCTGTCCGAGGACCCGGGCCGGCGCCTCGGTTCGATCGAAGTCCTGGGCGAGGTCGAGCGCCGTCGGGTGTTGGTGGAGTGGAATGCGACGGCGACCGATGGTGACGCCGTCAAGGTGCATGAGTTGTTTGAGGGGCAGGTGGCTCGGAGGCCGGATGCGGTGGCGATCGTCGCGGAGGGTGCCGGGGTTTCGTATGCCGAGTTGGACGGGCGGGCGAATCGGATCGCGCACTATCTGCTTGGTCAGGGCATTGGTGCGGAGTCGGTGGTGGGTCTGTGCTTGCCGCGGGGTGTCGACATGATCGCCGCGATTTTGGGTGTGTGGAAGGCGGGTGCGGGTTATCTGCCGATTGATCCGGCGCAGCCGACGGAGCGGATTGCGTTCATGTTGCGGGACAGTCG
>NZ_JBVJYZ010000033.1:0-8718 GCF_055600045.1 Streptomyces sp. NPDC038280
GGCCGCAGACCAACGGCAAAGTCGAACGCTTCAACCGCACCCTGCTCGAGGAGTGGGCCTACCTAAGGCCCTACACCTCAAACAACGAGCGAACCCAAGCCCTGACAGACTTCCTCCACACCTACAACCACCACCGCTGCCACACCGCACTCGACGGACACCCGCCCATCAGCCGCGTCAACAACCCTGCGGGTCAATACACCTAGCGTGCTCAGTCACATGAGCATGGTCGTGGTGTGATCCAAGACAGCCGTCCGGTTCACGGCGGCGCTGCCCTGATGGGGCTCTTGCCACCCTGTACCGCGCGGACCCGTTCCTCACCGGGCTCTACATCGAGGCCTCGCGCGGCACCAGCCGCGTCATCATCCCGTCTTTGTCCAACCTCGCTGCCGAGCGTGGGGTTGCAGGCGCGGGCAAGCACGCGGCACTCACCGGGCCGCGCCCGGCGGTGCGGCGGAGCATACGCAAACGCCTTGTCGGAGCCTGGCGAAGCGCGTGTGGGGGTGTCGGCTGTCAGTCCTTGAGCTCGTATGTGCAGGGCTCGGCCGACTTGCCGCCCTGGTTGTCAGCGACCTGCTTGCCGTCGACCTTGATGGTGCAGGGGGCGGGCTTGAGCATTCCGTCCGGGCCCTTGATCGAGCCGGGCACCACCGACACCGTGACGCCGACTTTCAGCTCGGCGCCCTCCAGCTGCATGGACTCCGTCTTCGTCCACGGCAGCGTCACCTGATCGAAGTGGTTGGTGTTCCCGATCCACATGACCTGGGCCGCGCCCGTGCCGCCCACCCCGAAGACCACCTGATGGGGAACGCCCTTCTTCCCCGAGGACGAGCCCTTCGCGTCGCCGCTCGCCGAGGCGCTCGGTGAGGTCTCGCCCGCCTTGGCCGGGCCGGCGTCCTTCTTCTCGCTGCCGCACCCGGTCAGCAGCGCGGCCGCTGCGAGCAGGGTGAAGGTGAGGGTTGCTGTCCTGCACATGTGTGTACTTCCCCGTTGCTGAAGTGATCGGTACTCGTGCAGTAGGAGACCGTAGATCATGGCGCCGCGCGGAAGGACACCGCCCGAGGCGCAGCGGGCAATCCTCGTACCGGACTCTTCCGGTCGGGGCCCGGACAACCGCTCGGCTGTCGCGTGGTGTTGGGATACGACGAAGGGCCTGTTGCATGCCGGACCCTTCGATCAGCAGAGGGGTCAGGATTTGAACCTGTGACCTCTGGGTTATGAGCCCGTACCCACCAGCACCCTGAGTAGTGATCTTCGCGGGCGGGGCGGTGCGCGTACGGCCGTCAGCTCCGGGCGATGTTCTCGGCCTGGGGCCCTTCTGCCCCTGGGGCACGTCGAAGGTGACCGCGTCACCCTCCGCCAGCTCGCGGTAGCCGCTGCCGGCGATGTGGGAGTAATGGGCGAAGACGTCCGGGCCGCCGCCGTCCTGGGCGATGAAACCGAAGCTCATTTCCGAGTTGAACCACTTCACGGTGCCGCTGGCTGCGTGTGCGCTCGAAGCTCAGGAAGCCGGGGGATGGTGACCTACTCATCGACTGTGGCGACGACTTCGCGGACGGTCTCGGCGAAGGCGACCAGAACGGCGTCGGCGTCGCGTGGTACTGCCAACGAATTGGGCGGCCTGTGTCCGACCGGCTCGGGAAGGCGGTGAACGAGCCGCCCGGCGGCCGTGGTTGGAGTCCGGCCCATCTCGCGCACGACGCGCCGAGCGGCGAGGGGATCGGTAGCCTGGGGGCGTGTCCCATCGATTCTACGAGTACATCAGTGACACCAAGGTCGACATGCTGCTGTCGCAGGTGGACCCGGCCCTCCTTCACAAGCGCGCCGGCGAGGTGTCCTTCGACCTGAAGGTCGTCGGGGGCAGACGGAGCGTGGAGCGGGCCGGCCCCGACCGGTACGCCCGCCTGGAACGGGTGTTGGAGTACCTCGACGACCACGGGGACGTCGGCACGGTGGACGAGCCCGGGCAGTACTTCAGGGGCGTCCTGCCCATGGCGTGGGGGCCGATGCGCACCGAGGAGGGGTCCGACCTGCTGTACTTCGGCGGCCGCAGCGAGACGACGATCGTCGGGCTCGGCGGGTCGCTGCACCATCACATCGGCATGGGCGGGGCGGAGGACCGGGCGACGATGCGCTCCGCGATGCCGGTGCTGCTGCGCGGGCTCGGGGAGCGCGAGGGCGAGGTCCCGCAGGGCGATCCGGAGGCCCTCGGGCTCGTGCACCGGGCCAACGCCCGGCTCGGAGGCGTCCGGCAGAAGATGGAGTTCGTCGCCAAACGGCTGCTGCACGGGCCGAGCCCGTACCCGGAGATGGACGGTGGGCGCGCGTTGAGTGTGCTGCTGGGGACCCCGCTGTACGTGGCCCAGGCCGACTGACGCCATGCGGCAGTGGCGGCCCGGCGAGGTGGTTCTGGACCAGTACGAGGTGCTCGATGTCGTGCACGGCGGCGGAATGGGCCTGGTGCACCGGGTCCGCCACCGTGGCTGGCAAGTCGACCTGGCGGTCAAGACGCCCCGGCCGGCGCTCGTGGAACGCCTCGACGCGCGGGGCGGGTTCGAGGCCGAGGCCGAGACGTGGGTGGGCCTCGGACTGCACCCGCACACGGTGGGGTGCGTGTACGTCCGCAGGATCGACGAGGTGCCGCGGGTGTTCGCCGAGTGGGTCGACGGGGGCAGCGTCGCGGACGTCGTCGGGGACGGGCGGCTGTACGAGGGCGGCCGGGAGACGGCGCTCCGGCGCATCCTGGACGTGGCGGTGCAGATCGCCTGGGGGCTCGAGCACGCGCACGCCAACGGGCTGATCCACCAGGACGTCAAGCCGGCCAACGTGATGGTCGACCGTGCGTGGACGGCCAAGGTCACCGACTTCGGCCTCGCCAAGGCCCGTGTCGCGGGCGGCGAGAGGGCCGTCGCGCCGCCGGGCGTGAGCCTGGCGGCCAGCTACGGCGGGATGACGAGGGCGTACTGCTCCCCCGAGCAGGCGACGGCCGCCGCGGAGGCGGGCGGACGCCGGCTCACCCGCGCCACGGACGTGTGGTCGTGGGCGCTGACCGTGCTGGAGATGTTCAACGGCGGTATGCCGGGCGCGGGATACGGCCAGGCGGGCGCCGAGGCGCTGGCGGCCTTCCTCGACCGCGGGCCGGTGCGTCCCGGGCCGCCCCCGATGCCGCCGGCGGTCGCCGACCTGCTGCGCCGCTGTCTCACCCCCGATCCCGAGCGCCGGCCGCGCCGCATGGGCGCGCTCGCCGACGAACTGGCCGCCCTCCACGCCGAGGTCACCGGCGAGCCCTACGCCCGGCGGGCGCCCGTACCGGCCACGCTGCTCGCCGACGGCCTCTCCAACCAGGCGCTTTCCATGATCGACCTGGGGCGCGTGGCGCAGGCCGAGGAGCTGTGGGAGGCGGCGCTGCGGGCGGAGGCCCATCACGCGCCCTCCGTCTACAACCGAGGGCTGCACCGCTGGCGGGCCGGGCGGCTGACGGACACCCAGCTGGTGTCCGAGCTGGAGGCGGTCTGCGCGGACGAGGGCGGCGCCGGCATGGGCGAGTACCTGCTCGGGCTGGTCCACCTGGAGCGCGGCGCGCCGGCCGAGGCGATCGAGCGGCTCGGCGCGGTGGTCGCCCGCCGGCCGCTCGACGCGGATGCCGCCGCGGCCCTGGCCGCGGCCGAGCGCGAGCCCGGCGACCGCATCCCGGACCTGCTCGTCGGGCACACCGGACGGGTGCGGTCCGTGGCGCTGACGGGCTCCGGCCAGATCCTCTCCGGCGCGGGCGACAGCCGGGGCGACTACCGCAGCTCCCCTGACGGGACGGCCCGCCTCTGGGATCCGGCGACCGGGACGTGCAACGCGATCCTGCGCGTCGACGACCAGCTCGTCACCGCTGTCGCGGCCGGCGGCGATCTCGCCGCGACCATCCGGATGGACGGCACCGTCGTGGTCTGGGACCTCGCGACGGGCCGGGAGGTGGGCTTCCTCACCGACACCGGGGCCGGCTGGCAGGAATCGGTCGACATCGCCGGGGACCTCGTCGTCACCGGCGGCCCGGACGGACCCGTGCGGCTGTGGGAGGTGAGTACCGGCCGGTGCCTGAGGAGCTGGACCGTGCGCGAGGAGCGCTGGTCCTCGTGCACGGTCGGCCTCACCGCGGACGGGCGGTACGTGCTGCGCGCCGGTACCGGACGGCTGTGCGTCTGGGAGGTCTCCACGGGATCGCTGGTGCGGGACCTGGCGTCCGACGGCTCGGTCGCGCTGAGCGGCGACCGGACGCTGGCGCTGCAGTTCGACCTGCGGGCACGGGAGTTACGGGTGTGCGCGACCCTCACCGGGGCGGTCGTACGCACGGTGTCCTGCGACAGCGACTGGGGCTGGACGGCGCTGGACGACTCCGGTCGGGTCGCGCTCTCCACCGGGGTCATGCTGTCGAATGACAGACGGCTGCGGGTATGGGAGTTGGGCCCCGCCCTGCGCTGCGTGCGGACGCTGACCCTGTGGCGTGTCGGGGTGGACGCCACCGCGCTCACCGCCGACGGGACCATGGCCGCACTCGGTTGCAGTGACCGGCGTGTCCGGTGGTGGCGGCTGCCGCCGGGCCCGCGCGCGCCGTGGCACTACCAGCGGCCCCTCGGTCACGCGGACCTCGTGGACCACGCGAGCGCCGTGGGAGCCATGCTGGAGCGCGCCCGCGCGCTCGCCTCCGCGGGCCGGCCCGCGGAGGCGGCCGAGGTGCTTCGGGCCGCGCGCGAGCACCCCGGGCACCAGCACCGCCCCGAACTGATGGAGCTGCGCGGCGAGATCGGCCGGTTCGGGACGCGTACCACCCTGAGCGGCGCCTGGCAGCGAGCCACCCTCGCCGGCACGGTGCCGATCGCCCTGTCCGGCGACGGCGAGACCGCCGTCACCGCCGACCAGGACGCCAACGTGGTGGTCTGGGACGTGGGGAGTGGGCAGCGCAGACACACGCTCCCCGGCCACCGCGTGTTCGTCCGCTGTCTCGTTCTGTCGCCCGACGGCCGCTCGGTGATCGCCGGCGGGCCGGACGGGCGGCTGCTCGTGTGGGACGTACGATCCGGACGGCGCACGCACGAACTGGTCGGCCACAGCCACGATGTGCAGAAGATCGTGCTCGGCGCCGACGGGCGGATCGCCGTGACGGCAGGCGCCGAGGACGACGCGTACGTGTGGGACCTCGGCAGCGGGCGCCTGCTGCACCGGCTGCCGCACCGGTCCTGGCCGGACATCGCCGTCAGCCCAGACGGCGCGACCGCTGTGACCGGTGACAACCTGTACGCGGGGCCGGCCCTGCGGATCTGGGACCTGGGCACCGGCCGGCGCCGCAGGACGCGCAGAGTCCTCACCGGACTCCTCGCGATCTCCCCCGACGGACGTCATCTGATCTCGGCGGGTGAGCGGACCAGGGCCGTCGACGTACGCAGCCCCCGCAGCGGCCGGCGCCGGCGCACGCTGCGGGCCGGTGCCGCGGATCTGCGGGCGCTCGCGGTGAGCACCGACAGCAGGCTGGTGCTCGCGGGCGGCAGGGACGCCGCGGTCGGCGTCTGGGACCTGGGGAGCGGCAGGCAGGTGCACAGACTGACCGGGCACCAGGGCGCCGTCGAGTCGATCGCGGTGAGCCATGACGGGGTCTTCGCGGCGTCCGCCGGCGGGAAGGACATGACGGTGCGCGTGTGGGACCTGCGGACGGGCGTGTGTCTGCGCGTCCTGGAGGGCCACACCGGGGACGTGATGTCCGTGGTGCTGAGCGCGGACGGCCGCCGCGCGCTCTCGGGTGCGTGGGACGGGACCGTGAGGGTGTGGGAGCTGGACTGGGACTACGCGTTCCCGGACGACGACGGATGACCGCGCCGGTGACCCTGACCGTGCACGGCCCCGGGGGCACCCGGGAGTTCGGCTTCGCCGGCCGGGCGACCGTCCTGGTCGGTCGCGGCGAGGACTGCGACCTGCGGATCGACGTGCCCCAGGTCTCCCGACGGCACTGCGTGTTCGAGATCGACCCGCCGCAGGTGCGGGTGCGTGACCTGGGCAGCCGCAACGGCACCCGCGTCAACGGCGCGGCGGTGGTGGAGCTGGACCTGACGGCGGGTGACACGGTGCAGGTGGCGGACGCGGTCATCCGGGTGGGCGCGCCGTTCACGATCGTGCGCGCCCTGCTGGCCGCGGCCGACGCCGGCGAGCCCGATCTGTCGGCGCTGCACGGCTACCGCGTCCTGCGGGAGCTCGGTTCCGGCGCCCAGGGCGTGGTGTACCTCGCCGGCCACGGCGAGGACCTCGTGGCGTTGAAGGTGCTGCTGCCGGGGGTGGCCGTCGGCCCGGGGGCGCGCGAGGGGTTCCTGCGCGAGCTCGAGAGCATGCGCGCGCTGCGGCATCCCCACATCGTGGGGTTCCGCGGCGGCGGCGCCGTCGACGGCCGGCTCTACCTCACGTCCGAGTACTGCGCGGGCGGCAGCCTCGACCGGTTGGTGGCGCGGCGCGGCGGCCGTCTGGAGGTCGACGAGGCGGTGCCGATGGCCCTGCAGGCCCTGGCCGGGCTCGGCCATGCGCACACCGCGCCCGTGCCGGTCCGGCTGGCCGACGGCGCGGTCACCACCGCCAAGGGGCTGGTGCACCGGGACGTCAAGCCGCAGAACCTGCTGCTCGACGCGGCGGGGACGGTGAAGCTCGCGGACTTCGGCTTGGCCAAGGCGTTCGAGAAGGCGGGGCTGTCCGGTCACACACGGACGGGGTCGGTGGCCGGCTCGGTCGCGTTCATGGCCCGGCCGCAGTTGATCGACTACCGCAACGCACGCCCGGAGGTGGATGTGTGGGCGGTCGCCGCGTGCCTGTACTGGATGCTCACGGGCGCCACCCCCCGGGACTTCCCGCCGGGCGCCGACCCGGTGGCCGTCGTCCTGCGCGAACCGCCGGTGCCTATCCGGGACCGGCTTGCGACCGTGCCGCGCCGGCTCGCGGCCGTCCTCGACGCCGCGCTGGTCGACCGACCGGGCATCGAGATCACCTCGGCGGCGGAGCTGGCCACCGCGCTGGAAGAGGCGCTGTGAGGCACGCGGGGCAGTACGGCCGCCGACAGGCCTGCGGCGACACCGGCCGTCTCGTCGGGAGGCCGGGGTCGGTGCCCGGCCGCCCAGCCGCAGCGCCCTGGCGCCCCTGGCGCTACGTCTTGGCCTGTGCGTCGTCCGACTCCAGTGCCTTCTTCAGCCGGTCGAGGGTGGTGCGGATGTGGGTCTGACAACGCTGCGCCCGGTGCCAACGCGGGTCGCCATCGGCACGGGCTGGTCGTAAGCGGGGAACATGCTCGGTACGGCGGTCCGCCCCTGGCCGAGGCCGTGGCTCTCGACGGGCTGGGCGACTGCCCGGTTTGAGCCGGCGCGCCGGGGCCGCCGACACGCGCGGCCAGCAGGGCGCGTCCCCTCCGTGGACACGACGGGTTCGGGCGGACACGGGACCGGCGGCCCGGCGAAGCCGTCGTGCAGCTACTCCAGGCTCCATCCCCAGCCCGCGGCCGACAGTCCGGTCTGGGAAGGCAAGACAGCCGAGGGCCAGGCTCTATCAGGTGCACCGAGAAACGCCCCGTCCTTCGCCTCGGTCTGCTCCAACTCGCCTGCACCACCATGTGCTTGAGATGCCTCAGAACCTCATTCTGAAACGATCAGTTAGTCCTTCCTGGAGTCCGTCGTGGCCGCTTGCCCGCTGTGTTCGCATGCGAGTCCAGTCGTCTATGCGGAGCGTCGGTGCATCGAGCCGCGCCCGCACCCGCGACTCGGTCCCCGCTGGGCCGTCTCTTCCGGATCCTGTCTGCCGGGCGGAACGCGTGATCATTGGCGGGCCGGTTTGACTAGCCTGCGTCCATGGTCTTCCAACGTCTGCTGGGCAAGGGCGGCATACCGCTCGAAGTGAACACGATCCTCCAGTCCGAACCGGCCCGCCCCGGCGAGTTGCTCACCGGCGAAGTGGTGCTGCGCGCCCCGGACCGCGCCGTGAAGGTGAACGGCATCAATCTGACGCTTCTCTACAACCCGCCCCAGGTCCGCAAGGGCGGCGGCGAGGGCATGAAGGGCGACACGATCGACTACCTCTACGCGAAGGGCGGATACTTCACCCTCGCGGGGGGCGAGGAGCGCCGGGTGCCCTTCGAGCACCGGCTCCGGTGGGAGACCCCGGTGTCCGAGACCCGCGGCCGGAAGCTCGGCGGCACCGACCTGGGCCTGAGCACCGGCGTCAAGATCGAGGGGGCCGAGGCCCAGCGGGACTACGACCCGGTGCGCATCACCACGCTCCCCCTGCACGAGACGGTCCTGGACGCCTTCACCGCCGCCGGCTACGGCTGCGACCTCACCACGGTCAACAAGCCCGCCATCCCCGACGTCGAATGGCACCTCTCGCTCTGGCAGATCTTCCTGCTCGCCGGCCCGCGACCGCTGGAGTTGAGCTTCCACACCAACGCGGTCGGCAGCGAGATCTTCCTCCGCGAGGCCGATCGGCGCCACACCGCCTGGGAGGACAAGCCTCCGGCCCTGCGCTTCGTCGCTGCCCACCACGAGGCCGGACGCTTCGACTTCACCGAGGAAGTTCGGAGCTGGATCAGCCGTCTCGACGCCCTCGGCCAGGCACACGACTAGGACTTGTCCGGTCGATCACGTTCGGAGCCAGATGGTGAGGGCTGCGGCAGTTGCGGTGCCGAGGTAGACGTAACGGCGCTTGTCGTAG
>NZ_JBVJYZ010000034.1:0-8270 GCF_055600045.1 Streptomyces sp. NPDC038280
GGCACCTCCAGCGTGTCCTCCAACCAGGCCACCACCGTCGCCGACGAAAACCTCGCCGCCATCGAATTCCAGACCCGCCGCGCCGTAGAAATCGCGACCGCCCTCGCCAAGGGCCTCCGCGGCGCCTGAGGCTCCCCGGCCCCCGTCTCCCGGCCGCCGTCCCCGGCCGGAGCCCGCGCCCTTCCCCCTGTCGTCATAGGAGACACAACAGTGGACAACACTCTGCTCGACATTCGGCTCAAGCCGGCCCTGCAACAGCCCACGTGGGACGACGAATCGCAGGTGGAGCGGGTGCGGGAGGAGCTGAGCGTCCGGCCCGCGCTGGTCAGCGCAACCGATGTGGACACCCTGCGGTCCCTGCTCGCGCGGGTCGCGGCCGGCGAGGCCGTCGTCGTGCAGTCCGGCGACTGCTCGGAGGACCCCGACGAGTCGACGGCCCACCACGTGGCCCGCAAGGCGGCGGTCCTCGACCTGCTCGCCGGCGCCATGAAGATGATCACCCATAAGCCGGTGATCCGCGTGGGCAGGATGGCCGGGCAGTTCGGTAAGCCGCGCTCCAACGACACCGAGCGCATAGGCGACCTCGAACTGCCCGTCTACCGCGGCCACATGGTCAACGGGCCCGAGCCCGACGAGGAGAGCCGCCGTCCCGACCCGCTGCGCCTGCTCACCGGCTACATGGCCGCCAACGACATCATGGGCCACCTCGGCTGGCGCAAGCCCGTCGGCCGCCCGGTCATCGACCCGCCGGTGTGGACCAGCCACGAGGCACTGCTCCTCGACTACGAGGTGCCGATGCTCCGCCGCGACGACGCCGGCCGGCTGCTGCTCGCGTCCACGCACTGGCCCTGGATCGGCGAGCGCACCCGCCAGGTCGACGGCGCCCATGTCGCCCTCCTCGCCGAGGTCGCCAACCCCGTCGCCTGCAAGGTCGGCCCGTCGATGACCATCGAGGAGCTGCTGACCCTGTGCGAGCGGCTCGACCCGGCCCGCGAGCCCGGCCGGCTCACCCTGATCGCCCGCATGGGCGCCGACAAGGTCACCGAGAAGCTGCCGCCGCTCGTCGAGGCCGTGCGCGCCGCCGGACACCCCGTCATCTGGCTCACCGACCCGATGCACGGCAACACCGTCACCGCCCCCGGCGGCCTCAAGACCCGCTACACCACCACCGTCGAGCGCGAGATCTCCGGATTCCAGCTGGCCGTGCGCTCCAGCGGCGGCATCGCGGGCGGCGTCCACCTGGAGACCACCCCCGACGACGTCACCGAATGCGTACTCAACGAGCACCGCGTCGCGCACTGCGGTGACCACTACACCAGCTTCTGCGACCCGCGGCTCAACCCCGGCCAGGCCGTCTCGGTCATCTCCGCCTGGCGCGCCTGACCCCTTCCACTTCTCACGGAGGTTCGGACCATGCAGCAGAAGATCGCCCTCGTCACGGGCGCAGCGGGTGGGATCGGCGCCGCGGTCGTCCGGGCCCTGGCGGCCCGCGGAGCCACCGTCGCCGCGGTGGACCGGGACGAGGCCGCGCTCAAGCAGCGCGTCGCCGAACTCGCCGAGGAGGGCCTCTCCGTGGAGGCCTTCCCCGCCGACGTCACCGACAGCGCCCAGGTCGCCTCGCTCGTCGACGAGACCGAGCGGCGCCTCGGGCCGATCGACTTCCTCGTCAACGCGGCGGGAGTGCTGCGCCTCGGCGAGGTACGGACCTTCAGCGACGAGGACTGGGCCGCCACCTTCGCGGTCAACGCCACCGGCGTCTTCCGGGTCTCCCGCGCCGTCGTCGACCGGATGGTGGAGCGCCGCGCCGGCGCCATCGTCACCGTCGCCTCCAACGCGGCGAACACCCCGCGCAGCGAGATGGCCGCGTACGCCGCCTCCAAGGCCGCCGCGTCGCTGTTCACCAAGTCGCTCGGCCTGGAGGTCGCCAAGTACGGCATCCGCTGCAACCTGGTCGCGCCGGGCTCCACCGACACCCCGATGCTCAGCTCCATGTGGCACGACGAGTCCGGCCCCAAGGGCACCATCGAGGGCCGTCCCGAGGCGTTCCGGGTCGGTATCCCGCTGGCCAAGCTGGCCCAGCCCACGGACATCGCCGACGCGGTCGTCTTCCTGCTCTCCGACCAGGCGGCCCACATCACCCTGCACGACCTCACGGTCGACGGCGGAGCGTCGCTCGGCGCCTGAACGCCCGCCCCGCGCACACTCCTTCACCCCAGTACGAGTCACGAGAGGACGGTCATGGCCGGGATACCGCCCATCGAGGCCTATCCGTTGCCGACGGCGGGCGCCCTGCCCCCCAACACCCCCACGTGGTCCATCAGCGCGGACCGCGCGGTGCTGCTCGTCCACGACATGCAGCGCTACTTCCTCAACCCCTTCCCGCAGCCGCTGCGCGACCGGATCGTGGCCAACGCCGCCCAGCTGCGGGACCGCTGCGCCGCCCATGGAGTCCCCGTCGCGTACACGGCGCAGCCCGGCGGCATGACTCCGGAACAGCGCGGCCTGCTCGCCGACTTCTGGGGCCCCGGGATGAAGGTCGACCCCGCCGACCGTGCCGTGGTCGACCCGCTCGCCCCCGCCTCCGGCGACTGGCTGCTCACCAAGTGGCGCTACAGCGCCTTCTTCAAGACCGATCTGCTGGAGCGGATGCGGTTCCACGGCCGCGACCAGCTGATCATCTGCGGCGTCTACGCACACGTCGGTGTCCTCGCGAGCGCCGTCGAGGCGTTCACCAACGACATCCAGACCTTCCTCGTCGCCGATGCCATCGGCGACTTCACCGAGGCCGAGCACTGGCAGACCGTCGACTACGCCGCCAAGCGCTGCGCCGTCGTCACCACCACCAAGGAGGTACTGGGATGAGCGAGGACCGCGCCCCCCGAGACCTGCCCGACGACGCCGGCGATCTGCTCGGCCGGGTGCTCGGACCGCGCCCGCCCGCCTTCGCGGTGCTGCACCGCCCCGAGACCACCGGGCCCGACGCCCTCGACATCCTCCTCGGGGACGTCTCGCTGCCGGCGACGCTCGCGGACATCCCGCTGCCCGACGGCCCCGGCACCCCGGGCGCCGCGCGCCAGGAGGTCCTCGCCGTCGTCCCGTACCGTCAGATCGCCGAGCGCGGATTCGCCTGCAACGACGACGGCTCGCCGCTGATCGCCATGACCGTCGCCGAGCAGACGACCGTCCCCCTCGAGGCGGCCCTGGCGCGGATCCCGAACATCCCGACCCGGCTGGCCGGCGGCCACTTCGACGTCGACGACTCCGCCTACGCCGACATCGTGCGCAGGGTCATCGCGGACGAGATCGGGACCGGCGAGGGCGCCAACTTCGTCATCCGCCGCTCGTTCACCGCCGACATCACGGACTACGGGCTGCCCAGCGCGCTCGCCTTCTTCCGGCGCCTGCTGGAACGCGAGTCCGGCGCCTACTGGACCTTCATCATCCACACCGGGGAGCGGACCTTCGTCGGCGCGTCCCCGGAACGGCACGTCAGTCTCAGCGAGGGCACCGCCGTGATGAACCCCATCAGCGGCACCTACCGCTATCCGGCCACGGGCCCCACCCTCCCCGGCGTCCTCGACTTCCTCGCCGACCGCAAGGAGGCCGACGAGCTCTACATGGTCGTCGACGAAGAGCTCAAGATGATGGCCCGGATCTGCGAGGCGGGCGGCCGGGTGGTGGGCCCCTACCTCAAGGAGATGGCCCGCCTCGCCCACACCGAGTACTTCATCGAGGGCCGGACGGCCCGGGACCCCCGCGACATTCTGCGCGAGACGCTGTTCGCGCCGACCGTCACCGGCAGTCCGCTGGAGAGCGCCTGTCGTGTCATCGGCAAGTACGAGCCCCAGGGCCGCGGTTACTACAGCGGCATGGTCGCGCTCATCGGCCGGGACGCCCACGGCGGACGCACCATGGACTCCGCCATTCTCATCAGGACCGCCGACATCGACAGCACGGGACGGGTGCGGATCGGTGTCGGCGCCACACTCGTTCGCCACTCCGACCCGGAGTCCGAGGTCGCCGAGACCCGGGCCAAGGCCGCCGGGCTGCTCGCCGCGCTGGAGGACGACGGAACGTCGCGCTTCCACGCCCATCCCAGCGTGCGAGCCGCCCTGGAGCAGCGCAACGAGACCATCGCCGGTTTCTGGCTGGCCGAGGACGGGGCGCGCGGCCGCCCCGACCCGGTCCTGGACGGACAGCGCATCCTGATCGTCGACGCCGAGGACACCTTCACCTCGATGATCGGGCAGCAGGTCCGCTCCATGGGGCCCCGTGTCACCGTCCGCCGCTTCGACGAGGAGTACTCCTTCGACGGCTACGACCTCGTCATCATGGGGCCCGGCCCGGGCGACCCGCGCGAGGCCGACCACCCGAAGATCACGCATCTGCGCGGCGCCATCGGGACGCTCCTGGAGCAGCGCCGGCCGTTCCTCGCCGTCTGCCTCAGCCACCAGGTCCTGAGCCTGCGCCTGGGTCTCGACCTGGCCCGCCGCGACGTGCCCAACCAGGGCGTCCAGAAGGAGATCGACCTCTTCGGCAGCCGTGAACGCGTCGGCTTCTACAACACGTTCGCCGCCCGCAGCGCGTCCGACGCGATCCACTGCCCCGACATCGGCACGATCGAGGTGAGCCGGGACCCGGAGACCGGAGAGGTCCACGCGCTGCGCGGCCCCCACTTCGCGTCCATGCAGTTCCACGCCGAGTCCGTTCTCACGCAGAGCGGGCCGCGCATCGTGGGTGACCTGCTGGGCGCGCTCGTCACCCGCGTGCCCGTGGCGTGATGACCGGCCCGCTGGTCGTCCTCGTCGGCCCCATGGGCTCCGGCAAGTCCACGGTGGGCGCGCTGCTGGCCGAACGGCTCGGCGCGCCCTACCGGGACACCGACGCGGACGTCGTCGCCGCCGACGGCCGGGAGATCCCCGAGATCTTCGCGGCCGACGGCGAGGCACGCTTCCGCGAGCTGGAGCGCCTCGCCGTACGAGCCGCCGTCGCCACCCACCCGGGCGTCCTCGCCCTCGGTGGCGGCGCGGTCGTCGACCCCCGCACCCGCGCGCTCCTCGGCGGTCAGCCGGTCGTCCATCTGTCGCTGGACGCCGACGAGGCGGTCCGCCGGGTCGGATCGGACGCAGGGCGCCCGCTGCTCGCCGGCCGCTCCGATCCACGGGAGCGCTGGCGGCGCCTGGCCGAGGCCCGCCACCCGCTCTACGCCGAGGTCGCCCGCGCCGTCGTCGCCACCGGCGGCCGCACCCCCCAAGAGGTCGCCCAGGCGGTCCTCGACGCACTGGAGCTGAAGGACGTATGACCGAACGGACCGATCGGACAGTGACCCGCATCCCCGTCGGGGGCAGCGCCGGCACCGATCCGTACGAGGTGCTGGTCGGCCGGGGACTCCTCGGCGAACTGCCGGCCCTGATCGGCGCGAAGGCCCGGCGGGTGGCCGTGATCCACCCGCAGGCCCTCGCCGCCCTCGCCGGATCACTGCGCGAGGACCTCGAAGGCAGCGGGTACGAGACCCTCGACCTGCGGATCCCCGACGCGGAGGGCGCCAAGACCGCGGAGACGGCGGCCCGGTGCTGGGACGAGCTGGGCCGCGCCGGATTCACCCGTACCGATGTGATCGTGGGCTTGGGCGGCGGTGCCACCACCGACCTGGCCGGCTTCGTCGCCGCGAGCTGGCTGCGGGGTGTGCGCTGGATCGCCGTACCGACGACCGTCCTCGGCATGGTCGACGCGGCCGTCGGCGGCAAGACCGGCATCAACACCGCCGCCGGCAAGAACCTCGTCGGCGCCTTCCACCCGCCCGCGGGGGTCATCTGCGACCTGACCGCTCTGGACTCGCTCCCGGTCCACGACTACGTCGGCGGCCTCGCCGAGATCATCAAGGCCGGTTTCATCGCCGACCCGGTCATCCTCGACCTCATCGAGGCCGACCCGCGGGGCGCCCGCCGCCCCTCCGGCCCGCACACCGCCGAACTGATCGAACGCTCCATCCGGGTCAAGGCCGAGGTCGTCTCCAGCGACCTCAAGGAGGCGGGGCTGCGCGAGATCCTCAACTACGGCCACACCCTCGCCCACGCCATCGAGAAGAACGAGCGCTACACCTGGCGCCACGGCGCCGCCGTCTCCGTCGGCATGGTCTTCGCCGCGGAACTGGGCCGCCTCGCGGGCACAATGGACGACGCGACCGTCGCCCGGCACCGCTCGGTCCTCTCCTCCGTCGGACTGCCGCTCACCTACCGCGGCGACCAGTGGCCGAAGCTCCTCGAAACCATGAGGGTCGACAAGAAGTCCCGGGGCGACCTGCTGCGCTTCATCGTCCTCGACGGGCCCGCGCGGCCGTCCGTCCTCGAAGGACCCGACCCCGAGATCCTCGTCGCCGCCTACAGCGAGGTGTCCGCGTGAACCGCCGGGTCCTCATCCTCAACGGCCCGAACCTCGGCCGGCTCGGCTCCCGCGAGCCCGACGTCTACGGCGCCACGTCCTACGCCGGCCTGGTGGACACCTGTCAGAAGCTCGGCGCGGAGCTGGGCTTCGACGTCGACGTGCGGGAGACCAACTACGAAGGACAGCTGGTCGACTGGCTGCACGAGGCGGCGGACGGCTCCCTGCCCGTCATCCTCAATCCGGGCGCCCTCACGCACTACTCGTACGCCGTCCGGGACGCCGCCGCGCAGCGCACCGCCCCGCTCATCGAGGTGCACATCTCGAACCCGCACGCACGCGAGGAGTTCCGGCACCTCTCGGTCGTCGCCCCGGTCGCCAGCGGCACGATCACCGGCCTCGGCATCGGGTCGTACCGGGTCGCCCTGCGCGCCCTGGCCCACGAGTTCGCCGACGACGCGACCACCCCCGGGCCGGCCGCCGGACCCGCCGACGAACCGGAGATCCGATGACGACCGCCGCCACGACACCGGCCCCCGGCCGGACCGCCCGGATCCCCGGCTCGAAGAGCCTCACCAACCGGGCCCTGCTGCTCGCCGCGGCCGCCGAGGGCACCACCGGACTGTGGGCACCGCTCGTCAGCGAGGACACCCTCGCCTTCCGCACCGCCCTCACCGACCTGGGCATCCCCGTCCGCGCCACCGCCGACGACACCTGCTGGGAAGTCACCGGCAGCGGACGCGGCCCGACCGGGCCGGCCCGCGTATGGTGCGCCGACGCCGGCACCGCGGCCCGCTTCCTGCCGCCGTTCGCGGCCACCGGCACCGGCGCGTTCACCTTCGACGGCTCCGCCCAGCTGCGCGCCCGCCCGCTGTGGCCGCTCGCCGACGCCCTCACGCGGCTCGGCGCCCCGCTCCGTACGGAGACCGGCGGCACCCTGCCCCTCGTCCTCGACGCCACCGGCCTCGACGGCGGTGAGATCGTCCTCGACTCCTCGCTGAGCAGCCAGTTTCTGACCGGACTGCTGATGGCCGCGCCGTTGATGCGTACCCCGCTCGTCATCGGCGCGCGGGACCTCGTCAGCCGCCCGTACATCGACATGACCCTGGCGCTGATGCGTCACTTCGGCGCCGAAGTCACCGAAGTGGAGGGCGTCCTGCGCGTCACCCCCGGCGCCTACCGGGCCGCCGACCTGGTGATCGAGCCGGACGCCTCCACCGCCTCGTACGTCTTCGCCGCCGCGGCCGTCACCGGCACCACGGTCACCGTCCCCGGACTCGGCAGCGGAAGCCTCCAGGGCGACCTGCGGTTCGCCGAGGCGCTGCGGCTGGCCGGCGCGGACGTCGACATCGCCGCCGACTCCACGACGGTCACCGGCACCGGCCGGCTGACCGGCGGCTTCGACATCGACATGGGCGAGATCTCCGACACCTTCATGACCCTCGCCGCGATCGCGCCGCTCGCCGACCAGCCCATCACCATCCGGGGCATCGGCCACGCCCGGCTCAAGGAGTCGGACCGGATCGCCGCCGTCACCCAGAACCTCCGAGCCGCCGGGGTGCACGTCGAGGAGGGTCGAGACTGGGTCGTCGTGCACCCCGGCACCCCCGCTCCCACCCGGATCGCCTGCCACCGCGACCACCGGATCGCGATGGCGTTCACGGTGCTGGGTCTCGGCGCGACCGCCCTGGGGCAGCCCGCCGGGACGATCACCCTGGACGACCCCGCGTGCGTCGGCAAGACCTTCCCCGGCTTCCACACCGAGCTGCGCCGGCTCTTTCCGGCGTACGACCTTGAGGAGCATCGTTGAGCAGGTTGCGTTGGCTGACCGCTGGGGAGTCCCACGGACCCGCGCTGGTGGCGACGCTGGAGGGTCTTCCCGCCGGCGT
>NZ_JBVJYZ010000035.1:0-8244 GCF_055600045.1 Streptomyces sp. NPDC038280
ATATCTCCGCTGAAGTGGATGCCCGGGAGTGGGGGGGCCGACCGGCCGGCCGGCGGCAACAGCCGACCGGCCGGCCGACTCCGAATTCCCCGGAATCATCCGACGCTTGCCGAGGCGCGGCCAATGACGGCGGCCGCACTCCGTCAAGTGCCGTGAGAATCCATCAGGTCGACCGTGATGCCGGTCACATCGGAGCCTTCCGTACAGCGCTTGTTCACACGATTTCCATCTGCGCCATCATTCCCATGGCCGCGTGGTCGAGCATGTGACAGTGGTAGAGATACTTTCCGCGGTAGCTGTCGAAGGTGGCCTGGAACTTGACGGTTTCACCCGGCATCACGCGGATGGTGTCCTTGAGTCCGGCCTCGGCGGGACCGGGCGGAGTGCCGTTGCGTTCCAGGATCCGGAACTGCACGAGATGAATATGGAAGTTGTGCGGAATACCCAGGTTGGCATTGGTGACGGTCCAGATTTCGGAGCCTCCCCACGGGACCTTGTTGTCGATCCGGTTGTGGTCGTAGACCTTTCCGTCCATATAGCCCTGCGGGTTGAGGCGGCCGTCCTCGTCCATGCTCATGACGACGGTGCGACTGCCGGTGACGGCGGGAAGCGCGGGAAGGGTCCGCAGGGTCGCGGGGACGGAGCTGGGGTCGGTGCTCGTCTTCACCACGTCGAACCGCAGGACCTTGCCGGTCTGCTCGGCCGGCCCGGGGCCCTCGGTGTTCTCCAGGACGAGCTTGGTGCCGACGGGGTAGCGGGAGAAGTCGATGACGACGTCGGCGCGCTCGCCCGGCGACAGGGCCACGGTGTCGGTGCTGAAAGGTTTCTCCAGCAGACCGCCGTCGGAGCCGATCTGGATGAACGGGCTGCCGTCGGCGAGCTTGAGCGTGAAGAACCGAAGGTTGGTGGAGTTGAGCAGCCGGAAGCGGTACTTGCGGGCCGAGACCTGGAAGTACGGCCACGCCTTGCCGTTGGCGAGGATCGTGGAGCGGCCCATGAAGTCGTCCATCTTGTAGACGAACTGGCCGGCCGCGTCGAAGTTGGCCTCCCGCAGCATGATCGGCACGTCGTACGAGCCCGACGGCAGCGGCAGCGCCTTCTCGGTGGCGTCGGTGAGCAGGTAGAACGCGGACAGGCCCCGGTAGACGTGCTCGGACTCCATGTGGTGCGCGTGGTCGTGGAGCCACAGCGGGGCGTGTGCCTGGGCGTTGGGGTAGTGGTACTGCTTGCTGCCGCCCGGGGCGATGGTGGCCATCGGGTCGCCGTCGTGCTCCGGTGCGACATGGCCTCCGTGCAGATGGATGGAGACCGGCATGTCCAGCTTGTTGTACTGGTTGATCACGACCGGGCGTCCGGACGTGGCCCGGATGAGGCCCGGGAAGGCGCCGTTGAAGCTGAAGACCTCGGTGAGCTTGCCCGGCAGTATCTCCTTGGTAACCCGCTTGATCGCCACGTTGTAGGTGTCGATGCCGTTGGCCGTGGAGTACGGGGCGATGACCTGCGGCAGGGGCATCGGCTGGGCGAAGAACTGTGTGGCGGCGGTGTCTGCCGCGGCGACCGACCCGGCGCTGAGCAGCGGCGAGAGTGCGGCGCCGGTGGCCACCGTGCCACCCGTGGCGAGGGCGGCACCGATGAACCGTCGTCTGGAGAGCATGTGTGGGGATTCCCCTCGTGAGGGCGCGCCCGTCTGCGCGCTCGGAAGTGTGCAGGCTGTGCGGCATGGGGGGTGTGGTGCGTGGGGGGACGTACGACGGAGCCGGCCGGGGCGACGGCGTGGTGCCGGGGGCCACCGGCCGGCTCGGGTCTGCGCGAGCTCGGGTGGTGCGGGGTCGGTTCTGTCGCGGGAGCCGCTCGGGCGTCAGTCCTTCTCGACGACGACCTTGATCTTCTCCAGGGTCTCCGTGACATCCCGAGTCATCTTGACGGTCCAGTCGGCGATGAACTTCTTCGTGTCGTCCTCGTCCATGTCCTTCGTGATCTCATGGATTCCGGGCGACGCGTACCCCATGCGGAATGTCTGGGCCAGAGTGCAGCCGTTCTCGCGAGGGGTGATCTCGAAGGACCATACGAGATCCTGGGGTTCGCCGGTCTTGGAGTGGATGCGCCAGCGGAAAGCCCTGCCGGGTTCGGTGGCGACGACTTCCGACTTGGTGTGCCAGATTCCGCGGATGAGCGGCGCCCAGGCCACGATGTCGTCGCTGCGGAAGTTCTCCCCGCGGAAAATGGAACCCACCACTCCCGGCTCACCGGACAGCCATGTGCCGTCCTGGAGTTCCGAACTCCACTCGGAATGGCGCTTCATGTCGCTGACGATGGAGTAGATCTTGTCGGCCGAGGCCGCGATGTGAATCTCGGCGCCCAGCTCGAAAAGGGGGCGAGACTCCAGAATCGACGTTGTCATGCCTGGATCCTGCCGAGAGCAACGGATCCGCTCAAAGGTCCGGGGGTGAATCCGTCAGGTTCTGAAGCGGTTCCCCGGTGACCTGACTGAGTACGCCGGGGGCCATTGGCCGGCTCAGGGCCGCGGGGGCACCATCTCGACCGTCGTCAGCGGCATTCGCACGCACGGGGAGTTTGTATATGTCCCAGTCGGGAGTTTCTCATGAGCCTCGCAGACGCTCCGTCGTCGCCGCGGCCGCCGCGGCGGTGGCGGCCGTGACCGTCCCGGACGCGGCGGCGCAGCAGCGTACGGGCGGCGGCGCGGCGACGGCCCCCGAGGAGACCGGGCCCGTGGTGACCCGGACGACCGGCGGGCTGATCTCCGGCGAGCGCGGCGGCGGGCTCTCGGTCTTCCGCGGTGTCCCGTACGCCGCTCCCCCGGTCGGAGCGCTGCGCTACTGCTCCCCCCGCCCGGTCACCCCGTGGAGCGGGGTCCGTGACGCCACCGCCTTCGCCCCGGTGTCCTACCAGTCGTATCTGCCGGGCTCCAGCGAGGACAGCCTCTACGCCAATGTGTGGACCCCCGACACCCGGGGCTCCCGCCCGGTGCTGGTCTACATCCACGGCGGCGGCTGGTTCCTCGGCGCCGGCAGCGAGCCGGACTTCGACGGCGCCCGCCCGGCGGCCCACGGCGACATGGTCGTCGTCACCTTCAACTACCGCCTGGGGGCGCTTGGCTGGGGCCTGCACGAGGACCTCGCCGACCCACGCACCGGCGGCTACTCGAACTGGGGCCTCCAGGACCAGGTGGCCCTGCTGCACTGGATCCGCAGGAACGCGGCCGCGTTCGGCGGCGACCCGGACAACATCACCCTGGCCGGCACGTCCGCCGGCGGCTCCTCCGCCTGGCAGCTCGGGCTTCTTCCCGAGCTGCGCGGCACGGTCAAGCGGATCGTGCCGATCAGCGTCAAGCACGTCTGGGAGCCCGCCAGTTCGATGAGCCGTGAGGACTCCCACCGGGTCTTCGAGCTGATCGCGCGCAAGCTCGGCACGACCGTCAAGGGGCTGCGCCAGGTCCCCGCCGACCGGCTCAAGGACACCTGGGAGAAGGTGTTCTCCGGCAGCCCCACCGACCGGGAGGTATCCACCTGGCGCGAGTACCAGGGCCCGGTCGTCGACGGTCGCTGGATGCTGGGCCACGACTACGAACTTCCCACCCCGAACCTCCCGACGCTGGCCGTCTACGGCCGCACCGAGGGGACGTTCTTCACCACCGGTCCCGGCTACCCCTTCCCGGGTCCGCATCCCACCAATGACGCGGAGCTGCGGGACGCGATCCGTGCCGTACTCCACAAGGGCGCGGTGCACGTCGCCGACACCGAGGTCGACTCGGCGATCTCCGCCTACCGCAGGGCCGCCACCATCGACGGTCTCCCCCAGGACCCGGTGTCCATCTGGGGCGCGATCTGGGGCGACAGTCTCTTCCGGTACCAGATCACCCGGCTCGCCGAGCGGCAGGCGCGGGAGCGCCCGGGGGTGCCCAGCTATCTGATGGAGTTCGCGCACCCGGTCGCCCCTCCGCTGACCGGTACCCCGCACGAGGCCACGTCGAAGTTCCTCTTCGGCTCCTACGCCTCCGCGGTCAACGCCCCGGCCTACGGCAACGGGCCGCTGGAGAAGCGGGTGTCCGACACCTTCATCGAGCTCGTCGCGTCCTTCGCCCGGGGCAAGGCGCCCAGCAGCCCGAACGCTCCCGCCTGGCCGGTCTTCTCGCCCGACCGGCCCAGCACGCTGATCCTCGGCGGCGAGCACGTCGCCCGGGTCGGCGAGCGCTCCGCGCTGCGGCAGCTGCGCCACTGGGACGACGCCGGATGGGTCCCGGTCCCGCGCCCCTGACTCCGTACACCCCGCTCACCCCCGCATGGGACGTCCCCTGGACAGGGGAAAACCGAGAAAGGAACTGAGGCGCTATGTGCGGACTCACCGGCTGGGTCGGTTACGACCGTGACCTGACGCTCGGCGGCGACACGGCGGCGGCCATGACCCGGACCCTGGAATGCCGGGGCCCGGACGACGGCGGCATCTGGCTGTCGCGGCACGCCGCCCTCGGCCACCGCCGGCTCTCGATCATCGACCTCGAGAACGGCCGCCAGCCGATGCACGTCAACGGCAGCGACGACGAGCTGCCCGTCCTCGTCTACACCGGCGAGGTCTACAACTTCCTGGAGCTGAAGGCCGAACTGGCCTCGCTCGGCCATGAGTTCCGCACCTCCAGTGACACCGAGGTCGTGCTGCACGCCTACCTCGAATGGGGCGAGGAGTTCGCCGAGCGCCTCAACGGGATGTACGCGCTCGCCATCTGGGATCCCCGGACCGAGGAACTCCTCCTGGTCCGCGACCGGATGGGCGTCAAGCCGCTCTTCTACTACCCGACCGCCGACGGCGTGCTGTTCGGCTCCGAGGCCAAGTCGATCCTGGCCCACCCGGAGGTCGAGGCCGTCGTCGACGCCGAGGGCCTGGCGGAGATCTTCGCCATCATCAACACGCCCGGCCACGCCGTCTTCAAGGGCATGCGTGAGGTCGTCCCCGGCACCGTCGTGCGGTTCGGACGCGACGGCCACACGACCCGTACGTACTGGACCCTCCAGGCGCGCCCGCACACCGACGACCTCGACACCACCATCGCCACGGTCCGCGAGCTCCTCGAGGACATCGTCGAGCGCCAGCTGATCGCCGACGTGAAGGTGGGCACGCTGCTCTCCGGCGGCCTGGACTCCAGCGCGGTGACCGCGCTGGCCGCCAAGGTGCTGCGGGAGCAGGGCAGCTCGGAGAAGATCACCGCCTTCTCGGTGGACTTCAAGGACCATGGCGAGACATTCCGCGACAACGGCATCTGGATGGATCCGGACACTCCGTACGCCGTCGACGTGGCCGAGCACTCCGGCGCCGAGCACATCATCGTCGAGCTGGAGAACACCGACATCCTCGACGAATCGGTCCGCGCCCGGGTGCTGCGCGCCCAGGACCTCCCCGTCTCGACCGGCGACATGGAGCACTCGCTCTACCACCTGTGCAAGGCGCTCAAGGAGCGCGTGACCGTGGCGCTCTCCGGTGAGGCGGCCGACGAGATCTTCGGCGGCTACAACTGGTTCTTCGACGAAGAGGCCGTCAACGGCGACACCTTCCCCTGGTACGACGCCTGGCGGCGGCTCGGCGGTCTGGACACGATCAAGGAGATCGGGCTCTGGGACCGGCTCGGCATGGAGGAGTACGTCAAGCAGCGCTACGCGGAGTCCCTCGAGGCGGTGCCCCGGCTGGCCGGCGACTCCGCCCACGAGGAGCGGATGAAGGAGCTGACCTGGCTCAACATCACGCACTGGGAGAAGTTCCTGCTCGACCGCAAGGACCGGATCAGCATGTCCGCGAGCCTCGAGGTCCGGGTGCCGTTCACCGACCACCGGCTCGTGGAGTACGTCTACAACGTGCCGTGGGAGATGAAGAACTTCGACGGACGCGAGAAGAGCCTGCTGCGCGCGGCGGCCGCCCATGTGCTGCCGCAGTCGGTCCTGGAGCGCAAGAAGAGCCCCTACCCCTCGACCCAGGACCTGGAGTACGTCCGCGCGCTGCGCGCCAAGGTCCAGGACCTGCTGCACGACGGCTCGCCGGTGCTGCGCCTGGTGCCGGCCGAGGGCATCCAGAAGCTGCTCGACAAGCCGCTGGAGGAGTACTCGGCCCTCGGCGGGCTGTGGGGCACCCGGGCCGTGATGGAGCGCCTGGTCGAGTTCAACGCCTGGGTCGCCGAGTACGACGTCCGCGTGGAGATCTGAGCCGCACCTCCTGGACCCTCACCGTCCCGTGACGCCGGGGGACCGCCTTCGGGGCGGTGCCCGGCGCACGGGTGCGTGAGGCCCAGTCGTCCCACCCACACCAGCCGCCGCACCGGAAACACGGAGCAGGAACGATGGCCAACAACAGGCAGCCAGGTACCCACAGGAAACCGCCCCGGACACCGTTCGAGCCGTACCTTCCGGCCCGGGCGCGCACGGTCGTGCTGGAGTTCTTCATCACCGCGGGGATTCTGTTCCTCATCGTCACCACGGCCCGCTGGGTGTTCGCGCCGGACGCGCCGCTCAACTCCGTCCTGCGGGGCAGGGCGGCCTTCGTGGCCCTGGGGATCTTCTTCGGCGTCGTGAACACGGCGATCATCCACTTCTCCATGTCCCGCAAGACCGCCGGGCACATGAACCCCTCCGTGAGCATCGGTCTGTGGATGCTGCGGGTCTTCCCCGGCAAGGACGTGCTGCCGTTCTGCACCGCGCAGATGGCCGGGTCGGTGGCCGGCGTCGGCCTCGCGCGGCTGGTGTGGGGTCCGGCGGTGGGCATGCCCTCGGTGGGCTTCTCGGCAGTGGGGCCCGCGCCCGGCTGGGGGTTCTGGGGCGTGCTCCTCGCCGAGACGCTGTCCCAGCTCGTCTGTATGACGATCGTGGCCGCGCTGCTGATAAGGCCGCGCTGGGACTGGCTGATACCGGCGGCCGTGGGCGCGTGCATCACCTGCTTCATCATGATCCTCGGACCGGTGTCGGGCGGTTCGGTCAACCCGGCCCGCCAGTTCGGCCCGGCCCTGCTGTCCGGGCACACCGGGTTCCTCGCCGCCTACCTGATCGGCCCGGTCCTGGGCGCCGCGCTGGCGGCGGGACTCGCGGCCGCCCTGAAGCCGCCCGCCGCGGATCCCGCGGTCCTGGACGAAGTCGGGGCCGACCCGGCGAGACCCGTCCTCCCCGACCCGTACCCGCAGGCCCCGGCCATCGACCCGGACGCCGTGTGCCCGGACACGATTCCGCTTCTGCTGCTCAAGGCCGGCCCGAATCCGCCCGAAGAGCCCTACCGCATCTGACGACTCAGGAGGACCCCGCATGCTGGGAACGTACGGCCTGCCCACCGCGGTGGAGACCGCGCCCGAGTGGGAGAGCGGACAGCTCGACCTCGACGCGTACCTCGACCGCATCGGCTTCACCGGACCGCGCACGGCCACCGCCGACACCCTGCACCGGGTGCACCGCGGGCACATGAGCACCATCACGTTCGAGAACGTCGACATCACGCTCGGCCGCCCGGTGTCCCTCGCCATCGAGCGGATCCAGGACAAGCTGGTCCGGGCGCGCCGCGGCGGCTACTGCTACGAGAACAACCTGCTGCTGGCCGCGGCCCTGGACCGGCTCGACTTCCCGGTGACCCGGCTCCTGGCCCGCATCCGGCAGGGCGAGACGCGCCGGCGTTTCCGGACGCACACCGTCCTGCTGGTGCGCGCCGACGACCGGGTGTGGGTGGCGGACGCGGGCTACGGCTACACCGGTCTGATCGATCCGCTGCCACTGGAGGACGGCGCGTCGGTGACCGTCGCCGACTGGACCTGGCGGCTGGTCGCGGACGGCGCCGACTGGATCGTGCAGTGCCTGCGGCCCGACGGCTGGTTCGACATGTACGGCTTCCGCCAGGAGCCGCAGTTCCGGATCGACTTCGAGGCGGCGCACTACATCAGCTCGACCCGACCCGGCTCGCCGTTCGTGGGGCAGCTCGTCGCCCAGCGGGAGACGGAGAAGGAGCGGCGGCTCCTTCAGGACAAGGTGCTGGTGACCGAGTACCCCGACGGCAGCAGCGAGCGGCGGGAGCTGTCCGCGGGCGACACGGTGTGCGCGCTGCGGGACCTCTTCGCCGTGGCGTTGACCGACGAGGACGAGCGGCAGCTGCTCCAGTACTTCGCCGCGAAGTGACTTGACGTACTTCCGCTTCGCTCATGGCTCGCCGCGCCGGGATTCGGCGAAAGTCTGCCCGGGCCTTCCACCATCCGAAAGCCAAGGAGCACGG
>NZ_JBVJYZ010000036.1:0-7650 GCF_055600045.1 Streptomyces sp. NPDC038280
GAGCTGGCGCCGAGCCGTTCGATGGCGCGACACCCGTTGTTCCAGGTCCAGCTGGACCTGCAGAACAACGCCGAGGCCGTCCTCGACCTCCCCGGCCTGCGGGCCGGCGGGATGTCGGCCGGGACCTCGAAGGCGAAGTTCGACCTGGAGGTGCGCGTCTCCGAGGCCTTCGACGAGCAGGGTTCCCCTGCTGGCGTACGGGGTCAGGTGGTCGCGGCCGCGGACCTCTTCGACCGGGAGACGGTCGAGAGCCTGGCCGAACGCCTTGTGCGCGTGATCGGCCTGCTGGTCGCGGACCCGCAGGCCCGGGTCGGCTCTCTCAATGTGCTCGATGCGGGGGAGCGGCGTCGGGCGCTGGTGGAGTGGAACGATACGGCCGCTGATCTGGGGTCGGTGTGGGTGCCGGGGTTGTTCGAGGAGCGGGTGGTGCGGTCGCCGGATGCGGTGGCCGTGGTCTGCGGCGGTATGGAGATCTCGTATGCGGAGTTGGATGCTCGGGCGAATCGTCTTGCTCGTTATCTGATCGGTCAGGGGGTGGGTGCCGAGTCGGTGGTGGGTCTGTGTCTGCCGCGCGGTGTCGACTTGATCGCGGCGATTTTGGGTGTGTGGAAGGCGGGTGCGGGTTATCTGCCGATCGATCCGGAGTATCCGGCGGAGCGGATCGGGTTCATGCTCGCCGACAGTGGCGCAGCGCTGACGCTGACGACCGAGGAGATTCTGGATGATCTCCCGGCGGGCCGGAACCGGTTCGTGGCCCTGGACAGCACGCTGGCAGAGATTCAGCTGGCGGCGGCTGATTCGGCTTCGCCTGAGGTGGCCGTCTCGTTGGATGGTCTGGCGTATGTGATCTATACGTCGGGTTCGACGGGGCGGCCGAAGGGTGTGGCCGTCACTCATGGTGGTCTGGCGAACTATGTTGCGTGGGCTGCGGACGCGTATGGGATGAGTGGTGGCGGGGGTGCTCCGTTGCATTCCTCGCTCGCCTTTGACCTGACGGTGACGAGTGTGCTGGTGCCGTTGGTGTCCGGCTCGGCAGTGGTGGTCAGTGCGGCCGGTGGCGCCGAGGGGCTGGCCGAGCTGGTGCAGTCTCCGGGTGGGTTCGGACTGGTGAAGGCCGTGCCGGCGCACCTGCCGCTCCTGATGGAGATGCTGGACAAGGAGCAATCGGCGGGTGCTGCTCGCCGTTGGGTTGTGGGTGGTGAGGCTCTTCCGGGCAGTGTGGTGCGTGACTGGCTGGAGCGTGCGCCGGGTTCGGTGGTGGTCAATGAGTACGGTCCCACCGAGACGGTGGTCGGTTGCTGTGTCTTCGAGGTCGTGGCAGGTCAGGAGGTCGGTGAGTCGGTGCCCATCGGCCGCCCGATCGCCAACACGCGTCTCTACGTACTCGATGAACGCTTGCAGCCGGTGGCGCCGGGTGTTGCGGGTGAGCTGTTCATCGCGGGTACGCAGCTTGCCCGCGGATATGTCCGCCGCCCGGGTCTGACGGCGGAACGTTTCATTGCGAACCCGTTCGAGCCAGGGGCGCGGATGTACCGGTCGGGGGATGTGGCCCGGTGGAACACCGAGGGACTGCTCGAGTACCTCGGCCGTGCGGACGAGCAGGTCAAGGTGCGTGGTTTCCGTATCGAGCCGGGTGAGGTCCAGGCGGTCGTGGCCGCGCACCGGGAGGTCGCGCAGGCGGCTGTCATTGCCCGTGAGGACACCCCCGGCGACACCCGCCTCGTCGCCTACATCGTCCCGACCGATGCCGACGATGCAAGTGAGGGACTGCCTCGAGCTGTACGGGAGGTGGCGGCCCAGCGACTGCCCGAGCACATGGTCCCGGCGGCCGTGGTCGTCCTCGACGCACTGCCGCTGACGGCCAACGGCAAGCTCGACCGCAAGGCCCTCCCCGCTCCGGAGGCCTCCGGCCCGGTCGGGTCGGGGCGCGGGCCCGCCACCCGTCAGGAAGAGATCCTCTGCGCGGCCTTCGCGGAGCTCCTCGGGCTCGAAAGCATCGGCGTGGACGACGACTTCTTCGCCCTCGGCGGCCACTCGCTCCTCGCTGTCCGCCTCACCAGCAGGATCCGCGCCGAACTCGGCGTGGAGGTTCCGCTCCGCGTGCTCCTCGACGCGTCGACCGTGGCAGCACTCGCTCAACAACTTGCCCACCAAAAGACAGCAAGGCCGGCGTTGCGGCCGATGCGTACCCAGGAGGAGTCCTGATGATTCCGTTGTCATTCGCGCAGCGCCGGTTGTGGTTCCTCAGCCAGTCCGAGGGGCCGAGTTCCACATACAACATCCCTGTCGTGCTGCGTCTTTCGGGTGAGACCGACGGCGAGGCCCTGGGCCTGGCCCTGCTGGACGTGATCGGCCGTCACGAGGTGCTGCGCACCGTCTACAAGGTCGCGGATGGTGAGCCGTACCAGCACATTCTCAAGCTCGACGAGCTGGACTGGAAGCTGACGGTCGAGGAGGTCTCCCCGGCGGAGCTCGACGACGCGATGGCAGATGTCCTTTCGTACGCCTTCGATCTCTCGGCCGAGATACCGATCCGGGCCTCCCTGTTCTCCACGGGCCCCGACGAGCAGGTGCTCGTCATGGTGATGCACCACATCGCGAGCGACGGATGGTCGAGGCGCCCGCTGGCCCGCGACCTGTCGGCCGCCTATGCGGCTCGGCGCGAGGGCGGGGCCCCCAAGTGGGAGCCGCTGCCGGTCCAGTACGCCGACTACACGCTGTGGCAGCGCGAGCTGCTCGGTGACGCCTCGGATACCGACAGCGTGATGGCCACTCAACTCTCCTATTGGCACGATGTATTGGCGGGGCTTCCGGAGGAGCTGGAGCTGCCTGTCGACCGTACGCGGTCGGCCGTGCCCTCCCTGCGCGGCCACAAGGTGCCGCTCCGTGTCTCCGCCGAAGTCCACGCGCGCCTCGCCGAGCTGGCTCGGGCCGAGGGCGTGACGACTTTCATGGTGCTCCAGGCTGCCCTTGCAGCCGTGCTTTCCCGCCTGGGTGCCGGCACCGACATCCCGATCGGCACGACGGTGGCCGGCCGCACGGACGTGGCCCTCGACGACCTGGTCGGCTTCTTCATCAACTCCCTCGTCCTGCGAACGGATGTGTCGGGCGACCCGACGTTCGCCGAACTGCTCTCGCGAGTAGGGCAGACGGGCTGGGCGGCCTTCGAGAACCAGGAGCTGCCGTTCGACACGCTCGTCGAGGAGCTGGCCCCGGCCCGCTCACTGGCACGGCACCCGCTGTTCCAGGTCATGCTGAAGGTACAGAACACCGGCGAGGCCGTACTCGACCTGCCGGGCGCGGGCGGCACCGAAACCCCGGCCACCGCCCCCCGGAACGACGCGCAGGCGTCCGGTCCGGTGACCGGCGAGTCGGCGGCGAAGTTCGATCTGGACGCTTCGGTGTCGGAGGTCTTCGACGAGGCGGGCGCTCCGGCGGGGCTGCGCGGTTCGGTGGTCGCCGCCGCCGACCTGTTCGACGCGGAGACCGCCGAGCGGCTCGTGGCCCGCTGGGCGCGTGCGATCGAGGTCCTCGTCACCGATCCGGGGACGCGGCTGAGCGCGGTGGATGTGTTGGACGAGGGCGAGCGCCGGCTTTTGGCTGAGTGGAATGACACGGCTGCTGAGGTGGTGGCGGGGTCGTTGGTGGAGTTGTTCGAGGCGCGGGTGGCGCGGACGCCGGATGCGGTTGCGGTGGTTGCGGGCGAGGTGTCGTTCTCTTATGTGGAGTTGGATGCTCGTGCTAACCGCCTGGCCCGTCATCTGGTGGCTCAGGGTGTGGGTGCTGAGTCGCTGGTGGGTGTGTGTCTGGGGCGGGGTGCGGATCTGATTGTTGCGCTGCTTGCGGTGCTGAAGGCTGGTGGCGCGTATGTGCCGTTGGATCCGGAGTATCCGCGGGAGCGGATTGCGTACATGGTTGAGGACGCGGCGCCGGTGGTGGTGCTGACGTCGTCGGTGACGGCGGGTGTGCTGCCGCTGTCGGACGTGCCGCTGGTGGTCGTGGACGGTGCGGAGACGGTGGATGCGCTGGCTGGTTTGGATGCCGGTGCGTTGGGCATGCGGATTCGGCCTGAGGATCCTGCGTATGTGATCTATACGTCGGGTTCGACGGGGCGTCCGAAGGGTGTGGTGGTCGCGCACAGGGGTGCGGTGAGCCTGTGTGAGGGTCATAGTCGGACGGTGTTCGCCACGGATGGTGACCGGCTGCGGGTTGCGCTGACGACTTCGGTTTCTTTCGATGCGTCGTGGAACCAGCTGTCGGCTGTGTTTGTGGGGCATGAGCTGCATGTGGTGGATGGGGAGACGTGGCTGGACGCGGGGCGTCTGGTGGCGTGGATGCGGTCCTCGCGTATCGACTTCGCCGAGGTCACCCCTTCCTACCTCCAAGTCCTCGTGGACGAGGGCTTGTTCGAAGGGTCTGAGGGTCCGAAGCGCATCGGTGTGGGTGGTGAGGCCACTCCGGCCGACCTGTGGGGGCGGCTGCGGTCGCTGGATGGTGTGGAGGGCTTTAACTTCTACGGTCCGACCGAGGCGACCGTGGACACCGCGATCGGCCGTCTGTCCGACTCCGAGACCGTCGTGGTGGGTAGGCCGGTGCCGAACGCCCGCGTGTTCGTCTTGGACGAGACTCTGCGCCCGGTCCCGGTCGGTGTGCCGGGTGAGCTGTATGTGTCGGGTGCGGGTGTGGCCCGGGGCTATGTGGGGCGCCCGTCCCTGACGGCTGAGCGGTTCGTAGCGTCTCCCTTCTCCGACTGCGGTGAGCGGATGTATCGCTCGGGTGACCGCGTGAAGTGGTCGGCGGACGGACAGTTGGTGTTCCTGGGCCGTACGGATGACCAGGTCAAGGTGCGTGGTTTCCGTATCGAGCTGGGTGAGGTCCAGGCCGCTGTGGCCGCGCACCCGCAGGTCGTGCAGGCTGCTGTGGTGGTACGGGAGGACAGTCCGGGCGACCGTCGCCTCGTCGCGTACGTCGTCACCACTGGCGAACCGGCCGTCCCCATAGCCGAGTTCGTGGCCGAGAGCCTGCCCGAGTACATGGTCCCCTCGGCCGTCGTCACCCTCGACGCGCTGCCGCTGACGGCCAACGGCAAGCTCGACCGCAAGGCCCTCCCCACGCCCGAGCACGAGACGACCGCCGGAGTGCGCGGCCCCGCCAACGCCCGCGAAGAGATCGTCTGCGCCGCCTTCGCCGAGGTCCTCGGTCTGGAGAGCGTCGGCGTGGACGACGACTTCTTCCAGCTCGGCGGCCAGTCGCTGCTCGCGATCCGCCTCGTCGCCCTCCTCCAGAAGCAGGGCGTCTCCGTCTCCGTGCGGGCCTTCTTCCAGGCGCCGACCCCGGCCGGCCTCGCGGCCTCGGTGGGCGTCGTGCAGGTCGCCGTGCCGGAAAATCTGATCCCGGCCGGCGCCGCCGAGATCACCCCCGAGATGCTGCCGCTCGTCGACCTGACAGCCGAGGAGCTGGGGCGCGTCGTCGCCAGCGTTGACGGCGGTGCGGCCAACATCGCCGACATCTATCCCCTGGCCCCGCTCCAGGAAGGCCTGCTCTTCCACCACCTCCTCGCCGACGGCGGTGACGACGCGTACGTCATGCCGACCGTTCTCGAGTTCGACGCCCGCGACCGGCTCGACGCCTTCGTTGACGCCCTGCAGCGCGTGGTGGAGCGGCACGACATCTACCGAACGTCGATCGTGTGGGACGGCCTGCGCGAACCGGTCCAGGTCGTCAGACGGCACGCCACCCTGCCCGTGGTGGAGGTCACCCTCGATCCCGAGGGCGGCGATCCGGTCGAGCAGCTCCTCGCAGCCGGTGGCCTGCGCATGAACCTTGGCGAGGCCCCGCTCATCCGGATGCACGCCTCTCAGGTCCCGGGAACCGGCCGCTGGCTTGGGCTGCTGCGGGCGCACCACGTGGTGCGCGACCACACCGCCCTGGAGATCGTCTTCAATGAGGTTCAGGCGATCCTCGCCGGCCGTGGCCGGGAGCTGCCCGAGCCGCTGCCGTTCCGTACCTTCGTCGCCCAGACGCGCGGCGCGGTCGCACGCTCCGAGCACGAGCGTTACTTCGCCGACCTGCTCGGAGACGTCACCGAGCCGACCGCGCCCTTCGGCGTCGCGGACGTCCGGGGTGATGGTGCCGGTGCCGTACGTGAAGTGGTGCCATTCGACGCGGAGCTGACCGAGCGGCTCCGTGAGGTCTCCCGCCGCCTGGGCGCCAGCCCGGCGACGGTCATGCACGTGGCGTGGGCTCGTGTCCTCGCGGCGGTCAGCGGGCGCGAGGACGTGGTCTTCGGCACCGTCCTGTTCGGCCGCATGAACGCCGGCGAAGGAGCCGACCAGGTCCCCGGCCCGTACATGAACACGCTGCCCGTGCGCGTGCGCACCGACACCTTCGGGGTCCGCGCGGCCGTCTCTGCGATGCGCAGCCAGCTGGCGGAGCTCCTGGAGCACGAACACGCGCCACTTGTCGTGGCACAGCGCGCCAGCGGCATCACCGGTGACACTCCGCTGTTCACCGCGCTGTTCAACTTCCGGCACAACCCGGGCCGCAGCACTGAGGAACGGGCGGACGAGCGGCGCCACGAGGGACTGGAGGGGATGCGCGCCGTCTTCACGCGCGAGCGCACCAACTTCCCTCTGATGGTGTCGGTCAATGACAACGGCGACCTGCTCACGCTGGCCGTGGACGCGGTGGCGCCGATCGACCCGGAGACGGTGGGCGTCTTCGTGCGTACCGCTGCGGAGAACCTGGTGTCCGCGCTCGAAACGGCCCTTGAGCACGGCCAGGACGTGCCGCTGAGTGCCGTGCAGGTGCTGGACGAGGCGGGGCTCCGCCAGGTCGTGGATGAGTGGAACGGCCCGGTGGTGGAGACGGCCGGGGACGCGACGGTGGTGGGTCTGTTTGAGGCGCAGGTGGTGCGGGCGCCGGGGGCGGTGGCGGTTGTCGCGAACGGTGTTGAGGTGTCGTATGCCGTTTTGGATGGTCGTGCGAATCGGTTGGCGCGTTTGCTGGTGGAGCGGGGTGTGGGCCCTGAGTCGTTGGTGGGGGTGTGTCTGGGGCGTGGTGTCGAGACGGTGGTGGCGCTGCTTGCGGTGCTGAAGGCCGGGGGTGCGTATCTGCCGATCGACCCGGAGTATCCGGTGGACCGGATCGCCTACATGCTTGATGACGCGGCTCCGGTGGTGGTGCTGACGACATCGGAGTGGGCTGGGGTACTGCCCCGGGGTGTGGCTCAGGTTTTGTTGGATGATGCGTCGACTGTGGTGGCGATAGCGGAGTTTGACAGTGATTCGCTGGGTGTGGTGATTCGGTCTGAGTCTCCGGCGTATGTGATTTATACGTCGGGTTCGACGGGGCGTCCGAAGGGTGTGGTGGTTGAGCATCGTTCGGTGGCGGGTTTGTTGTCGTGGGCGGTGGCGGAGTTCGGGGGTACGGATTTCTCTCGTGTTCTGGTGTCGACGTCGTTCAATTTCGATGTTTCGGTTTTCGAGCTGTTCGGTCCGCTGGTGTCGGGTGGCAGTGTCGAAGTGGTTCGCGACCTTCTGGCTCTTTCGGAGGGGGGTGTGGGTGATGTCAGTCTTGTGAGTGGTGTGCCGTCGGCTTTTGCGCAGATGGTTGCGGCTGGTGGGATTGAGGTTTGTCCTGGGACTGTGG
>NZ_JBVJYZ010000037.1:0-5146 GCF_055600045.1 Streptomyces sp. NPDC038280
CTGGCGAACTACACCGCTTCGGTGCCGGCACGTGTGGGCTTCGGTGGTGAGGGTGCGCGGTATGCGCTGCTGCAGGCGCAGGCTACCGACCTGGGTAACACGGTGGTCTTCGCGAGCCTCGCTACCGGCGGTGAGCTGCACATTCTGCAGGAGGGCGCGGTCACCGACCCGGCCGCGGTCGCGACCTACCTCACCACGCACCGCATCGACCACTTCAAGGCGGTGCCGTCGCACCTGGCCGCGCTCACAGCGACCAAGGGCGTGGAGAGCGTCCTGCCCGGACTCTCCCTCGTCCTCGGCGGCGAGGCCGCGTCCCCGGTCTGGCTGCGGGAGCTGATCGCCGCCGCCGGTGAGCGGGAGGTCCACAACCACTACGGTCCCACCGAGACCACCATCGGCGTCGCCACCACCCGACTGACCGCCGAACACGTCGTCGACGGTGTCGTGCCGATCGGCTCGCCGATCGCCAACACCCGCTTCTACGTGCTGGACGAGTACCTGCAGCCGGTGCCGGTGGGTGCGGTCGGTGACCTGTACGTGGCTGGGGCCGGGCTGGCGCGCGGCTACGTCAGGCGCGCCGGCCTGACCGCCGAGCGCTTCGTGGCGTGCCCTTTTCCCGGGAACGGCTCGGGGCGGCGCATGTACCGCACGGGCGACCGGGCGAAGTGGACGGCGGACGGCCAAGTGGTCTTCCTGGGCCGCGCCGACGACCAGGTCAAGATCCGCGGCTTCCGCATCGAGCTCGGCGAGGTCCAGGGGGCCGTCGCCGCGCACCCCCGCATCGCCCAAGCCGCGGTCGTCGCCCGCGAGGACACACCGGGTGACACCAGGCTCGTCGCCTACGTCGTCCCGGTGGACGCCGACGCAGACGAGAGCCTGCCCGAACTCTCGCGCACAGTTACTCAGTTCACGGCGCAGCGACTGCCCGGCCACATGGTGCCGTCGGCGATCGTGATCCTGGACGCGTTGCCCTTGACCGGCAACGGCAAGCTGGACCGCAAGGCACTGCCCGCGCCGGAGTACGCCTCCGATGTCGGGAGGGGGCCGTCCAATGCCCGCGAGGAGATCCTGTGCGCCGCGTTCGCCGAGGTGCTCGGCCTCGACGACGTCGGCGTGGACGGCGACTTCTTCCGGCTCGGCGGCCACTCGCTCCTGGCGATCCGCCTGGTCGAGAACCTGCGCGGCCGCGGTGTGACCGTGTCGGTGCGGGCACTGTTCCAGACCCCGACCCCGGCCGGGCTCGCCCTCGCGGCGGGCGCCGAACAGGTGGAGGTGCCGGAGAACCTGATCCCGGCCGGCGCCACCGAGATCACCCCCGAGATGCTGCCGCTCGTCGAACTCACCGAGGACGAGATCACGCGGATAGCGGCCACCGTGGACGGGGGCGCGGCGAACATCGCCGATGTGTACCCGCTGGCCCCGCTCCAGGAGGGCCTGCTCTTCCACCACCTTCTCGCCGACGGCGGCGAGGACGCCTACGTACTCCCGACGATGCTGGAGTTCGACTCGCGGGCACGGCTCGACGCGTTCACGGACGCCCTGCACCGGGTGATCAATCGCCACTACATCTTTCGTACGTCGATCGTGTGGGAAGGTCTGCGCGAGCCGGTCCAGGTCGTGTGGCGTCGCACCACCCTGCCCGTCACCGAGGTCACGCTCGACCCATACGGCACCGATCCGGTCGCCGACCTCATGGCCGCCGGCGGCACGACGATGCAGCTCGGCGAAGCACCGCTGATCCTGGTCCACGCGGCCCAGGTCCCGGGCGCGGATCAGTGGCTGGCGCTGGTCCGGATCCACCACATGGTGCGGGACCACACAGCGATCGAGGTACTGCTCGCCGAGGTGCGCGCCTTCCTCACGGGCCGCGGCGACGAGCTGGCGGTCCCGCTGCCGTTCCGCGCCTTCGTGGCCCAGGCACGCGGCGGCGTCGCCCGCTCCGAGCACGAGCGCTACTTCGCCGACCTGCTCGGCGACGTCACCGAGCCGACCGCGCCCTTCGGGATCGTCGACGTACACGGCGACGGCTCGGGGACGGTACGCGAGGTGGTGCCGTTCGGCGACGATTTGACGGTACGACTCCGCAAGGTGTCCCGCCGCCTGGGCGCGAGCCCGGCGACGCTGCTGCACGTCGCATGGGCCCGTGTGCTCGCCGCCGTCAGCGGCCGCGACGACGTGGTCTTCGGCACGATTCTGTTCGGCCGCATGAACGCGGGCGAAGGCGCCGACCGCGTCCCGGGCCCCTTCCTCAACACGCTGCCGGTCCGTGTCCGTACGGACCAGGTTGGCGTCGTCGCCGCGGTCACCGCGATGCGCGCGCAGCTCGCCGAGCTCCTGGAGCACGAGCACGCGCCGCTCACGGTGGCGCAGCAGGCCAGTGGGCTGCCCGGCAGCGCCCCGCTCTTCACGGCGCTGTTCAACTACCGCCACAACAACCACGGTGGGACCGGTGCCGGGGAGCGCGCGGGCGAGGGCCAGGAGGGCCACGACGAACGGCTGGACGGGATCCGGACGGTGTTCTCGCGCGAGCGCACCAACTACCCGCTCTTCGTCTCCGTCGACGACGACGACGCCGGCCTCTGGGCCTGCGTCGACGCGGTGGCGCCGATCGACCCGGGTGTGGTGGCCGGGTACTTGCGCACGGCCGCCGCGAACCTGGTCGCCGCGCTCGAGACCTCCCTCGACAGCGACCGTGAGGGACGCGACGAGATCCCGCTGGACGAGGTGCGGGTCCTGGACGAGGCCGGGCTGCACCAGGTGATCGAGGGCTGGAACGCCACGGACGCGGAGGTTCCGGCGGCCACGTTGCCGGAGCTGTTCGAGGCGCAGGTGGTTCGTACGCCGGAGGCGGTGGCCCTGATCGACGGTGAGGAGTCGCTCACGTACGCCGATCTGGATGCGCGTGCCGATGAGCTGGCGCGTCTGCTGGTGCGGCGTGGGGTCGGTCCTGAGGCGATCGTGGCTGTGGTGTTGGAGCGGGGCGTGGACCTGGTGGTCGCGCTGCTCGCGGTGGTGAAGGCCGGCGGCGCCTATCTGCCGGTCGATCCGGAGTACCCGGCGGAGCGGGTCGCGTACATGCTCGCTGACGCGCGGCCGGTGTGCGTGCTCACGAGCGCCGCGTGCGCACCAGCCCTACCGGAGTCGGTGGACACGCCGATTTTGGAGATCGACTCCGAGCCCGTACGGGGAGAACTCGCCCGGCTCGACGGGACGCCCCCGGCCGATGCCGAGCTCATGGCTCCGCTGCTACCGCAGCATCCGGCGTATGTCATCCACACGTCGGGTTCGACCGGTCGCCCCAAGGGGGTGGTTGTCGGGCATGCGGCGCTGGTCAACCACCTGTACGCGGTCGGTGAGCATGTTCCGCTCGGTGTGGGTGACCGGCTGGTGGCCGTGACGACGGTGTCGTTCGACATCGCGGCTCTGGAGCTGTTCCTGCCTCTCGTTTCGGGTGCCGCTGTGGTGATGGCCAGGCGTGAGACGGTTCGGGACCCGAGGGCGTTGCTGGACCTGGTCCGTGCGAGCGGGGCGACCGCCTTGCAGGCGGTGCCGTCCCTGTGGCGCGCGCTCCTGGACGCCGGCGACTGGCCGGCTGGGGTGCGTGCGTTGGTGGGCGGCGAGGCACTGCCCGAGGAGCTGGCCGTACGGCTGTATGCCCTGGGTGTGCCGGCGGTGAACCTGTATGGGCCTACCGAGGCGACCATCTGGGCGACGTCCGCCGAGGTCGGCGAGGGCCCTGTCGTTATCGGCCGTCCGTTCGCGAACACGCGGGCGTACGTGCTCGACGCCCGGATGCGGTCGGTGGCGCCTGGTGTGACGGGTGAGCTGTACCTCGCGGGCGCCCAGCTGGCGCGCGGGTACCTGGGCCGTCCGGGGCTGACCGCTGAGCGGTTCGTCGCTTCCCCGTTCGTGCCCGGCGAGCGGCTGTACCGCACGGGCGACGTGGCGCGCTGGCGTCCCGGTGGTGTGCTGGAGTGTTTGGGCCGCACCGACGGTCAGGTCAAGGTGCGTGGTTTCCGTATCGAGCTGGGCGAGGTCGAGGGGGTCCTGGAGCGCCACGCCGGGGTGGCCCAGACTGCGGTCGTCGTCCGCGAGGACGCCCCGGGCGACGTCCGGCTGGTGGCCTACGTGATCCCCGCGAAGGGAGAGGACGGAGAACTTGATGCCGCAGAGCTACGCGCCTACGTGGGCGCGAGCCTGCCGTCCTACATGGTGCCGTCTGCGGTCGTTGTCCTGGAGGCGCTGCCTCTGACGGCGAACGGCAAGCTGGATCGGCGGGCGCTGCCCGCGCCCGAGTATGAGGCGGGTTCGGGGCGCGGCCCGGCGACGCTCCAGGAGGAGCTGCTGTGCGGGGTGTTCGCGCAGGTGTTGGGTCTCGACAGCGTTGGTGTGGACGATGACTTCTTTGAGCTCGGCGGGCATTCTCTGCTTGCTGTTCGTTTGATCAGCCGGGTGCGGTCGGTTCTTGGTGTCGAGGTGCCGCTGCGGGTCCTGTTCGAGTCGCCGACGGTGGCGGGTCTGGCGGCCGGCCTGCTGGGCGCGGGTCGGGCGCGGTTGGCGTTGACGGCGGGGGAGCGCCCGGAGCGGGTCCCCCTGTCTTTCGCTCAGCAGCGGTTGTGGTTCATCGGGCAGTTGGAGGGGCCGAGTTCGACGTACAACATTTCGTTTGTGCTGCGGGTGGCGGACGAGGTGGACGGGGATGCGCTCGGGGAGGCCTTCCGGGATGTGATCGGGCGGCACGAGGTTCTGCGGACCGTGTTCCCGGTGGAGGATGGCCAGCCGTACCAGCAGGTTCTTGAACTTGACACCCTCGACTGGGCGTTGAACGTGGTCCCGGTTTCGGGCGGCGAGTTGGATGGTGCTGTCACGGAGGCTGTGGGGTGCGCGTTCGAACTGTCGGCGGAGGTGCCGATTCGGGCGACACTGTTGGAGGCCGGGCCTGATGAGCGGGTGCTGGTTGTGGTGGTGCATCACATTGCGGGTGATGGCTGGTCGACGGCTCCGCTGGCGCGGGACTTGTCGGCGGCGTATGCGGCGCGGTGCGAGGGTCGGGCGCCGGGGTGGGAGCCGTTGCCGGTCCAGTATGCGGATTACGCGCTCTGGCAGCGGGAGCTGCTCGGTGCAGAGACTGACGCCGACAGTGTGA
>NZ_JBVJYZ010000038.1:0-3938 GCF_055600045.1 Streptomyces sp. NPDC038280
CCGATCTGTGCGCTGCAGGCGGCGATGGACGGCTACCAGGTGGCCACGCTGGACGATGTGGTGGAGAGCGCGGACATCTTCATCACGACGACGGGCAACAAGGACATCATCATGGCGTCGGACATGGCGCGGATGAAGCACCAGGCGATCGTGGGCAACATCGGTCACTTCGACAACGAGATCGACATGGCCGGTCTGGCGCAGGTGCCGGGCATCGTGAAGGACGAGGTGAAGCCGCAGGTCCACACGTGGACGTTCCCGGACGGCAAGGTGCTCATCGTGCTGTCGGAGGGTCGTCTGCTGAATCTGGGCAACGCCACGGGGCATCCGTCGTTCGTGATGTCCAACTCGTTCGCGGACCAGACGCTGGCGCAGATCGAGCTGTTCACGAAGCCGCAGGAGTACCCGACCGACGTGTATGTGCTGCCCAAGCACCTGGACGAGAAGGTGGCCCGGCTGCACCTGGACGCGCTGGGCGTGAAGCTCACGACGCTGCGTCCGGAGCAGGCGGCGTACATCGGCGTCGACGTCGAGGGCCCCTACAAGCCCGACCACTACCGCTACTGACGACGCCGGCGCGCTGACGTGCGTCCGTAGCAGCAGTAGTACGCACCAGGCAGGCCCCCGCACCCCCGTGTCGGGGGCCTGCCTTGTACGCCCGCCCCCCGAGAACCGGCCCCGGCCTTCGAGGCCGCCGACCCTCAGGACTCAGCCTTCACCCAGCCACCCGGTCCGATCATCCCCGGTCCGATCGACCCGGTCCGGTCCCACCCCGGCCGGTGACCGACAGCGCCTCACACACCCCGACGCTCCGAAGCACCCGAGGACCCATGCCCCGCGGCCGTTATTCGCTCCATGATCCGCACGATCACACCCCCCTCGGCGAAGAGCACTTCCACTGCGCGCCCGGCCCCTCCGGCTGGCGCTACGTCTCCCAGATCACCACCCCCTCCGGCGACCACTCGGGCTCCGTCGACCTGGCCCTCGACGAACTCGGCCGCCCCATCCGTCTCGAACTGCACGCGGCGAGCTGGCAGGTCCGCGGCGCCGCGCTCGACGGCGTCACCTGGGTCCGTACAGACCCCACCGGAAACCACGCCACAGAAGGCAATGTGCGCGCCCACGCCTTCACCGGCACCTCCCCGGCGTTCCTCGTCGCCACATCCCGCTTGCTTCGCCTCACCCCCGGTTCCCCCGCGACCCGCGTCCGGCTCGTCGCTTTCACGGACCCGGTCCTCGCCCCCCTCACCGTCGACCAGTCCTGGGCCCTGATGAAGAGTGAAGCGCACACCACTGACAACGGCCCCCTGATGGTGGACGAATACCAGGTCAGCGCCCTCGACACCGGCGAACAGCACACGGTCCACATCGCCGGGGACGTCGTCCTCTCGGCGCCCGGCATCGAACTCGAAGCCCTCGAGACCCCGCCCTCGGTCTTCCCATGACCACGGGCGGCCCCCGCCCCTCCGGATCTCGGGAGCGGCTAGGCCGGGGGCGCGAATCCCGTAGCCGGCGGCCGGGGCGCCTGCGCCCCAGCACCGGCAGGCTCAGCAGGCGCGACCCCGGAAACCGAAGGCGTCGTCACCTCCGAGCCCGCCCCGGACCACGCCGCCTCAGGCCTACTCCCACCGCCACCATTCCCCGGCTCAGCGAACTCCCGGGCACCCGCGCCACGCGCCGCCGGCTCGGCGAACTCCCGGGCAACCGCCCCACGCGCCGCGTCCCGCGCCGCCGCCTCGCCGAAGGCCCGCCGCGCCTCCCGCGCCTGCCGCTCGTTCATCACACCCGCGAGATACGCGGCCGCCGGCACGCCCGCCGGAGCGGGGGCCCCGGTCCTCGCCACCACCTCGTCGGCCAGCCGCTCGGCCAGGCCCCGCCCCACCCCGGCGTCCAGCTGGCCCATCCGCGTCAGGTACTGACGTATCGCGAGCCAGAGATCGTCCGGCACCGCCGACAGATCCAGCTCCGAAAACCGCCCCACCAGCCACGGCGGCGGCGGAGGAACCACCGCCGTCCGCGCCGCCGCGACCCGCTCACGTACGACCAGCGTCCCCGCGAACACATCACCGATCCGCCGCCCACGCGCCGACACCAGGGAAGCGATGCAGGCGACGACCCCCAAGGTCAGAAGGATCTCCACCACCCCCATCGCCCCGCGCACCAGCGCATGGCGGAACCGGATCGGCCCGCCGTCGTCCCGCACCACCCGCAGCCCACAGGCCAGCTTCCCGAGCGAGCGCCCGTGCGTCAGCGTCTCCACCGCGATCGGCGCCCCGACGAGCACCAGCAGGAAGGACGCCACCCGGATCGCCGCCTGAGCGGCCTCGTCCAGCGACGCGGTGGCCAGCGTCAGCCCTATGGCTATGAGCAGGTACACGGCCCACACCACGACGAGATCGATGAGGAGTGCCAGAGCGCGGCTGGGCAGCCTGGCCGGCGGCAACCCCAGTACGACCGCGTCCCCCGTGACAACCCCGCTCATGGCGCCCACCCTTCTTCGACCTTCCCGACCCCTCCGAACGCCAGTCTGCCAAGCTGATCGCCAGCGCGCCGCAGTAGTACGAACCCGTACGCACCCAGTGCCTGGAGCAGCAGCCGATCATGGACCTCGACGTCTACGTCACCGCCCACCGCGCCGAGTGGGACCGCCTCGACCATCTCCTGCGCCGCGGCCGCCACCTCACGGGCGCCGAGGCCGACGAGCTCGTCGCCCTGTACCAGCGCACGGCGACCCACCTGTCCCTGATCCAGTCCAGCGCCCCGGACCCCGCGCTCACGGCCCGCCTCACTCAACTCGTCGCCCGCGCGCGTGCCACCGTCACCGGCACCCGCCGCGCCTCCTGGCGGGACGCCGTCCGCTTCCTGACGGCCGGCTTCCCCGCCGCCGTGTACCGCTCACGCCGCTGGTGGATCCCCACGGCCGTCCTCTCCACCGTCATCGCCGCGATCATCGGCTGGTGGATCGGTACGCACCCCGAGGTGCAGTCCGCGATCGGCGCCCCGGGGGAACTCCGCGACATGACCCGCCCCGGAGGCCAGTACGAGACGTACTACTCCAGCCACCCGGCAGCCTCCTTCGCCGCACAGGTCTGGACGAACAACGCCCAGGCCGCCGCCATGTGCCTGGTCCTCGGCGCCTTCCTGTGCGTCCCGGTGATCTGGATCCTCTTCCTCAACATGCTGAACCTGGGCGTCGGCATCGGGCTGATGTCCGCGGCCGGCCGCCTCGACACCTTCCTCGGCCTCGTCCTCCCGCACGGCCTGCTCGAACTGACCGCCGTCTTCGTAGCCGCGGGCACGGGCCTCCGCCTCGGCTGGACCGTCATCGACCCCGGCCCGCGAACCCGCCGGGCGGCCCTCGCCCAGCAAGGCCGAGCGGCCGTGGGCATGGCCATAGGCCTGGCTCTGGTCCTCTTCGTCGCCGGCCTGATCGAAGGCTTCGTGACCCCGTCGAGCCTGCCCACCTGGGCCCGCATCACCATCGGCATCGTCGTTGAACTGGCATTCCTGGCGTACGTCTACGTCCTGGGCGGACGCGCGGCCCGAGCGGGCCACACGGGTGACATCGACGCGACCGACCGCAGCGCCGAACTGCCGACCGCCGCCTGATGTGCGTACGACCCCCCTGACCTGCTAGTCTCCTCTTCGCCCGCCGGGACCGTTGACACGGGACCGATGGGGAGGTAGATTTTACGGGTTGCCTGGACTGGACACGGTCCGGCCGAGCAGCTAATATCTCTCTCGCTCCGTTCGGGAATTCGATTTCCCAGGAGCCATCCCGATTCCTTATTCGAATCAAGAAGCCGATTAGCTCGGCGGAAATGATTCTGATAGAGTCGGAATCGCCGGAAAGGGAAACGCGAAAGCGAAGAACTGGAAGGCAAGCCCCGCTCCGACGGGGAATCGGACACGAAAGAGTCTGATAGAGTCGGAAACAC
>NZ_JBVJYZ010000039.1:0-3795 GCF_055600045.1 Streptomyces sp. NPDC038280
AGCACAGACCCACCACCGACTCCGCACCAATGCCCTGACCAAGCAGATAGTGCGCGATCCGATTCGCCCGCCCGTCCAACTCGGCATACGAAACCTTGATGTCATCGGCCACAATCGCCACCGCATCCGGCCTCCGAGCCACCTGCCCCTCAAACAACCCATGCACCCTGGTCGCTTCGGCATCGGTCGCCGTCGCATTCCACTCCACCAACACCCGACGGCGCTCGACCTCGTCGGTGACCCGGATCGAGCTGAGCGCTCGACCGGGGTCGGCGGTCGCCTGATCGAGGACCTGGGCCAACCGTGCCGCGACCCGCTCGACGGACGGCGCGTCGAACAGGTCCGCCGCCGCCGTCACCGAGCCGCGCAGACCGGCCGGCGCGCCCTGGGCGTCGAATACCTCACGGACCGACACGTCGAGGTCGAACTTGGCCGCTCGCGCTTCCGCGGAGGGGCCGGCCGGAGCCGACGAAGCGGACGGGGTCGGAGATTCGGACGGGGCAGACACGGCGAGGACGGTCCGCTCGGTGTTCTGCACGGTCAGCATGACCTGGAAGAGCGGGTGCCGTGCCAAGGAGCGGGCCGGAGCCAGCTCCTCGACCAGCTTCTCGAACGGAACGTCCTGGTGCTTGAAGGCCGCGAGCCCACTCCCTCGCACCTGGGCGAGGACCTCGCGGAAGGTTGGGTCGCCCGACAGGTCCGTCCGTATCACCAGTGTGTTGATGAAGAAGCCGACCAGGTCGTCCAGCGCCTCGTCGGCACGCCCCGCCACGGCCGTCCCGATCGGGATGTCCGTGCCCGCGCCGAGTCGCGACAGGAGAGTGGCCAGCGCGGCCTGGACCACCATGAAAGTCGTCACGCCCTCAGCCCGCGCCAGCGTGGCGAGGCGTGCGTGCACCTCGGCGGGAACGCTCAGCGGGACATTGTGGCCGCGATGGGACGCGACCGGGGGCCGGAGGCGGTCGGTGGGAAGCTCCAGCTCCTCGGGCACGCCCTCCAATGCCGCCCGCCAGTAGGCGACCTGTCGGGACATCAAGCTGTCCGGATCGTTCTCGTCGCCGAGCAGCTGACGCTGCCACAGCGCATAGTCCGCGTACTGGACCGGCAGCGGCTCCCACGCGGGCGCCCGACCCCGTACCCGCGCCTCGTAGGCGGTCGTGAGGTCCCGGACCAGTGGGCCCTCCGACCAGCCGTCACTCGCAATGTGGTGCATGACCACGACCAGGACCCGCTCGTCAGGGCCAGCCTCAAACAGCCATGCCTTGAGCGGAAGTTCGGCGCCGATCTCGAACGGGTACCGTCCGGCCTCGCCGATCGCGTCGTCGAGCTCCGCCGGGGCGACCTCCTCGACCGTCAGCTTCCAGTCCAGCTCGTCGAGCTTGAGTATGTGCTGGTACGGCTCACCGTCCGCGACCTTGAAGACGGTACGCAGCACCTCATGACGCCCGATCACGTCAAGCAGGGCCGCGGCGACTGCGTCGCGGTCCACCTCGCCGGGCAGGGGCAGGACGACGGGGATGTTGTAGGTCGAGCTCGGACCTTCCAACCGGCTGATGAACCACAGCCGCCGCTGCGCGAATGACAACGGGATCATCAGGACTCCTCCTGGGTACGCATCGGCTGCAACGCCGGCCTGGTTGACTTCACGTTTCCGAGCTGCTGGGCGAGGCCCGCGACCGTCGGCGCGTCGAACAGAGCCGCGATCTCCACCTCCGTGCCGAGGACCGTCCTGATGCGGTTGACCAGACGGACGGCCAGGAGCGAGTGGCCGCCAAGGGCGAAGAAGTCGTCGTCCACGCCGACGCTCTCCACACCCAGGACCTGGGCGAAGGCCGCGCAGAGCACCTCCTCCTCGCGGCTCGCCGGGCCTCGGCCGGTGCCACCGGTGCCGGCGTAGTCCGGGGCGGGGAGGGCCTTGCGGTCGAGCTTGCCGTTGGCCGTCAGCGGCAGTGCGTCGAGGACGACCACGGCCGCCGGGACCATGTGCTCGGGCAGCCGCTGAGCCGTGAACTGCTTCACCTCTGTGGTGAGACTTTCGGTTCCCTCGGCATCGGTCGGGACGATGTAGGCGACGAGGCGGGTGTCGCCGGGGGTGTCCTCACGGGCAATGACAGCCGCCTGCGCGACCTCCCGGTGCGCGGCCACGACCGCCTGGACCTCACCCGGCTCGATACGGAAACCACGCACCTTGACCTGCTCGTCCGCACGGCCGAGGTACTCGAGCAGTCCCTCGGTGTTCCACCGGGCCACATCCCCCGACCGGTACATCCGCAGACCTGGCTCGAACGGGTTCGCAATGAAACGTTCCGCCGTCAGACCCGGGCGGCGGACATATCCACGGGCAAGCTGCGTACCCGCGATAAACAGCTCACCCGCAACACCCGGCGCCACCGGCTGCAAGCGTTCATCGAGTACGTAGAGACGCGTGTTGGCGATCGGGCGGCCGATCGGCACCGACTCACCAAGCTCCTGACCTGCCACGACCTCGAAGACACAGCAACCAACCACCGTCTCGGTGGGACCGTACTCATTGACCACCACCGAACCCGGCGCACGCTCCAGCCAGTCACGCACCACACTGCCCGGCAGAGCCTCACCACCCACAACCCAACGGCGAGCAGCACCCGCCGATTGCTGCTTGTCCAGCATCTCCATCAGGAGCGGGAGATGCGCCGGCACCGCCTTCACCAGACCGAACCCGGGCAAGGACGTGATCAGTTCGGCCAGCCCCTCGGCGCCACCGGCCGCACTGACCACCACTGCCGAGCCGGACACCAACGGCACCAGCACACTCGTCACCGTCAGGTCAAAGGCGAGCGAGGAATGCAACGGAGCACCTGCACTCCGGCCCATCTCATACGCACCGGCAGCCCAGACCACGTAGTTCGCCAAGCCCTCATGGGTGACGGCCACACCCTTCGGCCGACCCGTCGAACCCGACGTATAGATCACATACGCAAGGCCGGCTCCGTCCACCAGCACCTGCGGACGCTCCGCCGACTCCCCCGCGAGCCTCGCGCACACCAGCGTGCTGTCCAGGGCCACGAACCGGTTCCGGCCCGCCGGGAGATCATCCAGAATCTCCTCGGTCGTCAGCGTCAAAACCGCGCCACTGTCAGCGAGCATGAACCCGATCCGCTCCGCCGGATACTCCGGATCGATCGGCAGATAACCCGCACCCGCCTTCCACACACCCAAAATCGCCGCGATCAAGTCGACACCCCGCGGCAGGCACAGACCCACCAACGACTCGACACCCACACCCTGACCGATCAGATAACGAGCAAGACGATTCGCCCGAGCATCCAACTCCGCATACGAGAACTCCGTACCAGCACAGACCACGGCCACCGCATCCGGCGACCGCACCACCCGCTCCTCGAACAACCCCGGCACCCACACCGACCCCAGATCAGCGGCGGTGTCATTCCAGTCGACGAGGACCCGCTGCCGCTCCTTCTCACCCAAGACCTCGATGGAGCTCAGCCGGACCTGCGGATCGGCGACCAGCAGCCCCAGTACGCGAACGAAGCGCTCGCGGAGTCCGATCACGGTGTCCCGGTCGAAGAGGTCCGCGGCCGCAACCATCTGACCCCATACGCCGGCAGGGGAACCCTGCTCGTCGAAGGCCTCCGTGAGACGGACTTCAACATCGAACTTCGCCACGACAGTGTCCGACGAGTTGCTACCCGGCTGCGCACCGGGGAGGTCGAGGACGGCCTCGGCGTTGTTCTGCAGGTCCAGCTGGACCTGGAACAACGGGTGTCGCGCCATCGAACGGCTCGGCGCCAGCTC
>NZ_JBVJYZ010000040.1:0-3501 GCF_055600045.1 Streptomyces sp. NPDC038280
GCTCAACCACCACACCCTTCGGACGACCCGTCGAACCCGACGTATAAATCACATACGCCGGAGACTCAGACCGAATCACCACACCCAGCGAACCATCGTCATGTCCACTGATCTCATCGACCGTCGACTCATCGTCCAGCAAAACCTGAGCCACACCCCGGGGCAGTACCCCAGCCCACTCCGAAGTCATCAGCACCACCACCGGAGCCGCGTCGCCGAGCATGTAGGCGATCCGGTCAGCCGGATACTCCGGGTCGATCGGCAGATACGCACCCCCAGCCTTCAGCACCGCAAGCAGCGCCACCACCGTCTCAACACCACGCCCCAGACACACCCCCACCAACGACTCAGGCCCCACACCCCGCTCCACCAGCAAACGCGCCAACCGATTCGCACGACCATCCAAAACGGCATACGACACCTCAACACCGTTCGCGACAACCGCCACAGCCCCCGGCGCCCGCACCACCTGCGCCTCAAACAGACCCACCACCGTCGCGTCCCCGGCCGTCTCCACCACCGGGCCGTTCCACTCCACGAGCGTGTGCTGCCGTTCGACGTCATCGAGTACGTCAACGCTGCTCAGCCGGGTGTCCGGGTCAGCAATCAGTGCGTGCAGGGCACGTGTGAGCCGTCCGGCGAGGCCGGCGGCCGAGGCCGCCTCGAACAGATCAGCCGAGGCGACCACGGAACCGCGCAGCCCCGCCGGGGCACCCGTCTCGTCGAAAGCCTCCTCGACGCCGACGTCCAGGTCGAACTTCGCCACCGTCCTGGTGGCGAGCTGCGCCGACACATGCTCCGACGCCACGGCCGCCAGCGAGCTGGCGCGCGCGCCCGACATGCTGACCTCGGCCCGCGCGACGTTCTCGACGGTGAGCATGACCTGGAACAGGGGGTGCCGCGAGAGCGCACGTGTCGGGGCCAGCTCCTCGACCAGCTTTTCGAACGGCACGTCCTGGTGCGCGAACGCGGACAGACTCGTCTCCCGGACGCGACCGATAACCTCCCGGAACGTCGGATTGCCGGACAGGTCCGTACGCAGCACAAGCGTGTTGACGAAGAACCCGACCAGGTCGTTGAGCGCCACGTCCGTACGGCCTGCCACGGGGGCGCCGATGGGGATGTCCGTGCCCGCGCCGAGCCGGGACAGTGTCATCGCCAGCACGGCCTGGAACAGCATGAACGTGGTCACGCCCTCGGCACGTGCCAGCTCTTGGAGGCGGACGTGCACATCAGTCGGAATCTCGAAGGGCGCACTGTGGCCCCGGTAGGAGGCGACGGGCGGACGCGTGCGGTCGAACGGGAGCGCCAGCTCCTCGGGGGCGCCGGCCAGCTCCTCGCGCCAGTAGGCCACCTGCCGCGAGCCGACGCTGTCGTGGTCGTTCTCGTCACCGAGCAGCTCGCGCTGCCACAGCGCGTAGTCGGCGTACTGGACCGGCAGCGGCTCCCACTCGGGGGCATTGCCCTCACGCCGTGCCGCATAGGCCGTGGAAAGGTCCCGCGCCAGGGGCCGCATCGAGTAGCCGTCGCCCGCGATGTGGTGGACGACCACGACGAGAGCGTGCTCGTCGGGACCGGCCGAGAACAGCCATGCGCGAATGGGGAGTTCGCATGACAGGTCGAACTCGTATCCAAACACACCAGCAGCCGCGTCTGCCAGATCCGCCGGCGTCGCGGAGTCGGGCAGGTCCACGGTCTGCAGTTCCCAGTCGAGATCCTCAGGACCGAGGATGCGCTGATACGGCTCGCCGCCGTTCGCCGCGAACGTTGTGCGCAGGACTTCGTGCCGCTCCAGGACGTCCCGCAGTGCCGCGCCCAGCGCGGCTCGGTCCACCGAGCCCGATAGGCGCAGCGACACCGGGATGTTGTAGGTCGCACTGGCGCCCTCGAGCTGCTGGATGAACCACAACCGACGCTGTGCGAAAGACAACGGAATCATCAGGAACCTTCCCGGTTTCGTCCCGGCCGCAACGTCGGCCCAGGCTGACTGTCGAACGTCTGCCGCCGTTCACCCCCGTCTGGAAGGAAGGCGTGGCGTGGCGTGGTCAAGGCATTCCTAAGGCCTTGTACATACGAACACGAAGAACATGGGGAACAGCTGTCACCAGAAAGACATCGAGCCGGTGTCACCGGTCCGAGAATCCACCCCGCGATTCGGGACTCCGGCTGGCGCGAACCACTATGACCCAGGCCGTACCGACGATCAATGCTCTGCCTCCGCACCCCCGCCCCGCGCGGCCTCGCCAGGGAACACCGCAGCTCACGACTCCCCGTACGGCCTGTTCAACCGACTCGGAACGGCAGTTGAACGCCCCTGACCCCGGTCCTGAACGCGCTTCGGCCACCGCTCCCGAAATCATGGGACACGGCGGCCGAAGCACGTCAGCTCTCTATTCCTTTGTTCAGGTTGAGCCCCTTGACTTACGCACTATTTCCGCGCATGGGACGCAAGGTCGGACGGGTTGACTTCTCCGAACTGAGCTGCTGCGCGAGACCGGCAGCGGTCGGCGCGTTGAACACCGCGCGGAGTTCGACATCGACGCCAAGGGCGGCACGAATGCGGACGACGAGTTCAGTCGCGAGCAGCGAGTGGCCGCCGAGGGCGAAGAAGTCGTCGTCCACTCCGACGCTTTCCAGGCCGAGGACCCCGGCGATCGCCTCGCAGAGGATCCGCTCCTCCCGGGTGGAGGGGGCGCGGCCGGCGCCCGTGGCGTATGTGGGTGCGGGAAGGGCCTTGCGGTCGAGCTTGCCGTTCACGGTCAGCGGCAGCGCGTCGAGGGCAACGACCGCCGAAGGAACCATGTACTCGGGCAGACGCTCGGCCGCGTGGGCCAGCAGTGAGGCCGTGGTGGAGGGCGACCAGGAGTCAGTGCCGTCGGCAGGGACGACGTAGGCGACGAGGCGCTTGCCGCCGGGGGTGTCCTCGCGGGCGATCACGGCGGCCTGGGCCACCTGCGGGTGCGCGGCCACGACGGCCTGCACCTCACCGGGCTCGATACGGAAGCCACGGATCTTGACCTGCTCGTCCGCGCGCCCGAGGTATTCGAGCTGCCCGTCCGCGTTCCAGCGCACCACATCACCAGTGCGATACATCCGCCGACCAGGGACGAAGGGACTGGCCACAAACCGCTCAGCCGTCAGGCCCACCCGCCCCACATAACCACGAGCAAGCTGCACACCCGCGAGGTAGAGCTCTCCCCCCACACCCACCGGCACCGGATTCAGCGCCGAATCAAGAACGTAAGTACGCGTGTTGGCGATCGGCGTGCCTATCGGAACCGAGCCACCCGTATGACCCGGCACGCACTCCCAGGCGGTGACATCGACGGACGCCTCCGTCGGCCCATACAGATTGTGCAGCCCCACCCCCGGCAACACAGCGAAGAACCGCTCCTGCGCCGCAGAAGACAGAGCCTCACCCGAACAAACCACCCGGCGCAGCCCACCACACCCGGCCGCCGACTCCTCAGCAAGAAAAGCCTCCAGCATCGACGGCACGAA
>NZ_JBVJYZ010000041.1:0-3341 GCF_055600045.1 Streptomyces sp. NPDC038280
GCCTCGAAGATCCTGCCGATCGCGCGCCTGGACGAGGAGCAGGTCAAGGTCGCGCTCGACCTGATCCACGACCGCCGCGCCGAGGGCTACGACCCGCTGCAACGGTTCCTCGAACTCTTCGACGGCGTGAACATCACCTCCATGAAGGCCGGCAAGGCGGAGGAGCTGCTCGCTCTGCCGCTGGACGAGCGCCTCAAGCGCCGGATCATCGATGGCGAGAAGAACGGTCTGGAGGCGGATCTGGACGCCGCGCTGGCCGGGCGTCCCGCGCTGGAGATCGTCAACGAGACGCTTCTCGACGGCATGAAGACGGTCGGCGAGCTCTTCGGCTCCGGCCGGATGCAGCTCCCCTTCGTCCTCCAGTCCGCGGAGGTCATGAAGACCGCGGTCGCCCACCTCGAACCGCATATGGAGAAGGTCGAGGGCGAGGACGGCAAGGGCACGATCGTGCTCGCCACGGTCCGCGGCGACGTCCACGACATCGGCAAGAACCTCGTCGACATCATCCTGTCCAACAACGGCTACAACGTCGTCAACATCGGGATCAAGCAGCCCGTCTCCGCGATCCTGGAGGCCGCCGAGGAGCACCGCGCCGACGTCATCGGCATGTCGGGACTGCTGGTGAAATCCACGGTCATCATGAAGGAGAACCTTCAGGAGTTGAACGCCCGCTCTCTGGCCTCCCGCTACCCGGTGATCCTCGGTGGCGCCGCGCTGACCAGGGCGTACGTCGAGCAGGACCTGCACGAGATCTACGAGGGCGAGGTCCGCTACGCCCGCGACGCCTTCGAGGGCCTGCGCCTGATGGACGCGCTCGTCGCCGTCAAGCGCGGTGTCCCGGGAGCCGCACTGCCCGAGCTCAAGCAGCGCCGCGTGCCCCGGCGAACGGCCCCCTTGGAAGTGACCGAGCCGGACGAGGGCGGCCGCTCCGACGTGGCCGTCGACACCCCCGTACCGGAACCGCCGTTCCTCGGGACCCGGGTCGTCAAGGGCATCCAGCTCAAGGAGTACGCGAGCTGGCTCGACGAGGGCGCCCTGTTCAAGGGCCAGTGGGGGCTCAAGGACGCCGGGACGATCGAGACGGAGGGCCGGCCCCGGCTGCGTGGCTGGCTGGACCGGCTGCACACCTCGCAGCTCCTCGAAGCGGCCGTCGTGTACGGCTACTTCCCCTGTGTCTCCAAGGGCGACGACCTGATCGTCCTCGACGAGGACGGCGGCGAGCGCACCCGCTTCACCTTCCCGCGCCAGCGGCGCGGCCGCCGCCTCTGCCTCGCCGACTTCTTCCGCCCGGAGGAGTCCGGCGAGACCGATGTCGTCGGACTTCAGGTCGTCACCGTCGGCTCCCGTATCGGCGAGGCCACGGCCAAGCTCTTCGAGGCGGACGCCTACCGCGACTATCTGGAACTGCACGGCCTGTCCGTGCAGTTGGCCGAGGCGCTGGCGGAGTACTGGCACGCGCGCGTCCGCGCCGAACTGGGAATCTCGGCGGCCGACCCGGCCGCCCTCGACGGGATGCTGCGCACCGAGTACCAGGGGTGCCGTTACTCGCTGGGGTACCCCGCCTGTCCCGACCTGGAGGACCGCGCCAAGATCGCGGAGCTGCTGCGGCCGGAGCGGATCGGTGTGCACCTCTCCGAGGAGTTCCAGCTGCACCCCGAGCAGTCCACCGACGCGATCGTCATCCACCACCCCGAGGCGAGCTACTTCAACGCGGGAGGGCGCGGATGAGCCCCGCCGACGGGGCGAAACCCACGGGAGCCCCCACGTTCTCCTTCGAGTTCTTCCCGCCGAAGAGCGAGAAGGGCGAGCGGACCCTGTGGGACGCGATCCGCCGGGTCGAGGCGCTCGCGCCGGACTTCGTCTCCGTGACGTACGGCGCGGGTGGCTCGTCCCGGGACCGAACCGTCGACGTCACCCGGCGCATCGCCGCCGAGACGACGCTGCGGCCGGTCGCGCACCTCACCGCGGTCGGACACTCTGTCGCCCAACTCCGCGCAATCGTGGGGGCGTACGCGGACGCCGGCATCCGGGACGTCCTCGTCCTGCGCGGCGACCCTCCCGGTGACCCGCGCGGTCCCTGGACGCCCCATCCGCGGGGCTTCACGTACGCCCACGAGCTGGTCGCGCTCGTCCGCTCGCTCGGCGACTTCAGGATCGGCGTCGCCGCCTTCCCCGAAGGGCACCCCCGGTCCCCGGACGCGGACACCGACCTGCGTCACTTCGTCGCCAAGTGCCGGGCGGGCGCCGACTACGCCATCACCCAGATGTTCTTCGACCCGGAGGACTATCTGCGGCTGTGGGACCGGGTGGCGGCCGCCGGCTGCGACACCCCGATCATCCCGGAGATCATGCCCGCCACCGACGTACGGCAGATCCGCCGCTTCGCGGAGCTGAGCGACGCCGCGTTCCCCGAGGACCTGGCGCACCGGCTGGAGTCGGCCCGGGACGAGCCGGACACCGCCTACCGGATCGGTGTGGAGCACGCGACCGCGATGGGGCTGCGGCTGCTCGACGAGGGCGCTCCCGGCCTGCACTACATCACGCTCAACACCTCCACGGCAGCCCTCGAAATCCACCGCACCATTCAGACCTCAAGGAGCCTCAGTGTCCGCTGAATTCACGGACTTCAAGGTCGCCGACCTGTCCCTGGCCGAGTTCGGCCGCAAGGAGATCACCCTCGCCGAGCACGAGATGCCCGGCCTGATGTCGATCCGGCGCGAGTTCGCCCGCGAGCAGCCGCTGGCCGGCGCCCGGATCACCGGTTCGCTGCACATGACCGTGCAGACGGCCGTCCTCATCGAGACCCTGGTCGCGCTCGGCGCGCGGGTCCGCTGGGTGTCGTGCAACATCTTCTCGACCCAGGACCACGCGGCCGCCGCGATCGCCGCCGCCGGGATTCCGGTCTTCGCCTGGAAGGGCGAGACCCTGGAGGAGTACTGGTGGTGCACCGAGCAGGCCCTGACGTGGCCGGACGCGGCCGGACCCAACATGATCCTGGACGACGGCGGTGACGCCACGCTCCTCGTCCACAAGGGTGTGGAATACCAGAAGGCGGGCGCGGTCCCGGATCCCTCCACGGCGGACAACGACGAACTGCGTGTGGTGCTCGAGCTGCTGAGGGACAGCGGCCTCGACTGGACTCAGCTCGCGTCTGAGATCCGTGGGGTGACGGAGGAGACGACGACGGGTGTGCACCGCCTGTACGAGATGCATCGTGACGGTTCGCTGCTGTTCCCGGCGATCAATGTGAACGACGCGGTGACGAAGTCGAAGTTCGACAACAAGTACGGGTGTCGGCATTCGTTGATCGATGGCATCAACCGGGCGACCGATGTGCTGAT
>NZ_JBVJYZ010000042.1:0-3195 GCF_055600045.1 Streptomyces sp. NPDC038280
TGGGTGGCTGGTCGTTGCTTGAGAACTGCACAGTGGACGCGAGCATCTGTGGCCAAGTTTTTAAGGGCGCACGGTGGATGCCTTGGCACCAGGAACCGATGAAGGACGTGGGAGGCCACGATAGTCCCCGGGGAGCCGTCAACCAGGCTTTGATCCGGGGGTTTCCGAATGGGGAAACCCGGCAGTCGTCATGGGCTGTCACCCATACCTGAACACATAGGGTATGTGGAGGGAACGAGGGGAAGTGAAACATCTCAGTACCCTCAGGAAGAGAAAACAACCGTGATTCCGGGAGTAGTGGCGAGCGAAACCGGATGAGGCCAAACCGTATGCGTGTGATACCCGGCAGGGGTTGCGCATGCGGGGTTGTGGGATCTCTTTTTCATCGTCTGCCGGCGATGAGACGAGTCAGAAACCGTTGATGTAGGCGAAGGACATGCGAAAGGTCCGGCGTAGAGGGTAAGACCCCCGTAGCTGAAACATCAACGGCTCGTTTAAGAGACACCCAAGTAGCACGGGGCCCGAGAAATCCCGTGTGAATCTGGCGGGACCACCCGCTAAGCCTAAATATTCCCTGGTGACCGATAGCGGATAGTACCGTGAGGGAATGGTGAAAAGTACCGCGGGAGCGGAGTGAAATAGTACCTGAAACCGTGTGCCTACAAGCCGTGGGAGCGTCGCGCATTGAGTTTACTCAATGCGTCGTGACTGCGTGCCTTTTGAAGAATGAGCCTGCGAGTTTGCGGTGTGTTGCGAGGTTAACCCGTGTGGGGAAGCCGTAGCGAAAGCGAGTCCGAATAGGGCGATTCAGTAGCGCGCTCAAGACCCGAAGCGGAGTGATCTAGCCATGGGCAGGTTGAAGCGGAGGTAAGACTTCGTGGAGGACCGAACCCACCAGGGTTGAAAACCTGGGGGATGACCTGTGGTTAGGGGTGAAAGGCCAATCAAACTCCGTGATAGCTGGTTCTCCCCGAAATGCATTTAGGTGCAGCGTCGTGTGTTTCTTGCCGGAGGTAGAGCACTGGATAGGCGATGGGCCCTACCGGGTTACTGACCTTAGCCAAACTCCGAATGCCGGTAAGTGAGAGCACGGCAGTGAGACTGTGGGGGATAAGCTCCATGGTCGAGAGGGAAACAGCCCAGAGCATCGACTAAGGCCCCTAAGCGTACGCTAAGTGGGAAAGGATGTGGAGTCGCAGAGACAACCAGGAGGTTGGCTTAGAAGCAGCCACCCTTGAAAGAGTGCGTAATAGCTCACTGGTCAAGTGATTCCGCGCCGACAATGTAGCGGGGCTCAAGCGTACCGCCGAAGTCGTGTCATTCCAGCATGAGGGCCAACGCCCGCTGGGATGGGTAGGGGAGCGTCGTGTGCCGGGTGAAGCAGCCGCGGAAGCGAGTTGTGGACGGTTCACGAGTGAGAATGCAGGCATGAGTAGCGATACACACGTGAGAAACGTGTGCGCCGATTGACTAAGGGTTCCTGGGTCAAGCTGATCTGCCCAGGGTAAGTCGGGACCTAAGGCGAGGCCGACAGGCGTAGTCGATGGACAACCGGTTGATATTCCGGTACCCGCTTTGAAACGCCCAATATCGAGCCCATTAATGCTAAGGCCGTGAAGCCGCCCCGGAGCCTTCGGGCAAAGGGGAGTGGTGGAGCCGCCGGTCCAAGGTGGTAGTAGGTAAGCGATGGGGTGACGCAGGAAGGTAGTCCAGCCCGGGCGGTGGTTGTCCCGGGGTAAGGGTGTAGGCCGTGTGATAGGCAAATCCGTCACACATTGAGGCTGAGACCTGATGCCGAGCCGATTGTGGTGAAGTGGATGATCCTATGCTGTCGAGAAAAGCCTCTAGCGAGTTTCATGGCGGCCCGTACCCTAAACCGACTCAGGTGGTCAGGTAGAGAATACCGAGGCGTTCGGGTGAACTATGGTTAAGGAACTCGGCAAAATGCCCCCGTAACTTCGGGAGAAGGGGGGCCATCACTGGTGATCGGATTTACTCCGTGAGCTGGGGGTGGCCGCAGAGACCAGCGAGAAGCGACTGTTTACTAAAAACACAGGTCCGTGCGAAGCCGTAAGGCGATGTATACGGACTGACGCCTGCCCGGTGCTGGAACGTTAAGGGGACCGGTTAGCTCTGTTTCGACAGGGCGAAGCTGAGAACTTAAGCGCCAGTAAACGGCGGTGGTAACTATAACCATCCTAAGGTAGCGAAATTCCTTGTCGGGTAAGTTCCGACCTGCACGAATGGCGTAACGACTTCTCGACTGTCTCAACCATAGGCCCGGTGAAATTGCACTACGAGTAAAGATGCTCGTTTCGCGCAGCAGGACGGAAAGACCCCGGGACCTTTACTACAGTTTGATATTGGTGTTCGGTTCGGCTTGTGTAGGATAGGTGGGAGACTTTGAAGCAGCCACGCCAGTGGTTGTGGAGTCGCCGTTGAAATACCACTCTGGTCGTGCTGGATGTCTAACCTGGGTCCGTGATCCGGATCAGGGACAGTGTCTGATGGGTAGTTTAACTGGGGCGGTTGCCTCCCAAAGGGTAACGGAGGCGCCCAAAGGTTCCCTCAGCCTGGTTGGTAATCAGGTGTTGAGTGTAAGTGCACAAGGGAGCTTGACTGTGAGACCGACGGGTCGAGCAGGGACGAAAGTCGGGACTAGTGATCCGGCGGTGGCTTGTGGAAGCGCCGTCGCTCAACGGATAAAAGGTACCCCGGGGATAACAGGCTGATCTTCCCCAAGAGTCCATATCGACGGGATGGTTTGGCACCTCGATGTCGGCTCGTCGCATCCTGGGGCTGGAGTCGGTCCCAAGGGTTGGGCTGTTCGCCCATTAAAGCGGTACGCGAGCTGGGTTTAGAACGTCGTGAGACAGTTCGGTCCCTATCCGCTGTGCGCGTAGGAATATTGAGAAGGGCTGTCCCTAGTACGAGAGGACCGGGACGGACGAACCTCTGGTGTGCCAGTTGTCCTGCCAAGGGCATGGCTGGTTGGCTACGTTCGGGAGGGATAACCGCTGAAAGCATCTAAGCGGGAAGCCTGCTTCAAGATGAGTATTCCCACCTCCTTGAGAGGGTAAGGCTCCCAGTAGACGACTGGGTTGATAGGCCAGATGTGGAAGCCCGGTAACGGGTGAAGCTGACTGGTACTAATAGGCCGAGGGCTTGTCCTCAGTTGCTCGCGTCCACTGTGTT
>NZ_JBVJYZ010000043.1:0-2230 GCF_055600045.1 Streptomyces sp. NPDC038280
AGACGGTCTCGCCCTCGAAGACGACCGCCACCGCATCCGGCGTCCGCGCCACCTGCGCCTCAAAGAGCTCCGGCAACGTAGCTGGCACCAGATCGGCGTCGGTGTCGTTCCAGTCGACGAGGACCTGGTGGCGCTCGTCCTCGCCGAGAACCCGAACCGCGCTCAGCGGCAGGTCCGGTCCGCCGTCCAGCGCGGACTCCAGCGCGGCGACGAGATGTTCCAGGGCCGTGCGGGCCAGGACGGCCACGGCAGCGGAGTCGATGGGAGCGATCGCGTCCACGGAGAGGCCGATCTTGTCCCCGTTGTCATCGACGAGGAGCGCGAGCGGGTAGTTGGAGAGCTCGCGCGCGAACAGCAGCCGTGTTCCCGCCATCGCCGCGTCCCAGCTCGTCTCGGCGTCCTGGCCGACGTTGTGTCGGTAGTTGAGGAAGGAGGTGAACAGCGGGGTGTCGCCGGTGACTCCGCCGGCGCGCTGCGCCACGGCGAGGGGCGCGTGCTCGTGCTCCAGGAGCCGGGCGAGCTGACCGCGCATCGCGGACACCGCCGCCAGCGCGCCCACTTCCTCCGTCCGCACACGGACGGGCAGCATGTTCATGAATGGCCCGGGCACGCGATCTGCGCCCGTGCCGGCGTTCATGCGGCCGAGCAGGACCGTGCCGAAGACCACGTCGTCCCGGCCGCTGACGGTGGCGAGGACGCGCGCCCAGGCGACGTGGAGGACGGTCGCCGTGCTGACGCCCGCGCGGCGTGCGGCACTGCGGAGCCGTAGGGTCAGCTCTTGGGCGAGGGGCAGCAGTTCGAGGACGGCATCCGAGCCGTCGCCGCGCACGTCCGCCATCCCGTACGGCGCTGTGGGCTCGGTGACGTCGCCGAGGAGCTCGGTGAAGTACCGCTCGTGCTCGGCCCGGTCCACCGTGCCGTGCGCCTGGGCGACGAAGTTGCGGAACGGCAGCGGCTCGGGCAGTTCGGCGCCCCGACCGGCCAGGATCGCCTGCACCTCGTCGAGGACGACCTGGAGCGCGGTGTGGTCGCGAACCGTGTGGTGCATCCGCAGCAGCACGAGCCAGCGGTCGCCGCCGGGGTCTGCCGCGACGTGCAGGTCGAGCAGCGGGGCACGGCTCAGGTCCATCGAGGAACCGCCGGCGGCGACCAATTCGGCCACCGGGTCGGCGCTGTCCGGGGCGAGGGCGAGGTCGGTGACGGGCAGTGCGGCGCGGCGCCACACGACCTGGACCGGTTCGTGCAGGCCCTCCCACGCCAGGGACGTACGGAAGATGTCGTGCCGGTCCACCACCCGTTGCAGGGCGCACGCGAAGGCGTCGACCCGCTCACGGCAGTCGAACTCGAAGACCGCCGGCATGACGTAGGCGTCGTCGCCGCCCTCGGCCACCAGATGGTGGAAGAGCAGGCCCTCCTGGAGCGGGGCCAGCGGGTAGACGTCGGCGACGTTGGCGGCACCGCCCTCGACGGTGGCGACGATCCGCTCCACCTCGTCGGCGGTCAGGTCGACCAGCGGCAGCATCTCCGGAGTGAGCGCGGTCGCGTCGGCCGGAATCCGGTTGTCCGGCACGTCGACCTGCTCGGCTCCCACGGACAGCGCGACCCCGGCCGGGGTTGGAGCGTCGAACAGGGCCCGCATCGACACCGAGACGCCCTGGGTGCGCAGAATCTCGACCAGGCGCACGGCGAGGAGGGAGTGGCCGCCGAGCCGGAAGAAGTCGTCGTCGACCCCGACGCTCTCCAGGCCCAGGACCTCGGCGAAGGCCGCGCACAGGATTTCCTCGCGCACGTTGGCCGGGCCGCGCCCGGCACCTGTCAGGACGCCGAAGTCGGGGGCCGGAAGCGCCTTGCGGTCGAGCTTGCCGTTCACCGACAGGGGCAGGGCGTCGAGGGTGACGACGGCCGAGGGGACCATGTAGGAGGGGAGCCGCTCGGCGGCGAACGCCCGTACGGATTCCTCAAGTCGACTGCCATGGGGCTCGGTCGGGACGAAGTAGGCGACGAGCCGGGTGTCCCCGGGCACGTCCTCGCGGGCGATCACCGCGGCCTGGGCCACCTGCGGGTGCGCGGCCACGACGGCCTGCACCTCACCGGGCTCGATACGGAAGCCACGGATCTTGACCTGCTCGTCCGCACGCCCGAGGTATTCGAGCTGCCCGTCCGCGTTCCAGCGCACCACATCACCAGTGCGATACATCCGCCGACCAGGGACGAAGGGACTGGCCACAAA
>NZ_JBVJYZ010000044.1:0-2089 GCF_055600045.1 Streptomyces sp. NPDC038280
GACGACTTCTTCGATCTGGGCGGCCACTCGCTGCTCGCGGTGCGCCTGGTCAGCCGTATTCGTGCGGTTCTGGGCGTCGAGGTCGAGATCCGGGAACTGTTCGAGGAGCCGACGGTGGCGGGCCTGGCGGACCGTCTTGCCGGTGCCCGCGCGGCACGTACGGCGTTGACCGCCAGGGAACGCCCGGAGCGGATCCCGCTCTCGTACGCGCAGAGGCGGCTCTGGTTCATCGGGCAGTTGGAGGGCCCGAGCTCCACCTACAACGTTCCAGTGGCGCTGCGTCTTGCGGGTGACGTGGACCGGGACGCCCTGGAAGCGGCGCTGCGGGACGTGCTCGCGCGGCATGAGGTGCTGCGTACGGTCTTCGAGGTCGCCGATGGCGAGCCGTACCAGCGGATCGTCGGCATCGACGAGCTGGACTGGCACCTGCCGCTGGTCGAGGTGGCCCCGGCGGAGCTGGACGGCGCGGTGGTGGCGGCGTCGGAGCACGCCTTCGACCTCGCGGTCGAAGTACCTTTCCAGGCCTGCCTGATCAGAACGGGTGCCGACGATCAGGTGCTCGTCGTGGTCATGCACCACATCGCGAGCGACGGGTGGTCCAAGCGTCCACTGGCGCGTGATCTGTCGGTGGCGTACGCGGCGCGGTGCGAGGGCAAGGCGCCGGAGTGGGAGCCGCTGCCGGTGCAGTACGCGGACTACGCGCTGTGGCAGCGGGACCTACTGGGCGACGAGCGCGACGGTCAGAGTGTCATTGCTCGTCAGGTCACGTACTGGCGCGCGGCGTTGGACGGTGTCCCGGAGGAGCTGGAGCTGCCGGCCGACCGTGTGCGGCCGGTGGTGCCCTCGCATCTGGGGCACAACGTCCCGCTCGTCGTTCCGGCGGAGGTACATGCCCGCCTTGTGGAGGTGGCGCGCGCCGAGGGCGTGACCCCGTTCATGGTGTTGCAGGCGGCGCTGGCGATGCTGCTGTCGAAGCTGGGCGCCGGGACGGACATCCCGATCGGCGCCCCCGTGGCGGGCCGCACGGATGAGGCGCTGGACGACCTGGTCGGGTTCTTCGTCAACACCCTGGTGCTGCGTACGGACCTGGCCGGCGATCCGACGTTCCGAGAGGTCCTCGGTCGTGTACGGGAGACGAGTCTGTCCGCGTTCGCACACCAGGATGTGCCGTTCGAACGGCTCGTGGAGGAGCTGGCGCCGGCCCGGTCGCTGGCCCGGCATCCGCTGTTTCAGGTGATGCTGAAGGTACAGAACACCGGCGAGGCCATCCTCGACCTGCAAGGAGTGCAAGCCGGTGGCGTAGGGACCGGCGAGTCGGCGGCGAAGTTCGACCTGGATGCTTCGGTCACCGAGGTCTTCGACGAGACCGGTGCCCCGGCGGGGCTGCGCGGTTCCGTGGTCGCCTCGGCGGACCTGTTCGATGAGGTTACGGCCGAGCGGCTCGTGGCCCGATGGGCCCAGGTGATTGAGGTGCTGGTCACCGATCCGGGGACGCGGCTGAGTGGGGTGCAGGTGCTGGACGGGCCCGAGCGCCGGCGGATGCTGGTGGAGTGGAACGGCCCGGTGGTGGAGACAGTCGGGGACGCGACGGTGGTGGGTCTGTTTGAGGCGCAGGTGGTGCGGGCGCCGGGGGCTGTGGCGGTTGTCGCGAACGGTGTTGAGGTGTCGTACGGCGTTTTGGATGGTCGTGCGAATCGGTTGGCGCGTTTGCTGGTGGAGCGGGGTGTGGGCCCCGAGTCGTTGGTGGGGGTGTGTCTGGGGCGTGGTGTCGAGACGGTGGTGGCACTGCTTGCGGTGCTGAAGGCCGGGGGTGCGTATCTGCCGATCGACCCGGAGTATCCGGCTGACCGGATCGCCTACATGCTTGATGACGCGGCTCCGGTGCTGGTTATTGCTTCGCAGGAGACCGTAGCGGCTCTGTCGGAGTTCGGCGCGTCCGTGCTGGTTCTGGATGATGCGTCGACTGTGGTGGCGATAGCGGAGTTTGACAGTGGTTCGCTGGGTGTGGTGATTCGGTCTGAGTCTCCGGCGTATGTGATTTATACGTCGGGTTCGACGGGGCGTCCGAAGGGTGTGGTGGTTGAGCATC
>NZ_JBVJYZ010000045.1:0-1973 GCF_055600045.1 Streptomyces sp. NPDC038280
AGTTGAGGCGGCCGCACTGCCTGCACGTATTCAGGAGTTTGCGAAGGACCGGCTGCCGTCGTACATGATCCCGTCCGCCATCGTGGTCCTGGAGAGCTTGCCGTTGAACTCCAACGGCAAGCTGGACCGGCGGGCGCTGCCCGCACCCGAGTACGCGGCGGGTACGGGGCGCGGCCCGGCGACGCTCCAGGAGGAGCTGCTGTGTGGGGTGCTCGCGCAAGTGTTGGGTCTCGACAGCGTTGGTGTGGATGATGACTTCTTCGAGCTCGGCGGGCATTCTCTGCTTGCTGTTCGTCTGATCAGCCGGGTGCGTTCGGTCCTTGGTGTCGAGATGCCGCTGCGGGCCCTGTTCGAGACGCCGACCGTGGCGGGTCTCGCGGCCGTCCTGCTCGGCGCCGGTCAGGCGCGGTTGGCGTTGACGGCGGGCGAGCGCCCGGAGCGACTCCCCCTGTCCTTCGCCCAGCAACGACTGTGGTTCCTCAGCCAGTTGGAGGGAGCCAGTGCCACCTACAACAGCCCGATAGCCGTCCGCCTGACGGGCGAGGTCGACCAGGGCACGCTGAACGAGGCCCTACGTGACATCATCGGCCGCCACGAGGTCCTGCGTACTGTCTTCCGGGTCGCCGACGGGGAGCCGTACCAGCAGGTCATCGGGCTCGATGAGCTGGACTGGGGGCTGGACGTGGTCCGGGTCGCCCCGGCCGGCCTGGAGGACGCGGTCACCGAGGCTGCGCGGTACGCCTTCGACCTCTCCGCCGAAGTGCCCATCCGAGCGACACTGTTCGAGGCGGGTGAGCCGGTCGAGGCCGCTGGGGGCGGGGCCGACGACCGCGAGCGGGTGCTTGTCGTTCTGGTCCACCACATCGCCAGCGACGGCTGGTCGCGCGCGCCGCTTGCCCGGGACTTCGCGACGGCCTATGCGGCTCGGCGCGAGGGCCGGGTGCCCGAGTGGGAGCCGCTGCCGGTCCAGTACGCGGACTACGCGCTGTGGCAGCGCGAGCTGCTCGGTGACGAGAAGGACCCCAGCAGCGTGAGCGCCCGCCAACTTGATTACTGGCGAACTGAATTGGCAGGCTCGCCGGAGGAGCTGGATCTGCCCTTCGACCGGCCGCGCCCGGCGGTGGCGTCCCACGTGGGGCACAGCGCTCCTCTCGACGTCCCGGCCGAGGTGCACGCAGGCCTCGCGGAACTCGCCCGTGCCGAGGGTGTGACCGTCTTCATGGTCCTCCAGGCCGCCCTGGCCACTCTGCTGTCGAAGCTGGGCGCGGGGACCGACATCCCGATCGGCTCCGCGCACGCGGGCCGCGGCGACGACGCCCTCGACGACCTGATCGGCTGCTTCGTCAACACGCAGGTGCTGCGCGTGGACCTCGCGGGTGACCCGGTCTTCACCGAACTCCTCGCCCGGGTGCGGGAAGCGGGTCTGTCGGGCTTCGCCCACCAGGACGTTCCCTTCGAGCGGCTGGTGGAGGAGCTGGCTCCGGCCCGCTCCATGGCTCGCCACCCGCTCTTCCAGGTCGTCCTGACGAAGCAGAACACCGTCAGCGCCGGTCTGGACGCCTTGGCCACGCCCGTCGTGTGGTCCGGGAGTATGTCCACCGGTACTCGTGCGGCGAAGTTCGACCTCGATGTGATGGTGGGGGAGACGTACGACGCCGAAGGTGCTCCGGGCGGTCTGCGCGGCTCGGTGACGGTCGCCGCGGACCTGTTCGACCCGGAGTGGGCCGAGCGGATCGCCGAGTCCTGGGTGCGGGTGCTCACCCTGCTGGCCGGCGCCCCGCGGATCCGCTTGAGCGCCGTCCCGACCCTGGGCGAGGTCGAGCGCCGTCGGGTGTTGGTGGAGTGGAATGCGACGGCGACCGCTGCCGAAGCGACCAGGGTGCATGAGTTGTTTGAGGGGCAGGTGGCTCGGAGGCCGGATGCGGTGGCGATCGTCGCGGAGGGTGCCGGGGTTTCGTATGCCGAGTTGGACG
>NZ_JBVJYZ010000047.1:0-1644 GCF_055600045.1 Streptomyces sp. NPDC038280
ATTCGCACGACCATCCAAAACGGCATACGACACCTCAACACCGTTCGCGACAACCGCCACCGCCCCCGGCGCCCGCACCACCTGCGCCTCAAACAACTCCGGAAGCGTCCACTCAGGGACCTCCGCCACCGGAGCGTTCCACTCCACCAGCATCCGCCGGCGCTCGGGCCCGTCCAGCACCTGCACCCCACTCAGCGGCACGTCGAGGCCGCTCGCCAAGGCCATTTCGAGCGCGGACACCAGGTTCTCCGCAGTGGTACGCATGAAGATGCCCACCGTCTCCGGGTCGATCGGCGCCACCGCGTGGACGGCCAGCGAAATCCGGTCGCCGTTGTCGTCGACCGAAGCCATCAGCGGGTAGTTGGTGCGCTCCTCGAAGAAGACCCTCCTGATTCCGTCCAATCGATCGTCGCGGCCATCCGGGCCCTCGCCGGCGCGCTCCCCCGCACCGCCGCTGCTGTTGTGGCGGTAGTTGAACAGCGAGGTGAACAGCGGAGTGTCACCCGTCACCCCGCTGGCCTGCTGCGCCACCGTGAGCGGCGCGTGCTCGTGCTCCAGGAGTTCCGCCAGTTGACCGCGCATCGCGGACACGGCGGTAAGGACGCCGAGTTCCTCTGTGCGGACCCGGACCGGCAGCGTGTTGAGGAAGGGGCCTGGCACGCGGTCGGACCCAGAGCCGGCGTTCATGCGGCCGAACAGGACGGTGCCGAAGACCACGTCCTCGCGCCCGCTGACCGCCGCGAGAACACGAGCCCACGCCACGTGCAGCAACGTCGCTGGGCTGGAGCCGAGTTGACGCGAGACGTCCAACAGACGCGCGTGCAACTCGTCCCCGAAGGGAACCCTGGCTCGCGTCATGCCGGTGCCGTCGCCGCGCACGTCGACCAGGCCGAACGGTGCCGTCGGCTCGGTGACGTCGCCGAGCAGGTCGGCGAAGTACCTCTCGTGCTCGCCCTCGCCTGCCCCGGCCCGCGCCTGGACGACGAAGGTGCGGAACGGCAGCGGCTCCGCCAGCGACTCTTCGCGCCCGGCAAGGAACGCGTTGACCTCGCCGTTCATGACCTCCAGCGCCGTGTGATCCTGCACCATGTGGTGGATCCGGACCAGCGCCAGCCACTCGTCCGCGCCCGGGACGCGGGCCACGTGTACCCGGATCAGAGGGGCCCGGCCCAGGTCCATCGACCCGCCACCGGCCGTGAGCAACTGCGTGACCGGGTCGCCGCCGTGGGCGTTCAGGAACACTTCCTCCACGGGCAGGGTGGCGTGCCGTCTGACGACCTGGACCGGTTCGCGCAGGCCGTCCCACACGATCGACGTTCGGTAGATGTCGTGCCGCTCCACCACGCGCTGCAGGGCGTCAACGAAGGCGTCGAACAGCTCGCGGGAGTCGAACTTCACCACCGTCGGCATGACATACGTGTCCTCGCCGCCCTCGGCGAGGAGGTGGTGGAAGAGCAGGCCTTCCTGGAGGGGGGCGAGCGGGTAGATGTCGGCGACGTTGGCCGCACCGCCGTCAACGCTGGCGAGGACGCGCCCCAGCTCCTCGGCCGTGAGGTCGACGAGCGGCAGCATTTCCGGGGTGATCTCGGTCGCGTCGGCCGGGATCAGGTTCTCCGGCACCTCGACCTGAACGGCGCCCACCGA
>NZ_JBVJYZ010000048.1:0-1008 GCF_055600045.1 Streptomyces sp. NPDC038280
CTAGGACTTGTCCGGTCGATCACGTTCGGAGCCAGATGGTGAGGGCTGCGGCAGTTGCGGTGCCGAGGTAGACGTAACGGCGCTTGTCGTAGCGAGTGGCCACCGCCCGGTGCTGCTTCAGTCGGTTGATGGCCCGCTCGACGGTGTTGCGTTTCTTGTACCGCTCTTCGTCGAAGCCGGGTGGCCGTCCGCCGCGTGAGCCTTTGCGCAGGCGGGCGGCCTGACTGTCGGTCTTCTCCGGGATCGTGTGCCGGATGCCCCGGCGTCGCAGGTACTCGCGGCAGGGGCCGTTGCTGTAGGCCTTGTCGGCCGCGACACTGTCCGGCTTCTTCCGGGGCCTGCCCGGGGCGGACTTCGGGACACGGATCTTCTCGAGCACCGGTTTGAACTGAGTGCAGTCGGCCCGCTGGCCTGGGGTGACGATCAGGGACAGCGGGCGGCAGCAGCCGTCCGCGCTCAGGTGGAGTTTGGTGGTGAACCCGCCGCGCGAGCGGCCCAGGCCCTCACCTCCCGCACCACCTCCACCAGGCGGGCGCGCAGGCTCTGCCACGCGGTTTCGCCCTGGTGTTCTGGAACTTCGTCCCCCTTTGAGGCGGGTGCCGGCGGCGGGTCGGTGCGGGCGCCGGCCGCGTGCTGATGAGCCCGCACGATGGTGGAGTCGACCGAGATGTCCCAATCGATCTCACCCGCCACCTCGGCGGCGGCCTGGACCTGCTGGAGCAGACGTTCCCAGGTCCCGTCACCCGACCACAGTCGGTGCCGTTCGTAGACGGTCTTCCACGGGCCGAACCGTTCGGGCAGGTCACGCCACTGAACGCCGGTCCGGACCCGGTGCAGAATCCCGTCGATCACCTGCCGGTGATCACGCCACCTGCCACAACGCCTGTTGCTGACCGGCAGGAACGGCCGCAGCCGTTCCCACTCAGCATCACTCAGATCACCCCGCCCCATGTCCACATCAACGACCTGGACACGAAGTAGTCACATGATCGACCGGACAAGTCCTAG